>CBDAOQ010000003.1:4947500-5547500 GCA_965198125.1 Candidatus Versatilivorator sp. | reverse complement strand
GGCCGCTGACCGGATCCCGCCAAGCCGACCGGGCGATGTCGTTTCTTGTCGCCTTGCACGATCTGGGCAAGTTCAGTGCTTCCTTTCGCGCCATGTTGCTTGGCCGGCCCTATACAGGCTTCCGGCACTGGCAGCACAGCTATCGGCTGCTGCGCGATCATGACAACCTGCTCTCCGGCAAGCTCGGGGCGACGCCAAGCGTCCGGAGAATACTCTATGCCGCTGTTGCCGGCCATCACGGAGGCCCGCCGGAGCACCTGGACCACAGAAAGTTCAGGGATCAGGCCCACCAGATCGGAGCCGAAGCCTCCCGGATTGCGGGAGAGGCGATCGAGGCGGTCGCGCCGCTGTTTCCCGGAGCGTCCCTGGACGCAATAGCGGAATCCGAAGCGCAGCAATTGTCTTGGGCGTTGTCCGGGCTGACCGTTCAAGCGGACTGGATCGGCTCCAATCCGGAGTGGTTTGGTCCGCAAGACGCGGGAACGCCGATTGACCTTTATTGGAATCAGGCTCTGTCCCGGGCGGAAACCGCGATTGCCGCGGCCGGGTTGCATTGCGCCCGGCCGTCTCCCGAGGGAGCCGTAAGGGTTCTTCCCGCAACCGCCGGGCTTCGTCCGATGCAGGCGGCCGTGGGGAAGATCGGCTTGCCGGGCGGTTCCGTACTGGCCCTCATCGAAGATGCGACAGGCGCCGGCAAGACCGAGGCCGCGCTGATCCTTGCCGCCCGCATGATGGAGGCCGGCAAGGGGGATGGATTCTTTTTCGCCCTGCCGACCATGGCGACGTCCAACGCCATGCTGGCGCGGCTGGAAGAAATCGTTCCTCGGCTGTTCGACGGCTGGCCGGCGCTGGCGCTGACGCATGGAAGAGCCGGGATGAACGAACGGTTCCGCCAGATTCAGGGACGTGATGGGTCCGACGCGAGTGGCGGCCCGAGTTGCGGATCGTGGCTGGCGGACGACCGGCGGCGGATTCTGCTGGCCGACGCCGGGGTGGGGACTATCGACCAGGCGTTGCTGGCGGTGCTGCCGACCCGTTTCAACACCCTCCGCCTCCGGGCGCTGTCCGGCCACATTCTCATTGTCGATGAAGCGCACGAATTCGATCCTTATATGGAGGCGCAACTGCAGCGCCTGCTGCAGTTCCACGCAATGTTGGGCGGGTCCGCGATCGTCATGACGGCAACCTTTCCGCTGGGAATGCGCGCCGGCTTTACCAAGGCGTTTCAGAAGGGTCGCGGAATCCGCCGGCCAACCGCCGTAGAGGGCAATGCCTACCCGATGCTGACGGTTGTTGGCCGGGGCATCGACAGCGTAGAACCCGATCCCGTTCCGGCCACCTGCCGCGACCTCGCCGTGCAGCGGCTGGAGGATGAAGACGCGGCCGCACGATTGTTGCACTCCGGCGTCAAAAAGGGGATGGCCTGCGTGTGGATACGCAATTCCGTCAGCGGCGCCATTGCATCGGCCGTGGCATTGCGCGAAGCGGGACTCCAGGTGGACCTGTTGCATGCGCGGTTCACGGTGGCCGACCGGCTGAAGCATGAAGACGCCGTGCAGAAACGTTTCGGCCGCGATGGCATCGGCAGGGCGGGACGGGTGCTGGTGGCGACGCAGGTGGTGGAGGCCTCGCTCGACCTGGATTTCGACCTGATGGTCACCGATCTGGCCCCGATCGGGTCGCTGGTCCAGCGGGCCGGGCGCCTGTGGCGCCACATGGACCTGCGCCCCGCGGGGAAGCGTCCCGTGGCGGCGCCTGCGCTGCACGTGCTGGCGCCGGATCCGGATGGGGTGGACGGCGCGGACTGGCTGAAACGAGTCCTCGGATCGGGGGCGCTGGTCTATCCTCAGGACGTGCAATGGCGCACCGCCAGAGCGCTGTTCGATCAGGGGGCGATCCGGGCGCCCGGCGGGTTGCGCGAACTGATCGAGACGGTGCACGGGGACGATCCTCAGGAGGTTCCGGAAGCCCTGCAGGGGTTCGAGATCGAAACGATCGGGCGGCGGATGAGCGAGGCCCAGCAGGCGTTCAACCAGGTGCTCGATGCGGAGGACTCCTACGACCAGCCTCAGATGCAGCGCGTCTTTGACGACGACCGGTTCCCGACGCGTCTGGGAGTGCCGCAGGTGACGTTGCGGCTGGCGCGTGAGAAGGGCGGGAGGCTGGCGCCGTGGGCGGGCGAAGGCCCGCTCGGCTGGCAATCGTCCGAAGTACTGGTCTCGGCCGCGCGTTACCGAAACCTGGAAGGCGTGGACCAGGACCGGCCGGAGATCAGGGTTGTGCGCGAGGCCTGGCCGGATTGGATGCGGAAGCGGGTGCTGGTGGCTCCGGTGGAGGAGAACGGAGTGATTTGCGGCGGGTTGCAGTACAATAGCGACCTGGGAATCGTATTCGCGGAATGACGGGCGAGACTCCTGATATGGCGGCCATTCTGAACCTTGTTTCGGACCCCTGGATTCCCGTGCTTCGGCGCGCCGGGCGGGACACCATCCGTCCGGACCAGATCGCCGAGCCCGATGTGCTTCGCCCCGACTGGCCGCGGCCCGACCTGAACCTCGCCTGCTACGAACTGCTCATCGGGATGGTCTATCTTGCCCATCCGCCGAAAGGCGGCGACGACCGTGCCGACCCTCCGGACGCCGCCACGCTGCGGACAGCCATGAAACCCCTGGCGCCGGCCTTCAACCTGTTGGGAGAGGGCCCGCGCTTCCTGCAGGACCTGGAGGCGCTGGAAGGCGACGGGAATCCTCCGGATATGCTGTTCATCGACAGTGCGGGCGACAGTACGGCCAAGAAAAACGCCGACTTGATGGTGCGCCGAGGGCGGTACCAGGCGCTGCCGCTGCCGCTGGCGGCAATGGCGCTCTACACGCTGCAGGCCTTCGCGCCCGCCGGCGGCGCGGGAAATCGCACCTCCATGCGCGGCGGTGGGCCCATGGTCACGCTCGTCAAGCCCGCGGAAGAAGGACTGTGGCCGCTGGTGTGGGCGAACGTGCCGAGGGGCGAGCCGCTGGAGCCGGACGATCTGGAAGCATTGCCCTGGATGAGGGCCACGGAGACCTCCAAGCCTGTCGGCAAGAAGTCCCGCTTCACTGTGCCGGGGAGCGACAGCCCGTCGAAACCCGACCCCGAGGTGTTTTTCGGCCAGCCCCGGCGATTGCGCCTGGTGGCCCGGGATGGTGCGGTGACACAAGTCATACAGAAACCGTGGGGCACGAACTACTCGGGGTGGCGCCATCCGCTGACGCCCTACTACTGGAAAGAACCCGAGCACTTGCCTCGTCATCCCAAGCCGGGGAATTTCGGCTATCGAAACTGGCGGGGCGTGATCCTTCAGAGTGAGAGCGGGCTGCGCCCCTGGACGCTGGAGCAGTATCTGCGCGATATCGAGGGGGCGCGCTGCAGCCTGATCGTGGCGGGCTGGGCCATGAAGAATATGAATCCGCTCGATTTTCTGTGGTCCGAACAGCCCGTGTTCCCCCTGTCCGAAGAGGACGAAGGACAAGCTGCGGCATCGGTCGAAGCGGCCGAGCAGGCGGGCTTCGCCGTAGCCGCCTGCGTCGGAGACGGCGTCGGGGACGGCAGTCTCACATCGGGTGCCGGTCAGCGTGCGCGCGAGGCGTTTTTTGCCGAGACGCAAGGCCCGTTCGAAGAGATGCTCGCATCGATGTCGGCGGGCAGGCCCTTCGAAGCCGGTGAATGGATCAAGGAACTGCGGGCCGCCGCGCTGCCGATCTTCGACCGGGAGGTCATGCCGGGGCTGGCGGACCTCGGGGAAACACGTCGCGCGGAAGCCATCCGGGCGCGATCGAAACTGAAGGCCGCCTTCGAGGGGCGGCCGCCTTTCGGAAAGAAAATCTTCGATCCGCTACGGTTGGAGAGGCCGTCCAGGCGGTCCGGATAGGCAGGGAGGACGCATGACGAACACCCCTTCCATAGCTGAAGTCTGCAAGGGTTGGTGGGACGCCTGCATTGCGGCCGAGACGGGCTCGGCGCGGCGGGCCCGTGCAGAACTGCGGCGCGCAGCAGGCGTCACCGACGCCCTCGGCATTTCGGCGACGCACGAACTGAACCGGCGGCTCGTTGGCGCCGGGCATGACCTGCGCCAACGCCGGGACGGCCCCGACCGCCTGGCCCTGATCGCGGTGGCGCTGGCCCAGGTGGCGCAGGACCGGCGGGAAACCACGGCTCAACGGCTCGGAGCCGGCGAACCGAAAACGCTGAGCGGTGTTCGGTTCAATGCCCTCATCCGCGCCAGGGAGCCGCGCCGGTTGATGCGTCCGCTGGTGCGTGCGCTTCAGGTCGCCGAGGGCGCGGCGAACGTGCGGCGGCTCGCCGCCGACCTTTACTGGTGGAATGACAAAACCCGGACCGACTGGTGCTTCGACTATCATGGGGCGTCGGACGCCAGACCAACCCCGGAGGAGGCCAATTCATGAGCTCTTTTCTGCAACTGCATTACCTGACGGTCTATCCTCTTTCCAATCCCAACCGCGACGACCTCGGCCGTCCCAAGACGGCCATCTACGGCGGTGCGCCGAGGCTGAGGATTTCCAGCCAGGCCCTGAAGCGGGCGGCCCGCCTGTCGCCGGCCATGAAGACCGGGCTGGAAGGTCATCTGGGCGATCGGACTCAGCGGATCGGCGAGGTCGTCCGCAAAGCCCTGGCCGGCGCTACCGAGAGCGAGGACTACGTAACCGAGATCGCCACCAAGGTGGCCGACGTCTTTGGCAAGCTGGATGCCGGTGCCGCAAAGAAGGGTGCCATTCGGACCCGGCAGTTGGCCTTCATCTCTCCGGAGGAACGTTCCGCGGCGATCGAACTGGCAAGAAAGGCGCTGGCGGGAGAGAAACTGCCGAAGGTTGAACAACTGAAGAAGATGGTCCTGCGGACTGCCGACGGCGCCGCTGACTTGGCCATGTTCGGACGCATGCTGGCCGACGATCCCGACTTCAACCGCGAGGCCGCCGTTCAGGTGAGCCACGCGCTCACCACCCACCGCGCGCAGGTCGAGGACGATTACTATACCGCCGTCGACGACTTGAAGACTCCGGCCGAGGACTCCGGCGCGGGTTTTGTGGGCGAAGCCGGCTTCGGGTCGGGAGTGTTCTATACCTACGCTTGCGTGAACATGGACTTGCTGGCGCAGAATCTCGCCGGGGACCGTGAGCTCGCCGCCCGCGCCGCCGGGGCTTTGGCCGAGGCCCTGGCCACGGCGACGCCATCGGGGAAGCGCAACAGCTTCGCCCACCAGACCCGCGCCGGCTACATCCGAGCCGAGAAGGGCGGCGCCCAGCCGCGCAGCCTGGCGGGGGCGTTTTTCAGGCCGGTGGACGGCGAAGACCTGATGGCGGCATCCATTGCAGCCCTGGAGACAATGGCGGACCGCCTGGACGCCGCCTACGGCGCCTGCTGCGAGGCCTCCGAAATCATGAACGTGGCGGAAGGCCAGGGAACGCTGAAGGCCGTCTGTGACTTCGTCAGGGGGGCGGTGGCCGATGGCTGAGTTCGTGATCTTCACTCTGGCCGCGCCGATGGGTGCGTTTGCCGATCTGGCCGGCCACGAGAGGCGTCATTCGGGGACTTGGCCCGCCCGTTCGGCGGTACTGGGCCTGGTCGGCGCGGCCCTCGGCGTAAGGCGGGATGAAGCGGCCCGCCAGCAGAGCCTGTCGCGCTGGCGCACCGCCGTGTCGGTGTTGTCCCGGGGCGTTGCCTTCCGCGACTTTCACACGGTGCAGACGGTACCGACGGCGCGCATCAAGCGGCCGGCGACGCGGCGAGAGGCGCTGGAGGCGCTCGCCAGCGGCGATAATCCCCTGATCACCTGGCGCGACTATCGCAGCGACTGCGCTTTCGGTGTGGCGCTGTGGGGCGGGGAAGGCCCTGAAGAGGTCCGGAAGGCCCTGGCCCGTCCTCACTTCACCCTCTACCTGGGACGCAAAAGCTGCCCGCTGTCCGCCCCGGCGGCGCCGAAAGTCATCCGGGCCGCCAACCCGGTCGAGGCGCTGGCCCGCATCGACCTTCCTCCCTTTCTGGAAGATCAACTGGATCCGAAGAGACCCTTGATGGTGGTCTCGGAGGAGCCTCTGGACGGGAGCAGGCAGGAGATCCGGTGGGACGAGCCTCTGGACAGGACATCCTGGCATTTCGGGCCACGCACGGCAAACATAGCCCGTCCCAACGAATCAGGGACGCACCAATGACGCTCTATCTCTCACGGCTGGCGCTGAACCGGGAGGCTCCGGCCGCGGCGCTGTTGCCGCTGCTGAACCCCCGCGAGCCGGCAGCCTCGGCGGACGCCCATCACCGGCTGATCTGGTCGGTCTTTGCCGACAGCTCGGAGCGCCGGCGGGACTTCCTCTGGCGGCATGACGGGCAGGGCCGCTTCTACACGCTTTCGAGCCGGCCGCCGCAAGCGAGCGGCCTGTTCAATCCGCCCGAGACCAAAGTCTTCAATCCGGTTCTGCGGGCGGGCGACCGGCTGCAGTTCACCTTGCGGGCCAACGCCACCAAGGACCGCGCCTTGGTCAGCCGGATGGAGAAGGCCGCCAGGCGTGGGAAGAGCCGGCGGGTCGACGTGGTCATGGATCTCCTGCGGACCGCTCCCGAGGGCGGGAAGCGCGCTGCCATCCGGGACCGCACGGCGCAGGCCGCGGCCGAGTCCTGGATGACCCGCCAGGGAACTGCCCGGGGATTCGAACCGCGAAGGACCTTGGTCGAAGGCTACTCGACCATAGAGCTGGGCCGCAGGCGCCGTCAAGGGGCCACGTTCGGCATTCTCGACCTGACGGGGGTCCTCGCCGTGACCGACCCGGGTGCGTTCCTGGCTGCGCTGGCGGTGGGGTTCGGTCGAGCCAAGGCCTGGGGTTGCGGGCTCATGTTGATCCGTCGGACAGGATGATGCTGCCAGGCCTTCCGCCTCCGAAACCGATTCCACTCAAGGAACGCGCGGCGCTGCTCTTTGTCGAACGCGCGCAGATCGACGTCGTGGACGGGGCCTTTGTGGCCATCGACGCCGATGGCGTGCGGACCCATATCCCCATCGGGGGCATCGCCTGCCTGATGCTGGAGCCCGGGGCGCGCATCAGCCATGCCGCCATTGCCTTGGCGGCCAGGGCCGGAACCCTGGTGACCTGGGTCGGCGAGGCGGGCGTCCGGTTCTATTCCGCGGGGCAACCGGGCGGGGCGCGGTCCGACAAGCTTCTGTGGCAGGCGCAACTGGCTCTCGATCCGTCCGCGCGGCTGCGGGTCGTGCGCAAGATGTACGCCTTGCGATTCGGCCAGGACCCGCCTGTCAAACGCTCCATCGATCAACTGAGAGGAATCGAGGGACAGCGCGTGCGGCACACCTACCGGCTGCTGGCCAAGCGCCACGGCGTTGTCTGGAAGGGGCGCCGCTACGATCCCGCCGACTGGGACGGCGCCGATGTGGCCAACCGCTGCCTGTCGGCCGCCACCGCCTGCCTGCACGGACTCAGCGAGGCGGCAGTGCTGGCCGCGGGATACGCTCCCGCCATCGGCTTCCTCCACACCGGCAAGCCGCGAAGCTTCGTCTACGACATCGCCGATCTGTGGAAGCTGCAGACGGTTGTACCCGAGGCTTTCCGCATCGCCGGGCGCCTGCAGAAAGGGAAGCTCGACATGCCCATCGAGCGGGCAGTGCGGCTGGCCTGCCGCGACAGCTTCCGCAAGACGGGACTCCTCAGACAGATCATTCCAGGCATTGAGGAGGTGCTGGCCGCGGGAGAGTTGCCCCGGCCCGAGCCACCCCCTGAAGCGATCGGACCGGCGTTCGAAGAGGAGCAGAGCGGCGATGATGGTTATCGTGGTTAACAACGTTCCACCGCGCCTGCGGGGGAGACTGGCCGTATGGCTGCTGGAAATCCGGGCCGGTGTCTATGTAGGGTACTATTCGGCCCGGGTGCGGGAGCGAATCTGGGAGCAGGTCCGGGGCGGGATCGAAGACGGCGACGCCGTGATCTGCTGGGCAGCCCCCACCGACCAGGGCTTCGACTTCGACACCGTGGGAATCAACCGCCGAATGCCTCGGGAGTTTGACGGGCTGAAGCTCGTCAGCTTTGCCCCGCCACCGGAAAAAGGTGTGTGCTAATGGAAGTTTTGGCGACCGCCGCGGGCGTGTGGAATGTTGGTAAAGATCATCGCAGCGTACAACTCCCAATACATCAATGACATAAAGACTAGTCTGTTCCCCGCAGGCGCGGGGATGAACCCTTGGAAGAGCAATCAGGCAGCGGATGGCTCGGCTGTTCCCCGCAGGCGCGGGGATGAACCGGATGAGGTATGGGCGGAAGTCAACCGTTTCATCTGTTCCCCGCAGGCGCGGGGATGAACCGGCAATGGACGAAGCAATTTCTGAAGTTACTGACTGTTCCCCGCAGGCGCGGGGATGAACCGTTTTTGGAAATGGGCCGTGTCTATTCGTAAAACTGTTCCCCGCAGGCGCGGGGATGAACCGGCGCATCTGTGGTTTGCACGACATGCTATTGACCTGTTCCCCGCAGGCGCGGGGATGAACCGAAATCCGCTAGCCGCATTTCTCTGGAGTGGTGCTGTTCCCCGCAGGCGCGGGGATGAACCGGCGGCTGGAAAGGAAATCCCCGGCATTCGGAACTGTTCCCCGCAGGCGCGGGGATGAACCGTTAGAAAAATTCACTCGCAATCAATATGGAAACTGTTCCCCGCAGGCGCGGGGATGAACCGATCCGGGGTGTACGTCCCCTGCGCCTTGAGCGCTGTTCCCCGCAGGCGCGGGGATGAACCGACCATGCCGGCCGTCGGGGTCGAGGGCGATGACTGTTCCCCGCAGGCGCGGGGATGAACCGGCCACCGCGCGAGCAATGACCCGCTGGCTGAACTGTTCCCCGCAGGCGCGGGGATGAACCGGTCGCAGCTATCGAGCAGCGCCGTGTTGCTGCCTGTTCCCCGCAGGCGCGGGGATGAACCGGAGGGCAAGGACTCCCGCCTGGAATTCGAGAACTGTTCCCCGCAGGCGCGGGGATGAACCGACAGGTCACGCATCCTGAAAGATAACCGTACGCTGTTCCCCGCAGGCGCGGGGATGAACCGAATGGCAGCGTTCGAGGCTGCGCTCGAGGCCACTGTTCCCCGCAGGCGCGGGGATGAACCGGCGTTCCGAAAAGATTGGGCACGATGGGCACCCTGTTCCCCGCAGGCGCGGGGATGAACCGACGGCCGAACAAATCCTGCTGGATATCAACAACTGTTCCCCGCAGGCGCGGGGATGAACCGGGTCCAAATCACGCGGACTCTACCGTTATGGACTGTTCCCCGCAGGCGCGGGGATGAACCGGATGTTTTCATCGTCTCGCAGGATTTGCTCGGCTGTTCCCCGCAGGCGCGGGGATGAACCGCATTGGCAAGGGTTTTCCGTGGGATGGTTTGCCTGTTCCCCGCAGGCGCGGGGATGAACCGTGTCCGACGTAATCACCCTGTCCGGACGGTCCCTGTTCCCCGCAGGCGCGGGGATGAACCGCATCCAACGGCCACTTCAAGGGAGACAAGGGACTGTTCCCCGCAGGCGCGGGGATGAACCGGTTGACGCGTCCACTTTGCGGCCGTGGTTGACCTGTTCCCCGCAGGCGCGGGGATGAACCGGCGAAGGATTGCGTCGTTAGATCGGCATTGCCCTGTTCCCCGCAGGCGCGGGGATGAACCGTAGTAGTCGCACAGAGCTAATCCGCGATGGATCTGTTCCCCGCAGGCGCGGGGATGAACCGTGTGTACCCAGCACAATCCGATAAATGGGATGCTGTTCCCCGCAGGCGCGGGGATGAACCGTATGGGGGGCTCTCGGTCACGACCGGCAAAATCTGTTCCCCGCAGGCGCGGGGATGAACCGGAGGACCTCGAAGACCTTGACGAATGGCCTACCTGTTCCCCGCAGGCGCGGGGATGAACCGTTGGCGGCCTGCATCGGCAACCTGATCAATGCCTGTTCCCCGCAGGCGCGGGGATGAACCGGAGGGAGCGCAGCCTGCAGGCGGGCGTATTGCTTGATCTAAGCGGCGGGGTCTTTGTGGTTGAAGAGAGCCTGATAGAGGGCGTCGATGCGGGAACTTAGGGCGTCAATGCGGGAATTCATGCGGCCTTCCAGGGCGTCGATGCGGGAGTTGAGGCGATGCTCCATGGCGCCCATGCGAACATCCAGGCGCCAGAGAAAACCGAGCAGTGCAACGCCGGTTCCAATGATGGCAAGGATGATTTGGGTAGTGTCACTCATGCCGATAGTCTAACATACGCGGCCCCCAGGCCGACAGCGCAGCCAACGACCAGGCCATTCTGCCGGGTCGCCAGCTCTCAACGTCACTCTCACCACGGGATGGGGAACGGTGGCCTTACCCAACCGCATTGCCCCGCAACCGACCGAATGGATGACCTCTACCGAGCTTCAGCGCGGAGTCGTGGTCATGCCCGGAGAGCAAGGACTCTACCTGTACACCCCTGCGCTGTGCGTTCCCTCTGATTTGGTCAAGGGCTACATGAGCGGGTCTGGGCGGATATTCCTCTGGACCCGACTACAGTACTGCGACGTCTACCAGCGGCGCCATTGGGCGCTCATCGCAGTGGCCCGACAGGCCGGAAGCAATCCCGACAGCCACTTCACAATCGCCGAGCAGCGTTTCGGGCCTGTCGACGGCGAGCCAGGCCACCCCTGCTGCCAGAACATTGTCCAGGATGCCCCGTAGGACGCGCCGATCTACGAGATCTGACGACGAGGCCGTGGCATTCGGGGTTGATTGGTCGGACGACCGCGGCGGATGGTTTCTGGACCACAATATCCGACCTCTCACACGGAAATCCTCTCCACGATATTCCGCGTCACGCCTGTTCCCCGCAGGCGCGGGGATGAACCGATACAGAAAAAATCTTTCAGGAATACACCTATCTGTTCCCCGCAGGCGCGGGGATGAACCGGGTGATTCGGGATTCGGGGGAGGAGTAGGCGCCGGGATTCTCGGTCCCTCAGGAATGCCGCTCCTCCCGGCCAGGGAGCAACGACAGTATAGCACTGTTCCCCGCATGCGCGGGGATGAGAGAAGCATCGGCGTTGGGTGGAGTTGTTCGCCTTCTACGAACCGGCGTTCCCCAACGGCCTGTCTGTTTTGCCCCGTGTGAACAACCTGAACTAGTGGACGGACCGCCCTCCCGCTCAGAACTTGTAGCTGGTGAACAGGTAGGAGTAGGTGTGTGCCTGGCCGGGGGTGTTGGCCTTGAGGAAGGGGCCGGGGAGCAGGTGTCCGACGCCGCCTCCCAGGCTGAAGGTTTCCGTCACCGGCACCGTGAAGATGGCGTCGACTTCGTTGCCGACCTTTGCGTCCCGGGCGCCCCCGGGGGGCGGGGCGACCGACACTCGGCCGGCCGGGCTGTAGAGGGCATCGGTCTTGGAGGCCAGCCAGAAGGAGTGGAATTCCAATAGTAGCGTCAGCTTGGAGTGCGGCTTGAACTCGCTCCCCAGGCGCAGGTCCTTGTGGTTGCGCCAACCGACCCGGTTGGCGCGGCCGTACAAAAAGGCGGTGGTGGGATAGAGGTCCACGAACCCCTCGATTCGGCCGTCGTCGGGGTCCTTGTCGCCCGAGCCGAAGTTGTAGTGGACATGGAGGCGCGGGTTCAGTCTGGCCTCGATCGAATAGCCCAGTTCTCCGTAGCCGGCCCAGGCTTGGATTTCAGCGCCTGCCGCCTGCCCCCACTGGCGGACCAGGGCGGCGTTGTAGTCCCAGGGCCCGAGCCCTTTGCCCCAGGCCCGGAATCCCAGGGTATAACGGTCCAGATCTCCGGGTGCGTTCAACTCGTTGACCACCGAGGACTTGGTCTGCCAGAGCAGGTAGGGTTCGAGAGTGGATCCCGGGATCGCGTTCTCCAGGGAGCCGTAGAGGCCGTGCAGGTATTCTCCCTCGACCGACCGGTTCAAGCGACGGTTGGGGTCGTTCCGCACCACCGAGCCCGAGAAAAGGTCGAGCTTGGCCCCCGATCCCCGCACCTGCAGCTTCACGGCGTCGAAGACGCGGGAGGTGTTGGACCAGTTCGGAGCCCCCACCAGGCGCGAGTCGCCGTAGATCAGCGCCTGCCGGCCCACCTTCAGTGACGCCGGGGACCGGCTGGCGCCGATCTCGGCATAGGCTTGGCGCAGGTCGATCGGGTCGCGGACCGCGCCGGAGTTGGCCAGCCCCTTCCGGATGCCCGGAGCCCGGGAATCCTGTCCCTGAAAGCCGAACTTCAGCCAGGAGGCCGGCCGGATCCCCACCTCCAGACGGGTCCGGGTCAGTCCGTAGCCGTCGTCGCTGTCCTCGCGGTAGCCCAGGCCTTGTCGGTTTTCGAAGCGGAAGCGGAACTCGCCGGCCAGGGTGAGCCAGCCCGGCAACTTTTCCCCCAGACCGCTCTGCAGCGTGGGGGGAGGGTCGGCCTCCTGCCGGGCGCCGTGCTGGCCGAATCCGGTGGTCGCCGACAGGGTCCAGACCAGCCCTGCCAGGAGGGCGCACTTCACCCGGGTGGTGCCATTCCTCGGCCCAGGCCGCCTTCGAGGGTCGGTCGAAACCTGTCGGGACGCTTGGCGTGCAGCCATCAACTCTGCGATTCCTTCCGTCTCTCCCCGGGGGCTTCGGGAGTCCCCACAAAGGGGGTACAGGCGGTCCAACAGCCACGCCTCGATCAGGAGTCCCTGGCCTCCGGCCTATCCGGATTACCCGGAGAGAGCACCGGCCCCTCTCCCTCTGCTTCCGCGTCGGCTGTTGGGGCCATTGCCGCACCCGATTTCAGCGGCAATTCGATCAACATCTCGGTGAAGCTGCCGGCTTCGGTCTCCACCTTGATGGTTCCTCCATGCTCTCGCACGATATCGTTGGACAGGGCCAGCCCGAGCCCGGTGCCCTCATTGGTGGGCTTGGTGGTGAAGAAGGGGTTGAAGATCTTATCCACGATTTCCCCGGGAATGCCGCTCCCGTTGTCCCGCACACGGATTTCGACCCGGTCCTCCAGACGCTTGGTGCTGAGCCACAGGGTCGGGCTGTAGTCGGAAAGATCCACTCCCCGGGAGCCTTCCCCATCGGCCTGTTCTCCAGCAGCCGCCCCCAGGGTGCGCCGTTTCTGATCGGTGGCATAGCAGGCGTTGTTGACCAGGTTCAGGAAGACGCGTCCCATGTCCTGGGGCACGACGTCAATGGATTGCATCTCCGGATCCAGATCCTGCCTGATGTCCAGGTTGAACGACTTGTCGGTGGCTCGGGCGCTGTGGTAGGCAAGTCTGGTGCTCTGATCGAGCAGGCCGTTGATGTCGGTCGATTGCCGCTCACCCGAACCTCGTCCCATCAACAGCATGTCGTGTATCACCCGGTTGGCGCGGTCGCCGTGGTGGCGGATGCTCTTGAGATTGCCGGTGAGATCGCCGGAAATCTCCTGGACCAGCTCCCGGTCATCCTTGCTCAGTTTCTCCTGGTTGTCGGTGAGGATCTCCCCCAGTTCCTCCAGCAATTCCTCGGAGACTTCCGAGAAATTCTTCACGAAGTTGAGCGGATTCTTGATCTCGTGGGCGACCCCCGCGGTGAGCTGGCCGAGCGCCGCCAGCTTGTCGCGCAGGACTATTTGATCCTGAGCCTTGCGCAAGTCATCCATGGTTTTCTCGAGCTGGGTGTTCTTTCCCTTCAACTCTTCAGCCAGTTTCTCGACCAGGTTCAATCGCTGGACCTCCAGAGCGTGACGCCGGAACACTTCCAGAGCCGCCGCCATCTCTGCGACCTCGTCGTGGCCGCTGATCTCGACCTGGGCCTCCAGATCGCCGCCGGCCATGCCACGCATGCGGCCGGACAGCTTCTTGAGGCGGCGCAACAGTATCCGCCCGACGAAAAGCCAACCGATCAGCACGGCTCCGGTGATGCTGACCAGGTTCAGAATCAGCAGCAGGCTGCGTCCGGTGCGGATCGCTTGAGTGGAAGAGCGGGTGGCATCCTGGGCGCGTGCACTGGCCGAACTCACCAAGCCCTCGACTTCAGCCACGAGTTCCAGAGAGAGTTTGCGATTGCGCTCGAGCAGTTCGCGCTGACGGCCGGCAAGACCGAGCTCCTGGGCGCGTAAATCGAAGCTGCTCTGTTTCCCCTGACCCAGTTCCAGCAGCCGGTCAAAAACCGGGGTGACTCTGTCTCGCAACGGAGCTCTGCCGAGAACCGACAGACTCCGTCGAATCCCGTCACGAGCGGATTCGAAACGCTCCCGAAGCGGCTCGATCAGAGGGACTTCCGTCAGGTTGGAGGCGCCTGCCAGAAGCTGGATGGTGGTCATCGCGTTCGCCTGCAGTTCCAGCATGTGCCGGTAGTGGTTGAACTCCTTTCTCGAGAAGTGCCGTGCCCGGGGCGCGGGCCGTTCGCCAAGGGTCCGGTAGCCGGTCAGCGCAAAAAAGAATTGGTCGTCGACGGCCGGAACCAGAATACCGGTCAGTTCGTCCTGCAAGGCTTCCAGATTCGTGATCAGCTCTTGGCTGCGCTCGCTCAGCAGGAAAGACCGGGATACCGAATCTTGGATGGCTTCGATGTTTGAAATGATCTCACTCCCGTGGCCGAGGATGCGTGAGACCGTTTCTTCTTCTCCCTTCCGGGGGGTCAGCGTTTGAAGGCGTGTCTCGAAGTCTTTCTTTTCCTTGGCAACCGCAGCGGCGACATCGGTGAAATCCTGCGGGGTGGGGGCGGTGACCAGGCGTGGGGCTGCCGCTACCAGGGTGCCGGCTTGGCGTGCAACTCCGAAGGCAGCCGCCATTTCCGGGATGCTGTCCTGGTTGACTCGGTTCTGGGCATCGCCCACCTGATTGAAGGAGAACCAGCCCACCAGGCTTGCCGACAAGGTGATGGCCACAGCCCCGCCGATCCCGATATAGAGCTGCATTCCGAGGCCGATTCGTCCTTCGCGCAGGCGTTGCAGCAGATCCACCGCCAGGCCGCGCTTGCGCTGGAGAATATCGGTTCCGATCAGGCCGGACAAACGGCTCAATAGGGCGGTAAGAAATCGGCTCTCAAGCAGCCGTTGCAGCAGGCCGGCGCCAGCGGCCCCCAGGGCCTGCATTGGGTTGGTTTCGGCAGGGCCGGAGAGAGGCTTTGATTTCCTGGAGAGGAATGGGTTCTTCAGCAGGCGTCGCAGCCGGTCGATCACGGTTGAACCCCGATCCGGAGCGTCTCGATCGGGTGATAGTAACCGTCGCGGCCGATCACCGTCAGGAAAACGGAGTCCGAGCCCTGGTTATCGGTGTCGCCGAAGCGGAGTTCAAACCCGTCCAGATCGATGGGATCGGATAGGCGCAGACTGTCGAGGAAGCTGGCCCGATCCACCATTCGGCCGCAGCGCTCAAGGGCCGCGATGGCCAGGCGACCGGCCAGATAGCCTTCGAACGAGACAAATCCGGGAGTTGCGTCTGAGGCATAGGCCGCCAGGGCCCGGTTGTAGTTGGCGGTGATGGGGTAGGTGGTGTCGGTTGGCGGAGGAACCACCTGGGTAACGTACACTCCGACGCCGGCGGGACCCAGGTCTTCGGCCAAGGCGTTGCTGCCCACGAAGGAGAGCGCCATGAAGACGGATTTCATTCCGGTGTGGCGCGCCCAGGCGATCAGAGATGCGACCGGCTTGTAGGCGCCGATCAGAATCACCGCCCCGGGATTTTTGGCACGCAGGTCGAGAAGAGACGTCTTCACGGCGGTGGTGTTGCGCTGATAAACCCCCACCGATACCGGCTTGAGCTGACGTCGGCCCAGAGAGTGTCTCAAACTGCGGTAGGTGTCGCGGCCGAACGAATCGTCCTGATACATGACGCCGATACGGTTGATGCCCAGCTTGTCGGTCAAGTGGGTGATCATGGTATCGATTTCCTGACTGTAGGAGGCCCGCAGGTTGATGACGTTTCGCCACTCTTCTTCCCGCAGGAAGGCGGCCCCGGTGAAGGGTGCGATGTACGGCACTCCGGCACTGGCGGCCACCGGGGTGGCAGCGCGTGAAGTCGGCGTACCAACTGCCCCGATGAGCGCGAAGACCTTGTGTGTGTCGATCAGTTGATGGGTGTTGGCGATGGCGGCTTCCGGCTCGTAGGCATCGTCGAGGCTCAGCAGCTCCAGCTTCCGGTCGTAAACGCCGTCTCGCGCATTGGCCTCGTGGAAAGCCGCTTCGATTCCGAGACGCATGTTCCGTCCCAGTTCTCGGGCGGGTCCGCTGAAGGCGGCGGATTGTCCGAAAAGGATGCGACTCTCGGATACGCCAACCTCTTGGGCGAGGCCCCTCGTTTGCCCAGGGAACAGGGCGCTCGAGGTAACCAGCAAGGCTGCCGCTATCCGGCACCCCCGACTCATTCGCCCCTCCGCTTGACCAGAGTCAGATGATTTCTGTTCTGTTCCCGCCGGTAATGGGCTTCGTCCATCAGAGTCTGCACCAGAAAGACGCCCAACCCGCCGATGGGACGGTCTTCGAGCGCTGCCTCCACATCGGGCTGGGGGGCCTGACTCAGTGGATCGAAGGCGCGGCCGTCGTCGGCAATGGTGATCCTGAGGGCATCCGGTTCCGAGATCAGGTCGACGTCGATCTTGTGCTCCCCCTCGGCGTGTCCGTAGTTGATGATGTTGACGATCACCTCCTCCAGAACGAGCTTGACCTGGTAAATGAGGTCTGGGGGCCATTGCTCCTGACGCCCAAGATCCTCAACGGCCGCGTCGAGCCGTTGCAATTCCTCGATTCGGGTTTCGAGACACAAAGAGATCATCGCGATCAGCCGTCGTTGCGACCGTGCAGCAGTGTCAAGCAAGTGATATCGTCGGACTGGGGGGTGTCGCCGGCGAAGTTCTCCACGGCCTGGAATACGGCATGGTTGGCTTCCCGGACGTCTTTCAGCGCGCTACCTGAAAAGACCTCTCGCAGCCGCTGGGTACCGAACTGGTTTCCCTGCTCGTCAAAAGCCTCGGTGACGCCGTCGGTGTAGAGAACGATCAAGTCGTCGGGAGCCAGGGTCACAGAGTTGTTTTCATAGTCGAGATCGGGCATCAACCCTAGAGCGATTCCTCCGGTCAAGGGCAACTCGGTTGAACTTCCGTCCCCATGGACAACCAGAGGAGGATTGTGCCCTCCGTTGGCATAGTGGAATTTCCGGCTGTCGGGGTCGTAGACGCCATAGAAAACGGTAACGAACATGGCGGCCTCGTTGTCCTCCTCCAGCAACTGGTTCACCTCGTGCAACACCTCTCCCGGATCGGATTTGCCGATGGCTGCGCCCTTGATCAGTGTGCGGCAGGACATCATGAAGAGCGCGGCGGGAACCCCCTTGTCCGAAACGTCGGCGATGGCTACGCCGATGCGGCCGTCATCGAGGTTGATGACATCGAAAAAGTCCCCGCCCACGTTGCGGGCGGGCTTCATGTTGGCGAAGATATGGCACCCGGGTCCGTCAGGAAAGCGGGTGGGCAGGATCGACTGCTGTATTTTGCTGGCGACGCCGAGCTCGTTTTGCAGCGCAACCAGCTTGTCGCGCGATTCAAGAGCTTCACGCCATTCGGCAAGGTGCTGCAGGGTTCGTGCGATGGTAAGCTTCAGGTCGTCGAAGTCGATCGGCTTGGTGACAAAGTCGAAGGCGCCCCGGTTCATCGCCGTGCGTATGTTCTTCATGTCGCCGTAGGCTGAGATGATCACGGAGCGGATGTCGGGTTGAACCTTCGGGATCTGCTCGATCAGCGTGAGGCCGTCCATCTTGGGCATGTTGATGTCCGAAAGCACCAAGTCGACGTCCGGCTGTTCCTTCAGCAGGTCGAGGGCCTCCACCCCGTCGTGGGCAAAGACGAACTTGTAGAGGCCGGCGCGAATGTCACGACGCATTCGCTGCAACATGAGCCGTTCGAGGTCAGGCTCGTCATCCACTACCAGAATCTTGTACTGCAATTTCATTTTTTTGGTCTATCCCCGCGCCGGAATCGCCCGCCGCCAGAGAACCCATGGCTCTGCCGGGAACTCTCCCTTGCTTACCTGCAAACACCTGCCTCCCGCCTTCGGGAGGAAACGCCGCCTGACACCCGATGGGCCGCTCTGGCGCACAGGGGGACATCCGGAAACCGCCCCCGGGGAAACCACTGGAAAAGGAAGCGCACCTGGCCCTCATTTCTCATCGGATCGCTGGGTACGTCTTGGAAGACAATTTGCCTTCAGCATCTTGCGGGTCCCGAATTGAAGCCTTTGGGCTACCGGGGGCGCCAGGTGCGCTCAGGCATGTCCTGGCGGAGACAGCCTCCCCCGACAGTAGCGCCTTGCCACGCTCTTCGGTCGCGAGCACAGGCTGAAGGGAAAATCCGGCGCCATGGTTGCGCCCCCTGGTGAGAAATGCGGGCTTCCTCCTTGAACTGATGGTCTTCGCTCCTATCAGTTTCTCGGATTTAGCCCGTGTGAACGACCCTCGCAGAATGCACAGCTAACTAACTGATAGAGGCTTGCGCCTGGACCCTATTCGCGTGAATGGGGATGATCTTGTCGAAGCCGCTGATTTCGAAGACCTCCCGAATGGGCTCCGAGAGCGAGCAGATCAGCAGCTTCGCGCCCCTTCGCTGGAGGGTCTTGGCGGTCAGCAGAATCACCCGAAGGCCCGCGCTGCTAACGTACGAGACATTCTCCAGATCCATAATCACAACCTGGTCGCTTTCGCTGATCGCGGATCTCATGGCATCGTCGAACTCTCGCGCGTTGATGCTGTCGAGGCGACCTCCCGCCTTTGCAACCAGGAGCGTATTTTCTCGCTCGGTACTGATCTCCATCGGCGCCGTCTCCTTGATGTCAGGTTCAACCTCTGGTTGGCCGTGACAATAGCATGATAGTTACCGGCTCACGAATTTCCCTCTAGTGTAGCAAAAACTGTCTTCATGGAATACTGCGAGAAAACCAAGGCAGATGGGCTCTGGCATCTTGCAGTTGCCAGTTGACGGCCGAGGTGGCTATGTCCGCAACGACGGATCTCTCCACAGGCGCCGGATTCTGTTCGAGGCCGGGCAAACTTGGCGGCGGTCGGCCGGGGAGTCGAATGGACGCTTTCCGGCCACGGGAAACCCAGCGGGTCTCAAGCCGGCCCGGTTTCCCTGGTCGTGATCCCAGCCGTTCAGCAGGAAGCGTCACTACCCGGTATCGCCGAACGGAATCGCCTCGACCAGCCAGCGCATTCTTTCCCTGTGCCCTACCGGGCCTGGGCGGGAGCGGGGCCATCATCGCCGCCAGGGCGGGAGCGGACCCTGCCGATAATATGCTTTTCTTCAATGCCTGATTCTGGCATCGTTCCTCATGTCCGGAAGCGGTAGCCGCTTGACATCCGACGGCCACCCTGGTCGAGCTCCAGGAGACCAGCTACCCCCTCCGGCCAAAATGCAACCGGTTGTCGGTCACATTCCCGTTATTCACATCGTTGCACCTGTCGCACTTCAGATAGTTGAATGAGCACAACGATCACTTTGCCGAGACACATTCCATGGTACCTCGGCGCCAGGATCGAAAGCTGGATCACAAGACCTTTCAAGACCGAGGTTGAGAGGGACTGTCCCATCTGCTGCGGTCAAACCGCCACCAGGCACATGGGTCTGCTCAACGCGACGTCCTACAATGTCCGGGGAATCGGTCCCAAGCATTTCGATCTGGTCTGCTGCTCCGAATGCGGGCTGATATTCCTGAGCCCGCTTCCCCCTCCAAAGGCATTCGAGGCCCTCTATATTCGCTTTCCCCAATTCGTCGGTCACCCCTCTTATCACGGCGATCATGCGAAGATGGCGTTGGATTTCTATCGGAAGCGACTGGCTGAGATCCTGAGCATGCTGCCGGCCGGCAGGAGATTCGATCGAGTTCTGGAGATCGGAAGCGGTATGAGCTTTATTTCCCTGGCGGCGAAACTGCTCGATTGTCGAACTGTTGCGGTAGCCCAGGATATCAGCCCGGAGGCGGCAGAGTTATGTCCGTGGGTGGACCACTATCTGGTGGGAGCACTCGAATCGAAAGAGGACGAGATTCAAGGGTTGGGTCCCTATGATGTCATTTCCATGACCCATGTCATTGAGCATTTGCCAAACCCCGTTCATGTGCTCCGGCTTTGTTCCAACTGGCTGTCCGAACGAGGGACGATCTTTGTAACCGCTCCATCGCAGCCTGTGGGTTGGAACGATTCCTCTCCCTTCGAGATCTGGAAGAACTGGGAGTACAATCACACTCCGGCTCACTTGCAGTACTTTAATCGAAGAAGTTTGGAGCAGTGCTCCATGCAATCCGGTTTGCAATTGCTGAAATATGAGCCGGACAAGGATGCTTTCGTCGCATGGCTGGGCGAAACCCGCACTTCTCACCGGGTCGCTGGATAGATCAGGAAAGACAGCGCGTCCTCAAGCGACGCGATTAATTCGCCGCCTATGCGGCTGAAATCGTTCAGTTGTAACACACTTATTATAAAGGACTTAATGTGCATAATCCCGCTTTATTCCCCTCATTACATCCCTCTAATTGAACGGGAATCCACTGGACTATTCAGGACGTTGGCGGACGTAACTGTTCGGTCAGGCCGTGATGGCTCGGACCCGGACGAGGTTGGAGGTGCCTGCAATCACAGGCGATCCGTCGGTTCTGCTCGCTACGCCTCCCCCGGACGGCGGATGGACTCCACGGCTTGACCGAACGGTTACTGGCGGACAGGTCAGCCGAGTATCAACCCTGAGTCCGAGGCCGTAAAGTGGAGTGGCAAGCCGCCCCTCCTGCGGATCGGAGATATCGGGTTGCGTGCATCCTCCAGGCTTCCCCTTCTCGGCCTGAGGGCCATTTGTGGTCTGCTGCCGGAAAACAATCGGCGTCGTCGAGGCAGGAAAGTGGAAAATTCGGAGAATTTTCCAAGGTCGCGTAGCGACCGGCTTTTCTACGGCCTGTCTCTCCCGCCAGACGGAACTTCTCCGGACTAACCGATCCCAACGCACTGTGTGGACGAACCCGGTTGCCGTAGAGCCGCCAGGCCTCGAGGCTGTGCCGGGCGTCGATCGGCTGATTCAGGATATCGCATTTTGTGCGGCATGGGTTCTGGGCAATGATCTGCTCGGCGAATGGAAACTGTCGCGGCGAGCCCTTGCCTGAACTGACAACCCCGACGGTGAGCGTGCCTCTCTCGGCCTGAGGGCCATTTGTGGTCTGCTGTTTTCCGCTGGCGGCTTCCTGGCTGACTCGACAGCCTTCCCGCAGGGAATGCCTCTTCAGAATGGACTGATCGTCCAACCAAGTCCCATAGTGTACATAACTGACTTATCTGCAGTCTGTTATGAGCATTCTTGAGCATCCATCCATTCCCATAGCGTCCCGCGCCATACCCTTGCATCCCACCTAGTTCGGTGAGTATAATGGGGGGTATAATGCTTTCCAGACGCTCCCAGCAACGCAAGCCCTCCGGCCAGCATCCCGACAACGCCCTTACGCCCCTCTTTGTCCGCAGCGTGAGCCAGTCCGGACGCTATTGTGACGGCCAGGGCCTCTATCTCGACGTGCGTCCCTCGGGCAGCCGGGGCTGGATTCAGCGCCTCACCATCCGAGGCCGCCGCGCCGAGCTCGGGCTGGGCGGATTCCCCCTGGTTTCGCTGAAGGAAGCCCGGGAGAAGGCCTTCGCCAACCGGAAGCTGGCCCGGGAGGGCGGCGATCCCCTCTCGGAGAAGCGGCGGTCCGAGTCGACACCCACCTTTGCCGAGGCGACCTGCCAGGTCTATAATCAGCTGCGGCCGGGCTGGCGCTCCCCTCAGCATGCCCAGCTCTGGCTCAGCAGCCTGGAGCGCTACGCCCTGCCTCGCATCGGCGGGATGCCGGTTTCCGAAGTGTCCAGTGCCGACGTGGTCGGGATTCTGGCTCCGATCTGGCACGAGACGGCGCCCACGGCCCGGAAGCTGCGCCAGCGCATCCGCGCGGTCATGGAGTGGGCGGTGGCGATGGACCTGCGGCCCGACAACCCCTGCGACCGGATCGGCCCGGTGCTGGGCGCACAGGGCAACGGCGTGCGCCACAGGCGGGCCTTGCCGCATCCGGAGGTGGCCGCGGCGATCGAGACGGTGCGGGCGTCGAGGGCGAGGCCGGCGGTGAAGCTGGCGTTCGAGTTCCTGGTGCTCACGGCGGCACGCTCCGGCGAGGTTAGCGGGGCGGTCTGGACCGAGATGGACTGCGACCAGGGCGTGTGGAGCATCCCGGCCCCGCGCACGAAGGGGAATCGCGAGCACCGGGTCCCGCTGTGCCGTCGCGCCCTGGAGATCCTGGAGGAGGCGCGGGGGCTCTCTCGCAGCAGTCCGCTGGTGTTTCCGAGCGTTAGGGGCAAGCCGTTCGCGACCACGACGCTGTCGGAACTGCTCAGGGAGTTGAACGTCGCGGCGGTGCCGCACGGCTTCCGGTCGAGCTTCCGGGACTGGGCGGCCGAAGAAACGGATCATCCTCGCGAGGTGGCGGAGGCTGCCCTGGCGCACAAGGTCCGCAGCCAGATCGAGGCGGCCTACCGGCGCTCGGACCTGTTCGAGCGTCGGTGCCGGCTCATGGATGACTGGGCCGGCTACCTGGCCGGCCCGAGCCGAGGGCCGCAGGCCGAAGCAGCGCTCGATGGCCGTGCGAGGCGGGGACAGCGGGGCCGGCGGCGCAACGCGTAGTGCCGGGGAGCCAGCCTACCCAATGTAATACATTGGGGCTGGCGAGGGGCTCCGGCCCCTTCGAACCCCCGACCGGGGAGAGCTCTCCCCTGGCCCCTCCATCACCCCCGCCGCTCCCTTTTCCCTCTCCCATGACCGAGGCCTCGATGGCCCGAGAAGCGACAGCGACGAGGGTGTGTGGAGCATCCCGGCCCCGCGCACGAAGGGGAATCGCGAGCACCGGGTCCCGCTGTGCCGTCGCGCCCTGGAGATCCTCAAGGAGGCGCGGGGGCTCTCTCGCAGCAGTCCGCTGGTGTTTCCGAGCGTTGGGGGCAAACCCATCGGGAACACGGCGCTGTCGGAACTGCTCAGGGAGTTGAACGTTGCGGCGGTGCCGCACGGCTTCCGGTCGAGCTTCCGGGACTGGGCGGCCGAAGAGACCGATCATCCTCGCGAGGTGGCGGAGGCTGCCCTGGCGCACAAGGTCCGCAGCCAGATCAAGGCAGCCTACCGGCGCTCGGACCTGTTCGAGCGTCGCCGCCGGCTCATGGATGACTGGGCCGGCTACCTGGCCGGCGGGAGTCGAGGGCCGGACCGATCGGTTGATCGGCCCTGACCTCGGCAGCGTTCGATGGCCTTCCCGCCAGGGATCACTGTGGAGGGAGCGACCCCCGCCGGGGAGGGGAGATGGTGTGACCATAGGGGCGCGCCACCTCCCCCTGCCCGGTGCCGCACCAGCGGCCAAAAAGGGGGGGTCGCTCCCTCCACTTCCTCCCCCTCCTGTGCGGCGCCACGACGCGGCGTGCGGGGCGGGGACACGCGATGCCGGCGCCCCACGGGGCTTTACCCCATAGGATGTGGGCAATCCGTGCCAACCCACGTCCAATGCGGGTTTCCGGGAACAGTCTGGACCACGACGGCGAGGGCTTCGCCCTCTGAGAGTGGAGCGTTGGGGTTGTTGAAGGGACGCGCCACCTCATGCGCCACCTACGTGCGCCACCCCCCTTTTGTAAGGTGGTCACCCATACGACGCCACGTCCTTGACCCCCGGAGGCGGAAATCGTCGATCATTCCTCGGCCGTTGGAGGCCGGGTTTTCCTGCTCCCATTGGACGATCTTCTCCATGACGACATCGAGGCTGGCGTGGCGTTCGACGGTGTCCTCCTGACCCCTGAATCCGCGAGCTTTGCCGGGCAGGCTGGACTTTCTCACTCTCTGGCATAGCAGAGCACCCCGAAACGCCTCCTGGACCGATTTCCCTCTCAGGGACCGCAGGTCCCGCCGCCTGTGGGGAGACCGGAATGGTCGGCTCGCTCAGCGGTCCCGTGGTCGCAACCCGGTCCGGTCGAATCGTCCCGATACGGCCACGAAGAGCCAGGGAAATCTGATTTTTTCTGGGGGGCATAATGGGGGGCAGGATACTCTATGGGAATCCATAAGTCATTTGTATACAGTGTGTTACATCAATGACAAATAAATTCCGCAGGGATCACTGTGGAGGGAGCGACCCCCCTCAAGGGGAGTGTTTATCGTGCGCCACTGTGTGCGCCGGTGAACGCTCGCCGGTGCCGCACCAGCGGCCAAAAAAGGAGGGTCGCTCCCTCCACCAGCACCCCTCTCGTGCGGCGCGCTGGCGCGCCGGGCGGGAGGGGGACACGCGAGGCACAGCCTCGCATCGCTGTGTCGCATTGGACGCGGGAAATCAGTGTTATCCCGCGTCCAATGCGGCGTTTCGGGAAAGTCCCAAAATACAACGGCGAGGGCTTCGCCCTCTGAGAGAAAAGTGTTGTGGCTGTTGAAAGCACGCGCCACCTACACGCGCCACCGGGGGTCTTTCGGTGGCGCGTTTGTACGACGACACCGCCTTGACCCCCAGAGGTGGAAGTCGTCGATCATTCCCCGGCCGTTTAACGGCGGCGTTTCCTGCTTCAGTTGGTTGATTTTCTTAAGGGCGGCATCGAGGCCGCCCCAGCGTTCGACAGTTTCCCAGTCGGCGCTGGAGATGGCTTGGCGGAGAGCAAGAAGTTCTCTGTCGGTCTCAGTCATGTCTCCAGCTATCCAGGAATGCAGCACCCGTGCGGCGCGGTCCAGCAGCTCCTGCTCCCAGGCGACCGCAACCACCTCGACCCGCCGGCCGGACTCGCGGAGCTTCTGCCAACGCGGTCGGTGGGCCGTTCCCCAGGAGCGCAATTCGCCAGGGGTTCCCATGCCGGGGTCGATGCAGGTGAAAACGGCCCGGTCCTGCTCGACGGCCACGAGCATCTTGATGTGGAAATACCGGATGCGCCCGATGGCGCGGCCGGCGTAGATGCGTTTTGGAAGTAGATTGGGGTCGATGCCGAGCTGCTTGAGGCAGGCGACTTTCCCCTGCACCGGGGACGGCCAGATAATCCAGAGCGATTTTATGATCAGCCTTTCTTCCCGCAGGGATCGATGAGACGGGAGCGACCCCGAGGGGCGAGGAATGGATGTTAATCGCCCCTCTCCTCCGTGCCGATCAAGGCGCGATTTCAGGGGAGTCCTCCCGTCACCGGCTTCGGTTTGCCCTTCGGCACGCCGGAGCCGGGAACATTTCTTCAACTCCTTGAGGTGGAAGGAGTTCGGGGAATACTCCCGTGTTGGCCGACAGTTCCCGATGATATTAATCGCCCTTCGCGTCCCTTAACACATCTCCATCGTCACGAAGCGGCTCTTTTGACCCCGAAATCGGAGTAACTATCGCCGACTTCCGATAAGTATGTTGTCGTCACCTTATTCCCCATGGACCGGGCCCCCGCCCAAAACGCCCTGGTGCCCTGGAACATTGTCGAGAGGCAGTACCGTGTGAGAACCGGTACGGGTTTGTTCAGGAGTTGTCTTTACTCATTTCCACGCGGGCAGGTAGGCCCCGTCGCCGCTCCGCTCCCCGGGCACGCCCCCATCGTTGATCACTCCGTAGGCCAGAAACGGGTCGTTGCCCGAGACCTTCAGGATCCGGACATACCCCTGGGTGGTTGCCGGGGCGTGGTTGCCCAGGATACGGTTGATCTGGCGCCAGCCCCGGGCCGGGACCGTCCGGGTAAGGGTCTTGACCAGCCTGCCCGACTCTCCGTCGTAGATCTCGAGATGGAAGACGCTCTCGCTCCCGTCCACCTCTCCTGTGTTGACCAGGGCCAGGTTGCTGCGGTTCTCCCCGTTCTGCTGGAGGGCGTCGACCCGGGCGCTGGTGGTGAAGGCGGCACGATTCGGCACGGCGTTGTAGAAGACGCCGTACTGCCCGCCGCCCCCGTCAGGGGAACCCGTCCGGGCCCCGATCACGATCCCGCTCATGTCTCCGCTCCCTGCCGATGTGGCCAATAAGGCCCCGACCAACCCACCCCTGGCCGAACCCACGCCCTCGGCACTCTTCCGGCGCAATTCGGTGTCGATGATGTCGGGAATGATCCGCTGCTCACCGGCTGCAAGGGTGAGGGTGAAGCTGGCCGTGTGATCGTCCGTCCGGATGCCGTCGGCCACGAAGCGGAAGTGGATTCTCCTGTTTTCCCCCGAGAAGTTGGTCACCATCAGCTCGCTCGAGAAGTCTCGGGTCTCGACGATCACCGGCAGGGTGTGCCGGAAGCTCCCAACCAGTGAGTTCTCACTGACCGGAAAGACGAAGGAGCCGTCCGAGTTGGCCTGGTCGTTGATCACCCCGTAGGCATAGAAGGGCGCGGTTCCCTCGATCCGCTCTACCCTGACATAGCCGTTAGTGAACCCGGCCTTGTTCAGAATGCCGTTGTACTGATAAAACCCGCCCGGAGCCAGCATCCTATCCTCCAGTTGATGACCTTCTGAAATCTCCGCATCCCCCGAATACACCGTCGCCCTCAAGGTGATCGGTCCGTCCTCGGGCGTTCCCATGTGCTGCAAGGCCACGTTTGAGCGGTCCTGCTCGTTCTGGCGAAGGCCGCACAGATACACGGAATCATCGAAGCCTGCCTCCACCGGAACACCCGCATAGGCCAGGCCGGCGCGACCGTCAGGCACTGCTGTGGTTGTCCGTACCGTGACCCCTATATCGGATGAGCCCAGCCTGGGGGACGCCACCCGCAAGGTCCCGATCCTGTTTCCGGTATCGGGTATGGGTAGACCCCGTTCTCTGAGGAACTCGACCACGTCGGGAACGATCCACTGCCGCCCCGGCTCCAGGTATTCCCGGACGGTCCCGCTCCCTCCACCGGTATGGGCCGTGTAGGTGAAGTCCAGGGTCGCCAGCTCCGTCCCCCGGTTGGTCAGGGTCAGCTCCGAGGTGAAGAAGGCGTTGTTTCTTCCTTCAGCATTCAGGACGACGGGCACGAAGGTGAAGTCCGTTGGGTTTTCCTCAGGCTTCGCCTCCACCACGATCCCGATCGTCTGGTAGGCAAGCCCTCCCCGCCCGTCTTGCGCCGTCACCGTTACGGTCGCCTGCCCGGCAGATCCCGGCTCGATCTTAACGGTGCTGCCGGACATGCCGGCCTCGGCTACCTCATCATCGCTGGAGGTGACCACGTAGGTCAGTGGATCGCCGTCCGGATCGCTGAAATAGTCTCTGACCTCCAGTTCCACCGCCCGCCCTCCCTCCTTCACCACCAGCCCCTGGATCGTTCCGACGGCTCTCGGAGGCCGGTTGTTGGCGATCTGCGGGACCACAGTGGTGACCTGGGACCGCCCGCCCGTGATGTGAGACCAATATTCGGGAACCTTATCCCGGTACGTCACGTGCAGGTCAAGCAGATCGCCCGAGGGCGTCTGGCCAGGCGCCAGCAAGTAGACAAAGCCAGCGTTGAACACCTTCTTGGATTGGGCGGTCCCCGGCACCCTCGGGCCTTCGGCGGCCACGATCTGATCGATCGTAACGATCTCCTTTTCCCCTGTGTGGGTAGGCAACGCATTGGGATTGTCGACATTTTTCGGATTCCTCACGATGAACATGTCCGGCACTTCCTCGGCATCGGCCAATCCCATGGCGTAGAGGTCGAGCCAGGAAAAACCGACGCCCGAACCGGTTGACTTGAACGTACCGTCCCCATAATCGATCCAGAAGCCCCCGCCCATGATAGAGATGGAGGTGGTCTTTTCCGCGTGCCACGGAAAAGCAGCAGGCGCATGAAGGTCCCATCGCCAGTGGCATCGGCACAGATCGCCGTATAGCGGTTCGCGCTGACCGGACTTGTCGTATTCATAATAGGCGGTCCAGGAATGAGCGAATTCATGGGCAAACAAGTACAAGCCGCGATCCAATCTTTCGTTCTCTTTGCGACGGGGAAAAGCATTAAACACGGCGGAGGACTTTATCCAGACGGGCAAGAGCCAATGACCTTTGAGGCGCCCTTGACCACAGGGTCTATACGACCAAAATGTCTTTACGGATCCTTGTTCGAGAAAGCTCCAGGGCACCCACGGTGTGGCGGCGCCTTCCCACCCAGTATCCATGCGAAACTCGCTGTGGAAGATGAACAGATCAAACGCTTCGCCCAGCATGCCGATCAGGTGGCAGACGATTGCAATGGTATCGGGGACACTCCTGTGATGAAACACCTCATGGTGCCGGTTAGAAACCGGGCTGTCGGATTGCGACAGGTCACCCCCGGGAGGGAGACCCTCTCCTGGAAACAAACCGACGATGCCATCCCTGGAAGGGACGTCAATAAAGTTAAACCTTATGCTTCCATCGGCACTCAATACCGTCTGGAAGCGAGCAGGCTTCTCTGGTGGAACTCCGTGCACCCAAGCGGCGCGGTCTTCGCTGATCCAGGTAATAACGATCCGGTCCGTCCGATGCGCGACATGTTGCGTTCCGCTTTGCGACGGCTTGTACAACGCACAAATGGTCGGGCTGGAAATAAAGTTGTCGGCGATTTCCTGCATGGTGATGCCGGTATAGGAGGGCGAATAAGTGAACGGTTCGCCGAAGGTCAGTACCCCTGGTGGTCCCAGGTGGAAGGAGTCCCAGCGTTGGCCGGCGAAGGGAAAGTCGAAGCTCTCCAGCATGATCACGGCCTCGGAATCAAACTCGTAATCGTAAAAAACTGCCTCGCCGGTCTCCTCCTCCCAATCAAGAGCCCTGACTTCGAGCGAATACTGCCCCGTGCCGTCCGGCGTGAAGACCAGGGTGCGCCCGTTCAGGTCGAAAAGATGGGGGCGGTTGGCTTCGTCAAGCGCCAGTTCCACCAGGATCTGATTGTCCGCGGTCACCCAAATCTCGTTGACCGGGCTGGTTTGCGCGTAACGGTCAGGTAAGGCAGCGTCCTTACCGACAACCCTGTGAGGCTCCCTCACCACATCATCAGGCAAGTCCCGCCCGAATGCCCCCGCCACCAACAATTCCACAAAAACCGCCAGAATGATTGCTTGTCTCATGCCCTTTTCCCTTCGTCTCAGGGACGCCATTGGAAAGTCCTGCCGAACGAGTTTCAGGAGGACACAACCGAAGAGCAGGCGGGTACGGTTCTGCAAAGGTTCTGCAAAGGTTGGGGAATAGCCGAGGGCAGGGCAGCCATCCCGAGGCTGGCAGTCAGTCGGCGTTTGTGGTTGAACACCATCGTCAAGATGCGCGTCTCGCGGCGCTTTATCCGCCGACGGTTGCGGCCGCACAGAGGCGGGAGAATATCGCCGCGATCCCCCCCGGCATTCCGCCTGGTTAAACGGAACTTCGCTTCTCAAAATCAACAATACCTCAATGATACCCGTAATTTAGACGGATTTAAACTGGCATCGTACTGGGAACAATTGTGGTGGGATCAACCTCCAGCAGTTCAAAGGCCTTGCGTTGGAGCGGGGTCGGCTGGGCGATCATGGGGAACCCCTGGTCGGGGTTGGTGGGCAAGGTCACCTGGTTGAGGGTCAGGGTGGCGAGGTCGGCCAGCAGGGTCTTCAGGCTGTGGACGGGGAACCCTTCGGCGGTGGTCTTGGTGTCGGCCTTGGCTTTGGCGCGGTCCGAGATCCGGGCCGGTTGGACCGGCGAGGTTGGTTTTGCCCGCGCCTGCTGGCGGTCGTCGTCCTCAAACAACAGCGGAGCCAGTCGCCGCCGCAGGTGCCATTCGACGTAATAGGCGAGCATGCACAGAGGGGGAAGGGGACGTTGTTGAATTAGGGGGGAAGGGGACGTTGTTGAATTAGTGGAATAACACCGAGCAGATAGAGCGGGCCTGCCGGCAGACCGGTGTTAGTGTCCAGGAGCTCCAGGCGGGCAGTCGGCGAAGGTCTGCATCGAAGATCTGATCCGTGCTGGCACGCCGGTAATTGGAAGAATTCGGATTGTCCCTGGCGGAGGGTGCCCGCCAAGTGGGAGCCTCCAGCTCCGCCGTCGCCAAGTGCTTACGAAAACGCAAACCAAGTTATTCCACTAATTCAACAACGTCCCCTCGGTTGCTCCCATACGACGGCACGGCCTTGACCCCCGGAGGCGGAAATTATCGACCCATCCCGCTCCTGCCAAGGGCGGCCGTTTCCTCGTCCGCGTCGTTGATCTTACCCACGACGGCGTCGAGTCCGCCGTGGCGTTCAACCGTGTCCAGTCACTTCCGCCTCCCTCCCCCCTATGGCACGGCTCCGCAGCACCTGGGATTTCAGGGGCTCCAGACACTGAGAAACTAAAAGAGACCTCGAGGACGCCCTCGCGGCGGTCCTCGAGATCTCCGAAATTCCCCGACGAACTACTTTATCGTTTTCTAAACCGCGCCGCTCACTGCCTAGTTTTCGGGTATTGGTGGATTAGTTGACTGGTAGAATTTGTATGACCTTGATAGGCAGTCGAATAACGGAGGAAGGGAAATGCCCATGCGCAAGAGCAGGAATGAGCAACAGCGGGCGGATGACTTCGAGGGTCTCGTCCGCCGGTTCTTGAAGGCGATAGGTTACACCCAGATCGAGAAGCACCCGAAGATTGGAACTAACAAAAGGGCGGATCTCCTTGTAACTACAGGAGAGGGTAGGTTCTTCGTGGAAGCAAAGTCTCCCCATCTGATGAAGGGGACACTGTTTGACCCAGACCACTGTGCACTGGTAAGTCAGTTTGAGAGGGACGTAACTCAATACGTGAAGAAGTGGTTTGGGACACTGTATGAGAACTGCATCATGACTGGAAGTTGGGATGGGTTCCTTGGACGTGGAATCGCAGTAGAACAGATAAGGCAATGGTTAGAGCCTCTTAAGCCTTGGGTCGGTAGAGAGAAAGAGCTCCCGACCGAGAGAGATTTGAGAAAGTGGTACCCTTGGCTCGATATCTATGAATCTGTGAAGACAGACCTCAAGAACCACCCTGAACTTGAACCGGAAATCGTAAAGCTTTTCAAGTCCCAGTGTCCTGCCTACGATGACATCCCATCATACCCATACGGAAGATTCTCTGTTCCTACGCCGACGCCGAAACAAGGCAGCCCCCGAGAATGGCATTGCACCTGGAGGCTCTTGCGAAGGGACCACTACCGTCCTGTGACTAGGGGTTTCACTTTCATTGGAGGGGGAGGACCTGGGGGAAGCCATCACAGGATAGAGTCCACTGTCGAGAAGGCGATTAAGGAGTACAAGAAGAAGCTCCAAATAGCAGAGGGACACCACCCCGAGTTGCCGTGTGTTCCTCTAGTCCTTTTTGTAGACGGTCAGACGGCTGGCCGCAACTTGGATAAAGACGATCTGGACTTGGCCTTTGCACGGGGAGTTTGGAAGGGCGGGCCTTCCGAGAAGTATCCGAAGGTGGCCTTGGGAGTGGTCGTGCTAGGGACTCCTATGAGTGGTGAGAGCCAAAGTGGGAACGATATGGTCGGGGACTTCATCCACAACCCCTATTGGGGGACTAGTTTCCCTCCTGTTATTACCCCTCTGTTACGGACCCACAGGCTTCAGGATTGGAGCGTTGTGAAAACCCTCCAGCAGGTTGAAAAGGGAATCACGTCACAATGAGCCAGTCAGTGTGCCTCCCGCCTTCTTTTGTGAGAGACCTCCGGATTCCTGTAGTCTCGACGATGGGGAGCGAAATTGAGCAGGAGGGGGAAGGGGACGTGGAGGGGGAAGGGGACGTTGTTGAATTAGTGGAATAACACCGAGCAGATAGAGCGGGCCTGCCGGCAGACCGGTGTTAGTGTCCAGGAGCTCCAGGCGGGCAGTCGGCGAAGGTCTGCATCGAGGATCTGATCCGTGCTGGCACGCCGGTAATTGGAAGAATTCGGATTGTCCCTGGCGGAGGGTGCCCGCCAAGTGGGAGCCTCCAGCTCCGCCGTCGCCAAGTGCTTACGAAAACGCAAACCAAGTAATTCCACTAATTCAACAACGTCCCCTCGGTTGCTCCGGCTCACTCTGACGGCTTGTCCGTTCCCGACGGTTCTGAATCATCCAGCCTATCCTCGATGGCGTCCAGCCGCGCTAACAATTCGCCGAAGCGCTTCGATTACCATTCCGACTGTTGGTCAAGTGCCTGAACGAGGTGCTTCAACATCTCCCGCTCAGTCATAATATCCCCTTTGATTTTGACGCTCCCATACATCCGATCATCTCCCCCGGCCGACCCGAAGGCCGACCAGGGAAACAGCCGGGACTTGACACGACATGAGCCCGACCCGCCGCCGACGCAGCGGGACAGGACCCGACCCGGCAGACTTGACCCGGCCCTACTCAATAAGAACATCAGCTTTCGGCATCGCCATTGATCGCTTCCAGATTGTGAGCGATGGCGTCCAGCTTGTCAGAGATGGACATGAGAGGTATGACAACATTCTCAGTTCCATCTGGACGCTCTCCTTGAGCAATCCTGTTGCCTAGGTCGCAGAATCCTTCCCGCGTTGCCATCGCTAATTCGCTGAATCCTTCACGTATTGCCGTAGCGACAATGTCGGCCAAATACTTGTTCTCTTGAGCCATCTCACTTTCTCCTTTCCGTTGGTGAAGCTGTCGACTCCCAAATCTTGACCACCGGGGCTCGGCCCCCCGACACTATCGGTGTGCCGCCCCCGATTTCTTGGACAGATAAACCGGATAAAACCTCAGACTGCGATACTGTCGTCTAAGGACTCTTTCAGGTTGCCAGGTCTTGCCTACCAAAGTGGAGACGTGGCGTTGCGCGCGGGTTTTCCGGCCTCTCCAAGCGCTTTTTGCTCTTACTTGATGTTTTCGAAGGCCGAGGGTGCGGGAGGCGTTCGAGAACCGGATCGCCAAGGGCCTCGTGTCAGCGGCCTTCTTTGATCGTGTCATGAAACACACTGCGGTAGGATTGCACTGACGTCGAGGCTCGTCCTGGAGATGGACTCACCGGTTTGTACACCAACAAGGGGACAGGGCTGTACGGAAATCACCAACATCAACTACGGCTCCCATGCGGACATGGGCCTGCAGGCGCGTCGTCTCATTCAATGCAGGAACGGCGCCACCGCCCAAGGACAGGCAACTTCTTCTTTCATCGATACTGGACAGAGCTTCCGAAAACGTCCATTCCCAAGAATCGTAGAGCTTTCATGGTTCGACCGTTAAATGGCGGGACACCGTCCTTGTTGACCCAGCCAAACAACTCCAGTGTACAGCTCTTTCCCCAGTCAGATAACCTGTATTCGGATTCATAGATACAATCGTATACCCGTTGAACGTAATCTCCGGGCCCAAACGCTAGATGATGAAACGATTTCCGGATACGTTCGATCCGGTTTTTTTGTTTGAACCCCTCAATGAAACTCTCAAGTCCTCCCTCGGTAAAGCGGAGCATCTCGACGAACGCCGCACACGCCTGAATCATGTCCACAATCTCGTCCATCCCAACAGATTCCAGGGACCGCTCGTCACCGAACAGACGTTGCAGTCGGTCAATGCGGTCGACTCGATCCGTATAAATGGTCAGGTTATCCTTCATCTTCATCCATTCCGTGACGTATTTGTGGATATTGTTCTTCAAATCGTCTCCAGAACGGAGTGGTTCCTGATGGAGAAGCTCATCCGTCGTGTAGCCCTTCACCCAATAGAGAAAGCGGTCAATCTCGTACTTGGAGGAATAATTTGTAAAGGCTGGGTGTCGGTTTGGTGCTTCCGAGTAGGTTGTTTCTACCGACCGGTAGGCAGGGATCAGCCTTTCCACATAAAAGGCGCGAAACGTCTCAAGATAGGTTCTTGTACGATTTACGGCCTGGGAGCTCACTCTGATCGTCGGAGGAGAACATGAGTCGACCCCTGGGATGGAAGGTAATGACCGAGGCCTGTTGTTTCGGCACCATTCCCGGAAACAATTCAGCTTATGGTTTGTTAGAACGCTTGCCGAACTCCACAATTCACCAAACAGCGCGGGAATGTCGTCAAATACCGGATCTTCGGACCGGACGGATACAGATAGTTCTCTGTTCAACCTGAGGCCAGGATCTGTAAGGTTGGCAGACCCGACCAAGGCAACATTGTCCAGAATGTAGAACTTTGCATGAAAATCATTTGTGAAAAACCGGATATCCACGTTTCCGAAGGCTCTGGCTTTCTCCAGAGCTTTCGTTGAAGTGACTTCACATAGGCACACCAACAAGAGAATCTTCCCGCAACCAGCTGATACCAGAATTTCTATTGGTTCGGAATCAGTGAAAAACGGACAGGCAAGCTGGGCCGTTCTAACATTCTTCGCATACCTGTGAAAAAAGTTTATCGTCAAATCCCCGGCGCCAGGTCGATTTGTAAACGATTCATTCATAGTACCGTAACTAGTACAACCGGAGTAACAACCGCGTCGATTCGCTACTCTGCCAGTAGAGGTTAGTCGATCCTATCTTGCAACCGATTCCGTTCAAAAGGCAGAGTCAAATTGTAGATCTCTTGGTCCGAAATACTCAACCGTCTGGTCGAACACTTCAGAAGTTAAGCGACCTCCCGACAAGAGCGGAATCACACTGTCTATGGAGAACGGGTAGACAAGAGCGCGACGGGGATTGAAAAACCCCGCTTCCGACCAACGCCTCGTGCCAGAAGCTGATTGAATCGCCAAATAAACTAAGAGCTGGCGAATATCCTTACACGCGATATTCTGGTTCATGGTTTTGATATCAACGAGTGCTGTAGAAACTGACAAATCGCCCCTGCATTGACCTGCACGAAATTACGAAGCCAGCGCCGGGGATATACGGCCCGAATTCGATCTAACCATGCTGCAATGATGGCTGACGCAAAAACAGCCAAGAGCAAAAAGCTATATAACGAGCCTTTTGCAAAATTCGCTAGGAAGCGGGATTTATTGTCGGGAAGAGTTGTTGTCCCTGGGAAACCCATGGCTAGCCAGGTGCAGATCCCTGTCGAGGGCGTTATTTTGCAGGAGCATTCTGCCCCCATCTCATGCCCGACTCCGAATTTTGCAAAAGACTCAGGGGAAAAAGATTTCCACCAAGGGCGTTAAAGTATCGAGCCTTTTGCAAAATTCGTCAGGTAGCGGGATTTTTTACCAGGAAAGGTAAGGGGACAGGTCAGTCGCGGGACAAGTCCGATCTCTGTTGTATCATGGAGATGAGCAATCGACATGATGAACGGAGGTGGAACTTGTCCCTTAAACAAACCCTATCACGACACTGGTTCAGGTTTCAACGGGAGCTGTTTCCGTGGCTGGAGGAGACCCTGGGTCCCCTGGGCGAGCGCTACGAGCGGCTCGTCCGGGTGCTGGAACTGGTGCGAGTGGAGGAGTGGCTGCCCTACAACAGGGGCTGGCGGGGCCGGCCGCTGAAGGATCGTGCCGCGCTGGCGCGGGCCTTTCTGGCGAAGGCGGTGCTGGACGTGCCCACCACCCGGGGGCTGGTGGAGCGGCTGAGGACGGAACCTACCCTGCGCCGCCTGTGCGGCTGGGAGGCGGCGGGTGGGGTGCCGAGCGAGGCAACCTTCTCTCGCGCGTTTGCGGAATTCGCCGCCAGCGACCTGCCGGGGCGCCTGCATGAGGCGCTGCTCGACAGAACGCTGAAGGGCCACTTGGCGGGCCACGTCTCGAGGGACTCGACCGCCATCCCGGGACGAGAATCGCCGGCGCCCAAGCCCGCAGCGACGGCCAGGCCGAAGCGCCGACGGGGTCGGCCGCGCAAGGACGAGCTACGGGCGAAGGAGCCGCGCCGCCTGCAGCGGCAGGCGTCGATGACGCTGGAGGAGATGCTGGAGGACCTGCCGAAGGTCTGCGACATCGGCGTCAAGCGCAACGCCAAAGGGCATCAGGAGAGTTGGACCGGCTACAAGCTGCACATCGACGCCATCGACGGCGGCATTCCGGTCAGTTGCCTGCTGACGTCAGCCTCGGTGCATGACAGTCAGGCGGCGATCCCGCTGGCGAGGCTGACCGCGAGTCGGGTCGACAGCCTCTACGACCTGATGGACAGCGCCTATGACGCGCCTGAGATCCGGGCCTTCAGTGAGCAGCTGGGCCATGTGCCGATCATCGACCTCAATCCCCGCAGGCGGCCGCAGTTGAAAGCCGAGCGGAAGCGGGAGGCGCTGGCTCAGCGCCGCATCGGCCAAGTGCCTCCCGAGGTGAGGCGCTACCGGGAGCGCTCGACTGTGGAGCGGGTGAACGGACGGCTCAAGGACGAGTTTGGCGGGCGGTACCTGAGGGTTCGCGGCCCGGGCAAGGTGTGGTGCCACCTGATGTTCGGCATCCTCGCGCTGACGGTGGAACAGTTGATGCGCCTGACGCTCTGAAGACTTGGCCGCCACCCCGAACAGAACAGCAGGTTTGCCCGCCGTAGGGCAGGGAGAGGGCAAGCTGTGCCCGCGCACGGCGACCGCCTGCGATCCGGCCCTCAGATCCGGGCATTTCCGCTTGAAAGTGTCCTTGCTGTCGGGTAATCACAAGCGGAACATCACGTTAGCCAGCAAAATGTCATGCTCCACTGCGAATTTTGCAAAAGGCTCTAACGAAGGGAAATAGAAGATGAATGATGATCTGGGGAAGATCGACTCGTTCTGCCCGACTTGCAATGTGCATGTCGAGGCTAAAGTCCTTGCTTATCACTGCTATGAAACTAAAGTAATACGCGAGGACTTCTCAGACCCAACGGACAGGCAATACACAGAGGATGTTTTCACCCTTGCGGCTTGCATCCGGTGCGACGTGCCACTTCTAATAAGGCAAGGTCATTATGTCATAGAGGGGAACTCGATACCTCAGGGTGACGCATACCGAGTCTATCCACCTGACGAAACGATACCAGAGGCAGTTCCCAATTCAGTAGCTCGACCATATCGTGAGGCACACCAAGCTCACAAGGTCAAGCTTTATGACTCATGTGCAGCTATGTGTCGCAAGACTCTTGAGGCCGTGTGCGGGCAATATGGAGAATCTCAGGGCAAGTTGTCACGACGGCTTGATCGCCTGCTGCAACGCGGAGTTATCGATAGAGCGATGTTCGAGTGGACCCAGGAACTTCGACTATCGGGGAATAAAGGGGCGCACGCCGATCCGGAAGGCGTCACAGAAACAGAGGCCAAGGATATGCTCGAATTTGCGAGGGCGGTGCTACTCTACGCATTTGAACTCCCGAAGCGACTGCAGCGCGCACGGCAGCGTCGAGTTTCCTGAGAATTTTGTGTTGGCATCTGGTCCTTATCGGCCACCGGTGCCCTAGCCCGAACTATTCATGAAGGGCGAACCGATCACTGATTGAGGCGTGATCTCGACGCCCCACCGTTTTCGGACGGTTATTGGACCTGATTCTCTGTCTCGACGGGTCTCGCCACAGAGGATGACGGGAATGGCCAACAATCGGTGCCGTGATCGGTGCGGAAGCGGGGTTGCCAGGCCCCGGCGGCCCGATGGCCTTCCCCCTGCAGGCACACCCCCACCCTCTCTGTCTTCCCCTTCTGTCTCTAGTCCCTCCGCTACCGGCCCCGCTAAGTCGGCGCCGCCCCCAGACTCCTCGCAATCTGCAGCCACTCCGACCTGTAAGGGGCCTCCCGCGGCAGGCTCAGCACGACCCGCCGCGTCGAACTCCTCACCCACACCCCCAACTTCAACAGGCACAGTCGCAGCCCTTCCGCCTGCGTCCTGGCGAAGCGGGTCTCCCGAGCCCGCCACCGCAACTCCTGCAGCAAGGCATAGGCCGCCGCCGACAGCAGCACGCGGAACTGGTTCGCATAAAAACTCGTGCAACTCGCCCGGTCCATCTCCACCCCCGCCTTGAGTTCCTTGATACGGTTCTCCACCTCGCCTCGCTGACAGTAGATCCGTCGGTAGATCCGCCGCGCTCCGCCCTTGACGTTGGTCACCACGAACCGCGGGTTCGCCTTCGGCTGGCGCCCCGCTTGCAAGGCCAGACCGGCCTTGATCACCACCCGCCGCCTCCGCTTCCAACTCCTCGCTCCATACAAACAGTCGCCGTAGCGCTCCTGCGGGCGTTTCCCCGTCTGCCGGTATTCCTTCCACACCGGCTCCATCAGTCCCGCCGCCGCCCGCTTCAGCGTCGGGTTCCCTGCCAGGCACATCACGTACTCCAGCCCTTCCCGCTCGAACGCCTCCAGCAACTCCGGCCCTGCAAACCCCGCGTCCAATCTCACCCGCAGCCGAGCCTGCGGAAAGGCCTCCCGCAGCATCGGCAGCAACCGCTTCAGGATCCCCGCCACTCCCTGCTTCGCCGGCGCATTGCCCGCCCTCAGCGCCGCGCACACCAGGTATTGCTCCCGCTCGTTGTCGAAGGTCAGAAAGACCACCAGCGGCAGGTAGCAGGCCGTGTCATAGAAATGGTTGAACAGGCTCAACTGCTGTCCCCCGTGTGTCGGATCGCAGGTCGGATCGAAGTCGATCACGATCTGCCTTACCCCTCGGCGGCGGCGCCGCTGCCGCTCGATCACCGCTGCTGCAAACGCCTTCGCCGCTTCCAGCAGGTCTCGCCTGCGGATCGAGTTCTCGAAGCGCGACAAGGTCGGCTGCGAAGCCAGGTCTCGTCCCCGCTCCGGATCCCGACCCGCCAACAGCTTCAAGACCGGATCCCTCCGGAGCCGGGAGGCGTCGTTGCCATCGGCGTAGCCGCAGGCGATCGAGAAGACACGCTGCCGCAGCAACGTTCTCAGGCCGTGGACGACCTTGCCCGGCTGTCGTTCATCGCGCAGCCAGGAGGCCAAGCTCTCTGTCAGCCCCAAGGCCGCGTCGCAGGCCTTCAGCAGCAGTGAGCCGCCGTCGGAACTGCTCTGCGGCGAGTCGAACACGGCGGTCACAGGCCGCCGAAACAGATTCGAAAACAACACACCTTGCTTGCCCTCCATGTCTGTGCTCTCACCTACTAAGTGTTTTATGATGAACAGTATAGCACAGTTCAGAGAGCTTTGCTCAGATGCTTTCATGCATAATCCGGGCTAGGCAGTAAGAATTCGCTTTAGCCTCGCGTTGCCTGTTCCTCAAAATACAGTGCAAGTTGGAAGGCCTGACCTGTCTCCCAAAAATTGGACCACTTCGAGAGTGAGTTTTCCGGGCTCCCGAGAAGATGCAACACAAGGAAACCGGGAGGGGGAAGGGGACGTTGTTGAATTAGTCGGAACTTCACGAGCAAAATAGGCGTATTTAGTTGTAAAGAGGGAGTTTATTCAACATCAACCTGCCCTGTTTATGGCAACAGCTGCCTCGGGATCGATTTTCAGTAAAGCGAACACCTTGGCCTGCAGTGGCGTCGATTTCGTCACCAGGGGGAAGGCACTGTCGGGATGTCCGGGGAGCGTGACCTCATTGAGGGTCACGGTGGCCAGATCATTGAGCAGGGTCGTGACACTGTGCACCGGATCGCCGTCGGGGGTTCTCTTGGTGGCGGCCTTCGCCTTGGCTTGCTGCGACGGTTCGGCCTTTTGCACCGGTGAGTCCCGCACCGGAGGGGCCTCATCCTCGAACAGCAAGGGTGCCAGACGCCGGCGCAGGTGCCATTCCAGGTACCAGGCCAGCAGGCAGAGGAACACATGCCCGAGCACGTGCTGTTCGGTGTAGACGAAGACCGGGCGCACGTGGAGCCGGGTCATCTTCATCGAACGAAAGGCCCGTTCGACCTGCGAGAGGCTCTTGTAGGCCGCCACTGCCGCGTGGGTGTCGATGGCTGCGGTGTCGAGATTGGTCCGGATGACGTAGATGCCGTCCAGGCGTGCCTCGGCCTTGATCTTCTCCCGGTTGCGGGACCACTGCAGATGGTCATCGGTGACGGTGAGGTGGAAGTGTTTCTCCACCTTATGCCGGTGGGCCTGTCTGCCGAGGGACTGCAGGGTCCGGTCTCGGTTCTCTGGCCCGGGCCTGTGCTTGCGGGCGGCCGCGGCGATCTTTGCGAGGGTGGCTTCGGTGGCCCGCAGCAGATCCTCGCGCTTGCGGGCGCGTTGCTGGCGCAGCCGCGGGTTGAAGCAGACCAGGAGGCGTTCGCCGGGGAACTCGGGGCTGAGGATTTCGGCCACCGTGTCGGGGACCAGTGCTTCGGGACGCAGGGGCGCCCCGGCAGGATGACCCCTGGGGGCCTTCAGCAGTTTGCGGAGGTCGACCGTGCGCAGGGCCGAGATCCAGTCCAGGCCGACCGGTAACAGATCGGTGCGGATGCGTGCCGAGGTGATCATGCCGCGGTCGCCCACCAGGGCCACCCGGCGGACCCCGAAGCGGTCCCGGATCTTGCGGACCTGGGCGGCCAGCGTGGTCGGGTCGGCGGTGTTGCCGGGGAAGACTTCGACCGCGACCGGACAGCCGTCAGCGGCGCAGAGCAGGCCGAAGACCATCTGCTTTTTCCCCTTCTTTCCGTCGCGGTTGTGACCGAAGGCGGCCAACGGGCATTGCTGCCCCTCGAGGTAGGTCGAGGTCACGTCGTAGAGGATCAGGGTGGTGTTGTGAAGATGCCTGCGGGAAAGACTTTGTTCGATCCAGGGTTGGCGGTTGCTGAGCCAGTCGAGCATGTCGAGCAACTCGTTTCCAGAGACGCCCCCGAGGCCGAGCAGGACCCCGAGGCTGCTGTCGGCGGTCTCGGGGGACAAGGCCCTGGCGGTGGCGAGCTTCGAGGCCGGGTGGATGAGGCGTGCGATGACGGCGGCCAGTGCGAGGTCGCGTTGGCGACAGGGCTTTCGGTTGAGGATGCGGGGAAGACCGAGTTGGGTCGCCAGGCCGAGCAGGGCCGCCACATGCCCGTGTGGCAGCGACCTTCGGATGGCGGCGGCATCGTCGAGGGATTCAAAGACGACGCCGCCTTGGAGGAAAGCGCGGATGGCGTCGACGACGGGTTTGGGGACTTTGGAAAGGTTGGCGAGGGTCTGTCGCCGGATTCGTTTCCCCTCGCGCCAGGTTTTTCTGAGGAGGACGGCAGGAGGGCTGGAGCGGTTGGGGATGAGGTGGACGCGGATGGACATGGCGGCACCGGGTACATGGCAACAGAATATGCCACACAACATATTGTATATAAGTTCAATGAATTATTCCATATCTTTTAATACATGGCAACATTAATACAGGCTGTTATCACCTCGACATACGTATATGTCCCGTGAATACAGGTACTTACCTGGTGTTAGCTCGGCTTTTGTTTAATGAAGTTCCGATTAGTGGAATAACACCGAGCAGATAGAGCGGGCCTGCCGGCAGACCGGTGTTAGTGTTCAGGAGCTCCAGGCGGGCAGTCGGCGAAGGTCTGCATCGAAGATCTGATCCGTGCTGGCACGCCGGTAATTGGAAGAATTCGGATTGTCCCTGGCGGAGGGTGCCCGCCAAGTGGGAGCCTCCAGCTCCGCCGTCGCCAAGTGCTTACGAAAACGCAAACCAAGTTATTCCACTAATTCAACAACGTCCCCTCGGTTGCTCTCACACGGAGATCGTCGCGCACATCTGCGCGACGATCTCGCTCGTGCTGTAGAAGTAACGGGAGCGAGTCTGCTTCAGAGTCTCAATCGAGTCCGCGTGGAACAAGACGACTTCCTCTCGCGCTAGCTCCGCGAACGCGGAGGCCTCGTCGTCGATGGGGACGACATCCGGCCTGCCGGTGCCCTGCGGATCTTAGGTAAGCAGTAAGAACTCCATGCTTCCATCCCACTTGATGGGTACAGACTCTTGCAGAACTTCACGAACCGCTCAACTTCCATCATCAACTCATCCCCCCGTCGATCTCGCAGCAGTTACTATCGCAAAGGGCGGGATCCCGGCTAGCGCACCAGCGTCCGCAACGACACCGCCACGTCTGCGGCGCCGTGCAGGACCGCGTTGTCCAGAGTAGCCAAAGGAACGCCCAGGGCCCGAGCGAGCGCGACGAACTCGGCATCGTAGGCAGTTAGGCCGCACTCCAGCGCGACATCAATCACCTGGTGTCCAGACACGCTGGCGATGCGGTCTCCTAGAACGACAGCAGCATCATCGCTCATCGCTTTGGCCTGCTCCGAGGTTACCGTGCCCCGGCGCACGAAGCCGATCAGGACGTTATGCAACTCACTCATGAGGATACTGGGGGCCGCCCACTCGGTCTCCCGCTCGAACAACCTGGCCGCGTCGGTGCCGTCTGCTCCGCCCACTACCAGACGAACCATCACATTCGTGTCAACTACGATCATGGTCGTCCCGTGTTCCGCATCTCACGTAGCGTGTCGTCACTGAGATCGACCGATCCAAGTTTCTCGTTTCGCTGCCGGATGCGATCCAGGAGGGCCTGCGGGTCTACCGGTGCGGGGCTAACCGACTCCGTTAACCTCGCGAGGATCTCCCCATTTAGGCTGCGGTGGTTCCGACTCGCGGATGACTTGAGTTCCCGGTGCAGGGGATCGGGGATTCCACGAAGCGCTATGTCTGGCATATTGGCCTCCTTCGGCAAGTGTAATACCATAATGATATCATAAAAGTGTCAGGCAGCACGATGGTTCGGCGACCCGGGAGGTAGGAACTACCCACGAATCGCCTGCTTGACCAAGCCGGGGATTTTTGTACCAGCGAAAGAGAGAGAATCTCATGGAGGAGGGCGGATCGAGCCACTGGAAACCTCAGATAACATATTGACAATAAATACAGTTATGGACTGTACTGGACGGAGATAAACGTTGCTGGAATTTTAAGGGATGTTCCCTGCGCGGCTGTAGGCGGAGGCGCAAGCCGGTCGCATGCCAATGGAATTCCGGTCCGGCCGTCGGGCAGGCCGATCAGGTTCAAGAGACAACAGCGGCCTGGCTGCCTGCGGGCCTATCCGGAACGTCCTTTTTCCGTGCTCCTTGCGCATTGGAACGGGCACTCACCTTAACAATCACCTCGATTCCAGTACTCTCGCCGTCTCGCAGGACACCGCGGGTGGGGGACACGTCCCTGTAGTCGCGTCCCACCGCAATGCGCAGGTGGCGTTCGTCCGCCGGGCAGCGGTTGGTAGGGTCGAACCCCACCCAGCCGAGTTCCGGCAGCAGGCATTCGACCCAGGCGTGGGTGGCGTTTCCCGGCGCCTGCTCACCTTCCAGGCCGGCGAGGTGCAGATAACCCGAGACATAGCGCGCCGGGATGCTCCAGGAGCGTGCGATGGCGATCATGGTGTGTGCGTAGTCCTGACAGACGCCGCGACCGGATTCGAGGATATGCTCGATGGAGGACGTCACCGAAGTGCTTCCGGGAAGGTAACGGAAGCAGCGGTGGAGGGTATCCGAGAGCCGCAGCAATCCCTCCAGAGGGTCCTCCCCGGGCTGGATGCCGTGACGGTCGACGAATTGGGTCAGGAGGGGTGACGGCCGAGCCAAGGCGCTCGGGTGAGTGAAGTCCCAGAGGGAGAAAGAGTCCTGCCAGGATTGGATCTCCTTCCAGGCGCCTGCGCCGAGGGAGTCCGGCAGGGGGCTGAAGGAGGCCGGTGAGACCGTGGAACGGGCGCTGATCTCCAGGACCTGGTGCTCGCAGTGGAGATTGAACACGTGTCGGGTATTGCCGAAACAATCCTGCTCGGAGGTCAGAGGAGCGGGCGGGTCGGTTTGGATTTCAAAATTCAGGACTCGCTGCCCCCGGTCGTTTTGCGGTTTCAGGCAGAGCATCATCACGCACTGCTTCGGACCGCGGGCGTAGCGGTAGCGGGAGAGGTGCTGGATGTCATAGTAGACGGATTCGGCCATGGAATCAGTGGACGGGAGCCTTCTCGATGTTGTAGTCGATGTAAGCGGCAATCACCAGATCGTGGAGGTTCCGGCAATGCTCACCGATCTGCCGAAGCATCGCCTCACGGTCTTTGCGGTCCGGCCATTCATACCGGATCAGGGCCCGCATGCGACCTGCCAGCCGACTGGCGGCGGCGCTGCTGGAAGCACTGGGTCCCTGAGCGATGGCAGCCAGCTCCGAGGCAGCGGAGTCGAGCGAGCGGCAGAGCGAGTTGGGCAGCGAGAGGTCGGTGGCCAGCACGTCCAACACCTGTTGGGGCTGGATCTCGACGCTATACTTGCGGTTGTAGACGTCGAATGCGTGGTAGAGACGCAAGAGGCCCGTCCAGTCCGCGTCCAGGGGTTCTTTGCAGAGCTTGGCGGTGGCGATCTGAGCCAGGAAAAGCGCAACCGAAAGTTGGGCGCGCTCGATGAAATGGCCCAGTTGCATGAAGTGCCAGCCTTCGTCGCGGTACATGGTCGTCGCGGCCACCCCCGAGAAGGTGTGGATTTCTTCCACTGTCTCGGCGTAGAAACTCTCCGGAGAGGTTTTCCAGATGTCCTCGATATTCAACTTCTGGATCCTCAGGTAGGCGAGGTTCAGACAGATCCACATGTCGGCGCTGATGCGGTGGCGCATCTGGCGAGCATTCTCGCGGCCCAGCGCGAAGCAGTTCCAGACCGATCCGGGATTGGAGCGCTCGAAAGTAAGATCCCCGGCGAGCGTATAGGAATCGGCCAGGGTGTAGCTGTCGCTCTTGTCGAACTGGATGCCGCCGAAGGGAGGCTGCCGGTTCAAGGCGCCGTAAATTCTGCTCCAGCCGAGATGGATCTCCCGGACCGGCCTGTCCACCAATGCCTCAACCTGTAATCGCAGCAGGCGGCAGAGGTGCTCGGCACGCTCGAGGTAGCGGCCCATCCAGTAGAGGCCCAGGGCGCTGCGCGAAAGCATGATCCACCTCCAATCGCAAACGGTTCCTGTCTCCGCCTTGGCTCCAACCTGACCGGGGACCGCCCCTGGTCGAGCGTTCCCGCCAGAGACGGTTGCGGCCGGGATCCTCGGGTGTCCTGGGTGGAGTCAGGCACGCTCCGGAACGAGTCCATCCGCGCCCGGTGCGCGGGCCTCAGTCCCGATCTTCCTCTTCCGGCATGAGCACGAATTCGGGATAGGCTTCAATCCCCAACTCCCCGGCGTCCTGCCCCAGTTGCTCGACCTGGCGGGTTACTCGGGCCGTCATCGTCAGATCCAGCAGGTACCAAAGCGCCAAGGAGCTAAGGAACACGAAGGCTCCCACGGCCAGGATGCCGAGCAGTTGTACCCCCAACTTGCCGCCTCCGGCGATGCAGGCCGCCAGAGTTCCCCAGATGCCGGCGAAAAGATGGGCCGGCACCGCTCCCACCACGTCATCCAGCTTGACTTTTTCCAGCAACTTCAGGCCGGCGGTGCACAGGATGCCTCCGATGGCGCCGATGATCACGGCCCAGTAATGCTCCACAATGTCGGGTGCGGCGGTGATTGAGACCAGCCCCGCAATGGCCCCGTTCAGTCCGGCAAACAGATCCATGCGCCCCAGGATGGGCCGCGAGAAAGCCAGGGCGGTCATGACCCCGGCCGCTGCCGCCAAGTTGGTGTTGACCAGCACATGGCTCATGGCGACCACGTCAGCCACGCTTCCCAGCGCCAGTTGTGAGCCGCCGTTGAAGCCGAACCATCCGAACCACAGAATGAAAACACCCAGGGTCACCATCAGGATGTTGGAAGGCGGGGTGGGCTTGATGGTGCCGTCCTTGTGGAACTTGCCGTACCTCGGTCCGACCACTATGGCTCCCGCAAGCGCCGCCCAACCCCCGGTGCCGTGCACGATGGTCGACCCGGCAAAGTCCTTGAAGCCCATGTCATGCAGCCAGCCGCCGCCCCAGGTCCAGGCACCCACGATGGGATAGACGATGGCGGTCAGCACCAGCGTGAAGAGGAAAAACGGCCACAATTTGACCCGTTCGGCCAGTGTGCCCGACACGATGGAGGCCGCCGTGGCCACAAAGACCATCTGAAAAAACCAGTCCGACATGGTGGAATAGCCCTTTTTGATCAGTTCGGCGGCCGGGGCGGCGGCCTCCGATCCCGCCACCAGGGCGATCTCAGCTTCCGAGGGTCCATAAAAAAGCTTGAATGAACCGATCAGGCTTCCAACGTCGACATACATGAGGTTGTAGCCGATGAAATAGTAGGCCAGTCCGGCAATCGAGTAGAGACCGATGTTCTTCAGACAGATCATGGAGGCGTTCTTGGTGCGCACCGAACCGGATTCCAGCATGGTGAATCCCGCGCACATCCACATCACCAGGGCGCCCCAGACAAGAAAGGAAAAGGTGTTGAGGACGAACATGGTTTCGCTCTCGACCGCCGCCTGGGCGGCGGTGGTTCCAAGCAACAGACAGCCAAGCAGGGCGAGCGTCATTCCCGCCAGGTTGCCGGCGCGGCTGTGGTTCAAGAACTCCTTCATCGGTGTTTTTGGCATGAATCCCTCCCAAGCTGTAAGAGTTGTAAAAGTGAGTTCAATCCTCCAACACCCAAATGTCCTTGCCGCCGCCGCCCTGGCTGGAGTTCACCACCAGGCTGCCCCGGCGAAGGGCCACCCGGCAGAAGGCCCCTGGCACCATGCGGGTTCTGGTCCCGTGAAGCACGAAGGGGCGCAGGTCTACGTGTCTCGGCTCGGGGCGGCCCTCGATCAGGCAGGCTGCGCGTGACAGCGGCAGCACCGGCTGCGAGATGAAATCGGCCGGGTTGGCCCGCACCTGTTCGGCATAAGCCTCGCGCTCCTCGGGGGTTGCGTGGGGACCGACCAGCATGCCGTAACCTCCGGACTCGCCCACGCGCTTCACCACCAGGTTCTCCAGGTTGTCGAGGGTGTACTCGAGGTCTTCGGGCCGCCGGCACAAATGCGTCCGGACGTTGGCCAGGATCGGCTCCTGGCCCAGGTAGTAGCGAATCATGTCGGGGACGTAGGCATAGACGCTCTTGTCGTCTGCAATGCCCGTTCCGGGGGCGTTGACGACGGCCACGTTGCCGAGCTTGTAGGCGTGGATCAGCCCGGGGACACCGAGCAGGGAGTCTTCGCGGAAGACGAGGGGATCGAGAAAATCGTCATCCACCCGCCGGTAGACCACGTCCACGCGCCTCAATCCCGTGGTGGTGCGCATGTAGACGAAACCGCCGTTGACCAGCAGGTCGCGGCCTTCCACCAGTTCCGCGCCGATCTCCCGGGCCAGGAACATGTGTTCGTAGAAGGCCGAGTTGTAGACTCCCGGCGTCAGCAGCGCGATGCAGGGGTCGGGGCGACCGCTCGGGGACAACTCACGCAGCGTCTCCAGCAGCAGGCGCCCGTAGTGTTCGACCCCCCGTACCCGGGAGCTTCGATACAGCCGGCGCAGGCTGGTCTTGACGACCTTGCGGTTTGCGATCATGTAGGAAACTCCCGAGGGGACCCTCAGGTTGTCTTCCAGCACCTGGAAGCCCTGGTTGGTGCGCACCAGGTCGGTGCCGCAGATGGCGACCCAGGTTCCGTGGGGTACGGAGACACCACACATCTCGCTGCGGTACTGGGGGCAGCCGCGCACAACCTCCACCGGAATCACCCCGTCGCCGATGATGCGGGCCTCGCTGTAGACATCGTCCAGAAAGCGGTTCAGGGCCGCGAGACGCTGGGTCAGGCCGGTTTCGAGATGCTTCCACTCGCCGGCCGGCAGGATCCGGGGCAGGCAGTCGACAGGAATGATCCGCTCGTTGGCTTCGGCGTCTCCGTAGACAGTGAAGGAGATTCCCTCGTTGGAAAAGGAGCGCGTAACCCGCTCCTGAATGCTGCCGATTTCGTCGCTGGAGAGCTGGCAAAGGGTTTCGTAGAGCAGTCGGGAGTGCTCCCGGGGCTCGCCGTTCGGCTGCAACATCTCGTCGTAGATCCCGTCGTCAAGATCGTAAGCGGCAAAATCCATGGCGCCGTTCACTCTTGGGGAGTATTTCGGAGGGCCTGTTTATAGGCCGCATTATCTGGCCTCGTCCAGCCGTTGTCAATCCGTTGTGGGCGTCGAGGCCGTTGTGGGCGTCGAGGACTTGCGCTTGCATCGGTTCCGCTTGTAACGATAGACTTTGGCCGAGTGGGCTGGAAGGGCGAAAGGGAGATTTTCATGGATTGGAAACGAGGTGACCGGCTGACGGAGCCACTGGTGAGGGACGGCGCCGGACTTCGCCCGGCCGGTTGGGACGAGGCGCTGGATCGGACCGCCGAGGCTTTTCTCAGGGTTGTCAGGAACCAGGGGCCGCAGGCCTTCGGGATGTTCAGTTGTTCCAAGACGACCAATGAGCTCAACTTCGCCGCCCAGAAGTTCGTTCGAACGGTCATCGGCTGCAACAACATCGACAGTTGCAACCGCACTTGACACGCTCCCAGCGTCGTCGGTCTGGCGACGGTTTTCGGGATGGGTGGCGGGACCAGTTCCTACCAGGAAATCGAGGACACCGATCTGATCCTCCTGTGGGGATCCAACGCTCGCGAAACGCATCCGATCTTCTTTCATCACGTGTTGAAGGGGGTCAATCGCGGAGCCCGGCTTTTTGTCATCGATCCCCGCAGAACCACTTCGGCCCAATGGGCTGACGGCTGGCTGGGTCTGGATGTGGGCAGCGACATCGCCCTGGCCAACGCCATGGCCCGGGAGATTCTGGCTGCCGGCCTGGAAAATCGGTCCTTCATCGACCATGCCACCAGCGGGTTCGAGCAGTACCGCCGCTCGGTGGAACCCTACACCCTGGAACGCGGTGAGCGGGAGACCGGGGTCCCCGCCGAGAGCATTCGAAAGCTGGCTCACGAGTACGCCCGGGCCCAACGGGCCGAACTCTGCTGGACGCTGGGGATCACTGAGCACCATAACGCCGTCGATAACGTGCTGGCCTTGATCAACCTGGCTCTTTTGACGGGCCAGGTGGGGAGATACGGGTGCGGGCTGAATCCTCTTCGGGGGCAGAACAACGTCCAGGGAGGGGGAGACATGGGCGCCATTCCCGACCGCCTTCCCGGATTTCAGCACGTGGAAAACGACCGGCTCCGCGCCAAGTTCGAGCAGACCTGGGGAGTGAAGATTCCACCCAAGCGGGGCCTGCACCTGAGCCAAATGTTCGACGCCATGGAGGAGGGCGAACTGACGGCGCTCTATGTGCTCGGAGAGAACCCGGCGGTGTCGGAGGCTGACCAGAGGCGGGCCCAGCGCCTCTTGGAAGGATTGGAATGCCTGGTGGTGCAGGACCTGCTGATGACCGACACCGCGGCCATGGCCCAGGTCGTCCTGCCGGCGGCAGCCGGCTGGTGCGAGTCGGAGGGGACCGTGACCAGCAGCGAGCGCAAGGTGCAACGAGTCCGGCGAGCTCTGTCTCCGCCCCCTGGAGTGCGGGACGACCTGGACATCCTTTACGAATTGGCTCGCCGCCTGGGGAGTGACTGGGGCCGCCCGGACCCGAAGCGGATCTGGGACGAGCTCCGCAGCCTCAGTCCGATGCATCGCGGAATGAGCTACCAGCGACTGGAAGCCCTCGACGGCATCCGCTGGCCCTGCTATGACGAGTCGCATCCCGGCGAGCTCTACCTGCACAGCCGATTGTGGCAAAACCCCTTGTTGGGACCACGGGCGCCCTTCAGTCCGGTGGAGTTCGAACCCCCGGTGGACGAGTTGAGCGATCAGTTTCCCCTGAGGCTGACCACCGGCAGGCGTCTGGATTCCTACAATACCGGTGTCCAGACCTCGTCTTACTCCTCCCCCCTCCGCCGGGGGGAATCGTTGGATCTGTGTCCCGAAGACGGTGAGCGCTACGGGGTCCTGGAGGGGGAGCGGGTCAAAGTGATCTCACGCCGGGGTTCGGTCGTCGCCCCGGTCCGTTTCGATACCGGTCTCAAGCCCGGTCTGGTCTTCATGACTCTGCACTTTCCGGAGGAGGTTCAGACCAACCAGCTTACCATCGACGCCGTCGATCCAAAGTCGGGCACGGCGGAGTTCAAGGCCTCTGCCGTTCGCATTGTCAAGCTGGCGTTTTCCCAGCCAGGCTAGAAGACACCGTGCCCGCCCGCCCGGGCCGGCCGAGGAGACTGCCGTTGGACCTTCATATCGCCGGTCATCCTCCAGACCGGGAAGAGAGCGCCGCTGTCGATGGCATCCTTGGCCCCCTCGAGGCCGGGAAGACGGAAGACTACCATCTCCAGGATGAACGGCCGGCCCGGTCGCGGAGGCACCTGCTGCTTCCGGTGCTCCACGCCATCAACAGCCGCATCGGCTGGATCAGCCCCGGCGCCCTGAACTACGCCTGCCGGCGGTTGAACCTCCCTCCCGCCGAGGCCTTTGGCGTTGCCGATTTTTACGGACTCTTTTCAATGACTCCTCGGCCTCGGGTCGTTATTCACGTTTGTGACGACCTTGCCTGCCTGGTTCGGGGGGCGCCTGCGATCTGCGAGCAACTGGGCCGCCGCCTGGGGCCTGCCGGAGCGGCTAAGCCCTCGGAGAAGCTCACCTGGCTCAGGAGCCCCTGCCTCGGCCTCTGCGAGCGCGCCCCGGCGGCCCTGGTCTCGGCGGCCGGCCGCAAGCCCTGGGAATGCTCGCTGGCTCCGACCACGGCGGATGCGCTCCTGGCCGCGGTGGAGCGGCCGGACCGCAAACCGGAGCCCCCGCCCGTCCCCGCATCCCTCAGCGTCCCGCAACAGGGCCAACCCGAATTGCGCGTGTTGCGCCGCGTCGGCCGCCTCCAGCCCGAGAGCCTGCAGGATCATCTGGCCCAAGGGGGTTATGAGGCCTTGCGGCGGGCCGTCGAACTGGGTCCCGAGCGGGTCATTCGCGAGGTTATCGATTCCAAGCTGGTGGGAAGGGGTGGGGCCGCCTTTCCCGCGGGGCGGAAATGGGAGGCGGTCTACCGCGCCCGCTCCTCCCAGCCGGTCCGTTATCTGGTCTGCAACGCGGACGAGTCGGAGCCGGGAACCTTCAAGGACCGGGTGCTCATGGAGGAAGATCCGTTCCTCCTCATCGAATCCATGACCATTGCCGGGCTGGCCACCGGCTGCCAGCAGGGCTTCCTCTACATCCGGGGAGAATACCCCCTGGCCTTCGAGCGCCTGAGCCACGCCATCCGCCAGGCCAGAGCCCGCGGTTTCCTGGGCAAAAGGATCCTGAATCTGGACCTGTCCTTCGACATCGAGATCCGCCGGGGAGCAGGCGCCTACATCTGCGGCGAGGAGACGGCCCTTTTCAACTCGATCGAAGGATACCGGGGAGAGCCGCGGAACAAGCCGCCCTTCCCGACCGAGGTCGGGCTGTTCGGTCGTCCCACCCTGGTCAACAACGTCGAGACCCTGGTCAACGTTCCGGGAATCGTGCTGTGGGGAGGCCGGTCCTTTGCCGCCATCGGGACCCCCCGGTCGACCGGCACCAAGCTGTTCTGCCTCTCGGGCCACGTGGGCCGGCCGGGAGTCTATGAAGTCCCCTTCGGCGCCAGCCTGGCAAGCCTGCTGGATCTGGCGGGTGGAGTGTCGGGCAGCGGCCGGCTGCAGGGTGTCCTGATCGGGGGGGCGGCCGGGACCTTCCTTTCTCCCAGGGAGCTGGATACCCCCATGACCTTCGAAGGCACCCGGGCGATCGGCGCCGGCCTGGGTTCGGCGGTGGTGATGCCTTTTGACGACAGCGTGGATCTGAGGAAAATCCTGCTGAGGATTGCGGCGTTCTTCCGCGACGAGTCCTGCGGCCAATGCGTTCCTTGCCGGGTCGGCACGGTGCGGCAGGAGGAAGCCTTGTCTCGCCTGTTCGGCGGGCATTCTCAGGGAGTGGGGCAGGCGCCGGTGCAACTGGCCGAGATCGGTCAGGTCATGAGCGACGCGTCCATTTGCGGGCTTGGACACACCGCCTCCAGCGCCATCCAGTCCGCTCTGGCGCGCTGGGGGGAATTCTCGGGTCCCTCCCAAGGGTCCAATCCATCAGGTTAGCTGGCGGACACCCCGGTTGCCGGCGGGATTCAGTGCCGGTCCGGCAGACTCAAGACGATTGCAATCAGACCCATGGACAAGAAAAAACCAGCAATACCGGAAAGTTCTTCCCCCAACCCCTCGGCTCCTAGCCTGACCGTCCCGGTGCCGCCGGGTCCGATCCCGGCGCCGCCGCCCGCCGCCCCCAGGACTGACGTCGCCCTGACCATCGACGGCAAGGCGGTTCGGGTTCTTGAGGGATCGACGCTGCTGGAGGCCTGCAGGAGGTTGGGGATCGATACGCCCACCCTTTGCTACCTGGAAAACCTGAATCCCGTCAACGTCTGCCGCGTCTGCGTGGTCGAGCTGGAAGGGTCACGGACTCTGGTCCCGGCATGTTCCCGCCAGGTGGAAAAAGGGATGGTGGTCCGAACCGACAGTGAGCGCGTCCGTCTGAGCCGGCGCATGGTCCTGGAGTTTCTGGCTTCCTCGGTCGATGTTTCCACCGCACCCGAACTGCAGTCCTATCTGGAGCGCTACCAGGGGCAACCCGAGCGATTCGGGCCCGCGGCGCCTCCGGCGGAAGCCGGAGGACCGGAAGCGGAGCCTCCGGGAGTCCACTCTCCGCCGGACGGGCTGACAGCGGCTACCGTTGCACAGCCGGTCAAAATCGACAACGACCTCTACGTTCGGGACTACGCCAAGTGCATCCTCTGCTACAAGTGCGTGCAGGCGTGTGGCCAGGAGGCTCAGAACACCTTTGCCATCGCCGTGGCCGGCCGTGGGTTCTCCAGCCGCATCTCCACCGAATATTCGGTTCCGCTCCCGGATTCCGCCTGCGTCTATTGCGGCAACTGCATCGGGGTCTGTCCCACGGGAGCCCTGATGTTCAAGACGGAATACGACATGCGGGAAGCGGGTACCTGGAAGGAATCCGATCAGAAGCGCACCGACACCATCTGCCCTTATTGCGGGGTCGGCTGCACCGTCACCCTGCACGTGCAGGACAACCAGATCGTCAAAGCCACCTCACCGCTCGACCAGGAGGTCACTCGCGGACACCTCTGCATCAAGGGCCGCTTCGGCTGGCAGTTCGTCCGCGGGCAGGGCAAGAAAAACAAGAAGAAATCGTCCTGAGCCCGGACGGTCTGGCTTATCTGCAAACGGGAGATTCCCAAAGGGGACAGGCCGGCTTTCAGAGAAGTCGCCCGCCGGATACCCCCCACCTCACCATCGGGACGACACCCCCGGGAGCGCGGGCGTCCCGCCCGCATGCTGTCCCTTCGGTTGCCGCTCAGTTTCCCTGCGATGTTGCAGCCGACCGCCCTGCCGGCGGGAACCGCATGGGCACGGCCGAAGCAGAGGCAGGGCGCCGCTGCCGGTTGATTCCGGTGGAGGAGATGGCCGAAGCTGCGGGAGGATTTGTGCGGGCGGGACGCCCGCGCTCCCGGGTGGGCTTCCTCCCATGACAGGGTCACACCAACGGGACAAAAGTGCAGAAGCATTTTGGCGCCAGTTGTCGTTGAAGGAGGTCCATCTGTCTTCTGGTCTATTCGTGTTTATTTGTGTCCATTCGTGGTTCGTCTTCATGAACGATCGGCCGTTTTTCCTCGAATGATCCGCCCGGCAGGGCGGGGGCCCGGCTCGCGGGCAAACGGGAGTTTCCCAAAGGGGACAGGTCGGCTTTCTGAGAAGTCGGCCGCCAGCCCCCCGCGGCACCGCCGGGACGGCATCGCCTGGGAGCGCGGGCGTCCCGCCCGCATGCTGTCCCTTCGGTTGCCGCTCAGTTTCCCTGCGATGTTGCAGCCGACCGCCCTGCCGGCGGGAACCGCATGGGCCCGGCCGAAGCAGAGCCAGGGTGCCGCTGCCGGTTGATTCCGGTGGAGGAGATGGCCGAAGCTGCGAGAGGATTTGTGCGGGCGGGACGCCCGCGCTCCCGGGGGGGCATCCTCCCATGACAGGGTCACACCAACGGGACAAAAGTGCAGAAGCATTTTGGCGCCGCTTGTGGTTGAAGGAGGTCCATCTGTCTTCTGGTCTATTCCTGTTCATTCGTGTCCATTTGTGGTTCATCTTCATTAAGGATCGGCCGTTTTTCCTCGAATGATCCGCACACCAGGGCGGGGCCCGGCTCGCGGGCAAACGGGAGTTTCCCAAAGGGTGCACGTCGGCTTTCTGAGAAGCCGCCCGCCGGACACCCCCCACCGCACCGCCGGGACGGCATCGCCTGGGAGCGCGGGCGTCCCGCCCGCATGCTGTCCCTTCGGTTGCCGCTCAGTTTCCCTGCGATGTTGCAGCCGACCGCCCTGCCGGCGGGAACCGCATGGGCCCGGCCGAAGCAGAGGCAGGGCGCCGCTGCCGGTTGATTCCGGTGGAGGAGATGGCTGAAGCTGCGGGAGGATTTGTGCGGGCGGGACGCCCGCGCTCCCGGGGGGGCATCCTCCCATGACAGGGTCACACCAACGGGACAAAAGTGCAGAAGCATTTTGGCGCCAGTTGTCGTTGAAGGAAGTCCATCTGTCTTCGTGCCTATTCGTGTCAATTCGTGTCCATTCGTGGTTCGTCTTCATTAAGGATCAGCCGTTTTTCCTCGAATGATCTCCACAGCAGGGCGGGCGCCCGGCTGGCGGGCAAACGGGAGTTTCCCAAAGGGTGCAGGTCGGCTTTCAGAGAAGTCGCCCGCCGGATACCCCCCACCGCACCATCGGGACGACACCCCCGGGAGCGCGGGCGTCCCGCCCGCATGCTGTCCCTTCGGTTGCCGCTCAGTTTCCCTGCGATGTTGCAGCCGACCGCCCTGCCGGCGGGAACCGCATGGGCCCGGCCGAAGCAGAGGCAGGGCGCCGCTGCCGGTTGATTCCGGTGGAGGAGATGGCTGAAGCTGCGGGAGGATTTGTGCGGGCGGGACGCCCGCGCTCCCGGGTGGGCTTCCTCCCATGACAGGGTCACACCAACGGGACAAAAGTGACAGAAGCATTTTGGCGCCGCTTGCCGTTGAAGGAGGTCCATTTGTATTCGTGTCTATTCGTGTCCATTCGTGGTTCATCTTCATTAAGGATCGGCCGTTTTTCCTCGAATGATCCGCCCGGCAGGGCGGGGACCCGGCTCGCGGGCAAACGGGAGATTCCCAAAGGGTGCAGGTCGGCTTTCAGAGAAGTCGCCCGCCGGATACCCCCCACCTCACCATCGGGACGACACCCCCGGGAGCGCGGGCGTCCCGCCCGCATGCTGTCCCTTCGGTTGCCGCTCAGTTTCCCTGCGATGTTGCAGCCGACCGCCCTGCCGGCGGGAACCGCAGGGGCTCGGCCGAAGCAGAGGCAGGGCGCCGCTGCCGGTTGATTCCGGTGGAGGAGATGGCCGAAGCTGCGGGAGGATTTGTGCGGGCGGGACGCCCGCGCTCCCGGGGGGGCTTCCTCCCATGACAGGGTCACACCAACGGGACAAAAGTGGCAGAAGCATGTTGGCGCCGCTTGTCGTTGAAGCAGGTCCATCTGTCTTCTGGTCTATTCCTGTTCATTCGTGTCCATTTGTGGTTCATCTTCATTAAGGATCGGCCGTTTTTCCTCGAATGATCCGCACACCAGGGCGGAGCCCGGCTCGCGGGCAAACGGGAGTTTCCCAAAGGGTGCAGGTCGGCTTTCTGAGAAGTCGGCCGCCGGATACCCCCCACCTCACCATCGGGACGACACCCCCGGGAGCGCGGGCGTCCCGCCCGCATGCTGTCCCTTCGGTTGCCGCTCAGTTTCCCTGCGATGTTGCAGCCGACCGCCCTGCCGGCGGGAACTGCATGGGCCCTGCCGAAGCAGAGGCAGGGCGCCGCTGCCGGTTGATTCCGGTGGAGGAGATGGCCGAAGCTGCGGGAGGATTTGTGCGGGCGGGACGCCCGCGCTCCCGGGTGGACTTCCTCCCATGACAGGGTCACACCAACGGGACAAAAGTGACAGAAGCATTTTGGCGCCGCTTGCCGCTGAAGGAAGTCCATCTGTCTTCGTGTTCATTCGTGTCCATTCGTGGTTCATCTTCATTAAGGATCGGCCGTTTTTCCTCGAATGATCTCCACAGCAGGGCGGGGGCCCGGCTATTCCGGAACACCCGCCTGTGGAAAGGATTCACCGGTCGCCCTTTCCCCTCTCGGCTGCCACCGCCCGGGCCAGCTCCCCGATGGAGAAGTAGACAAAATCGGCAGAGGGGACAGCTTCCATCGGCTCGGTCGCGCCCCAGCTCCCGCCTTCCGACAACCGCTGCCGGTTGATCCAGGCGTTGGCGATGCCGAAACGGTTGGCCGGTGCATGGTCGTGGTAAAGGCTCTGGGCCACGTGCAGGACCTGGGACCGGTCCAGTCCGAGATCCGACTTCAGGTGGGCAAGCAGATAGGCGAAGTTCGCGTCGGCCGGCTTGTAGGAGCCGATGTCCTGGGCGGTGTAAACCGCGTCGAATTCAACCCCGAGTTTCCGTCTGGAGGCAGCGATGCCGTCACGGTGCACGTTGGACAGGATGACCAGCTTGTAGTGCCGGCTGAGAAGGCGCAGCCCGTCGGCAGTGTCCGGGAATGCCGGCCAGTGCGGCACCGAGGCTCCGAAAGCGGCGTCGAGATCCGGGTTCGTCTCAAGACCGAAGCTCTCCGCGATGCTCCGGTGCACCCGCACCAGCAGCTCCGGGTAGGGCAGGCCGGGCGCGGCCTGCTGCTGGCGGCTCTCCCACCGGGCGAAGGCGCCGAGCGCCGTCTCTCGGGTGAGGTCCTCCCTGCCGTTGTGCAGGATCACCGGTTGCAAGGCGTCCCAGATCCCGATTTCCCAGTCGATCAGGGTGCCGTAGCAGTCGAAAGTCAGGGCACGGTAGTCGGTCAGTCGAGGCATGGGTTCCGGTTCGGTTGGGCGCGGCGGGAAGCGATCGCTCGCGACCGGCACTGAAGCGACTTGGCGTGGCCGCGGGTCTCAGTCTGGCGGCTCGGCGTCCACCCCCCACCGCATCAGCCTTCGCCTGGCGGCTCGGCTTTGTGCAAGCCGAACATGGTTTACACCGTACCCCCCCAACGTAGGGGCAACCCTTGTGGTTGTCCGCGTTGCGGTTACCTGGTGATTCCCGGATCGGGCGCCCACAAGGGACGCCCCTACGGTTGCGTGCAGGACGATGATAGCGACCAGGCCCTTCTGTGACTCCCCCTCAAGGGGGGGACAGATCTCCTCATATTATGCAGGCATCAATAGTGTCCCTTCGTGAATAGTGTCCTCAATTGCCACAAGCGTAAGCCCGGGGAATCTTCCCTCCGTGAGAAATGCGGTGAATATTGCTAGAATGGACGCCTCCGAATATTAACTAATGACCTTTTCATCCGTTCGCGCTCGCTTTGCGCATGCTAAAGAGGAGGAGCAATGATGATGGAAGCCTATCGTCTTGTCTGTCTGGCCGCACTGATGACTCTGCTTGGGACACCTGCGACCCTTCCGGCGTTTGCTCAACAGACCGGCCGGCCGGAAGAACCCTGCCTTGAGGTTCAGGTTCTGGACCCTTCGTCGGCATCGATACAGGGCGCCGCGGTCACCATCGGGGATCGAGAAGAGATGACCGACAGATCGGGTGTGGCCACCTTTTGCGATCCAGGCCCCGGTCCTCACCGGGTGATGGTGTCGGCAGAGAATTTTCAGACCCATGAAGGCTCGGTGGAGCCATCCCACGGCAGGATCACCATCACCCTTCAGTTGCTCCTGGAGACGGAACTGGTGGTCGTCGGGAGCCGCGCCCAACCGCGGTCGGTGACCGAATCTCCGGTCCCCATAGACGCCATCCCGCTTCAGGACGTGGTGAGCCAGGGATCCACCACCCTCGACTACCAGTTGCGGACGCTGATCCCATCGTTCAACGTGGCCACCCATCCCATCAGTGACGCGGCCACCCTGGTGCGGCCGGTCAGCCTGCGCAACCTCGCCCACGATCACACGCTGGTGCTGGTGAACGGAAAGCGCCGTCACCGCTCCTCGGTCATCGCCTGGTTTGCCGGAGTGACGGACGGCGCGCAGGGTCCGGACATCTCCACCATTCCCGCCATTGCGCTACGCCAGGTGGAGGTGCTGCGGGACGGCGCCTCCGCCCAATACGGCTCGGACGCCATCGCCGGCGTACTGAATTTCCAGCTCAAGGACGCTCGGCAGGGAGGCAGCCTGGAGTTCAACACCGGCACCTACCGCGCCGGTGACGGGGATTCCTATACCATCGCCGGAAACATCGGTCTGCCCCTGGGCAAGGCAGGGTTCGCCAACCTCAGTCTGGAATACGGCAACTCCGACCCGACCAACCGCAGCGTGCAGCGCGCCGACGCGGCGGCCCTCATCGCGGCCGGAAACACGGCCGTGGCCAATCCGGCCCAGATCTGGGGCAACCCCACCATCGACGACGACGTGAAGTTCTTCGGCAACTTCGGCCACCTGTTCTCCAATTCCGTACAGCTCTACGGCCACACCAACTATGCCGAGAAGAAGGTGACGGAGGGCTTCTATTTTCGGAATCCCAACAATCGGGCCAACATCTACAGCCTGGACGAAGGCCAGACCCTCCTGATTGGCGATGTGCTGGATGCGCGCGACGGCGTGGTCGACGGGTCCGCCAACTGCCCCACCGTGCGGATCAGCGACAACGTGCCCGATCCGGGAGCCTTGGCCCGGGTGTTCGACGACCCGAATTGCTTCTCTTTCCGGGAGATCGTCCCCGGCGGCTTCACGCCCCAGTTCGGCGGCGTGGTCACCGACATGTCGGTGGTGGGCGGGGTGCGCGGGGTCCTGGGCAAGGGCATGACCTGGGATGCCAGCGCCAGCTACGGCGCCCACGAGTCCGACTTTTTCTTCAAGAATACGGTCAACGCCTCACTCGGACCCGACACGCCGCGGGACTTCGACCCGGGACTCTACCGGCAGGAAGACACCAATCTCAACTTCGACGTTTCCTATGCCGCCACCGACATGGTCAACCTGGCGGCCGGCACCGAGTGGCGCAACGAGCGTTTCGAGATCGGCGCCGGGGGAAAACCTTCGTGGGAGGTGGGACCCTTCGCCGCCCAGGGCTTCGTCTCCGGCTCCAACGGCTTTCCCGGATTTCCCGACTATACGGCCGGAGCCTGGAATCGCAGCAACGTGGCGCTCTACGGCGATCTGGAGCTGCGGGATCCTGGTGAGCGGTGGACGGTGGGCGGCGCCCTCCGATTCGAGCACTTCGACCTCTTCGGCTCCACCACCAACGGCAAGCTGTCGGGCCGTTATGGGCTCAGTGACAAGGTTTCCGTGCGCGGCGGCGTCAGTACCGGGTTCCGCGCTCCGACGCCCGGCCAGCAGAACACGCTCAACGTGCAGACCACCATCGACCCGAAAACACTGCAGTTGGTCGACAGCGCCAACGTGCCCTCCACCTTCCTGGCGGCGGAACTGAAAGGCGGCAAGCCGCTGGAGCCCGAGACGTCATTCAACACCACCGCGGGGCTGGTGGTCGATACCGGATCCTTCACGCTGACCGCCGACTATTTCCGCGTCGACCTCTCCAATCGCCTGGCCCTGTCGCAAACCTTTACGCTCACCGAGGACGAACGCGCGCTGCTGCTCTCGGAAGGGATCGCCTCCGCCGGCACGCTGGCCTTCTTCCGGTTCTTCATCAACGACTTCTCCAGTCGCAACCAGGGGATCGACCTGGTCACGACCTACACCCCGGCGGAGTTGGGAGGCAACACGGCCTTCAGTTACGCGATGAACTATACCCACACACAACTGACGGAAGAGTCGGACCTGCTCACCCCCGGAGACGTGTTGGGTCTGGAGCGCGGCGTTCCCCGGTTCCGCTGGAACGCCGCCGTCACCCAGCGCCTGGGCCGGGTAGACCTGCTGGGCCGTGTGAACTATTTCGGCTCCTGGGTCGACCACTTCGACGCCCGGTTCGTTCGCGGCGCCGGCTCGCCGCTGCTGGATGGTCGCCACATCCTCGACCTGGAAGCAAGCATCGCCTTGACCGACAACCTGAGGCTGGCCTTCGGCGGCCAGAACGTCTTCAACACCTTCTCGCAGCGCATGGACCTCTTCGCCGAGATTTTCGGGCTTCCCTACAGCCAGTTCACCCCCTGGGGCCTGAGCGGCGGATATTACTACGCCCGAATCAACTATTCCTGGGGGAGCATTTTCTAGTGGTTAGTGGATAGTGATTAGTGGTTAGTTGGCCCCCCGCACTGCCGTCCGGAGCATACACTCAAACAGATTGTTGAACGACGTTCCCCCGGGCGACAGCCCGGGAATTCCAGTTAGCCGCGAAGGCGGCGACTACAATAGAAAACTTGTAACTTTTCATTATAATAGACTTAGTGTGGTTTGTCCTGTTGTAATCCCCTCATTATATCCCTCTAATTGAACGGGAATCCACTGGACTATTCAGGACGTTGGTGGACAGGTCTTACGATGTTTCAACCCCCGAGACTCTTCGTCCGAGACCGTCGAGCAGGGTGGTAGGCTGCCCGTGCTTCGGATCGGAGATATCGGGTTGTGAGCATCCTCCAGCCTTGCCCTTCTCGGCCTCTGGGCCATTTGTGGTCTGCTGTTCTTCGAGGGCCTCATCGATGAGGGCGCGCAGCCAGGAGTTGACGTTGAGGTGCCGCTGGGTGCGGAGGAGCTGGAGACGTTGACGGGTTTCGTGAGAGACACGGATATGAAGCGGTACACGGTGCAACATAAAGACACACAACAACACATGGAGCGACAAACAGGTTACAAAGCTACACAAAGCCACACGGAGTAGACACTCATCCTCCATGAGCGCGAAAGCGCGCCTGGAGGCCTTCCCGCCAGGGATCACTGTGGAGGGAGCGACCCCCGCCGGGGAGGGAAGATGGTGAATTTTGGCGTGCACCATCTCCCCCTCCCCGGTGCCGCACCAGCGGCAAAAAAGTGGGGGTCGCTCCCTCCACTTCCTCCCCCTCCTGTGCGGCGCCACGACGCGGCGTGCGAGGGGGTGGACACGCGATGCCGCCGCCCCACGGGACTTTACCCCATAGGACTTGGGCAATCCGTGCCAGCCCGTGTCCAATGCAGGTTTCCGGGAACAACCTGGACCACGACGGCGAGGGCTGCGCCCTCTGAGAGTGGAGCGTTGGGGTTGTTGAGGGGACGCGCCACCACGCGCGCCACCTCCGTGCGCCACCCCTTGTTTCTCAGTGGCGCGTCCATACCACGGCACGTCCTTGACCCCCGGAGGCGGAAATCGTCGATCATGTCGCGGCCGTTGGAGGCCGGGTTTTTCTGCTCCCATTGGTCGATCTTCTCCATGACGACATCGAGGCTGGCGTGGCGTTCGACGGTGTCCTCCTGCACCCTGAATCCGCGAGCTTTGCCGGGCAGGCTGGACTTTCTCACTCCCTGGCATAGCAGAGCACCCGGAAACGCCTCCTGGACCGATTTCCCTCTCAGGGACCACAGGTCCCGCCGCCTGTGGGGAAACCGGAATTGCGGCCCCGACAGTGAACTGCTCGACCGTGGGGCTCTGGGGCGTGGTCGCAATTCGGTCCGGTCGAATCGTCCCGGTGTAACTGTTCGGTCAAGCCGTGATTGCTTGGACCCGCACGAGGTTGGAGGTGCCTGCGATCACAGGCGATCCGTCGGTTCTGCTCACTGCGCCTCCCCCGGACGGCGGATGGACTCCACGGCTTGACCGAACGGTTACCGAACAGTTACTCCCGGTACGGCCACGATGAGCCAGGGGAATCTGTTTTTTTCGGGGGACATAATGGGGGGCAGGATCTCCTCTGGAAATCCCTAAGTCCTTTTTATAAAGTGCGTTACATCAATGACAGATGAATTCCGCAGGATCACTGTGGAGGGAGCGACCCCCACTGAGGGGAGGGTAAAGGTGGCCAAAGGCCTGGCCACCTTACCGCCCTCTCGTGCCGCACCAGCGGGCAAAAACGGGGTCGCTCCCACCACCAGCACCCCTCTTGTGCGGCGCGCCGCTACGTCGGACGAGACGGGGACACGCGAGGCGCAGCCTCGCTTCGCTTTTCCGCAACGGACGCGGGAAATCCGTGTTGTCCCGCGTCTGATGCGGCGTTTCGGGAAAGTCCCCAACTACCACGGCGAGGGCTCCGCCCTCTGAGAGAGAGGCGTTGTGCGTATCAAGATCATGGCACCTTAGATGTCCACCCCTCCGTCCGAAAGGTGGACACCCATCTGACGGCATCTGCTTGACCCCCAGTGGCGGAAATCACCGATCATTCCTGCTCGGGCCGAGGCCGCCGGTTCTTCCTCCGCTTCGTCGATCTTATCCACGACGGCGTCGAGGCCGGCATGTCGTTCGACGGTGTCCCAATCGGCATCAGCGATGGTTTGCCGGGGGGGCGCCGTTTCTGGCTTGGCCGCTGCCGGGTCTCGGGTTGTCCAGGCCTGGAGAACGCGCTGGGTGCGGTTGAGATGTTGCTGGTCCCGAGCGGCCGTAGATACTTCGACAGTCCAGCTTGCCTTACGACCGGCCGCTAGTATAGGGTGCCTTATCTGTCCAAAAACCCAGGGGAGGTACAAAATTCCATGAAGACAGGGCGGTGGCGAACAACCGACGGCGTGGCGGTGTGGCTGGTGGCCGCAATCCTGTGCGTCCTGGCAGGTGATGCTCCTGTCCAGGAGAGCGGGGCGGCAGACCGGGAACCACTGGTGGCCCTCGCCGACCGCCTACCGACGGCCTCTCCCCGCTCGTCTTCCAGCAATACGGGGACCACCTCGGACCTGTTCGTTCCGGTCATCCTGACCGCCTCGGGGGCGAGCAATTCCTACTACACCTCCGAGCTGACCTTGACCAACCGCGGCAGCCGGACGGCGACCCTGCACTACACCTACAGGGCAGCCGCCGGAGGAGGAAACGGCACGGCCTCGGAGACTCTGGCTCCGGGCCGGCAAAAGATCGTACCCAACGCCATCGACCACCTTCGAGCCCTGGGCATCCCCATTCCCTCTGCGGGCACCCGCATCGGGACGCTACGGGTGGAGGGGGTCGGGGTCTCCGAGGTCAGCGTCACGGTGCGGACCACCACGCGGGTGGCCAACGGTCGGGCCGGCTTGGCCTATCCGGGAGTGGCCGTTGCAGACGGATTCAGCGAAGCGGTCTATCTGTGCGGCCTGAGACAGAACCGTCAGGACCGCTCCAACGTCGCCTTCCAGAACATGGGGGTCTCGGGGAACATCACGGTGAGGGCCACGGTCTTTTCGGGGGATTCCGGGGACTCCCGTGTTTTTCCGGACATCATGCTGGCACCGGGAGGGTTTCGCCAGTTCAACCGCATCCTGGCCACGGCCGGGTTCACCCAGGGTTACGTCAAGGTGGAGCGGGTAGAGGGGACGGCGCCATTCTACGCCTACGGCGTGATCAACGACCAAGCCAACTCGGACGGGTCTTTCGTCTTTCCGGTGACGGCAAGTTCGCTGGAGGGAATCCAGCGGCTGACGCTTCCGGTCGTCATCGAAAACCCGAACTTCAGCAGCGAACTGATCGTGACCAATTTCTCGGATGAAACCAAGGCGATCGACTTCAGCTTCGTGGCCGAGGCCATCGTGAGTGAGGACCGCATGGCCCGTTTCTTTCTGACGCTGGCGGCCGGGGAGCAGCGGATCCTTCCCGAAATCGTGGAGGAGTTGCGCCGGCGGGGGGTGGATGGAGTGGGTCGGGCCGGCCGCACCCTGGCGGGGGCGGTGTTCGCCACCGAGAGAAGGGGAAACCTCAGCGGGGTAGTGATTGGGGCGCGGACGGGGTCTCCGGGAGGAGGCGGGCAGTACAGCGTCTTCTACAACGCCGTGCCCTATGGGGCGGCCTTCGACCAAGAGGCCTGGATCGATGCCCTCCAGCAGAACGAGGAGAACCGCAGCAACCTGGCCATGGTCAACACCGGTGAAGTCGATGGCGGCCCCAGCGTCTTCCAACTCGACCTCTACAATGGGGCGACCGGCTTGTTGGCCAACACCGTGACCGGCATCCGCATTCCGGCTAGGGGTTGGCGTCAGATCAACGGCATCCTGGGGAAGTACGCTCCAGGCACCACTCAGGGCTATGTACGGATCCGGAAGATTGCGGGCAACAATCCCTTCCTGGCCTACGGAGTGATCAACGACGGAGGGGCTCCGGGACAGCGCAGCGGAGACGGCGCCTACCTGTCGGCGAGCGGTGCGAGGCAGAGGATCGACGATCCAGGGACCGGACCGGCGACGGACCGGGCGGTGCTGAAGGCGCTCTACGAAGCGACCGACGGGCCGAACTGGGTCAACAACGAGAACTGGCTAACGGATGCCCCCTTGGGAGAGTGGTACGGCGTGACTACCGACATGTCAGGACGCGTTGCGAGCCTGATCCTTCTCGGCAGATGGGACCAAGAGAAGGACCAGCTTGTACCGCATGGCCTGTGGGGTTCCATTCCGCCCCAGCTAGGTGACCTTTCCAATCTGAGCGAGCTAGATCTGTCTTTCAACCGTCTGAGTGGCCCGATCCCGGCCGAACTCGGCAACCTCGCCAACCTCAGGTCGCTGAAATTGTTCATCAACAATCTCACGGGTCCAATTCCGCCCGAACTTGGCGACCTCGCCAACCTCAGGGTGCTGGACCTTGGCCACAACTTTGGTCTGTCCAGCCCGATTCCCCCGGAATTCGGCAAGCTGGCTAACTTGGAGCACCTGCACCTTGGGAGACTTGACCTCAGCGGGACGATTCCTCCGGAACTCGGCAACCTCACCAAACTAAGGTCCTTGGGCCTAGCCCACTGCGGCGGACCTTTAGGTGGCCCGATTCCACCGGAACTCGGCAACCTCACCAACCTGACGTGGCTGAGCCTGCAATACATCAATCTTACCGGTCCGATTCCACCGGAAATCGGCAACCTCACCAACCTGAGATGGCTGCATCTGGAGGGCAACGACTTCACGGGTCCGATTCCACCGGAACTCGGCAACCTCACCAGCCTGAGTGACCTAGCTTTGGGCCAGAACCAACTCACGGGTCCGATTCCACCGGAACTCGGCAACCTCACCGGCCTCACAGAACTGTGGCTGCCAGCCAACGATCTGTCAGGCCCGGTTCCAACTAGCATGCTGCAGCTTGAGCAGCTCGACTATCTCAGCTTGAGCGGAACCCAACAAAGCCTGTCCGGAAACGAACGCCTCTGCGTGCCCGGGACACCCGCCTTCGCGGCGTGGCTGCAAGGAATCGACCGACACGATGTCGGGTCTGAAAACCTCTGCAACGCCTCCGATATCGTCGCGCTCCATGCGTTGTACGACGCCACCGGCGGCGATGGCTGGACCAGATCCGACGGCTGGCTGGATGATGATGACCTCGGCGAATGGCACGGCGTCGCTGTCGATTCAACCGGCCGGGTCAAGAGTGTCGATCTCGCCAGCAACGGACTGAGCGGTGAACTCCCACGAAGTCTGAGCGGTCTTGGCCGGATGAACGTGCTTCGCATCGGCGACAACGCCCTTTCTGGCCGTCTACCGCTGTCCCTGACCAAAATTCCTCTGCGGGAGTTCAACTACGCGGACACCGATTTGTGTGTCCCGACGGAGGGGTCCTTCCAAACGTGGCTTAACGACATTCCGTCGCACCAGGGGACGGGCTCGGAGTGCGCGCCCCTCTCCGAGCGCGATATGCTCAGAACTTTTTACGATTCGATGAATGGGCGGAAATGGGCAAGAGGCCCGAACTGGCTGACCAGTGCCCCGCTTGAGGAATGGTACGGAGTGGAACTTGATGCTAGTGGGAATGTCTCCGGGCTGGCGCTTCCGGAGAACGGCTTGGCTGGCCCGATCCCGATCGAGTTGGGCTACTTGGAGAGCCTGGAGCGGCTGGACCTCGGTGGGAACAATCTCTCTGGCCCGATCCCGCCCGAGCTGGGTAACCTCACCAAGTTGTGGCACCTGAGTCTGCGTCGGAACGACCTGTCTGGCCCAATCCCGCCGGAGCTAGGTGACTTGGAGAGCCTGGAGCGGCTGGACCTCGATGGGAACAATCTCTCTGGCCCGATCCCGCCGGAGCTGGGTGACTTGGAGAGCCTGGGGGGGCTGCACCTCGATTGGAACAATCTCTCTGGCCCAATCCCGCCGGAGCTAGGTGACTTGGAGAGCCTGGAGGGGCTGGACCTCGATTGGAACAATCTCTCTGGCCCGATCCCGCCCGAGCTGGGTAACCTCACCAAGTTGTGGCACCTGAGTCTGCGTCGGAACGACCTGTCTGGCCCAATCCCGCCGGAGCTAGGTGACTTGGAGAGCCTGGAGTGGCTGGACCTCGGTGGGAACAATCTCTCTGGCCCGATCCCGCTCGAACTGGGTAACCTCACCAAGTTGTGGCACCTGAGCCTGCGTCGGAACGACCTCTCTGGCCCAATCCCGCCGAAGCTAGGTAACCTCACCAAGTTGTTGTCCCTGAGTCTGGATCGGAACGACCTCTCTGGCCCAATCCCGCCCGAGCTTGGTGACTTGGAGAGCCTGGAGGGGCTGGACCTCCGTGCGAACAATCTCTCTGGCCCAATCCCGCCGGAGCTAGGTAATCTCACCAAGTTGTTGTCCCTGTATCTGAGTGGGAACGATCTCTCTGGCCGCGTGCCCTCCGAGTTCAGTGGAATGGCGATGCTGCGGGAGTTTCATGTGGCGAACAACTCTGGCATGCAGGGCGCCTTGCCGTCTGAGTTGATAGCGCTGGCCCGCCTCGAGACGCTAATTGCCGGTGGCACTGGACTGTGTGTACCCGCCGACCCCGGATTCCAAGCTTGGCTCGAAGGAATCGACAAGATGTGGATTGCCCGCTGCACCCGATCCACAGCGTACCTGACCCAGGCCGTACAGTCGCGCGAGTTCCCCGTCCCCTTGGTCGCGCGCGAGAAGGCACTGTTGCGTGTGTTCCCGACTTCCCAAGAGAGCACGGATGCGGGCATTCCGCCGATAAAGGCGCGCTTCTACCGGGATGGGCGGGAAACGCATGTGGTGGAGATACCAGGCCAATCAACTCCCATCCCGACAGAGGTGCAAGAGGGCGACTTGGCGAAATCGGCGACGGCAGAGATTCCGGGCGAGCTGGTGCAGCCGGGGCTTGAGATGGTCATTGAGATCGACCCGGAGGGGACGCTGGATTCGGCGCTCGGGGTGGCCAAGCGGATTCCTGAGGAGGGCCGTCTGGAAGTCGAGGTCCAGGCCATGCCGCTCTTCGACCTGACGCTCATTCCGTTCGTGTGGACCGAGACCAACGATTCGTCGATCGTGGACCTGGTCAAGGCGATGGAGGCCGATCCGTACGATCACGAGATGTTCGCGTACATGCACACGCTATTGCCGGTGGGGGAGGTGGCCGTGACGGCCCACGAGTCCGTGTTGAGTTCGAGCAACAGTGCGTTCGCGCTACTCAACCAGACCACAGCCATCTGGGCTTTGGAGGGCGGGACTGGACACTACAAGGGTATGATGTCGAATCCGGTGAGTGGCCTTGTATCAGGTGTGGCATTGCAGCCTGGCCGATCCAGCTTCTCGGTACCAAGTGCCCGCACCATCGCCCACGAACTCGGACACAACATGAGTCTGGGCCACGCACCGTGCGGCACTTCGGGCGATCCGTCCTATCCGTACCCTGACGGATCCGTCGGGGCCTGGGGCTACGACTTCCGAGACGGCGGGAGGCTGATGCACCCGTCCAATGCGGATCTGATGGCCTACTGCGAGCCCAATTGGATCAGCGGCTACCACTTCACCAACGCTCTGCGTTTCCGCTTGCTTGACGAGGGTGCGCCGGAGGCTTCAGCGGCCGCCCTCCCGACTCGATCCATCCTCCTCTGGGGCGGGGTTAGTTCGGACACCGTGCCCTTCCTGGAACCGGCCTTCGTGGTCGACGCGCCGCCCATGCTGCCAGACTCCGCCGGCGAGTGGCGGATCACGGGCCGCGCCGAGAACGGCCGGGGGCTGTTCGACCTTAGCTTCACGATGCCGGAGGTGGCTGACGGCGACGGTCGATCATCCTTTGCCTTCACCTTGCCCGCGCAACCCGGGTGGGCCGATCAGTTGGCCAGCATCACCTTGTCCGGGCCTAGTGGCTCGGCCACCCTGGATCACGACACCAACCGCCCGGTCACGATTCTGCGCAATCCGCGAAGCGGCCAGATTCGCGCCATCCTGCGGGACCGGTCTCCCGCCACCCTGGGTCGAGACAATGCCGCGTCCGCCCTGGGTCGAGACAATGCCGCGTCCGCTCTGGCTCGGGAGGAACCGGGCCTGGAGGTGTTGACTAGTCGCGGAATCCCGGATCCGGAGGATTGGACGCGATAGAAGACGCGAATCGTCTCCAATTGGAGAACGAACGCCGCGGACTGATTTCCGGCAACTTCAGTTAACCGAGGTTCTCCAGGGAAACGGAGAATGCCAGGGAGCGCGAAGCAGATCCGAGCCGACCGGAAACACGATCCAGGAGAAGCTGACCAAGCGCATTCAGGAGGAATCAGGCTTCTGTAGGATCAGTTTGCTGGATTCTTTGAGGCTTTCATTTTCTTGGAGATCGTCCCTTAGTGCTGGATTCCTTTTCACTCCTGAGCCATCGATGGATTACCTGTTGCTCTGTGAGGTTCTTTCCGCTGGCCCGGAGAATTACAAGAGACGACCATCTCGCTGAGCCGCTCGGCCTCGACGGTGTGGGCACGCGGCGATCCGGGGCTGACGTGTCCGTTCACGGCCACGAAGGGCCAAAGACATCCGTTTCATCCCGGAGGAAAGAATGGGGGAAAGAGCGGACCCGTAAATTTCATAACTCTTTTATGGTGCATGGGTTAAGGAACTTATAGAAACAGTCCGCAGGGACCACTGTGGAGGGAGCGACCCCCCAAGGCGAGTGTTAGTCGTGCGCCACTGCGTGCGCCGGTTAACACTGGCCGGTGACGCACCAGCGTCCAACAAGGGGTCGCTCCCTCCACTTCCTCCCCCTCCGGTGCGGCGCCACGACGCGCCGTGCGAGGCGGGGACGCGCAGGGCCGGCGCCGCACGGCGCTTTGCCCCGGAGGACTCGGGGAATCCGTGCCAACCCGCTTCCAATGCGGATTCCCGGGTACAACCTGGACCACAGCGGGGAGGGCTTTGCCCTCTGATAGTGGAGCGTTGGGGTTGTTGAGGGGACGCGCCACCACGTGCGCCACCTCCGTGCGCCACCCCTCCTTTGTAAGGTGGCCACCCATATGACGGCACGGGCGTGACCCCCGGAGGCGGAAATCGTCGATCATTTCGCGGCCGTTGGAGGCCGGGTTTTCCTGCTCCCATTGGTCGATCTTCTCCATGACGACGCTGAGGCCGTCATGGCGTTCGACGGTGTCCTGCCCCCCCCCCTGAATCCGCGAGCTTTGCCGGGCAGGCTGCGTTTTCTCACTCCCTGGCATAGCAGAACACCCCGAAACGCCACCTGCACGGATTCCCCTCTCAGAGACCGCAGGTCTCGCCGCCTGTGGGGAATCCAGGATTGCCGGCCCCGACAGTGAACCGCTCGACCGTGCGGCTCTGGGGCGTGTTCGCAATTCGGTCTCGGCCAACCTCCCTCCACCTGCACCCCTCTGGCACGGCGCGGTGCCGCGCCGTGCGAGGCGGGGACAGCGGGGCCGGCGGCGCACCGCGTAATGCCGGGGAGCCAGCCTACCCAATGTAATACATTGGGGCTGGCGAGGGGCTTCGGCCCCTTCGAACCCCCGACCGGGGAGAGCGCTCCCCTGGCCCCTCCATCACCCCCGCCGCTCCCTCTCCCATGACCGAAGCCTCGATGGCGCGAGAAGCGACAGCGACGAGGGCGTGTGGAGCATCCCGGCCCCGCGCACGAAGGGGAGTCGCGAGCACCGGGTCCCGCTGTGCCGTCGCGCCCTGGAGATCCTGGAGGAGGCGCGGGCGCTCTCTCGCAGCAGTCCGCTCGTGTTTCCGAGCGTCAGGGGCAAGCCGATCGCGACCACGACGCTGTCGGAACTGCTCAGCGAGTTGAACGTCGCGGCGGTGCCGCACGGCTTCCGGTCGAGCTTCCGGGACTGGGCGGCCGAAGAAACGGATCATCCTCGCGAGGTGGCGGAGGCTGCCCTGGCGCACAAGGTCCGCAGCCAGATCGAGGCAGCCTACGGGCGCTCGGACCTGTTCGAGCGTCGCCGCCGGCTCATGGATGACTGGGCCGGCTACCTGGCCGGCGGGTGTCGAGGGCCGGACCGATCGGTTGATCGGCCCTGACCTCGGCAGCGTTCGATGGCCTTCCCGCCAGGGATCACTGTGGAGGGAGCGACCCCCGAAAAGGGGAGGGGAGGTGGTGGATTTTGGCGTGCACCACCTCCCCCTCCCCGGTGCCGCACCAGCGGCAAAAAACAGGGGGTCGCTCCCTCCACTTCCTCCCCTCCCGTGTGGCGCCACGACCCGGCGTGCGAGGGGGTGGACACGCGATGCCGGCGCCCCACGGGGCTTTACCCCATAGGATTTGGGCAATCCGTGCCAACCCGCGTCCAATGCGGGTTTCCGGGAACAGCCTGGACCACGACGGCGAGGGCTTCGCCCTCTGAGAGTGGAGCGTTGGGGTTGTTGAATGGACGCGCCACCACGTGCGCCACCTACGCGCGCCACCCCCCTTTTGAAAGGGTGACACCCATACGACGCCACGTCCTTGACCCCCGGAGGCGGAAATCGTCGATCATGTCGCGGCCGTTGGAGGCCGGGTTTTTCTGCTCCCATTGGTCGATCTTCTCCATGACGACATCGAGGCTGGCGTGGCGTTCGACGGTGTCCTCCTGCACCCTGAATCCGCGAGCTTTGCCGGGCAGGCTGGACTTTCTCACTCCCTGGCATAGCAGAGCACCCGGAAACGCCTCCTGGACCGATTCCCCTCTCAGGGACCGCAGGTCCCGCCGCCTGTGGGGAAACCGGAATGGTTGGCTCGCTCAGCGGTCCCGTGGTCGCAGCCCGGTCCGGTCGAATCCTCCCGGTAGGGCACGAAGAGCCAGGGAAATCTGTTTTTTTCGGGCGGCATAATGGGGGGCAAGATCCCCCCTGGAAATCCCTAAGTCCCTTGTATAAATGCGTTACGTAAATAACAGATGAATTCCGCAGGGGATCAATGTGCAAGTTTCGACCTTGATGGCCCGATCGTTCATACATCACTTTTTGCCGACCCAGGGGCCACTCCCGAGGCCCTGAATTTCAGGGCTGACAACGGGTCTTTATCGGGCACTTCGCAACGAACAATACTCCCGTTAACTACCTGTCAGGCTCACCACCACGTCATTCGAGAAGACCACCAGTGTTAGCATCACGGGCATCTCCTAGCCTGGGCAGGCTTTCCAGCAAGGTGAGCCGTCTAGTAGAATGCTGGCATGATCGTGTGTCTAGGTTGGGGTTCGCTAATCTGGGACATTGATGGGCTACCCGTGGAGAAGCTAGAGCGTGGCTTGCCCGTACCTCCCTGGGTGCTTTCCCCCGAGGGTGGCGACGTCGGTGACTGGAAGCCTGACGGACCGGAGGTCAGGGTGGAATTTGTGCGCCAATCTGGCCGCGACCGCGACCGCCTTACGTTGGTGCTCTACGACGCCGCTGAACGCCACCCCTGTCTCTGGGCACGCATGACTGTTGGGACCCGTGACGAAGCAGTGCGTGCATTGACAAGGAGGGAATACCCCAAGATCCCCAAAGCGAAGATCGACGATTGGTCCAAAATCAATATCGGCCACTGGTCGAAAGGCAAGGCAGTCCCGACGCTCATCCCGAGTCTCGGCGTCTGGGCTACCGACCGGGACATTGAGCACGTGATCTGGACAAAGCTGGGACCGAAGTTCTGCGGTCTGCCGGTTGCGCCCACCGAGGATCAAGCCGTCTCGTATCTCAGAAGACTCTCCGACAAGAAAAGCGCTGCCGAGGCAGAGAAGTATGTGCGGCGCGCGCCGCCCCAGATCGATACGGCGTACCGTCGACGCATTATCCGTTGTCTCGGGTGGACTCCTGTTGCATAGACGTTTCTCTAGGATTTCTTTATCCCATCTGCTCGAAAGCCAAATTGCTGGCGCTAGGGTGACTGTCCTGGTATGAGGGATATGGCCAGTCCGGGCGGATGGCCGAGGTTGACTAGCCTATATCATTCATCGGAAGTTGCTGGACGGTCACTCCGACTTCGAGGCTTCGATGCGGTTGTAAATCTGTCTGGAGAGCTTCTGTGCCTTGGCGATCTGCTTGCGGGTCATCATCTGCGAAAGCCGTTCTTTGTTCTTGGCGGCCTCGCCATCCCCTAGGGCAGCCGCCACGTTCATCCATGCGTAGGCTTTAACCCGATCCTGTGGGACTCCCTGGCCTAAGCGAAACATAACTCCCAGGTTGTTCTGGGCTCCGACGTGTCCCTGCTCGGCTGCCTTGTGGTACCACGTCACCGCCTCCCGGTCATCTTCCGGTACGCCCTCGCCTTGGTCGTACATCTCACCCAGCTTGAATTGAGACATGACGCATCCCTGGTCGGCGGCCTTGCGATACCACCTCACCGCTTCCCAACCATCCGCAATCATTCCCCTACCCGAGTGGTACATCCCGCCCAGCGAGAATTGAGCCTCTACATGTCCCTGGTCGGCGGCTTTGCGGTACCACTCGGCGGCCTTGCGGTACCACGTCACCGCCTCGTGGTGATTTCCTGAGCGGTGATTTTCTGAATTGAATGCGGCGACCCAGTACTCACCGCCTAGCTTGTATTGAGCCTCCGCATGTCCCTGCTCGGCCGCCTGCCGGAGCTGCTCAATGTCCTGAGTCTCCGCGAATCCAGGTCGCAACCCTGGCAGAATGACCAAGGCAAATAGGCAAAGGATCACACACTCTCTGCAGGTGTTTCGGTTGGTCAAGATTCCCATACACTCCCCCTAAGTCCTCAAGTCTTTGCCGGTCAGGCTGAACTTTCCCAACCTCATAGTACCCCAATACCGGGCTCAAGCCCCTGCTCAAATCCGAAGCAGTCACGCGATTTCTCCTCCTCCAGGCGGGAGACACCACCTTTCCTGGCTGCACGAACCGGGGACATTCCCGCAGCCAGAGCGGCAGTCGCCCATCCGTGCGGGGCCATCGTGGTCTACAACCAACTGCTGATCTACTACCTTATGGGGCGCCGGTCGATTTACTAGAGGAACCGTAACGACTCCCAATGGGTGCAACGTGACGCGGTTAAGGGCGCGTTGGGCGGCAAATACCCAAGGGAATGTAACAGGTCTATGTGAAATTAGAGTGGCTAGGAGGATTGCATTGGTGACAATGTGATGAATCTTCATGCTCCCCACAGCGAGAAGCGAAGGGACACCAACGTTGAATTTAGGAAGACCGCCGTCGTGCCGGTGGTGGCTGCGGGCGGGCCGTGCCCGTCCAAGGAGGGGTGGGACACCCTCAGGTGAGCATGCAGCGGGCCGCTCCGGTGTCACGGGGCTTTCCAGGCCTCCCGCAAGCTCCACGGGCTTGCGACGGTCGTGCTTGACAGGGCCAAACCATCGGTGCAAGCCTAGCCTAGCAAACAACGCCGCCGGTTCGTACCCTGATTCTCTATTGCGAAGTCCAATGGCCGTTGAGGTAGGCGTCCCAGTCGTCCATCAGGACACGTCGGCGTTCCAACAGGTCCGAGCGGGCATAGGATGCCCCGACCCGGTTCCGAACCACATGCGCCAGCGCAGCCTCCGACATTTCGCGAGGATGGTCCGTCTCCTCACCCGCCCAGTCCCGGAAGGTCGAGCGGAACCCGTGCGGCACGGCCGGGAAATGATCGACGATTTCCGCCTTTGGGGGTCAAGGAGATGCCGTCGAATGGACGCGCCACTGACAAACGAGGGGTGGCGCGTGGAGGTAGCGCGTGAGTTGGACAACCCCAACGCTTCTATCTCAGAGGACAAAGCCCGCGCCGTTGTGGTTGGGGGCTTCCCCGAAACTCCGCATTGGACGCGGGATTAACGGATTTTCCGCGTCCGTTACGGTACAGCTTAGCGACGCTGCTGCCTCGCGTGTCCCCCCGTGTCCCGCGCGTTGCACGCGCCGTACAAGAGGGGATGCTGGTGGAGTGAGCGACCCCCCCGTTTTAGGCCTCTGGTACGGCGTGTGCGAAGGTTCACCGGCGCGCGTCGCGGCGCGTGATGAACCTCCCCACTTTTGGGGGTCGCTCACTCCACCGTGATCCCTTCGGGAAGGATTAAATGAAGACTTGGAGCCAAGTCATTCCCGTCAACCTGGCCTTGACGGCCGTGGGCCTGTGGGTCCGGCTCCCGACCCCTACTTCGCAGGTTCCGGATCGTCCCCGGACCCCTGGACCAGGTAACGCGCCCAGTCGTCCATCAGGACACGCCGACGCTCGAACAGGTCCGAGCGGGCATAGGCCGCCTCCACCCGGTTCTGCACTACATGCGCCAGGGCCGCCTCGATCACTTCCCGGGGATGATCGGTTTCCTCGGCTGCCCAGTCTCGGAAGGTCGAGCGGAAGCCGTGCGGCACGGCCGCAATCCCAAGTTTGCGCAACAGCCACCGCAGTTGCTTGTCTTCGAGCGGCCTCCCGCCCCGACGCGTGAACACCAGTGGACTGGTTCCTTCTCTCAACGCCTGCGCCGCCTTGAGAATCCCCAGTGCACGGCCACACAGCGGCACCCGGTGCCGGCGGTTGGCCTTCATCCGCTTGGCCGGCACGGTCCAGACACCTCCATCCCGATCGATCTCTGACCACTCGGCCCACCGCACCTCACCCCAGCGGGCTGCCGTCAGTACCAGAAACTCAAACGCTAGCCGGGCAACCGAGACCGCTGTCGATGCCCGCACCGTCCGGATCACGGACGCCACCTCCCGATGAGGCAAGGCCTGCATATGTTCGACAACGTCCTTTTGGGCACCCAGCACCGGACCGATCCGGTCGCAGGGGTTGTCAAGACGGTACTCCATGGCCACGGCCCATTCCAGGACCGCCCGCAGGCGTTGGCGCACACACCGGGCCGTGGGCGCCTTCGTGTGCCAGATGGGTGTGAGGATCTCCAGCACGTCGGCGCTGGTGACCTCTGAGACCGGCATCTTGCCGATGCGCGGGAAGGCGAACCGCCTCAGGCTCGACATCCACTCCCGGGGGTGACGCCGCCCCCGCCATCCGCCCCGCTTCTGTTCCAGCACACGGGCGGCGGCTTCGGCAAACGTAGGTATACGTTCGGTGCGCCGCTTCTCAGCAAGCGGGTCTCCGCCCTGGCGGGCAAGCGTGCGGTTGGCGAGCGCCTTCTCCCGGGCCTTGGCCAGGGGAACGAGGGCAACGCTGCCGAGACCGAGCTCACGGCGGCGGCCTCGAACGAGCAGGCGCTGAATCCAGCTGCGGGTTCCGCTGGGCTGGACGAAGAGGTACAATCCGTTGCCATCGGCGTGTCTGCCGGGCGGAGCGGAGCGAATGAAAGCAGGTGAGAGGGCCTTTTGGGGATGGCGGCCCTTGGGTTTCGTCTTACGTAGCAGGCGGGTGGTGTTGGTTACATTAATCATCCCCTTATTATATGGGGGATGCCAGTGGATTGCAAGGGATGTTTCGGGCGGATCGAGCCGCCGCATGACTTAGGTAATCCAATGTTAATAAAGACAGTTATGAACTGTAATGGACTCAGATAAACATCTCTGGATTGTGAGTGGATGTTAAGGCGGCGACAGCAGGTAGCCGTGGGCGTAAGCCCATGGAAAGGGTCGGCTAAATTCCCGAGCCGCGAAGGCGGCGGCAGCAATCATCACCCGTTTCCTCAATCCTCTGGAATTGAATCGCGCAGACCCGGAGCGTGCGGTGGGGGTTTTGCCGCCACAGCCATGAGGGACTCACGCGGGCCTGGCAGAGCTGTGTGCGAAGGATGGGGTCATTGCTCGCCAATGCGCAAAGCTCCTCGGGGCTCGTTCCCAGGAAGTCGCCGCCGGGGGAGGCCGGGGCGCTTCCCGGCGGTGGCGAAGCCGTCTGCGGTTGGCGGGCGCCGCCCCGCTCCAGGGCGAAGTCGGTGACCAGAATGCCGACCCCTCCCGGCAGAAGCAGTTCCGCCAGCAGGCGCAGATGCCGCTGGCGCAGAGCCCGCACCAGTTCCAGGGGCACGGCCCCGGGTCCGGTCATCGAGACGACCGAATCGATGATCTGGGATAACAGGCACATCGATGCAACGACGTCGAACCGGTCCGGAACGGGAAGGCCGGCAAAGGCCCGGGCCTCGCGGATGCAGTGGGCGATGCTTTCTCTCTTGGGCCGGTGACGCTCCCAGGTGGCCAGAGTCTTCAAGATGCCGGTGAGGTCGATTCCCCCATGGAGCCTGATTCTGCCGGGGGCGGGGGGAGACTGCCGTTGGACGCCCTTGTCCATGGCCTGGCGGTCGAGGTCCACCAGGTGAACTTGTGCGAAGCGACTGGTGAACCGGACCAGGTCCAGGTCGTTGCAGTTGCCGGCGCCCAGGATGCAGAGGCTGGCCGAGCCCGGCTGCGGCGTTCGCGAGATCAGGTCCGCCACGGCTTCCCGATGGGAACGGTAGAGCCGCCAAAAGTCGAGGGTCTCCCGATTGAGCCGCAGTTGGCGCACCACCAGGGGATTGGTCCACAGATTCATGGTCGGACGATGACGCTGGTTCCGGGTGGGTCCCGGTGCCAAGCAGGACCGAAGTTCACGGGCGCCTCGTTCTCGTCCGGACTGAGTCACTGGCAGAGGATGCCGTTGCCCGTGTCCGTGCCGGGCGTCGTTTACAACTCACTCATGCTCTTTCCCTTGCCTGTCCCGGCCCGGCCCGGTATGCTTTTGACATGGCGATCATGCTTTCCAAAACCTATGAGGCCTTCAGGGCTGCCGGCGCGCCTGACGACAAGGCCCGAGACGCAGCCGTGGAGATTGCGACTTACGAAAACCGTCTGGCAAACATCGAGGCGGACGTGAGGCTCTTGAAGTGGATGGTCGGTCTTGTGCTAGCCGGTGTTCTAAGCCTCGTGGTAAAGACCTTTCTTGCCTGAATAATCCTTTCCCGCTGATGGACTCTCCACGCCTATGCCCCTTGTCTCAGGGCTTCACCGATGCAATCTTGAAACCGTTCTAAATCCTCTGCGCCCCGAGTTCTGCGCCCCGAGTCGGGAGTGGCGTCGGTTCTCTTGACCGGGAAACTTCACGAACGGCCCTCGTCGTTTGGCTCGGCATCAGTGGATTCGAAATGGCCCCCGACGGCTTCAAAATTCAGGGGAGGCCGGCGGGACCGGTCCACACTGAGCTTGAAGACGTCGAACCGGTTGTACCCGCCCACCAGGTCGTGGATCTGCTTGGGGGCCACCGACCGGGAGAGATCGATCTCGGCGTAGAGGAGGCCTTCCTCGTCCTGCAGAATCGGGCTGACGGGGGTTCCCTCCGGACCCATGACCACCGAGATGCCTCGGGGGCTTCCGTCCAGAACCCGCCCGGCCTCGGGGGTCAGTCGGCCCAGGCGGTCCCGGGCTGACGCGTCCAGGAAGCCGGAGGCCACCACGTTGAAAACCTTGCCTTCGAAGGAGTGGTTGCCGGCCCGAATCAGTATCGCCTGCTTGAGATCGTAGTTGTCTCCGGTGGCGGGATCGCGCGTGGGCCACATCGGCGGGTAGGTGGATAGATGGACCTGCTCGCCCTGGGCCAGCAGGGCGAAACGGGCCAGGGGGTTGGTGTTCTCTCCGCAGATCAACATCCCCAATCGACCCAGCCGGGTTTCGCACACCTGCAGTCCACTGCCGTCACCCGGGGCCCACACCAGTTTTTCGTAGAAGGTCGGAACCAGCTTGCGATGGTGGCAGAGGATGTCCCCCCGATCGCTCAATAGGAGATTGGCGTTCCAGAGGCAGCCGTCGCTGACGGCCGAGACCTCGTTGAAGCCCAGCGAGACGAAGATGCCGCTGCGGCGGGCCGCATCCGCAACCTTGCCGATTTCCGGCCCGTCCACCCGCAGGCTGCCGGCGGCGAGTTGGCAGAAGAGCGCATGGTTTTCAATGGGCGCCTGCAAGGCGCACCAGAGCGGAAAGGCGGGAATGTAGGTCTCCGGGAAGACGATGAGTTGAGCCCCATGCCGGGCGGCTTCCCCGATCAAGGCGCAGGCCTTGTCTACGGTGGCCTCCCGATCGAGGAACACGGGGGCCACGTGAGCGGCGGCGACCTTGTAGGCTGGAGGTTGCATGACGAGATGGCGCTTCCCACGGTGGCGGCTTTTGGAAGCGCAGGTGGCTCGGCCAGGGGGACCGCGCCGGATCGAATCAGACCGCCCATTCCCCGCGTCTACTTCCGGCAAACCGCCTGAGGGTCAGCCTCCGGGTGCGGGCAAAGCGCCTTCCCCGGTCCTGCGGGCGCGGTGGAGGCTTCCGCCTTTCCCGCTCATCCCATCCGGGCCGCCAGCCCCTGGAGAATCGGGTCGAGAAGTCGATTCAGCCGGGCGAAGCGATGGGGATCGGACAACATCTGTTCGGCACTCTGGATGAATGGGCTGTCGATCAGTTCATCGGCGCATCCGTGAGCCAGGTCCTCAAGGGCATCCCGGGTGGTTTCCAGGTGGAATTGAAGCCCCAGGACCCGATCGCCGTAGGCAAAGGCCTGGTTCTCACAGGCCCGGCTCCGGGCCAGGTGAAAAGCCCCGCGTGGCAGGTCGAAGGTTTCCCCATGCCAATGAAAGACCTCGGCTTGTTCGGGGAAAAGCCTCCCCAGCTCATGAGCGGCCGCCTCCGGGGAACGCTGAATGGGAAACCAGCCGATCTCGGGCTGGGGGTTCCTGTAAACCCGTGAGCCCAGGACGTTGGCGATGAGCTGGCTGCCCAGGCAGACGCCCAGGATGGCTTTTTCGGCTTGGAGGGCCTGATCGATGAAGTCCTTTTCCGCCTTGAGCCAGGCATGCTTGGACTCGTCGTTGGCGCTCATGGGGCCGCCCATCACGATCAGCCAATCGATCTCATCCACGGGTGGAAGCGTTTCGTCCCGATAGAGCTCGGTCAGGCTGACCTGCCATCCGCGCTCCCGGAACCAGGGAAGCATGCATCCCAGTCCCTCGAAAGGCACGTGTTTCAAATAGTGAACTTTCATATCCTCAAGGAGTCTATTCCTGAGACAGGACACCAGGCAAGTGCCGCCCCTGCCCTGCCGGGCAGATCATTCGAAGAAGAAACTGCCGATCGTTATTGAAGACGAACCACGAATAAACACAAAGACCGATGGACCTCCTTGGCTGCGACGACGTCATGGGGTGAAGCCCACCCGGGAGCGCGGGCGTCCCGCCCGCACAATTCTTGGCACAGCCTCGGCCATCTCCTCCACCCGGCTCGACCGGCAACGGCGCCAGGACCCTGCTTCAGCCGAGCCCATGCCGTTCCCGCCGGCGGGGTGGCCGGGTGCCGCATCGCAGGGAAACTGAGCGGCACGCAACGGGATAGCATGCGGGCGGGACGCCCGCGCTCCCGGGTGGCGCCTCCTCCCATCACTCTTGCTCATCAAGGGGGCACGCGCCGGCTTGCCGGGCCGCAGCCCGTGCCGATGCGGCCGAGCTGTCACGCTTGGTGGCCCTTCGTCGTTCTTCGTGGTCCTTCGTGGATCACTCTTTTTTCTTTTGTTTCAAGCAAGTCCGGCCCCCGCCCTGCCGGGCGGATCATACAAGAGCAAAACAAGCGGAAATCGACCATCCCTTCGCAACCTTGGCATCCCGTCGCGGTTAACCTCAACGCCTTAGTGGCCCTTCGTCGTTCTTCGTGGCCCTTCGTGGATAACTCTTTTTCTTTTGTCTTTTTTCTGTTGTTTCAGACAAGTGGGGCCCCTGCCCTGCCGGGCAGATCATCCGAGGGTGAAACAGGAGTGTTTCAGGTACGATGTCAATGACTCTCCAACCCCTTTTAGTTCAATCTCTTGAGACGATTTTGCGTCACGCCGGCCAAGAGTTGTTTCAGACAAGTGCCCGAAGTTCCTGCCGCTCATTCCGTTCCGAAGGTGAACACCACGGTATGACGGTAGGTTTGACCCGGCCGAAGGATGATGGAGTGCCACCCCGGTTGGCCCTCCTTGGTGATGGAATCGGGGAAATGCTGGGTCTCCAGGCAGAATCCGGTCTGTTTTTGGTAGGCGGCGCCGCCCTTGCCCTGGAACGATCCGTCCAGGTAGTTGCCGGTATAGAGCTGGACTCCCGGCGCGGTGGTGTGCACTTCCAGGGTCCTGCCGGAAACGGGCTCCCGCACCCGGGCGGCCCGCCTCAACTGGCCGGGGGATCCCTCCAGCACAAAGTTGACGTCGTAGCCCTCGCGTTGATCCTTGGCGTCCGCGGGAATATTTCCGATGTCGGCGCCGAGCGTCTTGGGCTTGGTGAAGTCGAAGCGTGTCCCCTCGACCGGTCCGATCTCGCCGGTTGGAACGCCCAGCCCATCCGACACCGTGTAACTGGGCGCGTTCAACTGCAGCTCGTGTCCCAGCACGTTGGCGGCGTCGTGCCCCGCCAGGTTCCAGTAGGCGTGATGGGCCAGATTGACGATGGTGGAAGCGTCGGTCTCGGCCTCCATCTCGAACCTCAGCGAGTTGTCGTCTGCCAGAGTATAGGTGACCGAGGTGGTCAGATTTCCGGGGTAACCCTCTTCTCCGTCGGGGCTTGTGTAGGTCATCTTTACCGAAGCCCCGTCGTCGGATTCGGACTCGGCGGCCACTGTCCACGCCTTTCGATCGAAGCCCTGGTCTCCTCCGTGAAGGTGGTGTTCCCCGTAGTTTTTGGTCAGGGTGTACTCACGGCCGTCGAGCGTGAACCTGGCGTTGGAAATTCGGTTCACCACCCGCCCGCAGATGCAGCCGAAGTAGGGATGGCGCGGCAGGTAGTCCGCCAGCTTGTCGAAACCCAGGGTGATGTCCGCCATCCGGCCCTGGCGGTCCGGAACGTGCATCTCGGTGAGAATCGTCCCGTAATTGGTGATCCTGGCTTTCAGGCCCTGGCGATTGGTCAAGGTGTAGAGGAAGACCGGGGACTCTCCCACCTTTCCCCATTCCACCTTTTGCATGCGGGGCGGCTGCTCCTGGTCACCGGAGCGGCTGGATTCCGGCGGGCTGCAACTGAGAGTCCCGGCCAGAAGGCTCAGGGCCACCAGGGTCGGTGTCAGGTCTCGGTAGCGTTCCATTGTGGGTTCCTCCGGTCGGATGCGCCTGGTTTGTCTATTGGGCCTGCTCCACCCATACCGGCTGAGTCCAGGCTGTGTATCCCATGGAGTCCACCACCCGGGCCCGCACGTACCGCTCGCCCCCCTGGAACCGATAGCGGGCCTTCAACCCGTGAGCCTTGCTGAGCAGGCGACCGCCGTCACCGATAAAATGGGTCGTGTACTTGAAGGTCGGTTCCTGCTGGATAGCGATCTCGATCCCCTGGTCGTCGACCTGCAGGTCCGACAGGGAAACGCCGGTGGACGCGTAGAAGCGGCCGGCCTCCAGGCCCTCCATGATGGCCGCTGCCGAGAGCCGGGGAGCCCGGACCACCACCCAGCCGCGCCCGGGATTCAGGCGGTCGGGGCTGAATTCCCCCTTGAAGTGGTGGGCGTCATCCACGGCGATGCCGTAAATGAGCTTGCCGCTGCTGAGGATGTTGTCCCACATGGCCTCCAGGCCGGGCGACCCGCCGCCTCCGTGGTTGTTGACCGACGGCGAGCCGTTATAGATCTCGAAGAGCTTGTTGTTCCGAACTTGGCGCATCTGATCGGCCGTCAGAGACCAGCGGAAGTTGGGGTGGTTGATGTGGGGCACCCCGCCCACGCTACGGATGGCATCCACATTGCGCTGAAGGGTGTCCACCGCGTTGGAGCCCCCCTGAGGCGGGACGACCTCCCGCAGGTTGAGTCCGTTGACATGGATGCGGCTTTCTCCGAAGTTGTCGGTGACTTCTTCCCCGTTGATGATCAGGAACTGCTCCCGGGCTGCGAAGAGGCTGTTGAGACCCTCGACTTCAGTCAGAAAGTTATGGTCCGACAGCACCAGGAAGTGGTAGTCGCGCTCTCTGTACCAGCGCACCACCTCGTCCGGGGTGCTGTCTCCGTCCGAGTTGATGGTGTGGGTGTGGGTGTTCCCCTTGTACCACTGCAACGGCTGACTCGGCGTCATGGCCATCAGACAGAGGGGAATGAATGCGAAGGCAAGGTGGAGGCGTTTCATGGGACCTGGTTCCGAGGGGTTTGTGCCCCCATTCGGGTGAATGGCGAGCGTAAACCATAACCCATCCCTCCGAGCCAAGGCAACGTTTCCCGGAGGTGGCGGGAGTCTCCGGGGAAAAAGAAAGACAAAGCCTGCCTGACTTGCAATACTGGTTCATTGTGTACGCCGTTGAAGGGCCTGGGAACAGGGCTGCAACCGCTCCCGGGAACAGCTCCCCCAGGTAATCTTGGACAATGGAGGTGACCCATGGTTGAAGAGGATTTATCCGATGTTGGCCGCTCCATCCAGGCCCACGCCCAGGCCATGACGGTGCTGAGCCGGGAGGTCGGCTCCAGGATCGATGCCGCCGCATCCAAGCTGGGCCAACAGGCCCGCCTGCTCAAGATCCTGGTCTGGATGTTGGCCATCCATGCGGCCTTTGGATTTCTGGCAATGGCCGCGCTCGGCTCCTTCGGCGTCATAGGATTCCTGGCTTCCCGGGAGGCAGCCTTCAACACTCGAATTCGAAGTGACAGCGCCGCCATGGTCGGCAAATCCCTGCCGGGGTTCAGACTGGAGGACCAATCCGGAACCCAGGTGACCAACCTGGAGATCGAGGGCAAGGTTGTCCTGCTGAACTTCTGGGCCACCTGGTGCGGCCCCTGCAGGACGGAAATGCCCTGGTTCGTCGAGTTCCAGGACCGCTACCGGGACAGCGGCTTTACCGTGCTGGCGGTATCGGTGGACCAGCAGGGTTGGGAGGTGGTCCGGCCATTCATCGAGGAACAGGGGCTCAACTTCCCGGTTTTCGTGGGCGACCGCGACTTCGGGGAGGCCTTTGGAGGCGTCAACGTGCTTCCCACCACCTTCATCGTGGATCGCACGGGCAAGATCACCGCCCGCCACAGGGGCCTCATCGACAAGTCGGAGTATGAGAAAGAGATCGAGGCGCTGCTCTGAGGGAAATCCGAGGGCGGCGACCCGTTCCTCCTGCTGATGTGAATCCCCAACCGTAGCGATACGCGATGATGGCTGGAATCCCGATCCTTGCATGCCGGATGTTTCTGCTTTCCGGGCTGATTCTGTTGCTGGGCGCGAGACAGCCCGGGGTTGGGACGGTGGCGGCCGGAGAGTCGGACTGGCCCCAGTTTCTGGGTCCGAGCCGGAACGGGGTCTATGAGGGGCCGGCGATATCCGGCGCCTGGCCGGGGTCGGGGCCTCCCGTCCTCTGGCGGAAGTCAGTGGGGGAGGGGTTCAGCGGAGCGGTGGTGCAAGCGGGGCGCCTGATTCTGTTCCATCGGCTCGGGAGCCGGGAACGGGTGGAGTGCCTTGAGGCCCAAACCGGCCGGATGCTCTGGCACTACGACTATCCCACCGATTACCGGGACGATTTTGGTTTTGACGGCGGACCTCGAGCCACTCCCTCGGTCTGGGAGGGTAAGGTCTACGCTTTCGGCGCCCAGGGAGTGCTGCATTGCCTGGAGTTGGAGAGCGGCAAGAAAGTCTGGAGCGTGAAGACCCATGAGAGGTTTGGTGTACGCAAGGGGTTTTTCGGCGCCGCCTGCTCGCCACTGGTCGAAGACGGACGGGTGTTTCTGAATGTCGGCGGAAGGGGCCAGGCGGGACTGGTGGCTTTCGACGCCCGCACCGGGCGAGTGCTGTGGACCGCCACCGACGACGAGGCCAGCTACTCCTCTCCGGTCATGGCCACCTTGGGCGGGCGCCGCCAGGTGCTGTTTTTCACCCGCACCGGACTGGTTTCAGCAGATCCCGAGAGCGGAGAGGTCCTGTTCCGCTTTGGCTGGAGAGCCCGGAGCCGGGCTTCGGTGAACGCCGCCACCCCGCTGGCGGCAGGCCCATTGATTTTTCTCTCGTCCAGCTATCGGACCGGAGCGGTGCAGCTCAGAGTCAAGGGCGCCGAGCTGGAAACGGTCTGGAGCTCGGACGAGTCCCTTTCCAACCACTATTCGACCAGTGTGATCCGCGGGGACCACCTCTTCGGATTCCACGGCCGTCAGGAATATGGACAGTCCCTGCGCTGCGTGGCGCTGGAGACGGGCCGGGTCCTCTGGAGCCGGGATGGTTTCGCAGCCGGCACCTTGAGCCTGGCGGGGGATCGGCTGCTGGTGTTGAAGGAAAACGGGGAGCTGCTTCTGGTTGCCGCCTCGCCTCAGGCCTTTCGCCTCATCGCCAAAGCCAGGGTCCTGGCGCCGACCGTGCGCGCCTATCCCGCCTTGGCCGATGGCCGCCTGTTTGCACGCAATCAGAAAGAGTTGGTGGCCGTGAATCTTCAGGCCGGCCCTTAGAAAGGCTTATCCACGAAGGAACACGAAGGGCACCAAGTCACACCAAGGTCAGGGGGCGTCCGCCGTTGGCGCCCGCAGGTCGTAGCAGAGCAGCCGGGGAGATTCTCCCCGTAAGAAGTCCCGGCGGTTCTGGGAAATGTAGAGCAGGCCGCGGCTCAGGACCGGCGGGGACCAGGATTCGCGGGCGGCGAACAGCCAGGCCCGGGACAGGATCCGGTGACCCCGGGGAGAGAGGTCGAGCCACAGAAGGTGTCCCAACTCTCCCAGGCAGAGGAAGCGTCCATCGGCCCAGAGTAGCGAGCCCCGGTAGGTGCTGAAGGTTCGGGTCACCTGCCGGCCGCCGAACTCGACGGTTTCTTCCCATTCCGGCACGGCTCTCCACATCTCTTTCCCCGTCTTCAGGTCGATGCACACCAGGGCCGCATCGGGCTCGTTGCGGCCGTCGAACCCGTAGAGGTACCCCTCCCGGTGAATGGCCGTGTTCCAGTGCAGGCCGAAGTGGGGCGCGGTCCAGGCCAGTCGATGGGTCCCGTCGGGGAGAAGGTCGAGCAGCGCCGCTCCCGTCTTGTAGCTGGCCGAGACCAATACCTGGTTGCCAATCACCACCGGGTTGGAAGCGTTGACCGACTCGAAGCTGCGGCTTCGCCAGGGAAAGCGGAAGTCGATCCTCCCGTCCGAGGGATCGATGCTCAACAGCCCCCCGGTGGGAGGCCGGCTTTCGCCTCCGGCAAAGACAAAAATACGTCTCTTCCCTCTGACCGTGGCCGGAACGGGGGAAGCATAGCTGGGGCCCCACCGGTCTCCGGCCCCCCAAACCAGCTTGCCGCTGCCCTTGTCCAGACCGACTACCGAGGGCCCCCTCGCCGCCCCCAGGTTGACAATCAGCAAGTCGCCCTCCACCAGGGGAGTCGAAGCCACGCCAAAGAAATCCTGGGACACCCGGAACTCTTTTGACAGGTGGCGTTTCCACACCACCTCTCCGGTCTCCAACCGGAGGCAATGGAGCTTGCCTTGGGCGCCGTAGGTGTAGACCCGGTTGCCGTCGATCACCGGGCTGCAGCGGGGGCCGTCGTTGTAGCCGTAACGGTCGCTGTAGCTTGTCGGGTAGCGGAAGGTCCAATAGCGTTGTCCGGTTACGGGGTGCAGGCAGTCGACGATTTCCTCCTGGTCTTGGCGGTAGAAGTACACCAGCCGGGAATTGTGGATGGCCGGGGAGGTGTAGCCGGTTCCCTTGGTCAATTCCCAGACCAGGGGCGGCCCGCCGTCGGGCCAATCCTTGAGCAGGCGGGTCTCGGTGGAAACCCCGTTGTGTGTCGGGCCCAGGAAGGAGGTCCATTCGTGGGTGACCGCTCCGCCGGGCAGAGGCTTGGGCTTGGAGTGAAAGCGAACGCCGGGGTGGGGAGCCGGTGAAGGGGCGTTGCCTTGGGCGGATGCCAGCAGCGGAGCGGGTCCGGCGGTCCACCGGTGGGTGGGCGAAGGCCGGTCGCCGGTGTGACAGGCACTTTGTCCGAGCCAGATTCCGGCGAGCATGAATCCCAGAAACACCCGTTTCATCGCTTCCTTCTCGAATCCGGGAGGCGTTCCCCGCCTCACAATGTTTCCCTAGTGTAAACCGTTTGTCATCTCCCGGAAGCCGCTATCGGAAAAGGACACAGCCCAGGCCAACGACCCGGTGAGAAATGCGGGCTAAACACCTGCCTCTTCTCAGGAGCGCAGCCCCCTGGTGAGAAATGCGGGTCAATACCGCACTTGGGTGGGCCGTCCTCGATCCTCGCCGCGCAGCCAGATGAAGACCGAGGCATGGGGTTCCGGCGAGGGCCAGGGCAAGGCGATCCGCAGGGTCTGCTTTTGGGGGTTGTCGGGGAAGGGGGTGGGAATGCCCGCGACGGGGAGACCCTGGCTTTCAGTCCAACCCGCCTTGGAGATATGGTGCAGTTCCTCCCCGGTCAGGATTCCCTCGTAGAGCGATTTTCCCACCTTCCTGGTGGTCAGGACGAAACGCTCGATCCTGGGCAGGCGGACCACCTGGCCCAAAGGGTGGGGGTCCGAGGAGCCGGTGGTCTGATTGCGGACCACCACGGCCAGGGAGCAGTCGGTGGCGCTCAGGCTGCCCGGGTCCAGCGAAAGAAACAGGGTGTCTCCGCCCGTGAGGTCCAGCCTGGTGGCGCCGCGGGGTTGCCCGGGGGTGAGAGTCAGCCGGGATTGGAATTGCCCGTCGCTCAGGCATCCCAGTTGCAATGAGGCCAGGGGGTGAAGGTGCTCCACCCCGATGGCGAAACTGACCGGCCGGCCGGCCGGGATCTCACCCTCGCGAAGTCCCAGCGCAGCTTCGGGCGGGAAGGATGTGCTGGCGCGCGCAACTCCCGGCCGGGGTCCCACGACCTGAAACGCCTCCTGCAGCATGATCGGAGCCTCCAGCCCGGCGACCTGCATGGTGATGGGGAGCAGGTCGCCCTCTTGGGCCGCATCCTCCAGATAGGCTGTGACCCCTCTCTGTTCGAGGTTCTGCGTTTCGGGCGCCACCGGCGCCAGTTCCCATCGAGCCTTGGCGCTTTCGAGCCGGCCGATGCGCTCCAGGCGGGCGCCCTCCAGAAGGAGCCCTTGGCTGTCTTCTCCGAGATTGACTCTGAGCGGCAGATTGGAGAGCTGAGGCAGCGGGGGATGAATTTCCAGGGGGAGGTGTTCCGGTTTGGCGCCGCCCTGGGAGATCGACAGCCGGTAGCGGCCCGGGGAGAGCGCGTCGGTATCCAATGCGAAGCCCAACTGTTCCTGCCTTCCGTCGGATGTCCGTGGAGACAGCAGGAAGGGCAGCGGCAGGGCGGCCTGGCCTGAAGCGTCGGGATCCACCAACTTCATCTTCTTGACGAACTGGAAGTCGGCGCCCATCAACTCGACGCGGACCCGTCCGCTCTTGGCCACCAGCCGATCCTTGGATTGGGGGGTCAACCGCGCCAGGCTCAGGTCTCCCAACCGGTGGAGACGAAAGCGGCCGGCCAGCTCAAAGGGTTCCCAATCCCAGGAAGCGGCAAGGGTGTACTCCCCCGGGGGGAGCGCTTCTTTGCCGGTGTCCAACTTCAGGACGCGCAGCGACGGCTGGAGCGAAACCCCGACGGCAAAACGCCGGCCTCCTCCAGCTTGGACCAGCTTCCAGTCGTGGGCTCGCGGCAACCGCCTCCAGTCGGAGGCATCCTCCGCGGAGATCGGGAGCAGGGCCTCCCGGCCGATGGGAAGGTGAGCGCCGGAAGGGACAGTGACCTGCGGCGGCTCCAGGGAGGGGATGCGCAGCGCCCACAGGTAGGCGATCTTGGCCCGGGCCTTGGCGGGTCGGGGCTGGGAGCAGAGCTGGACGTCGTGAGGGGGAACGTTCTGGGCGAAGGCGGAGCGGAAGTCGGTCCCGGGCGAGATCACGGTCCTCAGGTTCTGAAACAGAGCTACCCCGCCGGTGGCCAGCAGGACCGAGTTCCCCAGGAACAGCGTCGCCAGCGACGCGGCCAGACCGGCGGATTGTCGTATTCCGTGGGCCGGCCGCGGGTTGAGCGGGTCGTAGGTCGCCAGCGACGGCAGCAGGGTGCGCAGCAGCAGGGCCGCCTGTTGATCGGCCGGAGCCTTGGGGTTGATGCGGGGCAGACTGACGTTGTGCTGAGAGGAAAATCCCTGCAGCACGGCGTCCAGGGGTTGGGAATTGGCGGGGGAGCGTTCCCAGGCCGCCAGCGCTTCCACCAGGGCTCCCACCTGGGATGTCTGCTGGGCGTAGTCGGCGAGCTGGGTGATGACGTCCTGATTGTTCTTGACCAGGGACTTGACCTTCTTGATGTTCAGCCCCCTGGGACCGTAGACGGCTGCCACCACCTCGACGTCGAAGGGAACCTCCCACTGGGTGGCTGCCGCGGCCGGCCTGGGGTCCAGGACCACCCATTCCTTTTCGGGGCTTCTTCCGGCGGGGATCAATACCAGGGCGATGCTGGCCTGGCGATGCCGGCCGGCCTTCAAGCGGATGGGGATATACAGGAGCTTCCGGCCTTTCTCCAGTCGATTCACCGCGGCCAGCGGGCGCGCCCTCACCTTGGGGGCGGGTTGTACCAGAAAACGGAATTGGCCGATGGATTGGCTGCCGGCACAGACCGGCGGTTTGGCTGCAGTAGCCGGCCGGCACAAGATCAGGGCCAAGCCCAACCCTATCGCCAGCCTTGCAGGGAATCTCGGCAATTCGACCTCCTTCAAGTTCCATGATGGCTGATCCCGAGGAGGATTGAAAGTCTCAAGAGGCATCGGATTTAGTGGTTAGTGGATAGTGAACAGTGGTTAGCGATTAGCCGGCCCCCCGCCCTGCCGTGCGGATCATTCGAGGAAAAACGGCCGATCGTTCATGAAGATGAACCACGAAGGGGGCCCGCGAAGAGATACGAAGGACCACAAGGGGGCACGAAGAACCACGAATGGACACGAAGAGGCTGATTACTGAATTGCAAATTGCAGGGTTGTGACAACTGATTTTGCCTCAAACATCACCAGGCGAATCACTCCCCCCTTGAGGGGAAGCCACTGCGGCCGGGAGGCGAGTCGGGCCACGGTAATTCGAGGGATGTTTCGAGGCGTGCGGGTAAGGGACATGAAGCTTTTCAAATCACTGTCCAAAGAAATCGTGGGGCGGGGGAATACGTCTATTCAATGAGGCACTGACCGAGGCTAGAAAGTTAAACTTGCCTATCGATGGGGTCCCCGTGGTATGAGAGGAGTCTTGGAGGAAGATCCGTCTCCCTATCTTTCAGGAGTTGTCGGGGAATTCTGGATGCAGTATTCCGCTTTCGAGTCCCAATACGACACTCGTGGTTCAGGCACTCGGGAAAAAATGCGTTCTTTCTAGAGCCTTTTGCAAAATTCGTCAGGTAGCGGGATTTTTTACCAGGAAAGGTAAGGGGACAGGTCAGTCGCGGGACAAGTCCGATCTCTGTTGTATCATGGAGATGAGCAATCGACATGATGAACGGAGGTGGAACTTGTCCCTTAAACAAACCCTATCACGACACTGGTTCAGGTTTCAACGGGAGCTGTTTCCGTGGCTGGAGGAGACCCTGGGTCCCCTGGGCGAGCGCTACGAGCGGCTCGTCCGGGTGCTGGAACTGGTGCGAGTGGAGGAGTGGCTGCCCTACAACAGGGGCTGGCGGGGCCGGCCGCTGAAGGATCGTGCCGCGCTGGCGCGGGCCTTTCTGGCGAAGGCGGTGCTGGACGTGCCCACCACCCGGGGGCTGGTGGAGCGGCTGAGGACGGAACCTACCCTGCGCCGCCTGTGCGGCTGGGAGGCGGCGGGTGGGGTGCCGAGCGAGGCAACCTTCTCTCGCGCGTTTGCGGAATTCGCCGCCAGCGACCTGCCGGGGCGCCTGCATGAGGCGCTGCTCGACAGAACGCTGAAGGGCCACTTGGCGGGCCACGTCTCGAGGGACTCGACCGCCATCCCGGGACGAGAATCGCCGGCGCCCAAGCCCGCAACGACGGCCAGGCCGAAGCGCCGACGGGGTCGGCCGCGCAAGGACGAGCTACGGGCGAAGGAGCCGCGCCGCCTGCAGCGGCAGGCGTCGATGACGCTGGAGGAGATGCTGGAGGACCTGCCGAAGGTCTGCGACATCGGCGTCAAGCGCAACGCCAAAGGGCATCAGGAGAGTTGGACCGGCTACAAGCTGCACATCGACGCCATCGACGGCGGCATTCCGGTCAGTTGCCTGCTGACGTCAGCCTCGGTGCATGACAGTCAGGCGGCGATCCCGCTGGCGAGGCTGACCGCGAGTCGGGTCGACAGCCTCTACGACCTGATGGACAGCGCCTATGACGCGCCTGAGATCCGGGCCTTCAGTGAGCAGCTGGGCCATGTGCCGATCATCGACCTCAATCCCCGCAGGCGGCCGCAGTTGAAAGCCGAGCGGAAGCGGGAGGCGCTGGCTCAGCGCCGCATCGGCCAAGTGCCTCCCGAGGTGAGGCGCTACCGGGAGCGCTCGACTGTGGAGCGGGTGAACGGACGGCTCAAGGACGAGTTTGGCGGGCGGTACCTGAGGGTTCGCGGCCCGGGCAAGGTGTGGTGCCACCTGATGTTCGGCATCCTCGCGCTGACGGTGGAACAGTTGATGCGCCTGACGCTCTGAAGACTTGGCCGCCACCCCGAACAGAACAGCAGGTTTGCCCGCCGTAGGGCAGGGAGAGGGCAAGCTGTGCCCGCGCACGGCGACCGCCTGCGATCCGGCCCTCAGATCCGGGCATTTCCGCTTGAAAGTGTCCTTGCTGTCGGGTAATCACAAGCGGAACATCACGTTAGCCAGCAAAATGTCATGCTCCACTGCGAATTTTGCAAAAGGCTCTCTATTCTGATGAGGAGGCTCCATTTCCTTACGACATTAGGAATTGGCTAGCGCACATAGGTAGCCAGCCGCTAGACAAATACCACATATGTCAACCAGGTAAAACTCGGGGCACCAGGGCATACCGGGCCTCGGGAAAACGCAGCCTGACCGGCAAGGATCACGGATTTTGGGGGTGTCTGATGGGAATCATGACCAACCAGAACGCCTGCAGAGGGAAGTTAATACTTGTCCTAGTGTAGTGTCCCGTTAATACGCGTAGATAGTCGTTCCACCTTGTCAAGGATGGACTGGGCCGTCGCCACCCAGACGAACGGCGTCGAGGTTTTGTTGTACCTGTCGGTGAACTCCGTGATCTGCCCCACCAGTTCCTTGACGCTACGAAACGATCCACGCTTGATCGCTCGCTGGCTGATCAGCCCGAACCAACGCTCCACCTGGTTCAGCCAGGAGGCATAGGTCGGGGTGAAGTACAGGTGGTAGCGGGGCCGCTTGGCCATCCACGCCCTGACTTTCGGATGCTTGTGTGTGGAATAGTTGTCCAGGATGAGATGGATGTCGAGATCGGCAGGCGTCTCCTTGTCGATTAAGTTCAAGAAAGCGATCAAGTCCTGGTGGCGGTGCCGCTTCCTGCACTTGGCGATCACCTGCCCCGTCGCCACGTCCAGGGCGGCAAACAGCGTCGTGGTGCCGTGGCGGATGTAGTCATGGGTGAAACCTTCGACATAGCCCAGGTTCAAGGGGAGTTTCGGCTGGGTGCGGTCCAGCGCTTGGATCTGGGACTTCTCGTCCACGCACAGCACCATGGCATGGTCGGGAGGATTCAGGTAGAGTCCCGTGATATCCCGGACTTTCTCGATAAAGAAAGGATCGTTGGACAATTTAAAGGTCTTCGCCAAGTGGGGCTTGACGCCGAACAGGGAGAACCAGCGCTGCACCGTGCTCTTGGAGACGCCCTCGGCTTCTCCCATCAGACGCAGACTCCAGTGGGTCGCCTTGTCGGGCTTGTTCTGAAGCGCATGGTTGATCACTTTCGCGACCTTCTCGTCGTCATAGGTGCGGGGGCGGCCGGGACGCAGTTGGTCGTGCAGGCCCTCGATGCCTGCCTCAAGGAAGCGGCGGCGCCACTTGCCGACCGCTTGGGGCGAGGCACCGACGCGCTCGGAGATGGCCGCATTGGTCAGGCCCTCGGCGCAAGCCAGGATCATGCGGGCTCGCAGCACCACTCCGTAGGGCATCGTGGTCGAGTGGGCTACCCCCTCCAGTTGGTTCTGTTGCTGTGGGTTGAGCGTCAAAGGCATCAGTTTGCGTCCAGGTGGCATGGCAGTCTCCTTTCGGGCTGGGATACTGCCATTATACTACAGTTAATTAAGGGACACTACACTAGTTGCCTTGGTCGTTCTGGCAGGAGTGCGGCCAAGTATAGCGGAGGACGACGATCAGGCGGGATGGAGACAATCCGATTCAGACCTGTCCGGTGTGAGCTCCGACGAGCGGATGTCGATTGAATCCGCCTGTCGGACGGAGAAGGTGTTCGGAGGTCCTGCTGCCTACAATCGGTGTGTAGCATCGCAACTAAACAGTCTCAAAGACGCACCCAGGACTCCAGACCTCATTCGTCAGGTGCGCCCGCGCTACCCGCCGCTGGCCAGGCAGGCTCGCATCCAGGGCACGGTCATTCTGGAGGCCATCATCAGCAAGCAGGGTTCGGTGGAAAATCTGCGGGTGGTCAAGGGACACCCGCTGTTGATTCAGAGAGCGCTGGAAGCTGTGAAGCAGTGGCGCTACAAGCCGACCGTGCTGAATGGCGTGCCGGTTGAAGCAATCACCCGCATTACGGTGAACTTCAACTCCGGTTTGAGTTCCGACGAGCAGATGTCGATTGCTGAGAATCAAGACCCCGAAGAGCTCCGCAAGGCCGCCGTGGAGGGAGACGCCGATGCCCAATTCGGCCTGGGTGTCATGTACCAACATGGCTTAGGAGTGTCGAAGGACTACGTGGAAGCCTATGCTTGGTACATTCTTGCCGCAGCCCAGGGAGAAGAGATGGCCGTCGAGGCCAAGGACAGGCTCAAGTCGGAAATGACCGCCGCTCAACTGACTGCGGCGCAGGACCTTGCCGCCGAGCTCCGGGAGCACATCGAATCCTCAAAATCGAAGTAACAGTCCCCCACTTCCGATAAAGTCTCATTATGTAAACTTTCCTCCGGACGTTAATTCCTTCCTTTTCAGACACTTGAGTAAAAACTAGGCCGAAGCCGGGCCGGCCAGGGGACGCAAACCACAACATCTTGGGGTCGGGAGCTCCGATCGGAGTCCCCTCGGGTCCGGTCCGGAAGGCGCTGTGGAGGCGTGCTGACCGACCTGGTCTCCCCAACGCCGCGCCCCTCGAGGACAGGCAGCACCTAGCCCGAAGTTCCTGACCCACCGACAAGATAACTCCTTTATCTTCAATCATCACTCGGGAATCTTAGGTTGTGTTGCCTGGGAACATCCTGATGAGCTCGAAGGCCCGTTGCTGTAGCGGGGTCGGCTCGGTCAATCGCTGGACGCAAGGCGCGTCCGGTTCCGAGGGCAATCGGCATCGGTGGCGGGCCCGGGTCCCCAGGTGCGCCATCAGCGTCTCCAGGCTCTGCAGCGGTAACCCGTCCTCGGTGAGGCGTTTCCTCTTCTTCCGTTTGGCTGAGTCCGACGGTTGGGCTGCCAGCACCGGGTCTCGCCGTGCCCGCTCCGCTTCCAGTTCCTCGTCATCGAACAGCAACGGAGCCAGGGCCTGCCGTAGATGCCAATGGACGTAATAGGCCAGCAGGCACAGGAACAGATGAGCCCGGACCCGCGTCTCCACCCGATGACGGATGGGACGGATGTGCAGGTCGACCGTCTTCAGAGAACGGAAGGCCCGCTCCACCCGCGTCAGGTCCTTGTAGCGGCGCACCACCGCGGCCGCCGGCAGCCGATCGGCCCCTTCGCTGGTCCGCAGCATATAGAACCCATCCAGTTGCGCCTCCCGGGTGATGGCTTCGGTGCGCCGCTCATAGTGGAAGGACCCGTCTGCGATCTCCGTCCGGAAGTGTTTGGCCACCTGGAAGCGGTTCTTGACGCGGCCGACTTTCTCGGCGATCTCCGTCGCTGACAAGGGCGTGCGGGTCCGTCTGGCCACCTGCCGGGCGATCCCGGCCAGCGCTTCTTCGGTGGCCGTCAGCAAAGCCTCCCGCTTCTGCCGCCGATGCTCGGCCAGCAGCGGGTTGTGGCAGACGATGAGCCGCTCGCCGGGATAGTCCGGGCTGCGGACTTCGGCCAGATGACGCTCATCGAACAGGGAGAGCTGAACCGCCTCGCTCTCCACCAGACGGCGAATCTGGTGGTGGCGCAGGGCCGAGACCCAGCCCAGTCCCGGATGACGCTTCAGATGGTTGATCTGCGTCTCGGTCAGCAGGCCTCGGTCCCCCACCAGCACCACCCGCTGCAGACCGAACCGACCCCGTACCTTCTCCACCTGATCGGGCACCGTGGTCGGATCCCCCGTGTTGCCGGCATAGGCCTGCACCGCCAAGGGACGCCCCATCGCGTCGGCCAGCACACCGTAGACCACTATGGGCCGGTCCCGTTTGCCGTCCCGATTGTGGCCGAACTGCATCAGGGGGCAGGTCTGGCCTTCGTAGTAACTGCTGCTGACGTCATAGAGCACCGGGTCGCCTTCAGCCAGGTGCCGCTTGGCCAGCTTGCGCTCAATGCGGTCCTGACGCTCAAGCAACCAGTCCATGGCCTCGTAGAGATCGTCCTCGTCGGTGTCCTCCAGGGAGAGTTCCTCGGCCAGGGTGGTGCTGTGCCACAGACGGGTGGTGGCCAGCTTGGAGGCCGGATAGAGCAGCCGCTGGAGGATCATGGCCAGGACCCGGTCCCGTTTGGGAGAGGGTCGGGGGTCGATCAGCGCCGGCAGCTTCAGCTGCCGAATGGCTTCCAGCAGCAGCTCGACGTGGCCATGAGGCAGGGAGCGTTCGATGAGGAAGAGTTGGTCGGGGTGGACCAGGGGTTCGTTTTTGAGCACGCGCCGGAGGCGCTCGATCTTGTCCTTGGGCCAGTGGGTGAGGTTGGCCAGGGTGCGTTTGTGGACCTTTTTACCCTCACGGCGGCCTTCGCGCAGGAGGATGGCAGGGGGAGAGTTGCGGTTGGGGACGGTTTCGACGTACATGGGAATATACTATCACATATAGATTTCATGTCAAGATAAATACTAATCATATACATGGGAACACTAAAAACCACACCCCAAACCCCTTCTGCAAGAAAACAAATACCTTAAGGCGAATTTTCAGGAGTAAAATGGGGGGAACTTCGGACTAGCCGGCCACGCCCGCCCCAGGACCACGCAAATCTACTGATCATACAGAAGGAGGACCTGCGGTTTCTGAGAGATAGTCAAGTGTCTTTTGAGCCTCATCCAGAGTAAGTGACATTTCCGCTATGAGTTTGCCTAGAATTGTGGCGGCCCTTTTCTTGGCACGTTTGAATTTGCCCGTGAGAGCGGGAACAGAATTTATGCTGTCCTGAAAGCCCGCAGTACTGCCCTGCGCTGATTTCACGCTGGAAATAAGAGTCTCTAAAGCCTGTTGACTGTCTTCGTCCGGAGAATTTCCGAGTTCGGAGTGTGCATGCAGTGCGTTACGGAAGTGAGCGAACATTGCTCGGCTGTGCGTCCGATATTCCTCGACGCTCGGGGCCATAGCTTGGACGAAATCGCCGAGATTTTGAGCTGCTAAATCTACTACTCTCCGAACATTGGAGACGAACTCCTGCTGTGCCCTGCTACCTCCGACGTACTTGCCTTCCTCATGTTGTTTCTGAAGAGCATCTATCTCGGCAGTCCGCTCGTGCATCTCTTCACCAATGCGGGCCGTGTTTTTGGAAATGTGCTTTAACGTCTGATTCGTGGCGGTTGTCTCTTCATGGAAACCTGCCATGTAATCGAGAAGACCGAGATCTTTCTCGTCACCGTCATCACTGGAGTCAACAAATGCGTGGGTCGCTCCAGTCTCATCTTCCGCATGGGAGTCTTGGGAAGGTGGCGTGGCAGTGGTAGTCACCTGCCGTGGACTGTTCTCATCGAAACCCTTGATGGGCAACCATTGCCCGTTTTCCCACTCGTCGCTGACGAGACTGACGAGATGGTTTTTCACCATCTGAACAAAATCCGTTGTGTCTTTGAAATCTCGATAGAGAATGCCGCGCGAGGTCAATCCATCCCTAAACGCCTTGACCTTCTGGAATTGGTCTATTTCCAGCTTATACGGATCCGCCATGCCAGTCTTGAAATACAAGAGAACACGGAGGGAACGCGAATTACCTCGCAGTCGCTTGAGTCCCTGCTCGAACTCCTCCTCTGTTCCGGAACCAGCATTTCCAGTGGGTGTTCCGAACCGGGTGCCCAAGATGCCTAGATAGATGTCGAAATCAGTACCAAATTGTCTATTGATTTCGGCTTGCGGGTCTACGTTGACGCCGGGGCGCACGTCGTTGGGCCAGCCAACGACCCGAAGCTGGACTCCGTGTGTCCTCATCAGACGCTCACTGATCTCAGTGGTGACAACTGTGCGAAGGGCCTCCTTTTCCGTATCGACATCGCTTGGTCCCGAGACAAAGACAGTTAGGAGTGTAATGTTCTTTGGCATCGCATCCTCATGTATACATAATTCATAGCGACCCGAGATTTTATCATACGAGCCTTTTGCAAAATTCGCAGCAGGGCAGGTTGTGTTGCCGGCAAATCTGATATTGTGCTCCTAACTTACTGACAACAAAGACCCGTTGGACGGTAATACCTGGATCTGCAGGCCGGATCAGAGGAATTTTGCAAAAGGCTCATACGTATTCTATTGAGGTATGCTGGCTTCAATTGAAGCCAGCCCATTGTGACACAATGGGCTGGCGAGGGGCACCGGCCCCTTCGAACCCCAACGGCGCGGGGGAGATTCCCCCTGCCCCCCTCCCCTTCCCCCGCCAGGCGCGGAGGCCCCATGGCGCGAGAAGCGACAGCGACCGCCCGCATCAGCAAGGCCGAGCTTGCCGAGTGGCGGTCGAAGGCCGAGGCCGCCGGCGTCACGCTGTCGGCCTTGATCCGGCAAGCGATGGCCCGGACGCACACCTGGACGGCGGCGGCGCGGGACATCGAGCGGGACCGCTCCCGCGAGCTTGCCCGGATTGGCAACAACCTCAACCAAATCGCGCGATGGGCCAACCGCTACAAGCGGCGGGCCGAGGCCGTCCAGGTCCTGGTTGAACTGGCGGCCATCGAGCGGGAAATGAAAGCCCTGCGAATGCAGACCCAGCGAGGCGCGCCCCATGATGATTAAGTTCATGAACCATGGGACCGGCTCGGCGTCGGCAGCCACGGATTACCTCACCCGCGTCCTGGACAGCAAAGGCCAGGTCCGCGAGGAAGTGGACGTGTTGCGGGGCGATCCGGGCCAGGTCGCCGACGTGGCCGAGTCGCTTGAGTTCGAGCACAAGTACACGTCTCGAGTCTTTGCCTGGGCCCCGGAAGACAAACCGACCGAGGAGCAGATCGGCCAGACGCTTGACGAATTTGAACGGCTGGCCTGGTCTGGCTTGGAGCCGGATCGCTACGCCTGGTCGGCAGTGCTGCACCGGGATTCCAAGGGGGGAACACACGTCCACGTGCTGGCGGCGCGGGTCGATCTCGAGACCGCCAAGTTTCTCAACATCGCCCCGCCAGGTTGGGAGAAACCTTACGGCGCGTTGCGTAACTGGCTCAATGAAGAGCATGGATGGAGCCGACCGGACGACCCGGAGCGACAGCGTCTCTTGCAGCCCGCGCACCGAGGCGTGCTTGAGTCCCCCGAGCGCGATTCCCGGCAACAGATCACGGACTATCTGGTGAGCAGGATCCAGGCCGGGGAGATCACCGATCGGGCCTCGATGGTCGAGGGCCTCAAGAAGGCGGGCTTTGAGGTGCCGCGGCAGGGCCGGAACTATCTCACCGTCGCCGATCCAGGGACCGGGGGACGCTGGCGCCTGAAAGGAGCGATCTATGAACAAACCTTCTCACGCGAAAGATTTGTCGATCAATTTGCACGACGAGGACCGGAAGCGGAAAGAGGAGTACCAAGAGGAAGTTCACAGCCGGATGGAGCGACGGCTCAAGAGCTACAACGACACCGTAGAGCACGGGCGCGCTACCATCGAGCGCACTATGGCCGAGGCGAACCGCGCGGTAAAAGCATTGACGATCGAGAGCTCAGCGAGACACCTGGTTCTCGGGGGGGCAATCTTGATCGGCATCTGGCGCGCGCACTGGATAGGGATGAAGTGGACAGAAGACCAGGTGAAGACTTTGGCCAGCCAGAAAGCGGCGCTTCAGGCCGAGATCGAGGCCCAGGAGAAGACCATCGAGCGGCTGAAGGACAAGACTTGGGGCGTCGCTCTGCACAAGGACGACGAAGGGCGGTTCGTGGTGTTTCCCAAGGGGGAGTTCGGCAAGGATTGGGATTCATGGACCTTCCGAGGGCGGCCAGCCTGGAGACTCCAGAACCAATGAGGGATTGGTATGACCGAGCTAGAACGGCAGTTGATGAAAGCCTTAAGAGAGTGGGGCGAGCAGTACGAGCAGGGGCAACAGCAGCAGGCCGAGCAAGTCACCAGCTTGTCCAAGCAGGTCAGCAGCTTAGCGACGCGGGTGCAGCAGTTGTCCACGCAATACGCACAGGAGCAAGAGCAGCAGGCCGAGCAGGCCGAAGCCTTGCGCAGGCGAGTCGAAGAATTGGCCGCGGACTACAAGAAGATCGCCGAAGCATTGACACTGATACACAATCACTTAAGCAACTCCTGAGCAGGGAGATTCCCTACCGCAGGTCGCAGTCTCATTGCCGCTCTTTCTAGGTTTTCTCAGAGGCCGCAGGTCTCGTCACCTGTGGGGAAGGTCATGAGCATGGGAGCAGCTCAATGAAGAAACTGCCGAGTTGTCTACGTTGGGTTTGTGGCGGACTTATCGTTATCGGAGTGATCTCGATCGTGGTGGTCTATTGGGAATGGTTCAGCGACGGGGAGTCTGGATCCACGACCCTCCGTAACCTTGGTCTCATGGTCGCCGGCGTCATTGCACTTTGGTTCGCTTACCGGCGTAGCGGGGTGGCTGATCGCCAAGCTGAAACGTCGCACCGCGGTCTTCTGAACGAGCGTTACCAGAAGGGCGCAGAAATGCTCGGCAGCAAGGTTCTCTCTGTCCGCTTGGGCGGCATCTACGCACTGCAACGCCTGGCCAAGGACGACCCCAAGCAGTACCACGTCCAGATCACACATCTACTCTGTACATTCGTGAGCCATCCAACCGAGGATGATGACTACATGGCTGCGTTGAGAGTCATCCAGCAAAAACCACACCAGCTCCGCGAGGATGTTCAGGCGGCCATTACGGCGATCGGAACCCGCAACGAAGAAAAAAATGAACTTGAGAAGAAAGAGAAATTCTCCTTAACCCTGGTCGGTGCGTACTTAGCCGACGCGTACCTCAGCGGCGCAAATCTGACCGGAGTGAAACTACTCCAGTCAGACCTGACCATTGCGACGCTGATCAACACAAACCTACTCAACGCAGATCTAACCACTGCAAACCTGACCGGTGCAGACCTGACCGGTGCAAACTTAACCGGCGCAACCCTGCTCATAGCAGACTTGACCACTGCAGTCCTGAACAACGCAAACCTGACCAGGGCAATCTTGACCAACGCTATCCTGACCAAAGCAAGCCTAACTGGCGCAGACCTGACCAATGCGACCCTAATCAACGCAAACCTGACCAGGGCAGTACTGAGCGGCGCAAACCTGAGCGGGGCGTACCTGATGGGGGCGAACGATCTTACTCAAAGACAACTCGATCAAGCGTGCGCCGATCCCGATAATCCGCCCAAGCTAGGGGGGGCCTGTGATGCTGAAACAGATCTCCCACTAGAATGGCGCGGCCAGCCTTTCAGGAAGTGAGGCACGATAAAGTATCTTATCGGGGGGGGGGGGGGCAGGGCCGCGGGGACCAGCGCCAAGGCGGTGCCTAGCTTGGGCTAGGCGGCGGGGTCTTTGTGGGTGAAAAGCGCCTGATAGAGGGCGTCGATGCGGGAATGCAAGGCGCGCACATCCTGGCGGATCTCGGCCATCTCTTGGCGGATGGAGTTGATGTCCAGGCGGAGGATACGGAACAGGGAAACCAGTAGGCCGACCAGTATCCCCAGCAGAGTGACGCCGGTTGCGATGACGGCAAGGATGATTTGGGCGGTGTCGCTCATGCAGACAGTCTAGCACATCCAAGGGACCCCTGCCCCGAGGTGCCACGGGTTGCCGGACCCCGAGAAAGTCCAGAACAGGGCAAAAACGGGCCTCTTTTTTGGCCTGATCAGGCCAAAATTCGCCCAGGAAGGGTTTTTGGGGTGCTGGGGTACGCGGGAGGCGGAGAAATCACACCCAGGGCCAGAAAGCTCGTGGAAATGACGGGGATCTGATGGCAGGGCGGTTTGGTGGAGGCCTCCGCGGGGCCGAGCCCGGCCAGGGGCCCGGCCCCGGACTCAATCAGGTCGGGATCCGGAGCTGCAACTTGAGTTTGTCGATCGATTGCGATCGCCGCCGCCGTCCGGACCCGGGACAGACCCACCAAGTCCTGCAGCTCGATATCTTGAGGGTCGGCCCGTCCACGTCGCCGGCGAGGAGAAACCTCCCCTTAGAGGCATCGCCTCCTTTCAAATCCTGCCGCCCCTGGCTTTCCAGCAGGAATAGCACATACCGTTTTGCAGTGATCGCTGCGCCGGAGTGATGGTCCTACAGCGGCATTTCCAGCACTTGGGAAGGGTGCGCCGCCGGATTGACGTGGTTCTCATTGCGAGTCAGCCTTTCTAAGGTTCGTGTTACCTGTGGCGGAAACGGGTTCTTCAGGCTGCCTCTATTCTACATTAATGAGGGCCGAAGATAGGGCCGCAACATCTTGGGGCTGGGTGCGCTCAAGCTCGCTCTTTGGCGCCGGCCGTAAGGCCGCATAGCAGAAGAACGGCGCGCCTCAAGGCCATGGCCAGCGCTCGATAGAGTGCGGAAAACCCTTCCCGGAGGAATCAATCAGGAAGGGAGCGACCCCCCAAGGAGAGCATGAGGGCCGCCGAACAAACAAAGGCCCTCGTGAGTAGCGTTGGAGCCATGTGAGGTATGAATTCAGGGGGGTCGCTCCCTTCACACTGTTCTTGTCTGAAACAAAACCTGTTTCACTCTCGTATGATCCGCCCCGTCGTGGGGGGCGGGGGCCCTACTTGTCTGAAACAACCCTGTTTCACCCTCGGATGATCTGCCCCGTCGTGGGGGGCGGGGGCCCTACTTGCCTGAAATGGCGCAACGCGTTGTGATAAATGTTTTCATCTGACCCTTTTGCAAAATTCGTAGTGGGGCATGATATTTTGCTGGCTAACGTGATGTTCCACTTGTGATTACCCGATAGCAAAGACACTTAATAAGCGGAAATGTCCGGATCTGAAGGCCGGATCACAGGCGGTCGCCGATCGCAGACACAGTTTGCCCTATCCCTGCCCTGCGGGCGGGTGCTCATTCTGCATGATTGTCTGGAATCCATCGAGACAGACTCAAAGCATCAGGCGTATCAACTGCTCCACCGTCAGCGCGAGGATGCCGAACATCAGGTGACACAACACCTTGCCAGGGACGCGAACCCTCAGGTGCCGCCCGCCAAACTCATCCTTGAGCCGTCCGTTCACCCGCTCCACGGTCGAGCGCTCCCGGGTGCGCCTCACCTCGGGAGACAGGTGGCCGATGCGGCGCTACGCCAACGCCTCCCGCTTCCGCTCGGCTTTCACCTGCGGCCGCCTGCGGGGATTGAGGTCGATGATCGGCACATGCCCCAGCTTTTGGCTGAAGGCGCGGATCTCGGGCGCGTCATAGGCGCTGTCCATCAGGTCGTAGAGGTTGTCGACCCGGCTCGCGGTCAGCCTCGCCAGCGGGATCGCCACCTGACTGTCGTGCACCGAGGCTGATGTCAGCAGGCAACTGACCGGAATGCCGCCGTCGATGTGCAGCTTGTAGCCGGTCCAGCTCTCCTGATGCCCCTTGGCGTTGCGCTTGACGCCGATGTCGCAGACCTTTGGCAGGTCTTCCAGCATCTGCTCCAGCGTCATCGAGGCCTGCCGCTCCAGACGGCGCGGCTCCTTCAGCCGTGGCTCGTCCTTGCGCGGCCGACCCCGTCGGCGCTTCGGCCGGGCCGTGGGGGCGGGCTTGGGCGCCGGTGATTCTCGTCCCCCGATGGCGGTCGAGTCCCTCGACACATGGCCCGCCAGGTGGCCCGCCAGCGTTCGGTCGAGCAGCGCCTCATGCAGGCGCCCCGGCAGGTCGCTGGCAGCGAATTCCGCAAAGGCGCGCGAGAAGGTCGCCTCGCTCGGCACCGACCCCGCCGCCTCCCAGCCGCACAGCCGGCGCAGCAGGCCTTCCGTCCTCAGCCGCTCCACCAGCCCCCGGGTGGTGGGCACGTCCAGCACCGCCTTCGCCAGAAAGGCCCGCGCCAGCGCGGCACGATCCTTCAGCGGCCGGCCCCGCCAGCCTCTGCTGTAGGGCAGCCACTCCTCCACCCGCACCAGTTCCACCACCCGGACCAGCCGCTGGTAGCGCTCGCCCAGCGGCCCCAGTGCCTCCTCCAGTCAGGGGAACAGCTCCCGTTGAAACCTGAACCAGTGTCGTGGTAGGGTTTGTTTGAGGGGTAAGTTCGATTTCCGTTCATCATGTGGACTGTACACCTTCATGATACAACAGAGAGTAGACTTGTTCCTCGACTGAGCTGTCCCCTCTTACCTCTCACCACAAAAATTCCCGCTTCCTGCGGGATATTGCAAAAGGCTCATAACCCGCATTTCTCACCAGGTCGCTGAAAGCATAGTGAAAAGCGGTATATCTTCAGACCCTTGATTGGCGCCATTTAAGGGACTCGCGGCTACAGACTGCGCTGGGCGCGCCCTGGCTTGTCCTTTTCCCCTCAGCGCGCGCATGCTCGCTCGAACGTAGTCCCCGCTACGCCCTTCGCTCGCGAGCACGCGCTGAGGGAAAAATTCCTGCGCCAAGTTGCACTCTTGAGAAGAGTGCAACCCCCTGGTGAGAAATGCGGGTTAAAACCCTTTTCCCCCGGCAGTGTTGTGATTTTGCCTCAAACATCACCAGGCGAATCACTCCCCCCTTGAGGGGGAGTCGGCACAAAGACAAGGGCGAAGCCCGCAGTCGAGCCGGTGGGGGGAAGGGAAGGTGCCCACACTCGACCAACACTGGAAAGAGCGGAGCCCCGACGCCTGTAAGGATGTGCTGGAGGCGGGGCATCAGGCGTTGGTTGGCCCCCCACCGCATCAGCCTTCGCCTGGCGGCTTGGCTTCTGCGACTCCCCCTCAAGGGGGGAGTGATGTAAACGATGTTTGGCTTGCACAGGCCGCTCTGCGGCCGGGAGGCGGGTGGGGCCACGGCAATTCGAGGGATGTTCCGAGGCGGGCGGGCGAGGGAGCGGCTGTTCCAGGCAGGATGTCAGACGAACAGCGGCTCGATCTCATTCACATTCAGGAAGGTCGTACCGGAAACCGGCTCCAGGTATTCGAAGGCCCGCCCCGAAGGGGTATTGGTGATCTTCTTGGACCAGTCGATGCCCAGGGCGGAGTACATGGTGGCGCCGATGTCTTCGATGTAGATGGACCGCTTCTGGTTCCAGCCGGAATCGACCACCCGGCCGCCGCTGGCGTCGGTGGCGCCGATGATCCGGCCCCCCTGGACCCCGCCGCCCGCAAACAGGCTGGTGGAAGCGAAACGGTGGTGATCGCGTCCCCGATTCACCGTGAGGTCCCCCACGGTGCGCCCGAACTCGCCCATGCAGACTATCAGGGTGCGATCCAGAAGCACCTGTCCGTCCCTGGTCTTGCGGCGGCTCAGGTCGGTCAGCAGGCTGGAGAGGGCCGCATCCAACTCCCGGCCCAGTGTGTACTGATTGGGAGTGCTGCTCTTGTCGTAGGCCTTGGCGTGAAGGTCCCAGCCGTCGTGGGTAATGAACACGTAGCGGGTGCCGGCCTCGGCCGCGATCAGATTGCGCCCCAGGATGCAGGCATCTCCCAGGGCCGACGACCCGTAGTGCTTGCGCTCCTCCGTCTCCAGCTTGAAAACGTCCTGGACCTCGGGTGCCATCATGATGGAGTGGGCCTCCCCGTAATAGGATCGGTATTCTTCGACCGGGCGCGAACTCCCTGTCGACGAAACCGGTTGTCCCTTTTCCAGCCGGCTCAGCAGGTCCCACCGCCTCAGAAAGCGTTCCCGGTCGGCCTCCTCCAGCAGAAAATGGCGGCTCTCCTGGGTATTGAAGGCCAGGGGAGCGTACTTGGGGTCCAGACAGCCCGCCCCCACGATGCCGGCGCCGCTGGTGATGTTGTAGTTCATGGCCACGAAGGGGGGCAGAAAGTCGCCGGGCTGGCGGCGGGCCGCCATTTCGTAGGCGATGACGGCTCCCAGGGAAGGCATTTCCCCGCGCCGGGCCGGGCTGACGGGGTGAGCCACCTGCAGGTAGTATTGGGCTCGGGAATGGCCGGCTTCCCAGGCCTCCACCGAACGCAGGATGGCCAGGTCGTCCAGCTTTTCCGACAGGCGGGGGAACAGCGCGTAGGGCAGCTTCATCGTCCCGCCCTTGACGGCCCGCACGTCGAAGTCCGCCGGCGTGTAGGGCCCCTCCTTGAAGTCAAAGGTGTCGATCTGGCTGGGTCCGCCGTCCAGAAAGAGAAATATGCAGTAGTCGGCGCTGCCCCGGGGAGTCACTTTTCGGGCCGCTCGCACGTTGAGCGGGTCCATCATGGGTGACAGGCAGAAACAGGTGGCCGTGGCGGCCCCGGCGCGAATGAAGCCTCGCCGGGTCAAGTGGGGAATGCGGGTCATGGCTTCTTCCATGGTTCCGGTTCCTCTCCTAAAGGTTGAACAGAAACTCCTTGCTGTTGAGCAGACTCCACAGCAGGTCCTCGGCTCCGGACTCGCGGTAGCGTTCAATCTGGGCCACGCCCAGCTGTTTTTCCTCTTCTCGCGGGAACCGTCCCAGGGTCGCCAGAAAGAGCTCTTCCACGACGGCCTGGTTGCTCTTGAGGGGTTCCTGCTTGAGCAGCGTTTTCAGCCGCCCCTTGTCCGCTTGCACTTTTTCCTTGATCAGGTCGCTGTTCAGCAACAGCGAGGCCTGCACGGTCGAGCCGGCCAGGCTCTTGTCGGCCACGTCGCGGTTGCTGCGGCCGAAGCTGGCCAGAAAGACCTTCAGCTCGCCTTGCAGGTCGTAGGGGCCGCGGGTCTGCATCACGTACTTGACCTTGAGATCGGTGCCCATGATGGGGATCTCGGGAAAGACCCCCGTGGCCTGACAGAGACCGTCATGGAGTTGGGCCGCCGAGAGGCGCCGGGCATTGTGCCGGGCGAAATAGCTGGCATTTTCGGAGCGCCATTCGCCGGAAAACCGGCTGGAGAGCTGGTAGGCGCTCGATTTGGCGATGCGGCGGATGATGGCCCGCAAGCTGAAGCCGTTCTCGGCGAAGTCTTTCCCCAAGGCGTCCAGCAGCTCCGGATGGGTGGGCTGAACGGTCCAGGGAGACGGAGGAGGATTGTCAGGATCCTGCCGGGCCAGGTCGAACTCGAAGGGCGGATCGACGATGCCGACACCCATCAGCTCCGCCCAGATCAGGTTGGCGGTGGCCCGGGCAAACTGGGGGTGGGAGGTGAGCATGCGGGCGTAGGCCCGGCGAAGGTCTTCCCCCTGCCCGGCGCCCTCGCCGCTGAGCAGAAAGGTGGGGGTGGTTTCCGCCGGATAGCGCTGCATGCGCTTGACGCTGGGGTACTCCAGGTCATAGCGGTGGGTGTCTTCCCTCACGGGAAATTCCTGGCCGATTCCAAAGCCGCGCAACATCCGTATGCCCCCGAAAAAGGAGGCTTGGCGCCAGAACTCCTCCCGCTTTTTCCGGCTGAGCCAGAGGTTGATCTTTTCCAGGTGGCGGGCGCCGTCGTGACAGGCGATGCACTCCAGGTTGATCCCCAGGAAATTCCTGGTGGTGCTGATGGCGATGTCCTCGATGCTGTCCTCGTGGTTGACTCCCAGCCCGTCGGCATCGTCGGCGTGGTACCTGGCCAGATAGTTGGCGGGCGCCGACTCCCAGTTGGAGCGGGCCGTGGCCGTCAGCATCTCGGTGACCAACTGTTCGTAGGGAACGTCCAGCAACAGCGCCGTGTTGAGATAGTCCCAGAAGAGGTTCCGTCCCTTGGGGCCGATCTCACCCTGGGTGACGCGAAAGAGATCGCACAGAAAATAGGTCCAGCGATCCAGAAAGGGGTGGGAGGGGTGGTCGGCGGCGGCGGGGTCCACCCTGGCGCCGGTCAGCTCGTCGATGAGCCTGGACCGCTTGTCGGGGTCGGTGTCTTTCAGAAAGCTCCGCGCCTTGTCGACCTCCGGCAGGCGGCCGGTCAGGTCCAGGTGGGCTCTGCGCAGGAATTCGGCGTCCGAGGACAGGGGGGCGTGCGGGATACGGTCCCGCTCCAGCCTGTCGAAAATGAAGTCGTCGATGTAGTTGTTTCTGCGGACCGGCAGCGAGTGTTCCGGACTGGCCAGGCCGGCCGTCACCCGGCTGGTGACTTCATCCAGCTCCGCCCGGCTGCCGGACCCGGGATTGGGCGGATGGGGCTTTTTGCCGGCCTTATCCTCAGGCTGGCCGAAGACCGCCAGGGTGGCGATGAACAACGGCAGCAGTAGTGAGAGCAGCTTCATGGCTTGCACCCCTCGTCCGGAGGCCGATACGCCTTGGGGCAAGAGGGGTCCGGGAGAAAGTTTCCAGAAATACTATCAGGATTTTACCAAAGTTTGAAACGGTCTTGCTTGCCGGGGTGCAGGTCGGCTTTCTGAGAAGTCGCCCGCCAGACACGCCACCACCGCACCGCCGGGACGGCATTTCCTGGGAGCGCGGGCGTCCCGCCCGCATCCTGTCCCTTTGGCCGCCGCTGAACTTCAGCGCGATGCCGCAGGCAGCCACCCTGTCGGCGGGAACAGCATCGGCCAGGCCGAAGGAGAGCCATGGCGCCGTTCCCGGTTGATGCAAGTGGGGGAGATGTCCCAGGCTGTGCCAGGCTTGGTGCGGGCGGGACGCCCGCGCTCCCAGGGACAACAACTCTTCCCGACAATAAATCCCGCTTCCTAGCGAATTTTGCAAAAGGCTCTTTTTAAAAACCTGTCCCCCATGCAGTGTTGTGGTATTGGGGAGAGCGGCAAATGGGGCGCCTGGCCTTTTGTTGCATAACCTGTAAAGAGTTGAAGTCAGCTTGGGCGCCGGTCGCTTTCCATCAGAGTCCGCAGCATGGCGTTCATGCGGGTCTGGTAGCCCTTGCCCTTCGATTTCAGCCAATCCAGAACGTCGGCGTCCAAGCGGACGTAGATGCCCTTCTTCGGTTGCGGCATCCGGAGTTCGGCGCGACGCCAGAAGCTTTCATCGGCTTCCGGGATGTCGGAATAGTCGATGTCCTCGTCTTGGATCGACTCAATTTCTCGGAGCCGTTTTGTCGAGATACTCATAGTAAGCTTGCCTTTTTCCAGAGGACTTACTTCCCGCTCCTCAGCAGGGACAGGCCCTGAGCCCCCAGAAGCAGCGGCAGGGCGGCGTCAACCAATGCCCACACCACCGAAACGGCATCCGGCCCCATTGCGGTATAGGCGGGACTCAGCAGGTTGAACCAGTTGTAAAAAAAGAGGATGCCAATGAACAGCAACCCGTAGAAGAGCGTGTTGGCAGCCAGAAAATCGCGGGTCACCGGTGCGCTGCCGCCCTGCCGGTCCACCTCTCGCTTGCGCATGCAGCCGAAGATCAGGCCCAGCAGGATGGCCAGCGCCATCAGCGGGTTGATGTAACGCCAGGTCGGGCTGTAGGGGCTGGCTTGGCTGGAAGCGTGATAGAGCGGCTCGACCACCGTGTGGACTGCCACCACAACTCCGATGAGGATGAGAGCTGCACCTACGATCTGCCTGACGGTATTCATCGGTCTGGCTCCTTTTGCTGTTGCCGGTTCCCGATCTCTGTAAATCCACCGTAAGGTCCTGCCCGCCGCCGCTGGCGCAGGGTCGAACAGTCACCGGCGGGCCGGCGCCCCCTCAGATCAGCCCTTCGATGGGAACGCCGGTTTCGTCGTCAATGGAGTTGGCGATCTTGATGGGACGTCCGATCGGAGTCATGTAGGTCTTGGTCCAGTCGATGCCGAAGGCCTTGTATACGGTGGCGAACAGATCGCCGATGGTGGTGAGCCGTTCCACCACCTTGGCGCCTCTCTCGTCGCTGGCCCCGATGACCTGTCCGCCCCGGATGCCGCCGCCTCCCACGACCAGCGACCAGCAGTTGGGCCAGTGGTCGCGGCCCATGCCGGGATTGATGTGGGGTGTCCGGCCGAACTCGCCCATGGCGATCACCACCGTCGATTCCAGCAGGCCTCTCTCCTCGAGGTCTTCCAGCAGGGTGGACAGGGACTGGTCCAGCTTGGGAACCAGTTCCTCCCGGTGTAGCTTGTCATTGGTGCCGTGGGTGTCCCACTGACTGTATTTGTAGCCGGAGGCGGTGACGAAACGGCAGCCCGACTCCACCAGGCGACGGGCCATCAGCACGCTCTGACCGAACCCGTGGCGGCCGTAGCGGTCCTTGGTCTTGTCGCTTTCCCGGGACAGATCGAAAGCCCGCTTGACCTGGGGCGAGACGATCATTTTCATGGCCTGCTCGGTGAAGGTGTCCATTTTGGTGAACTCGGCCGCCTCTTCCTTCTGGCGGTAGAGACGCTCCACGATGTCCAGCAGGCCGCGCCGGTTCTCCACCCGCTGCAGCGAGAGCGACTTGGGCAGGCTGAGGTCGGGAAGCTGGAAGTTTCCCTTGCTGGGATCGGGGATGAACATGGGGTTGTGGCCGGGGCCCAGAAAGGCGGCCTTGAAGAAGCCCTCGTAGGCCTTGTGGATGTACCACTCGGGACAGACCACATAGGCCGGAAGCTCGTTGCGCGGACCCATCTCCTTGGAGATGATGGAGCCCAGGCTGGGGAACTGCATGGCCGGGTTGGGCCGGTGCCCGGTCAGGGCGTAGTGGTGCCCTTCGGGGTGGTCGATCTCCTCGGTGTGCATGGAGCGGATGATGGACAGCTTGTCCATGTGTCTGGCCACGCGGGGCAGCAGCTCCGAAATCCGGATTCCGGGCACGTTGGTGGAGATGGGCTTGAAGGAGCTGTTGGGCTTGGGGTCCCAGGTGTCCACCTGGCTGGGTCCCCCTTCCAGCCATAGCAGGATGCAGGCCTGGGCCTTGTCCTTCGTTTCGGGGACACTGCCGCTGGCCAGGGCCGTCTGGCGGGCATGGAAGAACTGGCTCAGGTGGATTCCAAGCAGGCTGAGCGAGCCCACCCGCAGGAAGTGGCGGCGGGGATAGAGAGGCGTCAGGTGGTTTCGGAATGGAAATGGATTCACTGGTCTGCTCCCGAAATGAAAACGAGCGTCAATGGTTCGAGACGAACTCCGGCGTGGCGATCATGGCCCAGGTCAGGTCCTCCAGGGCCTCCCGCCTGGAGGGGGCTGCCGCCAGGGCCCTCTGCAGATCCTGTTTTTCCCGGGGCGCCGGGAAGCGCGACAGCGCCGCCAGGTAGAGCTCTTGGATCACCTGGCCGTCGGAGGCCCGCTCCCGCAGCAGCCGGTCCAGCCGCCCGCCCTCCGCCGACAGCTTGCGGGTATAGGTCTCTCCCACCAGGCGGTGGAGCGCCTGGCCCAGGCTGGCTTCCGCCTGCCGCTCGGGAATCATCTGGCGGTCGGGCCTTCCATGCAGCTCCAGGAAGTGGGAGGGCACCACGTCGGGCCAGACCACGTTGATGGCCCGGGTCCCGGGCGGCTCCCTCCCGGGGTCCCAGTGGAGGAAGTCCTCACTGATCCCGGTGACCTGGGAGATGGCGTCCAGGACCACCTCCGCATCCAGGGGCCTCGGCAGCGCCCTGGAGTAGTTGGTGCGGTCCCCGCGGTTGCCGGGATGGGTCCCGCCGGACAACTGATAGGTCCGGGATTGGACGATTTGCCGCATCAGGCGCTTCAGGTCGTGTCCCTGCTCCCGAAAGTCCTTGGCCAGCGCCCGCAGCAGCCCGGGATGGGAGGGCGGATTGGTCAGGCGAAAGTCATCCACCGGGTCCACCAGGCCCCGCCCGAAGAAGGTGCTCCAGAGGCGGTTGACTGTGGCTTCCGCAAAGTAGGGATGGGAGGTGACCCACTCGGCCAGCTTCAGGCGCAGGTCGGTCCGTTGCTCCTCCGGCAGGGGCCGCCCGTCCAGGAACCCCGGCTCCACCACCTGCCGGGTCCGGGGGTGGATGACCTTCTCCCCCTGCCCGAACTGGCCGTGGCCGGCCGGGTCGTCGATGATGATCATGTCCATACCGATCTGCCCGATTCTGGAGACCCGTCCGAAGAAGGCCGCCATGCCCCAGAACTGGTCCTGGCTCCAGCGTTCGTAGGGATGGTTGTGACACTGGGCGCAGTCCAGCCGGCGCCCCAGGAAGACCCGCAGCTGCTCGGCCATCATGTTGGCGGGAGTGGGCAGCTCTCCTCCCAGGTGGTAGTAGTGGCGGGATGGGCCGTCGTAGCCCTGAGCCTCGATGCGTTCCCTTGCGATCTGGTCGTAGGGACGGTTGCGGGCCACGGCGTCGCGGATCCACTCCCAGTACATGCGGGTGTCCTTCAGCTTGCCGGTGCTGTACATGGCCACCCGGAACAGGTCCGCCAGCCTGAAGGTCCAGTAGTCGATGTATTCGGGAGAGTTGAAGAGAACCTCGATCAAGCGGTCCCGCTTTCCGGGATCGCGATCCTCCAGAAATTCCCGCACCCGTTGCGGCGGCGGCAGGGTGCCGGTGAGGTCGAGACAGACCCGCCTCAGGAACTCTTCATCGCTGGACAGCTCCGATGGAAGGATGTTCAGGCGGCGCAGCTTGGCAAAGACGAACTCGTCGATGGTGTTGCGCCGGGGGATCTCCGGGTAGTCCCGGATGGGATCGGCGATCACGGCCACGCCCGTGCTGGCCGCCTGACCGGCCGCCCGCACCACCACCGCCGTTTCCCCCGTCTGCATTCCCGTCACCAGCCCCCGCTCGGAAACCTCGGCCACCGTGCTGTCATTGGAGGCATAGAGGACCTGGTCGGTGAGGTCTTCGCGGCGCCCGTCGGAAAGGCGCCCCATCACGATGAGTTGCGACCTTCCTCCGGAGTCGAGGGCGACCGACTGGGGCAGGATCTCGAGGCTCCGGATGCGGGCGGCGGCCCCGTCGTGCTCCTGCCCGTAGACCGCCCCCTGCCGGATCCAGTCGAGAATCGCCAGGTAGTCCCGAGAGCCCGGTGTGAGCTGCGCTCCGCCCCCGTGAGGGAGGGCCAGGGTGGCCTTGGCCAGCAGCAGGCTCTTCTCGGGGTTCTTCGGGTCAATCCGCGGTTTCCGCTCCCCGGCCGGCTCGGCCGAGAGCACCTGGTAGACCCCGCCCTGCACGATCCACTGGTAGTCCTCCTGGGGGTAAAGGGCGTTGGCCGACAGCTTGAACCCACCCTTGCCCTTCACGCTGCCATGACAGTCGTTGGCGTTGCAGCCTTTCTTGGTCAGGATTCCGCCGATCTCGCGGCCGAAGCTGAAGGGACGGGTCTCATCGGTAGCCGTCACACGAATCTCGGCGCCGGCCCGCAGCCCCTTGACCATACCCGTCAGGGTCGCCGCTCCCCGGGCCACTGCCGCCACTTTCCCCTCCCGGTCGAGGCGGGCCACCGCGGTGTCCGAAACGGAAAAATCGGCCTTCGCCGTCAGATCGCGCTCCAGGCCGTCGGCATAGCGGCCCAGCAGCACAATTCGCTGGGTTGCCCCGGTCCCCCACAGGCGGATCTCCTTGGGGACCAGGCGCAGCGAGAGGGGAGCTGGGTCGGTTTGGGCGGCGGCGGGGGGAGAGCCGAGGAATATCCCCGCCAAAACAAAGGCCGGCAAAGCGGCCGGAAGGGCGCCCAGTCCCCTGTGGGGGTGTGAGAAGCAAGTCACTGCCGCCTTCCTCCTGTCTCGAGGCTGGAAAGGTTGCGGGGCGAGGCCGTCACCATCACCGGAATCCGCTTGACCGCCAGCCGGGGCCCGACTTTGCCGTCGACCACCACTCGGGCCGAGATCTGCACCAGTTTGGGCATGGAAGTGGCCGGGGCCGATGCCTCGGCCAGCAGCATGAGAATGGCTTTCTCGGTCTTGGGAACGAACCGGTCTTTCTCGCCCTCGTCGAGCGGAGGCCCCTTGTCGGGTTCCACCTGGGTGCCGGGAAGGAGTTGCACCCCCTCCGGCAGCCCTTCCAGGGTGACGGCGATGTCGTGCTCGAAGCCTTCCTCCTGAGCGGTGGTTACCGTGAATTTGTGGGCCTGGCCCGGCTTCAGGTTGAGGCGGTCTTCCAGCACCTGGATGTCGCCGACGTGGGGGACTTGGGGGCGAATCAGCAGGCGATAGCGAAAACCGGGATCTCCGTAGCGGGAGGTCACATCCCGGATCTGCAGGAAATGCTCCCCGCCCAACCTGAAGGTGTACAGGGTCTTGGGCTCCACCGTCTTCAAATAGAACTGGCCGTTGCGGCCGATTCTCTTGTAGACGTTGGTCAGGAATTCTCTGCCGTCGGTATCGAAGACTCCCAGGCGGGGATTGAACTGGGGCGTTCTGGATTCGGGTGTCTCGATCTCAAAGGCCAGACGGTCTCCGGTCCCAACCTGAAACTTGAAGGTGTCCACGTCCCCCGGATGCTCGATGGCGCCTTCCAGCAGGACCGGCAGGCTCACTGCCAGCGCCTGGTCGAGGGAATCGTTGGAGGAGCCTTCCTCCACCGGCTCCGGAATGCGGCCCGAATCGGAGACCCGAGTGGGCGAGTGGCCTGCGGCCGGCCCATTCCCCACCGCCGCGCCGCCGGCATCCGGGACAGGATCGGCGGAGGGAGCTTGCCGGGGCTCAACGGTTCTGGCCCGAAGGCGCAGCAGGTGGGTTTGCCGCAATACACGCTCGAAATCCCGCTCTTTCCATTCCGGCTCCCGGCCGGCGTGCTCAGGGGCCGGCCGCCCTGCCGGGGCCGCCGCCGGCTCTCCCTTCTCGAGGAGGGACAGGCGGAGCTGATAGCAGTAGTCGGGGCTGCCCAGTCCCTTGAAGGATCCGACCTTGATGAAATAGCGGCCGGAGGCCGCGAAGTTGTAGGCGAGCCGGGCGGCTTTGCTGAGGCGGGGAGAGAGGGGTTCGTCGTTGAAAGCCAGGCGGACCGGCCGGCGGGGGTCGAACCAGCTTCCGCCGGAGGCGTAGAGCGTCAACTCGGGATCGAGGGTCTTGCGAACGGGCCGTCCGGGGATTCGAGGGGGCCCCGGGTCGTAGAGGACCTCGAAGCTGACCCTCTGCCCCTCCGAGGCTTCGAAGGCGTAAGTGTCTTCCTCTCCGCCCTGGCGGATTCTGCCGTTGACCGCCACCTGGAGCGGCAGCAACTCGGGTGTTTCTTCTTCCCTGATGGCGGGGTAGGGAGTGACCAGAAAACGCAAGCTGTTCGACACCCCCCTGGGCGTCACCAGGCGCAGCCGAAACTCTCCCGGTCCGGCTTCGGGATCCACTGTCAGTTGGAGGGAAACCCGCTGCCGGGGGCGATCGGGCTTGGACTCACCGGCGGCATAGTCCCGGGGCTGTTCGGATTCGAGGGTTTCGACCCCCTGGATGCTTGCCGACAGCCCCTCATGGCTGAACCAGAGGGCGTAGCATCCGTCGAGGTCCTGGCCCAGGACCTCGGCGCGCAGGCTGTCGCCGGGCCGCGCCCCCAGAGGGTAGATGGAGCTGACTTCCGGCTCCGCCGGCGAGGACTTCTCCGGGGACTGGGCCCCAAGCGGGCCGCTGGCGGCGGAAAGGCAAACCAAGAGGATGGTTGTGGCGGTCAGGCTCCGGAACCGGCCGTTCGTTCTTGATGGGAGCATCCGGCAACCCATGGGATGAATGGAGCTATTTTATCACCGGCCCACCAGCGACGCTAGCGGAGGCGGAAGGATATGGGATGACGACTTCCCGGGAGCGCGGGCGTCCCGCCCGCACAAGGCCTGGCACAGCTTCGCCTATCTCCCCCACTTCGATCAACCGGGATCGTCCCCTTGTGCGTTCATGCAAGTAGGGGACGTTGTTGAATTACTGGAATAACTTGCGCGACAAGTAGGACAAGTAGGGTTTCCGGTCGGCCAGGGACTGGCGGGGGAGGGCGCGTTGGCAGGGACAGGGTGCGGGCGGGACGCCCGCGCTCCCAGGAGGGGGAGTCGCAGAAGCCGAGCCGAAAGGCGAAGGCTGATGCGGTGGGGGGTGGCGCCGGGCCGCCAAGCCGGGGAATCGATATTTTTTTCATTTTCCCTGTAAATCACGAGGCGAGGGGGAGGCGCTCCCCCACCGGCTCGACCGCGGGCTTCGCCCCGGTCTTGCCGACTTCCCCCTCCAGGGGGGAGTGATCTTGAGGCCTGCACAAGGCTCCTTGCCCCATTGCTTGGCAGGATGTAAACCCTGTTTCCGGTTTATGGTGTAAAGGATGTTTGTGGTTTACGCCCGGGTCCGGAGGCGGGGGCGGAAGCGTCGGCAGGTTCTGGATACGGGCGAGACGCCCGCGCTCCCAGGGGATGCCGTCCGGCTGCGCGGCCGCGCTCGGGACATGCCGCGGCAGTCATGGGGCCGGTCCGATGGCGCTGCCCGTCAGGGCCCGGCGAAATTCGTCGAAGGGGATGCCGCTGGAGACGATGAAGATGTTGCGGTCGGTGGGCAACTGACGAAGGCCGACCGATACCGGCACCCGGACCGGCCCCTTGAGGTCGAATCGGAGCGGCGAGTCGTTGGCCGATCCCATCCACCACCAGTGGACGCCTCCCAGGTGCTGGGTTTCACGGACGGGATCGGGCCAGAGTTGCGTGCCGAACTCGTCGAAGAGCTTGAAGGCCTTCAGGTCGAAGGGCAGGCTGACAAAGAGTTGGGCCTGGGCCAGGCTGCCCCGGGTCCGCACGAACCAGGCCATGGGGCGTCCGTCCTCCAGCTCCCACAGGAAGAGGCGGACCTCTTCCCCCACGGCCACCCTCTCCTTGAAGCGCGCCCCGCGCAGCAGCGGCATGCCGCTCACCGACAGGTTGTAGTCGATTTCAATGGGCCGGGACCAGCCGAGGTAGCTGCCCACCATGGCCTTCCAGGTGGTGGCGCACTGTTCGAATCCCTCGCCGAAGGCCAGAGCCGCGACCCTTTGGGGGTCGACTTGAAGCCGCCGCTTCTGGAACTCCCGCTCGATTTCCAGTGCGATCATGCGGTTGTAGAAGATGACTTCCAGCGCCTGGGCGTTCCAGGTATCGCTGTTGTGCCGGACGGCTTCCAGCAGTTCGTCCAGCAGTTCGATCTTCACCGCATCGGGCAGCAGTTGGCGGTAATCCACCTTGTGGTTGGCCGAGGGGCTCTCCGAGCGGATGATCAGGCAGCGGCGCCCCAGCCGCTTCTGCCCCTCGTTCTCCAGGGCCTGCATGGCCGGCCGGTTTCCAATGGGGTAAATGACCAGCGCCTCGTCCGGCCCCATGGCCCCGATGTATTCCTTCTGTTTTTGGTTGACCCGCCGCTCCCACTCCAGAATCTCGTAGAATTCCTGCTCGTCGTACCAGGCGCCGCCCCGATAGGTGAAGGACTGGTAGCGGAAATCGGGCCGCATGCGGCCCCCTTCGGCCAGCGCCAGGTCCCAGCAGACGGGGTGGATCAGGAAGCTGACCTTGGAAATGGGGATGGGGGAAGGAGCCGCGGTTGAATCCTGGGCCGCGAGGGCGGCCGCCGGGCCGGTCGAAAAGAGCAGGAGCAGAGGCAGAAGCGGGAGAAGGAGAGCCTGCACTGTTCGCACCCTGATGTGTATGAGATCGATCACCGGAGATGATTGCTGCCGCCGCATTGCGCCTCGGCTCGAAGCCCAGAGAATTAAAGACCGATGGACCTGCTTTGCTGCGACGACGTCATGGGAGGAAGCCCACCCGGGAGCGCGGGCGTCCCGCCCGCACAATTCTTGGCACAGCCTCGGCCATCTCCTCCACCCGGCTCGACCGGCAACGGCGCCAGGACCCTGCTTCAGCCGAGCCCATGCCGTTCCCGCCGGCAGGGTGGCCGGGTGGACGCATCGCAGGGAAACTGAGCGGCACGCAACGGGATAGCATGCGGGCGGGACGCCCGCGCTCCCGGGTGGCGCCTCCTCCCATCACTCTTGCTCCTCAAGGGGGCACGCGCCGACTTGCCGGGTCGCAGCCCGTGCCGATGCGGCAGAGCCGTCACGCTTAGTGGCCCTTCGTCGTTCTTCGTGGCCCTTCGTGGATAACTCTTTTTTCTTTTGTTTCAGACAAGCACCGCCGGCCCCGGTCAGGTCAGAATCCCTTTCACCACCCGGGCGGGGAATTCGTCGGTGAGGCGCTCATTGCGGCCTTCGCGCCGGTAGACCAGCTCGCGGTGGTTCATTCCCAGCAGGTGCAGGATGGTGGCGTGCAGGTCGTGCACGCTGACCGGGTTCTCGACGGCGCGGTGGCCGAGCTCGTCGGTGGCGCCATAGACCGTTCCCCCCTTGATTCCGGCCCCGGCCAGCCAGATGCTGAAGCCGGGCGGCCCGTGATCCCGGCCCGCCGCCTTGTCGGGATGCTGGGAAAGAGGCAGCCGGCCGAACTCGCCTCCCCACACTACCAGGGTGCTGTCCCACAGGCCTCGCTGCTTCAGGTCGGTCAGCAGGGCGTGAACGGGCTTGTCGGTCTTGCCGCAGGCGTAGCGCAGGCCGCCCACCAAGTCTTGGTGCTGGTCCCAGATCTGCTCCTCGATGTAGAGCTGGACCATGCGGACTCCCCGTTCCACCAGCCGGCGGGCCATCAGGCAGCGCCGCCCGTAGGAAGCCGTGGCCTCGTCGTTCAAGCCGTACATCTCGTGAGTGGCCGGACTCTCCTGAGACAGATCCAGGGCGTCGCTGGCGGCGATCTGCATACGGGCGGCCAGCTCGTAGTTGGTGATGCGGGCCTGCAGTTCCGGCTGGCCGGGGTGGCGGTGCAGATGGCCCCGGTCCAGCCGGGTGAGGATCGACCGGGCCATGTTCAACACCGGAGCGGGAAATTCTTCCTTGGGCTGCAGGTTGAGCAGGGGCGAGCCCTCCGATTTCAAACGGGTTCCCTGATAGATGGGCGGCAGCCATCCCGCCTGCCAGTTCTGGGTGCCATTCACCGGGAGCATCTTGGGGTCGTCCAGCACCACGTAGGCGGGAAGATTCTGGTTCTCGCTGCCGAGCCCGTAGACCACCCAGGATCCCAGGCTGGGACGCCCCACGATGGTCCGCCCCGACTGCATCAGGAAAATGGCGGGCTCGTGATTGAAGTGCTTGGTGAACATGGAGCGAACCAGGGCGATGTCGTCCACCTTGCGGGACAGGAAGGGAAGCATCTCCGATATCTCCATGCCGCACTGACCCCGTTTTTGGAATTCGAAGGGGGAGGGCATCAGGGTGCCGACGGTGGCGATCTGTTCCACGTCATTGGCCAGGTCGCGTCCGGGCGGCTGTCCCTCGTACTTTTTCAGCCTGGGCTTGGGGTCGAACAGATCGATCTGGCTGGGCCCCCCGTTCATGAAGAGGTGGATCACCGACTTCGCCCGCGGCTGATAGTGAGGTCTCCTGGGTCTCAGGTCGGGCGCCTGCCCGCTGTCGGCCAGCAGGGGACGGGCGGACAAGAGGTCCCTTCCCAGCAGGTAGGCCAGGGCTCCCCCCAGAAACCCGTTGCCCAGGCTGGAAAACAGCTCCCGGCGGGAAGGCGGAGGCGCCGCCGTTTCCGCGGACTCCCGGCTCGGAAGGGTGGACTCCACACGGGTTCGGTCCCCAGGTCTCATGGTTTCCTCGCTCAATAGAAGATAAATTCCGCCGAGTTCAGTATGGCGTGACAAAAGGTGGACAGGGCCAGCCAGCGGGCTCGCGACCGCTTGGGCTCGGCCGGCGTGTCGCTATCCAGGTGCTCGGCCCAATGCCGGTCCAGTTGACCGATCTCCTCAAGGGCGGCTGCTTTCTCGGTGGCGGTGGGCCAGCGGGACAAGGCGGCCAGATAGACCTGCTCCACCTGCCTCTCCAGGTCGCTGCCCACGGCGTCGATGACCCGGCCCGCGAAGTGGCGGGCGCTTTGCCGGGCCAGCCGGCTGTTCCAGAGTTGCAGCGCCTGGGAGGTGACCATCGACTGGGAGCGCTTGACGCAGTTGGGGTTGAGCTGGGGGGCGTCGAAGGTATCCAGCATGGTCAGGGGAGTGGTGCGTCTCTGCAGCATGTAGACGCTGCGCCGGCAGCCGGCCGAGCTGCACTGGCTGGTGACCTCGCCGTCCTCTTGGACCTCGACCTGGTCCGCCGGACCGAACGGGGTGGGGTCCAGCCGGGCGGAGATCTTCAGTATCGAGTCGCGCAAAGCCTCGGCATCCAGCCGCTGCAGGGGAAATCGGGAGAGCAGGGAGTTGTCCGAATGGCCGTTGGCCGCTTCTTCGCCCGGGCTGCCCGAGGATTGGCGGTAGGCGCTGGAGGTCATGATCAGGCGGTGCATGGCCTTCACGCTCCAGCCCCGCCGGACGAACGCGGTGGCCAGCCAGTCCAGCAGTTCCGGATGAGAAGGGGCGGCCCCCAGCTTGCCGAAGTTGCCGGGGGTGGCTACCAGGCCCCTGCCGAAATGGTGTTGCCAGATACGGTTCACCATCACCCGTGCCGTCAAGGGGTGATCGGGCTGTCCCAGCCACCTGGCCAGAGCCAGCCGCCGCCCGCTGCTCCAGTCCGGCTTCTCGACACGGTAGGGCCGGGTTTGTGCCTGGAGCGCCGTGGGGATTCCGGGCTCGACGGAATCGCCGGGACGGGTGTGCTCCCCCCGAAGCAGCAGGTAGTTCGGGGTGGGTTCCGCCGGCATGTCGAACAGCGCCCGGATGGAAGGACGGCGCTTCAGCTTCTTTTCGGCCTTCATGACCGCTTCCTTGACCTTGGCCGACTCTTCCCGGTACTTCTCGAAGCGTTTCTCCAACTCGCCGGGTTCCAGCGTGAGAAACTCCTGGAAGGCCTCCACCAGGTATTTCTGCAGCTCGTTGCGATTATCCTCGGCGACCTTCGCGGCGGCCTCAACGTCCGCCCGCAATGCTGCCGGAATCTTTTCCCGCTTTTCCCGCAGCAGTTGCTCTCGCAGGGGGGCTGCCTTCTCTTCCAGAGAACGCTTCAGACGCTTGATCTCCTGCTCCACGGGACCGTTGTTCCGCTTCACCTGCCGCTGTTCCTTCTCCGACCCGTAGCGGAGCAGCCGTTTGGGGAAGGGGCCTCCCGCCGCCGCCAGCAGAGGCTCTTGGGGAATCAACCAGTCGTAGGGGTCATAGGCCGAGCGCAGGATGGCGCTGAAGCGATAGAAGTCGCGCTGGGGGAGCGGGTCGTACTTGTGGTCATGGCAGCGGGCGCAGGCCAGGGTGAGGCCCATCACCGTCGAGCTCAGGACCTCGACCTGATCGGCGACCACGTCCAGTCGCTCGGGGACAAAGTTCTGGGCTCCGGACCAGGTGCCGTCGGGCGCCATGCGCAGGAAGCCGGTGGCGATCAGAGGTTCCACCTCATCGGGAGTCAGGGAATCGAGCTTTCGGTGGTCCACCAACTCGTCGCCTGCGATCTGCTCCAGCAGGAAGCGGTCGTAGGGTTTGTCGTCGTTGAAGGATCGGATGACGTAGTCCCGGTAGCGGTAGGCATGGGGCCGCAGATTGTCGGCATGGACCTTGCCTTCGGAATCGGCGTAGCCGGCGGCATCCAGCCAGTATCGGCCCCAGCGTTCCCCGTAGTGCACGGAATCCAGCAGTCGGTCAACCAGCCGTTCGTAGGCTTGAGGGTCGGAGTCCCGGTGGTAGGCCCTGACTTCGTCGGGGGTGGGAGGCAAGCCCACCAGGTCCAGATAGGCCCGGCGCATCAGGGCCAGGCGGTCGGCCGGGGGAGCGAATCTGAGCTCGCGAGCCTCCAGCTTCTCCAATAGAAAAGCGTCGATCGGGTTCCGGACCCGGTGGCTTTGGGCGACTCGGGGGACGGCAGGCCTGCGGGGCGGCTGAAAGGACCAGAGGGCCGGAGGTTCTCCCGTGTCCGTGGATTCCTTGGCTACTCTTGGTGTCCCGTTTGGCGGGGCTTCCGGAGCTCCTTCGGCAATCCAGCGATGCAGTTTCTCCAGTTCGCCCGAGGTGACCGGGCGGACGCAGAACCGGGAAAATGACTTGGGAGGCGGCATCTCCTCGGCCTGGATGCGCTGCAGCAGCAGGCTCTCTTGGGGCTTGCCGGGAACCATGGCGGGCCCCGACTTCCCCCCTTTCAGGATGCTGGCCCGGGTCCGCAGGTCCAGGCCGGCTTCCTGCTTTCTGCGGCCGTGGCAGATCAGGCAGCGCACGTGCAGGATGGGCGCCAGCACCTCGTGGCTGGTGACGGCGGGTTTCAGATCGTGTCGGGCCTGGAACACCCCGGGATCCTGGCCGTCGGCCAGAGCGCCCTGGTCGATCCAGCGCCGGATGCTGTCCAGCTCCCCGGGGCCCAGCGGATCCTGACCCAGCGGCATCTCCCCCGCCTCTACCTTTTGAAACAGCAGGCTCTGCTCAGCCGACCCCGGAACGACGGAAGGTCCCGAGGCTCCGCCCCTGAGCAGACTCTGGCGAGAACCCAGGTCCAGCTCTCCTTCCTGGTTGTGCGGGCCGTGACAAGCCAGGCAGTTGGTCTGCAGGATGGGCAGAATCCGGGTCTCGAAGCCCGGCGGAGGATCGGTTTCGGCGGCCGCGGGGATGGCCCCGGGTGCGACTGCCAGGCAGCCAGCCAGCAATGAAAGGCGGATTAGAGACGCTCGGGACAACAGCGCAGCCATGCGGTTGGCCTCGTGGGGGTCGTGCTCGTTGGGTTTAGATTAGTGAAGCGAGGCGGAAGAGTCAAGAGGCCGGGCCTTGACGGGCAGGGCCATCCCGCGCTCCCCCCCCAAGTAGGGGCATCCCTTGTGGTTGCCCGGTTGCTCCCATGGGCCCGAAGACCGATGGACCTCCTTCAATGACCAGCGGTGCGCGAATGCTTCTGCGAATTTGTGCCCTTGGTGTCACGATGTCATGGGATGAAGCTCCCCCGGGAGCGCGGGCGTCCCGCCCGCACAAATCCTGGCACAGCCTCGCCCATCTCCTCGACCCGGATCGACCGGCAACGGCGCCAGGGCTCTGCTTCGGCCGGGCCCATGCGGTTCCCGCCGGCAGGGTGGCCGGCTGCCGAATCGCGGGGAAACTGAGCGGCAGGCAAAGGGAGAGGATGCGGGCGGGACGCCCGCGCTCCCGGGGGGTGTTTTCCCGATGGTGCGGCGGCGGTGTCCGGCGGGCGACTTCTCTGAAAGCCGACCTGCCTCCTTTGGGAAGCTCCCGTTTGCCCGCGTGCCGTGCCCCCTCTTTTCACTGAACCACGCCCCCGCCCCGCTCGTCGGCACGGATCCTATAAGACGAAACAGGGGCGTTTCAGAAACAGATACTTCGGCCCCCTTCTGGAAATCCTTTCTCTCTTCCCAACCCTTGGCGCATCCCTCTTGACTCTCCTCCAACCCCTTCGTGGCCCTTCGTGGATAACTCTTTTCTCCTTCGCGCCCTTGGGGGATCCCCTTCGCGGATATCTTTTCCTGGGGCTTTGCGATGGCGCCGCCTCCGATTAGGATAAGGGATCCAGGCGGCTTGGAGTTGCCACCGTAGGCCGCCGCCAGCCGGGCGAGGGAACGTTTCCCACCCCGGATTCATTTTCGAACAATCGTCTTCGACCAACGCAAGGAGGATGGCAATGCTCAAGGCAGGGGACAAGGCCCCAGATTTCACGGGCACCGACGATCGGGGTCAAACCGTGGACCTCAAGGATTTTCGGGGCCGGAAGGTGGTGCTCTACTTCTACCCCAAGGACAACACGTCGGGATGCACCCGGGAGGCCTGCGACTTTCGGGATTCGATGGACGGCCTCAGCCAGAAGGGCGTGGCGGTGCTGGGCGTCAGCCCGGACTCGGTTTCATCCCACCAGAAGTTCAAGGCCAAGTTCTCCCTGCCTTTTCCGTTGCTCAGCGACGGCAGCCACGACATCGCCGAGGCCTACGGAGCCTGGCAGGAGAAGTCCATGTACGGGAGGAAGTACATGGGTATCGTTCGCTCCACCTTCGTGATAGACGAAGAAGGCCACATCGCCGAGGTCCACGGCAAGGTCAAGGTGAAGGGCCACGTGGAGGGGTTGCTGAAATCGCTGTGAAGTTTCTCCCTACGAGTGCCCGCGGCCGGCCACCGGCCAGTAGCCTTCCACCTGCTCTCCCCGGCGGCAGTAAAGGACGTTATAGAGGTTGACGGTGGGGTCGCAGTGGGGCACCACAAACTCCAGCCGGTCCCCCAGCTTGATCTCCCGGCTGGGGTTGGGCAGGTTGAGCATCCCGTGTTCGTCGCCGCCAAATTGATATTCGGTGCCGCTGATGCCCTTGATTTCGGGTACCGACTCCCGGTCGGTGGCAAAGGCCTTCATGCCGGCGTCCAGGGTGGCCAGGTCCCGGTGGCGCTTGCTCATGACGGTGGTCAGCACGGTCAGGGCGGGGCCGAAATCGTCGTAGAGGTCCCCGCCTTCCCCCCCGATGATTTGGTAATCGACGTCCATGAAGATGTAGGACCCGACCTGCAGCTCGGTGATTTCCTCCAGAAAGGGGTCGATGTTATAGGTGCCGGTGCTGGCTCCGGTGAGTATCTCGACCGGCATCCCCGCCTTTTTCATCCGTTGATAGGTTTCTATGGGAGGGGCCATCACCTCTTCGGAATGGGCCTTGCGCTCGGCGAATCCGACCACGTGGGAGCTGGCCCCCGAGTAGGAATGCACCCCGCGAAGGTTCAGCTTGGACAGCTTCAGGATCCCCTCCGCCAGAGCCATGGCCGGATCTCCGGCCGTTGTTCCTGTCCGGCGTCCCAGGGGGTCGATGTCGACCAGCAGGTTGAGCCGGACGTTTGCCGCCTCGGCCGCGTCGTTGAGCTGCCGGGCGTGGGCGAGGTCGTCAACCACCGACAGGGTGTCGGGCTGCCTTTGGGTCAGCGCCACCAGCCGCTCCATCTTGTTGCGCCCCACCATCTCGGAGGTGATCAGCAGGCCGCGGATGCCTCCCGCCGCCAGGACCTCGGCTTCGTGGATGGTGGCGGTACAGGCGCCCAGCGCACCCGCCTCGACCTGGCGCCGGGCGATTTCGGGGCACTTGTGGGTCTTGGCGTGAGGCCGCAGTCCGATGGAGTGACGCTTGGCGTTCCGGCTCATTTTGTCGAGGTTGGCCTCGAACAGATCCATGTCCAGAAGCAGGCAGGGCGTGGGAAGCTGGTCCAGGTGAACCGGCTCGCCGGAGTCCAGCCGGCTCAAAAGGCCGGCTGTCGAGCCGCCGGCCGGTGCCAGGGGGGAACGTCGCAGGTTGTGGTGGGTCATGATCCTCTCTCGATGGGTTCAGTGGGAACAACGGAACAGGTCGGCCGGCGGACTCAGGAGTGGTAGGCCTGAGCGGCTTCCCGCAGGAAGCGGGCGCACCGGCGGGCCCGGTACTCCGATTCCAGCTCGGCGGCCAGCTCTTCGAGCCGGCTCGGCGTGCTGCGGCCGGGTCTCAGGGCCTGGTAGACCTCCAGGATCCTGGTCTCCGGAACATTCACCAGCTCGGCCGCCCGTCTCAGGTTTTCCGCCAGTTGGCGCCTGCCGGCGCTTTCGGCGATCTGGGCCTGAAGCTCCAGGGTTTCGGGAGCGATGCGCAGATCGCTCATCCGGAGGCTGCCGTCCAGGACCGACTGCAGGTCGATATCCTTCCAGGACACGCCCGTGGGAGTGGTCAGCCGGTCGGGCCTCTTTTCAGACAGCGGATAGTTGTCGGTGATCTTGCTCATGGTTGTCCGGCTGCACCGCGCCCCGACGAAACCGATCGAGTGCCCCGCCGCGCCGGTCAGGCCCGCAGCACCTTTTCCACGGCGCCGGGCCCGGCGGCGGCCTGAATCGGGCTCCAGTCCAGTTCCTGCGGTTTGCGGTCCTTCACCACTTGCCGGGTTTCGTGGAGGTGGAGCACCGTGGTCTTGACGATGTACTTGAGCCGGGCCGTGTTGTCGATCCTGGTCGGGACGGGCGTCACAGGCTCTCCCTTGGCGTACTTGGCGGCGTTTTGTCCAATGGTCTGGTAGGAGCTCAGGTCGAGGTTGGGGGCCTGGGGGAACAGCTCGAGGTTGTTCAAAGGCTCCAGGTCGCGCTGGTGAATGATGGTGGTCCCCTTGGACTGGATGCCGATGCTGATCCCCGAGCCGCTCAATTGGGCCCCCCGGTGACCGATGAAGCCGCAATCGGAGGTGGCGTAGATCTTCACCACCCTGGGCCGCAGGCCCTCGGCGCGGATGCCGTCGATCAGCGCCTGCAGCACCTCCTGATGGGGAATTCCCAACAGGGTGGATCGAAGCGCGGTGCCGAAAGCCGGGCCGAGCGCAATCACGATCTCCCCCGGATCCGTTCCGGCGCAGGCCTCTCCGGTTTCTCTGAGGAAGCCGGCGGATTGGGCGGACGGTTCCCGCCCGATTTCTCGCGGGTCCAGGGCCTGGTTGAGAGAGGCGATCTCCTGCCGGCGTTCGGGGCTGAGGTCGTAGCCGGTCCCGGGACCCCGATAGTCGTTGGGATCGTTGACGGCGCTGACCACCCTGGGTCCGGGGAGCACCATGGCCGAGGTCTGCAGGTGATCTCCGGAGAGCCTCAGCTTCTGGAGCGCCAGAATCTTTTGGGCGATGTCGTCAAACCCCTCCCGGGCCAGGGCGCGGATCACGTCCAGTCCGCTCCTGCCTTCCTCCAGAAAGCGACCGGCAGCCTCCAGGTCGCCCACCACGTCCCGTTCCGGCATGTCGGTGCTGCTTTCCGCCCGGGTGGCGGCTTCCACCTCGGCACTGCTCACCGGAGGCAAATCGAGCTGCCGGAAGACGGCCTGCACGGCTTGGGCGGCTCTGCGGCGTACCTTCAAGACGGCTTCGTCGCTGACGGGCCGCAGTCCGCCGTCGACTTGCATGTCCCGCTGCAGGACGTTGTAGTCGTCCAGATCGTGGGCGTCGAAGTTGCCGCCGCCAAAGAGGTTGTCCTCCTTGGGCATGGAACTGTACCCGGAGAAGATGTAGTCGGTTCCGGGGAGAAACTGCAGCATCAGCTTGGCCGATTTTCGGATGGAGGAATGGGAGGCCAGGGCGTCGTTGCCCGAGGCCAGCTCCAGGTCCAGCAGGGTCGCGATCAGGTTTTCGGCCAGCACTCCCCGGACGCCGCCCGGCAGGGACTCCGGCAGGGCGATGCAACTGATGGAGCCGTTTTGCACTCCCTGGGAACCGGCCCCCTTGATGGCCATCAGGCAGCGGGCTTCCAGGTAGAGCATGGACTTGGCTTCGGCATGGCCCATGAGTGCCTCCGAGCCGGTCCCCGAGGTAAACCGCACCTTGATGCCTCGTGAGGCGTAGGCCGAGGCCAGAAAGGCTTTCGACCAGGGGGTGTCGTCGCCGTCCCGGAAGGCCTTCTCTGTGCCGTAGACGGAGAGGGTCTCGGCGTAGGTGGTCAGGCCCAGCAAGGCCAGTTTCAGGCTGAGAGCCTCCTCCACGGCGCACTGGGTCAAGGCGGTGCCCCGTCCGGTCTGGGAACCGATGAGCAGGGCCAGAGCGTTGATGGGGGCGTAGCGGGAGACGCCGACCGTGGTTTCCAGCTCGGAGAAGCCCCGTTCCACCGCCTCGGCCGCATCGGCGGCCAGCAAGGCCGGATTTTCCTTGCGGTTGGTCACGTGGGCCTGGTTGGAGGGGGTCCGGCGGGCCCGCATCTTCTGCAGGGCCATCATCATTTCCACGGTATTGAGCCGGTTGACCACCTCCACGATCTTGGCGGGAGTCAGGGCGCCGAAGAGCTGCACCAGCTCCCCTCGAGGCACGCCGATGTCGATAAGCCGGCGGGCCAGCTCGGTGGAGTCCAGCGCCATGGCTGCTTCGGCCCGGGTCAGGTCGATGGCGTAGCGGGCGATAAACTGGTCGATGAGGTCGAATGCGGCTTCAGGCTTGCCGTCCAGTTCGCAGAGGCGGCCCTGGGAAAGCCGAATCCCGGGTTTGGGATCGAAAGGACTGTTGAACAGGATCAGCCCGGTCTCCGGCCATTCCTGGATGAAGCTGTCCTGGTTGATTGGGCGCCGGCTGGAGACCTCCAGCCGCTTGGACTTCATGGCTGCCTTTTCCCTCCGGGAGCGGCTGCTCTGCCGCTGTCCGGTCGCTCCGGCGCTGCCCGGGCAATCTCCTCCACGGCCGATGGCAGAAATGGTCACGGCCGGCCGATCCTCGGGCGCCCCGGCAATTCGCCGATCTTACCACAGCCGACCGTTCCCTCAAGCTTCCTGGAGAGCTGATTCCAGGTCCTGGATCAGGTCTTCGGGAGCCTCCAGGCCGACCGACAGGCGGATCAGGCCCTCGGAAATCCCGGCTCGCCGCCTCTCTTCCCGGGAAAGCCCGGCGTGGGAGGTGGAGGCCGGCCGGGTGACCAGCGACTCCACGCCCCCCAGGCTGGGGGCGTTGACCGGAAGGCTCAGGGCCTTCAGGAACCGCTCGGCCCCCTCGGTGCCGCCGTGCAGCTCGAAGCTCAGCATGCCCCCGTAACCGCTGAAAAGGCGGGAGGCCCGCTGGTGGTCGGGGTGGTCCTTCAAGCCCGGATAGTTGACGCGGGCTACGCCGGGATGGGTCCGCAGGAACTGCGCCAGCTCGAGGGCGCTGCGATTCTGGGCCTCGACCCGCAGCGCCAGCGTCTTGATGCCTCGATGGAGCAGGAAGGCCGCGTGTGAGTCCAGCGAGCCGCCCAGGTGGTTCAGCGTGTGGTGGATCTTCCGGATGTGCCCGTGGGAGCCGATCACGGCCCCGGCCACGATGTCGGAGTGGCCATTCAGATACTTGGTGCCGCTGTGCAGGGACAGGTCGAATCCCCATTCCAGGGGCCGGAAATTGACCGGGGTGGGGAAGGTGTTGTCGATGACCGAGATCAGGCCGTGCTCCCGGGCGAAGCGGGCCATGGCTTCCAGGTCGGCCACCTGCATCAGCGGATTGGTGATGGATTCCAGGTAGAGGACCCGGGTGTTGGGTTTCAGGGACCGCCGCCACGACTCGGCGTCGTCGCCCGGGATGAAGTCGAAGCTCAAGCCCAGCCGCACCAGTTCCCGGGTGATCAATCCGTGAGTGCCCCCGTAGAGACAGTCCTGAGCCAGCAGGTGATCCCCGGCCCCCAGGCAGGCCAGCAGCGTGGTGGCGATGGCCGCCATGCCGCTGCCGGTCACCAGCGCCGCCTCGCCCCCTTCCAGCGCCGCCAGCTTCTGGTGAAGAGCCTCATGGTTGGGGGTGTTGCTGAGTCGCAGATAGCGGATGCGGTCGTAATCGGATTCGCCCCCGAACTCGAAGGTGGATGACTGGAAGATCGGCAGGGTCACCGCCCCCTCGATGCGGGGCCTGGGTTCGCCCGCATGGATCAGTCGGGTCTCCAGCCGGTGGGGTTTGTCAGGCATGGTGCTGCTCCCGGTGGCTCTTACAGATGCGCTTCCGGCGAAGTGAAGGGATTTTCGTCGATGGTTGACGATACCTGCAGGTTGTGAAAAAGAATGCTCACGGAACGTCCCCGGACGATTTTTTCTTGGGACAGCAGGATGCCTCCGAACTTCTCCCACCGGACCCAGTCGGCCCCGGTCGCCGGCCCCTTTCCCCCTTTCAAAATGTATGCCCAGCGATCCATCAGCCCGGTCTTTCGGTTGATGTAAGCCCAGTAGCGGTCCTTGGGCGTGAGACCCACGTTGTCGTCAAAGGTCAGAAGGACTTTGTCCCACAAGGTGCCCCCGTCCCCGCCGGCAGTTCCTTCGTACTTCAGGTGAACCCCCGGATCGTTCCACTTGAAGGGCATCAGCAGCCAGTAAGTGTCGTTGATGAAGCGGCCATAGCCCATATCGATCAGCTTCTTGCGGTCCTCCCCCTGGACGGCCTTGCCATTGCGGAAGGCCTGGCCCTTTTTCGCATTGATGTCCTCGAACAAGACCACGTAATCCCCCTTGTCTCGGGTCGTGCCTTCCACGCGATATCGCCCGGTGTAACGATCCCAGAGGTGTTTGACCGTTGACACGATCTTTCCCTCGCGCTTCACCACAAAGTCGAAACGGAGATATCGAGCCCGGTCCCAGTTTTCCTGTCCGCCCAGGGCTTCCATCAGTTTGGCGGCGACCTCTTGAGCTTTCGCATCGTTCGATGGGGCGGCTTCGGCCCGTGTCATTGAGCCCAACAGGCTTGTGACCAAGAGCGCCAGCATCAGGGTGTTCGAGATGAGAGAAACCGGTCTAATCATGAGAATTTTGCCTCCTATGCCTGGCAACCAAACGAGAGGGCCGCGCCGGCAGCGGGATACAAGGCCGGGAGCGCCGCGGCTTGCGGCAAGATCCTGATCGCCCGATCGGAACCGCGCTGTCAAGAACGGTTACTCTATCCGAGGGTACCGGCTCCAGCAATAGTGAAGTATCAAGGGGGAGGGCCTTGCATGCCGGGATGTCCTCCGTCTTTGCTAGACTACAAGGCGTTCCATGGGAAATCGCCCCACCATCCTCTTCAGCCTGGCCCATCCCGACGACGAGAGCTTCATGGTGGCGGGAGTGTCCTGCAAGTATGGCGCCCGGGGAGTCCGGCTGGTACTGGCCACCGCCACCCTGGGGGATGCCGGAAAGGTGGGAGATCCTCCCGTCTGTTCGAGGAAAGAGCTGCCCCGGGTGAGAGAAAGCGAGCTGCGCCGGGCGGTGGATCTTCTGGGAATCGACTCTCTCCTTCTGCTGGGATACCGGGACAAGAAGCTATCCGCTGCCGACCCGGGGAGAATCCGCGGACAGCTCGTCGGGCTGCTGCGCCGCTACCGGCCCGCTGTGGTCATCACCTTCGACCCCAGCGGGTTCAACCTGCACCCCGACCATATCGCCATCAGCCGATTCACCTCGGACGCCATCGCGGCGGCTGCCGACCCCCGCTGGCTGCCGGAGGCCGGCGAGCCCCACCGGGTGACCCGGCTGCTGTGGACGCCGCCGCTTCGGCCGGAAGAGATCGGGGCCGGCCCGCCCCTGGGCAACCGGCCGGGAGTCGATTTTCTGGTGGACGTCCAGGCCTGGTCGGGCCGAAAGGCCGAGGCCTTGCGGGCCCACCGCACCCAGCACCTCTCCATCAATCGGATCTGGTTCGATCGTCCCGATCCGGAACGGGCGCTGTCCAGCGAACCCTTCCGCCAGGCCTGGGGACCTCCGCTCGGGTCGAGGCCTGAGGCCGACCTGTTCGCGGGGATGGAAGCGGGGCCCGGAACCACGCCACCGGATTCCAGGTGAAAACGCCTTCCGAGGCGGAGGTTGCCGGTCGATCGGGGTCCGTTTTACGGGATTCACCCTCCGCCTGTCGGGGTGGGAATGAAGATCGGCAGCGCCACGGCTATCCGACTTATTCTAAAAGGACTAACGTGGCCGGCGGGGCGGCTTGACAGGCTCTTGGAGCCCAGCCTATAATGGCCCTACCTGACCCGCTGTCGAGTTGTCAGCGGGTCCGATCTCCTTGGGGGCGAAAGGGTTTCGACGGGATTATCGAGGCTGAAGATGCGTGTCGAGGACCATCCCCTCGTTAAAAAGATGGACCTAAACGTAACTGCTGATGAACCATTGGCACTTGCTGCTTAAAAAAACTTAAGTAGCCGTTCCCTCCGCTGACGCCTGTGCGGTGGATGTGGAGCGTCGACTAACAGGCTAGCCGGTGGCAGATGTCCGGGGGCCGCCGGCGAAACTCACCGGTCTAGTCGCCAGGCACTCTTGCCGGTTCTCAATGTCGGGCGGCGAAACCAAACAGGAACCGGATACACACGTAGATTCTTTTCGCCAAGTAATTTCGGACGCGGGTTCGACTCCCGCCGCCTCCACCATTCTTCCCGACACAACGCTCTTTCCTTTCGGGTACCTTTTTTCGTGACGCTACAATTCTCTTTCGGGCATTTTTTTTGAGGCGACTCGCCTGGTGGATTTCTTTCCACAATCCGAATAGGATCTCAAGTGCAAAGGTAAGGTAGTCGCGTGATCATATTCGTAATCGCCCTCAGCCTGCTCGGAGCCCCCGAGGAAGCCGGTCAAGACCATATCAACTTCTTTGAGGAGAAGATTCGTCCCGTGCTGGCGGAGCGCTGCTATCAGTGTCACTCGGCGGAGGCCGCCCGCAGGGGAATGCTGATGGGGAAGCTGCAGCTCGACACCCGGAAGGGTGTCCAGCGGGGCGGGTCGCGGGGCTCCGTCGTCGTGGCGGGGCGACCCGATCAGTCGATGCTGATCGAGGCCCTCGAGTACACCAACCCCAACCTGCAGATGCCGCCCGGCGGCAAGTTGCCCGACGAGGTCACCGCTGATTTCGTCCAATGGGTGGCCCTCGGTGCGCCCGATCCGAGAGATGCGCAGTCGGTTGATACGGCGAAGATGGATCTCGAATCAGGACGTCTCCACTGGGCCTTCCGCCCCCTGCGTCCTGTCGATCCGCCTCAGGTGTCGGCGGCAAGTCCGGAAGAGTCCACGTGGACGGACTCGCCGATTGATTGTTTCGTCCTCGCCAAGCTGCACGGAAAGCAGTTTCGCCCTGCACAGGAGGCCGATCGGCCGAGGCTGATTCGCCGCGCCTACTTCGACCTGATCGGTTTGCCGCCTGCACCCGACGAAGTCGAGGCGTTCGTTCGAGATTCCTCTGCGGAACCCTTTCGCCAGCTCGTTGACCGGCTGCTCGCCAGCCCGCACTATGGCGAACGGTGGGGACGGCACTGGTTGGATGTGGCTCGGTTTGGCGAGAGCCTTGGAGCACACGAGGGGGACAACGCAATTCGAGAGGACGCGTATCGATACCGCGACGCCGTGATTCGCGCTTTCAATGACGACCTGCCTTACAATGACTTCGTCCGCTACCAGGTTGCCGGCGCTCCGAGAGGTTTACCCGTCGGCCGGCGGGACCTGGGCAGGTTCGTTCAGATTGGAACGAATCTGAGCAAGAACGACAACCCGAACGATCGGAAGTTTCACCGGCTCGACGACATGGTGTCGACGACCGGTCAAGCGTTCCTTGCCCTGACGGTCGGGTGTGCGCGTTGCCACGACCACAAGATCGACCCGATCACGGCCGAAGAATATTATCAGTTGACGGCGGTATTCTTCGACGAAGCCGAGGTCAAGCCAGATGCAGGCGGCAAGTATGTTGCCCTGGAGGTACCCACACCCCATCTTCTGGCCGGCGGTAGTTGGGCGCGCCCCATCAAGCCAGTCAAGCCAGGGTTCCTGCGCGTCTTGATGCGGGACGGTCGCAGCGCGAAGGATTGGCGGCCCCGTCCCGAGGCCACCGATGGCCCCGAGCCGCAGCTTGAGGCGTCGAAGCTTCGGATGCTTGCGAGCTGGCTGACCGACGTCGAGCACGGCGCCGGTGCGTTGCTGGCTCGGGTGATCGTCAATCGTCTCTGGCAACATCATTTCGGGCGCGGCATCGTCAGCACTCCCAATGATTTCGGCAGACTCGGTACCGAACCCACGCACCCCGCTCTGCTGGATTGGCTCGCTTCCAAGCTGATCCAGGAGGGCTGGCGATTCAAACCGATCCACCGGCTGATGATGAACAGCGCCGTATACAGACAGGCGGCCAGCACGGAGTTGGCTCAGGCCCAGCACGATGCTTACAACGAGTACCTGTGGCACCGCAGGCCCTTGCGCATGGAGGCTGAAGTCATCCGCGATCACATGTTGAGCGTCTCCGGCGCTCTGCGCACGAACATGTACGGGCCCAGCACTTCCATTGGCAGCCGCAAGGAACCTTTCAAGGACACGCCGGACACCTGGCGCCGGTCAGTCTACCTCATGTCGCCGCGCTTCATCCTCCATCCGGTCCTCAAGATCTTCGACCTTCCGGACAACACGCAAAGCGTCGGCCTTCGTGACATCAGCACGACACCGAGCAGCACGGCGTTCACGCTGAATGCGCCATTCGTGTGGGAGCAAGCGAAGCGCTTCGCACAACGGGTGCGGGACAGAGTCGGAGGCGACCCCGGCCGACAAATCGAGTCGGCATACCGGATTGCTCTTTCTCGGCCGCCGACCGTGGAAGAACGCGAGATCGGCCTGTCGTTTCTCGGTCAACGGCGCGCTGGCTCCTTGGAGGCAAGCAAGGAGCCGGGGTCTTTGGATGCGCGAAGCCCGCTGGTCCAATATTGCCATGCCGTCATGAGCCTGAACGAATTCATCTATGTTCACTGACGCAGCTTATGGAACTCGACCGATTGGCAGGGACCGCCGTGGGTTCCTCAAGGAACTGGGCCTGGGTGGCATCGCTCTGGCCAGCCTGCTCGCGGACCAGACGGCGAGCGGTGCGGCGGCTGACCTCAGCGAGCCACTTGCGCCCAGGCAGCCACACTTCGCTCCCAGGGCGAGGAGCGTCATCTTGCTGTTCATGGTCGGCGGCGCAAGTCAGCTGGAGACGTTCGATCACAAGCCGCTTCTGAAAAAGTACGCCGGAAGATTGGCACGAGACATATTCTCCAAAAAAGACTTGGATGGCCTTAACCCGGAGAAGACCTACACCAACACGCGCATCGTTCCGCCGGTGTTCTCCTTCAAGCGCTATGGGCAGAGCGGCGCATGGGTCAGCGAGATCTTCCCGAACCTGACCAAGGTGGTCGACGACATCGCATTCATCAAGTCGATGCACACCGATTCAGCACTTCACTTCACCGGCCAGATCCTCATGCACACGGGTTATTCCAGACAGGGCCACCCCAGTCTTGGCTCGTGGGTGACCTACGGTCTGGGGACGGAGAACCGGAACATGCCGGGATTCGTGGTGATGACAGACGGCCGACCGTCCGGCGGGCGCGCGCTTCACCAGGCCGGATTCCTCCCTGGTATCCACCAGGCCACGCTGGTGGACTTCAAGCCCGGACATCCACCGGTGCCGCACATCAAGGCACCGGCATTTCTCAGCCGAGGCCAGCAGCGCGCGCAGTTGGATCTGGTGCGGAAGTTGAATCGCCTCCATCGCGGTATTTATCGCACCCAGCCCGAGCTCGACGCGCGCATCGCCGCATTCGAGACGGCCTTTCGCATGCAGATGGAAGCGCCGGAGATCTTCGATATCCGGAGCGAGCCGGACTCGGTGAAGGCGCTATATGGCGACACCGACTTCGGGAGGAAGTGCCTGACGGCGAGACGGCTGGTGGAGAGCGGCGTCCGTTTCGTGGAGATTCTCGACGGCGCCCAGGGGCGGCGATGGGACGCGCACGGCAACCGCGGCGGGCTCATCAACAACCACCGCACCAACGCGGCGCGCACCGATCGCGGGATCACCGCCCTCATCATGGACCTGAAGTCGCGCGGTCTGCTGGACGAGACTCTCGTCGTCTGGGCCACTGAGTTCGGTCGCACGCCGATGGAGGAGGCTCGTAAGGAGGAATCCCTCGGCCGCGGCCATCACCACTACGGCTTCTCCATGTGGATGGCGGGCGGCGGCGTCAAGCCGGGGATCACGCACGGCGCGACCGACGAGCTCGGCATGCACGCTGTCAAGGATCGCGTCTCGCATCACGATCTTCACGCCACCATCCTCCACCTGTTGGGCCTGGATCACAAGCAGCTCACCTACCGCCACAATAGCCGCGACTTCCGCCTGACCGATGTCTACGGCAACGTCGTGCACGACATCATTGCCTGACAGTGAAAAGTAGGGGACGTTGTTGGAATACCGAAATGTCTTTGCTTTCAGGGTCAATAGGGGACGTTGCTGAATTAGTGGAATTATTCTGTCTGGTGATTCTGTCGGCCCCTGGAGAGTGAGGGAAAGACAGAGTGAAAATCCGCGAAAACCGTGGGGAAACTGCTTGGTTCAACGATTCGGACGCATTTTGAGGTCGAATCGCCGTGTCAGTGCCTGTGACTGTGCCCAAACGCTCGGGAAGGCATCTGCTTCGCCGAATTGGTCAGTCAGGAAAAATAAACTGGGAAAGTTATTCCAGTAATTCAACAACGTCCCCTATTTTGCACTCTGTCCAAAGAAATCGTGGGTTGGGGGGAGTGTAACATTTAATGGTACACTTCCTTGCATGATCACGGGGTTCGCTTCCAAGGTCCTTAGGAAAGCGTTTGAAGATGGAGACTACCGGCGGATCAACCCTCAATGGAGGGCCCGGGTCGAACTTCTCCTGGACGCATTGGACGCAGCAGAAAAAGTAGAAGATTTGAACCTCCTGACGCTCGGCACCCATCCGTTAAAGGGCGACCGAAAAGGGAAGTGGGGAATGACTGTGACGAAGAACTGGAGGATTACCTTCAGATTCGAGGCGGGAGACGCGGTCGAGGTAGACCTGGTAGATTATCACTAGAACGGAGGGTGGAACATGGCTAGAAATCTGGAGAGGCGACCGACGCATCCAGGCACGTTGCTACGGGGCGAGATCGAGGCTCGGAAACTCAATCAGGGGCAGGTGGCAAATCTTGTCGGTGTCGGGCGCAGGACGATTAACGAGATTTGCCAAGGACGAAGATCGATGAGCGCCGACATGGCGCACCGGATCGGGAAACTCTTCGGCAACGGTCCGACGCTCTGGGTTAACATGCAGAAGGCGATTGACATATGGGACGCTGAGCGCGAGCACTCGACAGACTACGCCAAGATTCAGACCTTAGAGATAGCTCGATAGAGCTCAATAGGGGACGTTGTTGAATTAGTGGAATTATTCTTTTCGACGCCTGAACCGGAACCACAAAATATGTGGCTTCCGCTCTGGTAGTTCGCGACCCGTTGGCCTCGGGAAGTCCCACCGACTCTGCCTCGTCGACGCGGGCATCCGCCAAGTCTGGCACGGCCTCCCGCAAACCGTCCATGGAGAGCAGGAGGGTCGATTGACTCCGGTTACCCTTTTAGACAGATCAAGTATCAGGGAATTAAGGGGGATTCCCACTCGGGAACTTCAGGTCAGAGACGTTGGCGACCATCACCGGTCGGTGCCATGACGCTCGTTGTGGAGAAGTTGAATTGAAAACCATTCGGAAACGACTGTTCGATGTCCTGTTTGGCGGCGGTCGCGCTGCGAAGAGTCTTGACCTGTGGCTGCTTGCCGCCATTTTGGTCAGCGCCAGTGTCGTCATGCTGGAATCCGTGGCCGCCATCGGGTCCGCGTGGTTCGATCAGCTACGGATGGCGGAGATTGCCTTCACGGTGATCTTCAGTGTGGAGTACCTGCTGCGGCTCTTCTGCCATCCGAGGCCGTCCCGCTACGCATTTGGATTCTTCGGCTTGGTGGACTTCGTCTCGATTGCGCCCACCTGGCTTGTGTTCGTGTTCCCGGGCTGGGACACCTTCGCGGTACTGCGTGTGCTGCGGATGCTTCGAATCTTCCGCATCTTGTCATTGGGGCGTTTCTCGCGAGCGGCGATGACGATAGGCAATGCTCTGGAGGCTACTCGCTACAAGATCGGGGCATTCGTGATCGGTGTGGTTCTGATTTCGGTAGTCGCGGGATCGCTCATGTTTCTCGTAGAGGGACCGGAGAACGGATTCACCAGCATTCCAGCAAGTACCTACTGGGCAATCATCACGATGACAACCGTCGGGCATGGAAGCCTGATGCCAGCGACAGTCCTTGGCCAGTTCCTGGCGTCCGTTCTCGTGATTCTGGGCTATGCAGTCGTGGCGATCCCGGTTGGCGTAATCACGTCAGAGGTGCTCGCGGCAAAGAAGGCTCGCGAAGAGCTTCTCGCCGGTGAGGAGACTGAGCGCCGCGAGTTCAAGTCCTCGGCCTTCTACAGCTACGCGGATCCCAATGTCCCGCAAAAGGTCATCTTCGAGGCATCCGTCCTCAAGCCGGTCGCCGGGTTTCTGAATGCGAGAGGAGGCTTCTTGTTCATCGGGATCGACGACAATGCCAACCCGCTCGGAATTCAGCCAGACCTCAAAATGAAGAGCTGGACTACAGAGAAATATATGAGGCATCTCACGGACCGGATCGGCGAGGAGTTCGGTTCGGCCGCGGCGACCTCCACTCACATCAGCATCGACACGATCAAGGGTCTGGAAATCTGCGTCGTCGAGGTAGATCCATCACCCGATCCTGTGTGGCTGATGAGGACAGAGAAGTCAGGCAAACGAAAGGTGTTCTATGTCCGGACCAGCAACTCGACGCGCGAATTGGACGGCCCGGACCTCGTCAGCTACTTGAGGAAACGATGGGATTAGCCGAAAACGCGTTCACCGTGTTCACCCGCAGGGTGTCCCCCGGCGTCTTCTGGAATCTGGGAAGTCCCGGCGGCCCGAAACCGGCGTACGCGGTCACCGCGGCCAAGCCGGGGGCCAGGGTATCAATTGGGGACGTTGTTGAATTAGTGGAATTACTCTGTCAGGCGATTCTGTCGACGCCTGGAAAGGGAGGAAAAACGGAGGGAAAATCCACGATACCGAGGGGAACTGCTTGGTGCAACGATTAGGAAGCGTTCTGAGGACGGATCGCGGTGTCAGAGCCAGCGAGTGTACCGAAGCGCTCGGGAATGCATCTGCTTCGCCGTTTTAGTCAGTCAGGAATAAGAAACTGGGAAAGTTATTCCAGTAATTCAACAACGTCCCCTATTTTTCCCGGAAGAAAAATGGCCACCGTCTTCGTATGGAATAGATGTCCGCTTGACTGAGAGTAGGGTAATCGAGCAAGTTCTAATCTGCTCCTTGAGGGCTTCGAATTCTACTCCAGTCAGAACTCCTTCCTGATTCGTATCCTTATTCACTGGCTTTCTCCTTTGTGTTGAGCAATCCGGGCCTGCCGGCACGATTCTGTCCGGAACGGTGAAACGGCCATTATAGCGCAGCCGCTTGTTGCCCCGGACCTGCGGTGGAAACAGGGGGGGAGGTGACGGGCCGCCGGGTTGCGTCCGATAATTCGCCTCACTCCTTGTAGCGAAGCCTGGCGGTGGCTCCCCGCCGTGCGGCCTGGTTGCGGGTGTAGAGCCCCGGCATTTCCGGAGCCTTCCAGCGTCCTTCCCGCTGCATCTCGACCAGCGAAGCCCCGGCAGCCGCCAAAGACTAGGCGCTGCCGACCCGTAGCGAGTGTCCGGTGACGCGGCCCTCGATGCCGGCGGCCCTGGCGCGGGCCTGGATGATGCGGCGCAGGCTGCGGACCGTGAGGCGGCCGCCGACCTTTCCGCTCTTGCCGACCCGGCGGAACAGCCCCCCCCCGGTGATCCCGGCGGCCTGGATCCAGGCCTTGAGGCGTTCCAGCGTGGGGCGGCCCGTGTAGACGACGGCCCCGGCGCCCTCCTGATCGGTCTTGCTCCGGCGAATGGTCAGGGCCTGGTCCTCGAAATTGAGATCGGCGAGGTCGAGCGCGGCGGCTTCGCTGACCCTCAGCAGCCCGTCGCTCATCACCGCGACCAGGGCCGCGTCCCTCAATCCCCGCAGCCCGGCGTTGGCGGCGTCGGCCTGTTCCCACCGAATGCCCTGGACCTGGCCCCGCCTCGACACCTCCTCCCCGCGGCGGGCGTAACTCCGCAGGGGATCAATAGGGGACGTTGTTGAATTAGTGGAATTACTCTGTCTGGCGATTCTGTAAACTCTTGGCAATTGCGGAGAGGGAGACCCCTAATTGGCGAGCAACTTCGGCCAGGGACAGCCCGAACTCTGCCACTAACCCATCTTTAACAAGGCTTCCAATCACACGCTTATTATCAACAGGTTACAAAGGCAGAAACGCGCAAGTGGCACTACAAACGCGTTGAAACTGGCGATTGGGGGGGAGTCAGACGATCATCTTGCGGACCCCTCCGGGAGAGGGATCGATGCCCAAGGCGTCGTAGATGGCCTTCTGATCCGTCTCTGCCCGAGTGGCCTTGCGTACGTGCAAGGTCCGCCCGTCCCCACGCCGGAAAGTCACCGTGACCCGCTGCTGTCCTTCCAGGATGCGCCGCAGCGTGGTCCAACTGGAGGGGTCGCCCCGCTGCTTGAGGCGTTTGCGGATGACCTGCACCAGTTGATAGGCGATGACCGTCAGGAACAGGTGGCCTTCCGACCGCACCGGCTTGTGATGGTAGATGGGGCGCAGACCCAGTTCGGATTTCAGGGAGCGAAACACCGCTTCCACGTCGGTGAGAGTGGTGTAGGTGCGCCACAGGCTCTCCTCATCCCAGTCGGTCTGGTTGCTGCGCAGGCAGTAGACCCCCGGATGGGTGGCCATCGAGCCCTGGCGGGGGTGGTGCTTCCAGGTCAGGGCCGTCGCCTTCTGGCCGCTCTCGTCGGTGAGGACCTCGATGGTGTAGTGTTGAGCCACCCCGCGGCTCTTCTCCTTCAACCGCCCGATCCTCTCCCGGACCTTCTCGATGCCTTTGTGAGACCGCGGCCGTGAGAGTCCCTGGGAGAGTCGGGTCAGCCCCTGCTCGAAACGCCGGCTGAAGCGCTCGAGGATGCCTCGCTCCTTCTGAGCCCGCTGCTGGGAGCAGCAGTAGAGACGCACTTCCCGGCCGTCGTCGGAGACCTTCTTGTGGAGCTGTAAGGTGGCTTTGGAAGCCGTCTCCACCGTCACGGCCGCCTCAGGGTCGAACTGCCGGTGGCCTTGGCGGCTGGCCACCAGGTAGCGGTACCCTTCCTCCCTCAACCACTGGATGCGATCCTCGGTCGCCACCCCCCGATCCATCACCACCAGCGCCCCCCGGGGCGCCTCGAGCGCCTCCAGCATCCCGGCCAGCGTCTTGTGCTCATCCACCCGGCCGGCAAAGACCTTCGAGCGGCGCACAAACCCGGCCCCGTCCAGCACCAACCCCAGCGTCAGCAGCCGACAGTCGCTGCGCTTATCCTTCGAGTGCCCCCGCTGGGCCTTGGGTTGACGGCTGGCCGCCCCTTCAAAGAAGGTGTTGGTCAGATCGAACAGGGTGACGGTCGGCTGCAGATCGAACAGGCCCATGGCCCGGGTGAACAGGCGGGTCTCGATGGCCTGGCGGTGTCTCATCAGCGCGTCTGAGGCGCGATACATCTGCATCAGACTCAGGGTCTGAAAGTCGAAGTCCAGCAACTCGCCCAAGCCGCTGCGGCGGCCGAGCCAGCCCCAGGTGGCCCGTTCCGAGCCGGGACGGGCCAGACGGCCCACAATAGCCCCCACCGCCGCCGCCCGCATCGGTCCATTCAGCCCCAACTCACCCAGCAGGTCCCCCAACCCCAACTGCTCCAGCGCCCAGCAGCCCACCTGCTCCACCCCCACACTGCGCGGACGGGTCAACTCCACCGAATCCACCTCGACCGTCTGCAGATCCTCTGACGAGGCCTCCCCACCGGCGCCGGTCACGTCGGCTTCGCCCTCAAGCAAGCGCTCGGCCATGCGTTGGGCTTCCTCCTCCAACTGGGCCGACCCTTCCGGCCACAGGGGCAACTGACCGCTGAGGATCTGATCCAGGCGGCGGCACAGCAGGGGCCAGTCGTCACGGGGGATGGCGAAGTGGCGTCCGAGGTTGAGGAGGGTCTGCTGGCGGACCTTGCCTGAGACGCGATGGGAGCGGACGAGGCGATGGGTGAAGTAGGTCTGGCCGGAGGAAGTGGAGCGGGTCTGGGTACGTCGGATGAACATGGGAGGGACCCTACCAGAGGGGGTCGAGGGGGTCAAGTCCCTCCCATACGATTATGGCACTACATTCAGTCCTCCAACCAAGAATCAACAACTTACAGGTGATTTTGGGCCAAAATAGGGGTAAAATACCCCAAACTGCCCGTTCCTATGTTAAAGATGGGCTAACCGTTGTGCCGGCAAGGCTCGAATCTTCGACAGCGGCCTTCGCCGACTGCCCGCCTGAAGTTCCCGAGCGCTGACACCAGCCTGCCGACAGACCCGCTCTATTGTCTCCGATACCCCAGACTGGTTTCTTCGTACCGCCAGTTGTCGGCGTATTCTCTCTTCCGCTTCCCGTAGTACCGTGGCCACGAAGACCTGACCGCCCAGGATCCGCTCATCGCCTACTTTTTGCCGACTTCGGCCGCGGACAACCGACCAACCCCCTCCTGATCGGACCTGCCCGCCTCCGACCAGCTCAGGCCGCCGGTCTTGTCCCACGCCCTCCGCTACAAATTCGCGATAGGCTTGTTTGGCGCTATCGGCCGTTTTGCCGAACCATCGCAGCACCCACTCCCGCTCTTGCCAGCTTCCCGCTACCTCCCCCAACACTACTCCATGCCCGCTCCAGGGATAGCGCTCCAAATCGCTTAAAGTCCCGACCAAGCCGGCACGAATAGGATTGAGATGGATGTAGCGGAGTAACTCCACAAAATAGCTGTCCTCCTCACACACAATGGATTTGTATCGATTCTGAAACAGGTGACCGTGACGCTCGTGGCGCCTATTGTAGGCTTGGGCATATCCGGTCAGAAAGCGGCGCATCAAGCGGGGTAACCCATCGGGACCGCTGCGCAGCAACAGGTGGGCATGATTGGTCAACAAGGCCCAACCATAGACGGCCGTCCTGCTCTGCATGGCTGAGGCTCCCAAGCGCCCGACAAAATCGTGACGGTCTGCATTGTCGGTCACAATCGCCCGGCGCTCGATGCCACGCAGCATGACGTGGTGCAGTGTGCCCGGAGCGTCCAGCCGTGCCTGGCGAGGCATTGCTGCTCTCCTTTGGGTAGTGACAACTTGGAAACTGAGTAGGGTTTTTTCGGTAATTCAAAAACGTCCCGTACAGCACACCCGCTGTTTTCGGGCCGGGGTGGTCGTCATCGAAAGCAGGGAAAACAAAGTGACCGACAACGCCCAGAGAGGGAGGAAAATACGGAAGAAGGATCCAGGATACCGTAGGGGAACTGCTTGGTGCAACGATTCGGACGCGTTTTGAGGACGAATGGCGGTGTCAGTGCCTGCGTGTGTGCCGAAGCGTTCGGGAAGGCATCTGCTTCGCCGTTTTAGTCAGTCAGGCATAAGAACCTGGGAAAGTTATTCCAGTAATTCAACAACGTCCCCTATTTTTGCCCCAGTCTCCGTCCTTCACGGTCAGAAGGGCTGTTCGATGTGACATGGCCACCTTCGGCAGCATCACCCCAGCGCTTCCAGAACCTCCGTCGGCGTCCGGTCTAGCGAAGTGAAGGGGTCGATCACTCGAACCTCGCCGAACACCTGATCGTGCTGGAGATCCTCAGTGAGAAGCACGGAGCATTCGCAAGATTGCGCGGCCGCGACGATGAGCGCGTCCCACCACGAAAGAGAATAGCGTTGCTGCAGGAGCCAGGATCGTTCCATGGTGGTGAGATCGACAGCCACCGGACGCCATACCGCCAAATCACGAACGATTTCTTGCGCTTCCCGCGTGTCGAAGTCTGGTTTCAGCTTGCGTGTGAGTGTGGCGTAAAGCTCTTGCAAGACCTGGAAACTTATCCGCGCCAAGCGACGGCGCACGAGAAGCGTGATCCAGTCGTTGGCACGAGACTGCTTGGCCGGATCCGAGCTGTCGTGCCGGTAAACGAGAACGTTGGTGTCAACGAAAACCGGCGCGGTCATGCAATTCGTCCCGTGTTGGCTTCCGATTGTCGCTCCAATTCAGTTTTCGTGGCTTTCTCGCCAGAAAGCGCTCCATAGCGACCTCGTACTCATCCTCCCGGCGCCTCATTCCTGCGAGCAGGTCGGCGAGCCATTTGGAGACGCTCCGACTGTTCTCGGCGGCCCGGACCCTTAGCCAGTGCGCGACATCCTCTGGCAGCGACACGGTAATGTTTTTCATGACACAAAGATAGTGAAACACGAAATTCGTGTCAATGTGAGACTCGATTTTCTGGGTCACCGAGGGTCCGACGCGCGGCTAAGGGGAGTCAATAGGGGACGTTGTTGAATTACTGGAAATATTTCTGTCTGGCGATTCTGTAACCCTTAGCAATAGCGGAGATGGAGACCCCTAACTGGCGAGCAACTTCCGCCAGGGACAGCCCGAACTCTGCCACTAACGGTTGTGCCAGCAAGGCTCGAATCTTCGCCACCGGCCTCCGCCGATTGCCCGCCTCCGACCAGCTCCGGCCGGCGCTCCTGTCCCACGCCCTCCGCTACAAATTCGCGATAGGCCTGTATGGCGCTATCGGTCGTTTTGCCAAACCAACTCAGCACCCACTCCCGCTCTTGCCAGCTTCCCGCTACCTCCCCCAACACTACTCCATGCCCGCCCCAGGGATAACGCTCCAATTCGCTTAAGGTCCTGACCAGCCTGGCACGCAAGGGATTGAGATGGATGTAGCGGAGTAACTCCACAAAATAGCGGTCCTCCTCGCACACAATGGACTTGTAGCGATTCTGAAACAGGTGACCGTGACGCTGGTGGCGCCGGTTGTAGGCTTGGGCATACCCGGTCAGAAAGCGGCGCATCAACCGGGGTAACCCATCGGGACCGCTGCGTAGCAGCAGGTGGGCGTGATTGGTCAACAAGGCCCAACCATAGACGGCCGTCCTGCTCTGCATGGCCAAGGCTCCCAAGCGGCTGACAAACTGGTGACGGTCTGCGTCATCGGTCACAATCGCCCGGCGCTCGATACCGCGCAGCATGACGTGGTGGAGGGTGCCGGGAGCGTCCAGCCGTGCCTGGCGAGGCATTGCTGCTCTCCTTTGGGCAGTGACAACTTGGAAACTGAGTATCGGTTTTTCGGTAATTCAACAACGTCCCGTACAGCACACCCGCTATTTTCAGGCCGGGGTGGTCGTCATCGAAAGCAGGGAAAACAAAGTGACCGACAACGCCCAGAGAGGGAGGAAAATACGGAGGAAGGGTCCAGGTTACCGTGAGGGAACTGCTTGGTGCAACGATTCGGACACGTTCTAAGGACGAATCGCGGTGTCAGTGCCCGCGAGTATGCCGAAGCGTTCGGGAAGGCATCTGCTTCGCCGTTTTAGTCAGTCAGGCATAAGAACCTGGGAAAGTTATTCCAGTAATTCAACAACGTCCCCTATTTTTCCCTTCTGCTCCCAAGGGGAGATGGGCATCTTGTAATTCCTGTAGGTCTGCTCTTGGATTTCGTATGTAGCATATCCCTAGGTCATTGATTATCAGTAAATTGCTTTCAATCAATGACTTAGGAATGTAAACAGGCTATAGGCCGTGCATGCAGGGCGGGCGTACACCATCGAACCTCCCCTCCTACGTCTCTCTCGTCCCGGCAATGGCTTGATGGCGGTTGCGCCGGTGGCTGAACACAACGTTGTTGCAGGAATGGTTTTCGAGCGGATCGTCAATTCCGCCGCGTCGGCCCCCTCTCTTGGCCACGCCTCCGGCGCCAAGACGCGGACCGACACCCGAAAAACCGATGTTGCAGTTCAGGCGGCCGGCAGGAAGTCCAGCAGTTCGGCGATCAATGCCTCCGGCGCTTCCTCCGGGATGAAATGGCCGCAATCAAGCGCGCGGCCGCGAACGTCCTCGGCGCGAGCCTGCCAGACGCTCAGCATGTCGAGAGCGGAGCCGGTTTGCCAGCCCGGCCGCTTGGGCATATTACCGGCCCACAGCACCAGGACGGGACACGACAGCTTGGTTCCGCGGTCGGCATCGTCGTGCTCGAGATCGAGCTTGACGCCCCGGTAATCGGCGCAGCTTGCCCTGATCGTCTCAGGATTGGAGAAACAGCGCAGATATTCTGCGTAGGCCTCGTCTGCGAAGGCGCCCGGGACCGCGCTCCAGCAATCGAGAAAGAAATCGAGAAAGAGCTTGGCGTTGCCGGCGATCACGGTTTCCGGGAACGGCGCGGGCTGACGCATCAGATGCCAGTGAAACCAGGAGAACGCCAGCGAAGCGTCCATGTTCTCGAAGGCGTCCTGGGATGGGACCACGTCCAGATTGGTCAGGCTCAGTACCTTGTCCGGATGATCCAGCGCCAGGCGCAGCCCGACCCGAACGCCGCGGTCGTGCCCGACCAGATGAAAGGTCTCAAAGCCCAGCGTCTGCATCACCGCGACCTGGTCGTTGGCGGAGGTCCGCTTGCAGTAGGTCGAAAGGTCGCCGTCCGAGGAAGCCGGCTTGTCGCTGTCGCCGTAGCCCCGGAGATCCGGGCAGACGACGCTGTAGCGTTCCGCCAGGCGCGGCGCCACCTTATGCCATTCGACGTGGCTCTGCGGATAACCATGCAGCAGCAACAGCGGCGGTCCCGAGCCGCCGTGCCGGACATTGATGCCGCAGCCAGCGGCGTCGATCCGTGATCTTTTGAAATCCTCGAACATGGTTTGCCTCCGTTCCTTTGTCGCTCTCGGCCGCCGAGAACGGGCCGGGACACATTGAGATTTCCGGTCGCCGGGGCGGGGAATGATTCCGCCGCGGCCGCAACGGCCCCTGAAAGGCAAACCCTATTTTACAAGCAGATAGACCGGCTACCGTGCCTATCTCGTGTTATTGGCGACCCGATGCAGCCGTTGGGTGCGCAGCTCCCGCTTCCAGCCGATCCAGCGGTCCCGATTTCGGCTCTCGAAACCCCCGATTGGCAGCCGGCAAGCGCCTGGCGAAGATCCCATCCCTCCTGCTTGAAAATCCAACCGGTAGCCCGCTGTCTGAAAGCTGAAACTGTCACTGTCAGAAATCCACGACAGGGGCAAGCCGGGGCGCCTGTCCTTCCTTCTTCCCCTAAGTCCTTTATTTCCAAATCTGATTACGAAATGGGTGTCGTTGCCCAAGAATGGCAGGGCACTTGCATTACGTGGCTATGTAGCGAATTCAACACGGCAGGGTTAGCACGGGTTCTCAAGGAATTAAATGGGATGGGAGGATACCATGACGAATACCAACATCGGCAATGGGAGGCATTGGAGGCTATCCAAGACCATAGGGGTGCTCCTGGTGGTGTTTTTGGTGAATTTGCCCCTGGGAGCCCAGCCCCGCCCTGCGGAACTCCGCTTTCACGTGGGAAGAGCCGGCTTCCTGGAGAATCCCGGGCACGTCTCGGCCGGGGCTTCCTACCGCCACTACTTCGGCCGGCGCGGCTGGGCCCTTGAACCGGAATACTCGTTCATGACCGAAGGAAGCCACCAGGACAACATGCTGATCATGAACGTGGTCAAGGACCTCACCAAGCCTTCCAGGCGCGCGACACTCTACATGATCATGGGAGGTGGGATGAGCTTCTATCGTTCGAGGATGCGCTCTGCGAAGGGGTTGGGAGGCCTTGGATGGGGAATGGGACTCAAGGTATGGGCCAGTGATCGCTTCTTCATCTCTCCCCAATTCCGCATCGGGCGCGAGCCCACTTTCCGATTCTCCTTCTACCTGGGGTTTACTCCCCGCCGTTAGATTTTTGGGAGGCTATCATGTTTCGTGCACAGATCGTCCTGCTTGGCCTGGTCACCGCCTCCATCCTGCTCCAGCAGCCTATCCATGCACAGCCGCGCAGAGTCGACCTGCGGGCACACTGGGGTCACACCTACGGCTTGGAAGACACGCCACCCCAGGCCTGGGTGGGCGGTGGGTCGGTGACGGCCGCCGTCGGTCCGAGGCTGCGGCTCGGCGTGGAGGTGCTGCATGCCAACCTGTTCGGCAAGCACCATCAATACAAGCGACGAGCCATACTGGTCACGCCGGTGGCAGAGTACGAGTTTTTGCCCGGCTCGCGCTTCAATCCGTACATGGTGGTCGGACTCGGATATACCCGGTATCGCACGCTCGAACCCAACCCGAGGCATTTCTTCGATCCCTCACTGCCGGAGTTCTATTGGAGGAAGCAGGGCAGCATCAACCTGAGTAGCGGGCTGGGTGTCCGTCTGTTCTTGACCAAGCACCTGTTCCTGGCCCCGGAAGTGCGCATCGGCCTGGCCCCGGTGCTACGTTCGACGGTATCTGTGGGCTTCACCTTCTGAAGCGGTGTCTCTCAGGGACTCGAGGCGGGTCTTTCCGTTAGCTCCTTCGGCTGTCATTCACCGATGAAATGGCCTTCAGGCGAGCATTTCCCGGAGTACCCGTCCGTGGACGTCGGTCAGGCGGAAGTCCCGGCCGCTGTAGCGGTAGATCAGCTTTTCGTGGTCCAGGCCGAGGAGGTGCAAGATGGTGGCGTGGAGATCGTGGACGTCGACTCTGTTTTCGACGGCCTTGAAACCAAAATCGTCCGTGCTCCCGTAGGTCATTCCTCCCCGGATGCCCCCACCCGCCATCCAGACGGAAAACCCCCAGTGGTTGTGATCCCGCCCGTTCTGGACCACGCTGGCGCCACTGGTCTCCACCACAGGGGCGCGGCCGAACTCGCTGCCGCAAATGACGAGGGTATCTTCCAGTAGTCCCCGCTCCTTCAAGTCTCGAAGCAGGGCCGCCATGGCCGGATCGGCTTCTCGAGCCAGCCGTTGGTGGGCCATGATGTCGTAGTTCAATAGGGGACGTTGTTGAATTAGTGGAATTACTCTTTCCGGCGATTCTGTCGACGCCTAGAAAAGGAGGAAAAAACGGAGGGAAAATCCACGATACCGTGGGGGAACTGCTTGGTGCAACGATTCGGAAGCGTTCTGAGGACGGATCGCGGTGTCAGAGCCAGCGAGTGTACCGAAGCGCTCGGGAAGGCATCTGCTTCGCCGTTTTGGTCGCTCAGGAAAAAGATACTGGGACACACTAGTGTCCCAACGTTAGTCGAACAAGGTCAATTGTTTAGCTGGCTCTTGTCTGTGAAGAATGTGGGGCTCTTTTCTAAGTAGTTGATCTAATGGGGTTTTCTCGAACACGGTCAGGCTCAGGATCTGTAGAATTGTGTAGAGATTGGGGTCCAGGCGCAGCCGCTTTTTGATGATGGCGATCAGCACGTAGACGGAGACAGCGATCCAGATCTGTGATTTGACGGCATTCTCCCAGGTTCCATAGAAGGCCTTGATGCGCAAATGTTGTTTGATCCATCGGAAGAACAGTTCAATTTGCCAGCGGCCGCGATACAGTGCGGCAATGGTGAGTGGGGGAAGGGTGAGTTGGTTGGTGAGAAAAAACAGGGTTCGGTCCTGCTCTGCATCATGGTATTTGATGCGCCGAAGCTTCTCGGGGTAGTGGGTGGCACTGTGAACACCGGTGAGCAGGATGGTCTGATCACAGATCAATCCGGAGGAGCGGTCGACGGCATGGGAATAGAGGCGACGGAATCGGGTGTTGGTTTTAGCCCGCAGGAGGAAGAAGCAGCGGGCCTGATGCAGGCGGTAAAGACGGGCAAAGTCGAGATAGCCGCGATCCATGACGTAGAAGGCTCCAGCTTCGGGCAGGAGCAGGTCCAAGACGTTGACGTCATGGAGCTTGCCGTCGGAAATATGGATGAATGCCGGGATATGGGCGCGGAGATCCAGCAGAGTATGCAGCTTGATCGCCGATTTGGTTTTGCGGAAATGAGCCCAGGGGAAGAGCGTCAGGCAAAGATCAATGGTGGAGGAGTCCAGTGCATAGACAGTGTGCGCAACATCCAGACCGGGGTCCGGGTCGATGTGAAGGCGCCGTGCCGTAAGGATGAGACGCTGGGCAAAATCGGCCTAGAGGCGCCAGTCCCGGGTGTGGTTGGCGTTGGCCAAGGTGTTGCGTGAGACGCGACTGGTGATCCCCATATGGTAGAGCTTCGACGCTTGCGCACGCAGGCAGGTCTCGATGTCCCTGAGGCTCTCGCGGTAGGTGAGCTGGGCAAAGGCCCTACAGCGAAAGTTATTCGAACACTGGAAGGACTTGACCTTGCGGTTGCCGTCGTAACGTCGCACACACCGTTGGAAGGTGTGCCAGGGGAGATGATCCATCACCTGCGAGAAAACCAGCTTGCCAGCGTACATGTGCCATCCTCTTTGACCTCAGGCCATACGCTGAAACCATGCTGCATTTTCTCCCTCTCGTTCAAGTCTCCGACACCCCTTGGATGGGTATGTCTCCTTTCATATCAATGAGTTATGAACGTCTCACAGTAAAACGTTGGGACAGTAGTGAAATAACATAAAGAAGAGGTGGCGGATCCGGTAACAAGCCATAAATGTTAGGTCATACAAAAACCGGGGCGGATCCGTTCGGCGAACTCTCTAGACGGGAGGGATTAACCCTTTGTGGAACTATGTCTTATAGACAAGAGACCGGTAGTGACTTACCCTGATTCGCCGCTCTTTCCAATCCGAAGGCGGTAAAGTTGCGCTAGGTACATAAGAGTTGGTTCCCTCCATCCCGGTAACCACAATTTTCGTCGCGAGCTTGGTTACTTTCTGATGTAGTTCCCGTTTTTTATGGCTGAACGCGGACAGCTTGGAATTGGAGTTACACCAAAAAACAAAGTTGTCAAAAAACGTCCTTTATGTCTTGATTGCACTTAATAAGATCCATCGGACCATCGCCCGAACAGGGAACAACGAGTGTCCGATTTATTGTGACCCCAGGGACGCCTCGTGCGTCCCCGTAATTTTGTGGGGTAGAAAGTGTCTGATCATGATCCGTTACCAAGCCAGCTTTACCGTGTAAGGGTGTTTGTCGACTTCTGGAACTACTCACTCTCAATGCGGGAGACAGAAGAAGAGTTCCGGACAGATTGGGCAAAGCTCGGACCCTCATTGTCCCGTGCGGCAACCAAGATAATCAATGGTTCCGCATCATGCGAATACCAAGGATTGAATTTTTATGGTTCATATGATCCTGCGAAAGAAGGGGACAAAAAACTGCATCGATGGGCAACAACCGTAGTAAATACGTTTCCAGGAGTGGATGTTTCGATCGTTCCGCGGCAAAAAAGGCGCTCGCCACCCAGGTGCCCCGTCTGTCATGGAGAAGTATCCACCTGCCCCGTTTGTGCGGCTGACATGAGAGGAACCGAAGAGAAAGGCGTCGACGTTCGGATGGCGACAACCATGATCAGCCTCGCTTGGGCCGAAAACTATGACATTGCCGATCTCGTCTCGTCTGATCGCGATTTTGCGCCAGTCGCTGAATTTCTCAAGACCAAAGGCATCAAGGTCGTTCACGGGGCTTTCCCACCAAAGGGAGCATATTTGACGCAGAAGTGCTGGGGAAGTATCAATGTCGCCAAACTACGTGAAGATTTCCGCTTCACGCGATAAGGTGGAGCTTCTTAACCCATCTTTAACACGGCTTCCGAGTACACGCTTATTATCAACAGGTTACAAAGGCAGAAACCCGCAAGTGGCACTACAAACGCGTTGAAACCGGCGATTGAGGGGAGTCAGACGATCATCTTGCGGACCCCTCCGGGAGCGGGATCGATGCCCAAGGCGTCGTAGATGGCCTTCTGATCGGTTTCGGCCCGCGTGGCCTTGCGTACGTGCAAGGTCCGCCCGTCCCCACGCCGGAAGGTCACCGTGACCCGCTGCTGTCCTTCCAGGATGCGCCGCAGCGTGGTCCAACTGGAGGAGTCGCCCCGCTGCTTGAGGCGTTTGCGGATGACCTGCACCAGTTGATAGGCGATGACGGTCAGGAACAGGTGGCCTTCCGACCGCACCGGCTTGTGATGATAGATGGGGCGCAGGCCCAGCTCGGACTTCAGGGAGCGAAACACCGCTTCCACGTCGGTCAGAGTGGTGTAGGTGCGCCACAGGCTTTCCTCATCCCAGTCGGTCTGGTTGCTGCGCAGGCAGTAGACCCCCGGATGAGTGACCATCGAGCCCTGGCGGGGCTGACGCTTCCAGGTCAGGGCCGTTGCCTTGCGGCCGCTCTCGTTGGTGAGGACCTCGATGGTGTAGTGTTGAGCCACCCCGCGACTCTGCTCCTTCAACCGCCCGATCCGTTCCCGGACCTTCTCGATGCCCTTGTGAGCCCGCGGCCGTGACAGCCCCTCGGAGAGTCGGGCGAGCCCCTGCTCGAAGCGCCGGCTGAAGCGCTCGACAATGCCCCGTTCCTTGTGAGCCCGCTCCTCGGAACGGCAGTAGAGACGCACTTCCCCCCCGTCCTCTGAGACCTCCTTGTGGAGCTGTAACCTGGCCTTGGAAGCGGTCTCCAAGGTCAGGGCCAGTTCGGGGTCGAACTGCCGGGAGCCTTGGCGGCTGGCCACCACATAGCGGTACCCTTCCTCCCTCAACCACTGGATGCGATCCTCGGTCGCCACCCCCCGATCCATCACCACCAGGGCCCCCCGGGGCGCCTCGAGCGCCCCCAGCATCCCCGCCAGGGTGCGGTGCTCATCCACCCGGCCGGCAAAGACCTGGGAGCGGCGCACAAACCCGGCCCCGTCCAGCACCAACCCCAGGGTCAGCAGGGGACAGTCGCTGCGTTTCTCCTTCGAGTGCCCCCGCTGGGCCTTGGGTTGACGGCGGGCCGCCCCTTCGAAGAAGGTGTTGGTCAGATCGAACAGAGTGACGGTCGGCTGCAGATCGAACAGACCCATGGCCCGGGTGAACAGGTGGGCCTCAATGGCCTGGCGGTGTCTCATCAAAGCGTCTGAAGCCCGATACATCTGCATCAGACTCAGGGTCTGGAAGTCGAAGTCCAGCAACTCGCCCAAACCGCTGCGCCGGCCGAGCCAGCCCCAGGTGGCCCGTTCCGAGCCGGGACGGGCCAGACGGCCCACAATCGCCCCCACCGCCGCCGCCCGCATCGGTCCATTCAGCCCCAACTCACCCAGCAACTCCACCAACCCCAACTGCTCCAGCGCCCACCGGCCCACCTGCTCCACCCCGACGCTGCGCGGACGGGTCAACTCCACCGAATCCACCGCTACCGTCTGCAGGTCCTCTGAAGAGGCCTCCCCAGCGGTGCCGGTCACGTCGGCTTCCCCCTCGAGCAAGCGCTCGGCCATGCGTTGGGCTTCCTCCTCCAACGGGGTCGAACCCTCCTGGATCAAGGGCAACTGACCGCTGAGGATCTCGTCGAGACGGCGGCACAGCAGGGGCCAGTCATGGCGGGGGATGGCGAAGTGGCGTCCGAGGTTGAGGAGGGTCTGCTGGCGGACCTTGCCTGAGAGGCGATGGGAGCGGACGAGGCGGTGGGTGAAGTAGGTCTGACCGGAGGGAGTGGAGCGGGTCTGGGTGCGGCGGATGAACATGGGAGGGACCCTAACAGAGGGGGCCGAGGGGGTCAAGCCCCTCCCATACGATTATGGCACTACTTCAGGATCTCCGACCAAGAATCAACAACTTACGGGTGATTTTAGGCCAAAATGGGGGTAAAATCCCCCCAATCGCCCGTTCCTTTGTTAAAGATGGGTTAACCAATTCAGAATCTAGGATTTCAAAGTCAAGTATTGTGCCCAGTATGAGGCACGTGCGCTGTGGCGCTTTGCGGCTGCTGGTAGAGACCCGGAGGTGGCCCTGTCGGCTGCGAGCGGGCCACTGGAGCGACCAGGGAGGCTTTTCCTTGGCGCCGTGGCGCGGACAAACGGGTTCGGTGGGCCCAACCGACACCGTTCGGCGTCAGGAAACCCTCCGGTTTCTCCAACCGTCTCGATTGCCTCAGGGGCGATGACCCGAGTCGAGCAGAGCCGTCACTAGCCGGTATCGGCGAAAGGGATCGCATCCACCAGCGAGCGCATTCTTTCCCGGTGTCCCGCCCGGGCCTGGGCCAGAGCGAGGGCCATCATCACCGTCAGGGCGAGGGAGACCCGGGCCCTCACCCGGCTGTGCCCGCGCAGAAAGTGCCGCTCGAACCCGAAGTCGTTGTCCAGTCGGCTGTAGATCCGCTCCAGCGCAGGGCGACGCCGGTAGCCCCGCTTCCAGGACGGGCTCCCGTGCGGGGTCGGGGTAAAAATGCGCCGGTCCTGCTCGGCCAGGGGAATGCGCACGATGCGGCCGAACGCCCCCGCCTGCGAGCCCGCGGCCCGGTAACAGCGTTGCCGGCCGGCACAGCCATACCCGTAAGCCGCCGCCGGGCAGCGGTACTTCAGCGTTCCCCGCGCCGCCTCAAAGCCTTGGAACGCCATCCGTCGCTGCCGGCCGGTTTCAGGGCAGAGGCAGCACACCTGCCCCTTTTCGGTGTGCACGATGGTGTCGGCCCGGTCCGGATAGAGCGGCCGCGTGATTGCCTTGCCGGGGTCGTAGCCCCCCTCCTTCTTCTCCTCCTTCCACAACTCCCGGGGTTCGATCAAGGGACGGATGCCGTAGTCCTCCCATAAACGCTCCTTGAGGGGTCCACTGTCGAGGCCGCGGTCCGCGCTGAAGTCCCGGCACCGCTTCCCCAGCTCCGGCGTCTCCTCGAACAAGGCCTCCGTCATCGCCTCCAGCTGCTTCACCTCCGACCGCGAGGCCCGCGTCACCTCGCAGGCCACCGGGATCTCGTAGCGGGTGTCGGCAATCAGGTGCACCCGATAGCCGAACCAGGTCTTGACCTTCCTCCACAGCTTCCCCGTCCTGCGGTCCTTCCCTCCCGTCTCGTGCTTCCCCCAGTCCGCCTCCGGGTCTGAGGTCTTCCCCGTCTTCCGGTTCTCCTGTCCCGTCGAATGGCTCTCCATCGCCTTCCCGTCGTAGCCCAGATGCTCCCCGAAGTCCTCCACCTCCTCCATCAGTTGCTCCCGCACTTGCCCCATCATCGCTGCAATCCCTCCCTGCTTCTCCTCCAGCTTGACCACCGCAGTGAGAAACCGCGAGAAGTTCCAGGCCGACGGCACTCCATCCCTCTTCTTTCCCCGCGACCCCGAAACGCCTCCCCCCTTCGCCCGACGCCACGGTCCCATCGGATCAAACCCGCACACATCCAACAGCGCCGGATTGCGCCTCAGTTCCCGCAGCAACGACTCCACCGAGACATGCTGGAAGACGATCCCCGCCACCAGCGCCCGCCACATCGCCCGGATCGGATAGTCGTCCCGTCCCCGTCCCCGCCGCCGCTCCAACGCCCTCAGCAGGTCCTCGTCCGGCAGGGCCTTCAGCACCATCTCCAGACGCTCCAACTCCGGCCGGCGTTCCACATCGCTCCACGAAAACAAGGGACGGTTACGGTTCACCACGTCGCTTCCTCCTGGTCGCCGATCTCAACGTTAACTTCCATGCATTCTATCACATAGAGACCCCAAAAGCCAGCCCTTTCCGCCCCCAGCGGCTCAGCTTGACCTCTGTTGGCCTCCTCCCCATCCCCTCCATTCCCTTGGGCACAAGCCCCTCTGCCCCTTGGGGTCAAATCCCGCCATTTCCCCTCCCACGCTCTTCCAAACCCTTGATAATCCTGGGTGCCCTTGGGGTAAAGTTATTTTGCCCCCCTTGAAATCCCTTGCTCTTCAAGGGGTTCCCAACAGCGCACAGGCCTCCCAGTATGCAGAAACGGTAATCATCTAACGGTGCCCCTGCCAGTCTGGTCAGTTAGGCGTGTACCGCCCCTGATTTCTTGGACAGATAAAACCCAAACCGATTATCCGGCACGAGCAGTCAAATAGAGGTCGAACAATCATCGAAAAGTTCGAGCAACATGCCGAGGTTGGATTCGTCGTGGCCTTGTTGACTCCAGATGACCTCGGAGCGCACAAGGGGGAGGAAAGCACTCTCAATCCACGTGCAAGACAGAAGGTGATTTTCGAGTTCGGATACTTCATGGGGAAGCTCAGCCGGAAACGAGTCTGCGCCATGTTGAGTAGAAACTATATCCGCCGAAAGGCCATTCTAGACTCCGTGCGGGTTGTCTATGCCGCGTGATGACACGGCATATCTGTTGGACATGCTGCTTGCCGCGCGGGATGCCGTGTCCTTCGCAGAAGGCATGTCGTACGCCGATTTCGCAAGGGACCGGCGGACTCAACTCTCCATTCTGAAATCGGTGGAGATCGTTGGCGAGGCTGCCTCGCGTTTAAGCGAAGACACCAGGCGGGCGCATCCGTCAATCCCTTGGCCGGAGGTCATCGGCATGCGCAATCGGCTCGTTCGTGTCTATTTCAACATAGATCTGCCGCTTGTCTGGGACACGGTGTGCAACGACCTCCCGTTTTTGATTGCCCAATTGGAAACACTGGTTCCGCCGGAGGTCGGATAATGCTGGCCTTCCCCCAGAAATAGGTCCAGCTCAAAAGTGAGGAATTGACCTCCAGGTTCTTGGGGCAAGTATTGGGGCAACTATGTTCTCTATATTGGACACAATCTATTCTATTTCAATAACCTATGAGGCATATTCGGTTGTCGCCGTCTCCACCAACCACCCTTCCAAAGCCGTCCAGGAACGTCCAGTGAACCCAATCTCAGTAAAGTAAGCAAATGGAACTCGCCAAAATCACCGCACGTGGGCAGACAACCATCCCCAAGAGAATCCGTGAGGCGGCCAACCTGGACGAAGGCGATGTGATTGCTTTTGAAATCGAGGGCGATCATCTACTGGTACACAAGGTAACGCCGGGGCAGGACGACTACCTGCAAGGCCTCTCCGAGGTTCTGAGCGAATGGATCTCGCCCGAAGACGAGGAAGCGTGGCGTGACCTTTGAATCGCTCGATGTGGTCGTTATCCCCTTTCCTTTCACGGATCGCCGGCCCGCCAAGCGCCGGCCGGCCTTGATCGTCTCATCGGAAAACTTCAATCGGACTCATGAACAATCTATCCTGGCTATGATCACCTCTGCCGGGAGCGATTGGCCGAGCGATGTGGCGATCCAGGACTGGCGGGAAGCTGGCCTCAATGTTTCCTGCAAAGTCCGCTTCAAGCTATTCACCCTCGACGACACTCTGATTGTCCGAAAGCTTGGGGCGTTGTCGAAACGAGATGGCGAAGTGGTGAAAAACGCCTTGGGACACGTCTTGGCAAGCAACTGATAACTACACGTCCATGGCCGACATTGAGTCGTGATGCCACGGCGTCTCGTCTTCGGTCTCTTTCCTGCACGAGACATCCCAGCACGGGCCAATCGCGTCTGCCGGTGACCGCTTCGGGTTCCGCTCTACTGCGATATGATGCTTTCGTTCATCCCATGACGGGTGTCGTGGCGTTCAAGAGTTCTCCATGGTTCGAATGCGGGTCGCTGTTCGCAGAGAGGCGGAGAGTCCAATGAAATTGAGAGTCTTTCTTGTTACGTGCCTGCTGGCGGCCGGAATGGTCGCCTGTTCCACACCGGATGAAACGAGTCCTTCCGGCGAGAAGCAGGGGACGGCCGGCGAAGCCCGGCATGTCAAGGTCTACTTCGAGAAAGGCATGTTCGGCGGCTGGCCGGCCAATCACGGCATCTGGAGCTGGGGTAACGAGATCCTGGTCGGTTTCGGGATGGGTTACTACAAGGACCAGGGTCTGGGCCACCACATCGATCGCGAGAAGCCGGAGATTCCGATGTTGGCCCGAAGCTTTGATGGCGGCGAGACCTGGTCGATAGAGGACCCGGGGGCGAAGGGGTACTTGCTTACGGAGGGCGGATACCTGCACGGTGTCACCCGTCCGGGTGTAACGATCCCGGCGCTGAAAGAAAGCGAGGGTGGCATCGACTTCACACACCCGGACCTCGCCCTGACTATTCGCACCAACAGCATTCACGCCGGAATCGGCCGCATCTTCTATTCATACGACAGAGGCCACACCTGGGACGGCCCGTTTCGCCTGCCGAGCTTCGACTCGCCCGGCATTGCCCCCCGCACGGACTACATCATCGATGACAATCACACCTGCACGCTTTTCATCACGGCCGCAAAGGCGAACGGAAGGGAGGGAAGGCCTCTTTGCGTGCGTACCACCGACTCCGGCAAAACCTGGAAATTCGTTTCCTGGATCGGCCCGGAGCCCGAAGAGTTCTCCATCATGCCGGCCTCGGTCCGGCTTTCCGAAACGGACATTCTTGTCACCGTTCGCATGCGAGAGGCGACCAGGAGGTGGATCAGGACCTACCTGTCAACCGACAACGGCGCCAGTTGGGAATCCCTGAACGAGGCGGTGCCGGACGCGGGCGTGGGCAACCCGCCCGCCATGATCAAACTGCAGGACGGACGCATCTGCCTGGTCTATGGCTACCGGGCCGAGCCCTACAGCATTCGCGCCATCCTTAGCAGCGACAGGGGCAGGACCTGGAGCGACCCCATCACGCTCCGCGACGACGGTGCCAGCCGCGATATCGGTTACGTGAGGGCTGTCCAAAGGCCGGACGGTAAAGTCGTTGCAGTGTACTACTTCACTGACGAAGCCTCCGGCCCGGAACGCTACATCGGAGCCACGATCTGGAGTCCGCCGCCCGCGTAACCCGACCATTGCCAATTCCTCAGGTGGTCCACGTTCGACCTGCTAACGGGCTGGCCGCGGGGGCTCCCCTACCGGGCTGCGCGGGTGATTTGGTCCGACCGTGACAAGGAAGGAAGACATCGTATCGGTCGAAGTATCGGCACCCTGGGGGCTGACAACCAACTCCTGCACACCTGACCTGCTGAATGGCAGCATCCGGCCGCTGAGACGCGCCGCGGAAGGACTCAGCATCCAGCTTGTAAATCCGGAGGTGTAAGGTGGAGATCTATTCGTACTCGGAAGCCAGACAGAAACTTTCCAGCGTGCTCGACGAGGCCGAATCAACGGGTAAAGTGTTCATACGTCGAAGAGACGGCAGGACCTATTCGCTGGTGCCGGAGCGAATGCCCAGTTCGCCCCTCGACGTTCCTTCTGTCAGTGCGAACATTTCTACGCAGGAGGTTGCCGCACTCATCAGGCGTGAGCGGGGCAGAACGAGAGGGTTGAGACGGGGGCCCTGACGGCGTCCATGAAACCTGAGAATAGGAAGCCATGAATGCTGTCCTTGGAATCAATCGCTTACGATCTTTATTTGATGGTCGCCGCCTCCACCAACCCCCCTTCTAAAGCCCTCCAAGAGCGTCCAGTTATCACTCATTTCTCTAACCCGACCAATGCAGCACTCCAAGAATGTATTCCAAACCTGATAAAGCCGGAGTATTTCCGGGAGCCTTTTGCAAAATTCGGAGTCGGGCATGAGATGGGGGCAGAATGCTCCTGCAAAATAACGCCCTCGAAAGGGATCTGCACCTGGCTAGCCATGGGTTTCCCAGGGACAACAACTCTTCCCGACAATAAATCCCGCTTCCTAGCGAATTTTGCAAAAGGCTCCCGGGTGTCGGAATCCAAACGATGCTCACCTGTCAAGCAGCGTCAAGTTCAACGTCAACAAGATCTTGTCGTCCTTTTTGACTTCCAGGGGACGCATGGCCAGGACGGATTGATCGAGCACGACTGTCGAACCGAAACATGTATCGTCAAAAAAGGGATCGTCTTCCATCAGGACGACCTGGAGTTCGTCGCCCGGGTAGACACGTAAGGATCCAGGATTGGTCGCGCTGGAGCGCATTTGAATCCGGCGAAGCAACCTGCGCCGCTGTGTCTTCAACTCTTTCATACGAGCCAGCACCGACGCATCGGCTGACGAAATAGGCGCTCTGGCCTGGAGCAACCTGAACTCTGGAACTTCGTCAGCAGTACGCTCGGATGGCCTAATGCGGCGCAGCCTTTCCAAAGACTCTAATTCAGCCTCGGAAAGAGGATCGCTCGTGCTATTGAAGTCCTGTTTCCGCAAGGAATCCACGCGCCGCTCGGCATGCCACCAGGACATTCTGCCTGTAATTTGTTGAGCTTCGCGCTCTGTATCGTTGATCTGGTCCTGTAGTTCCAAATCCAGACGCTTGACGACGACGTACAATTCCTGCGACCCAAATTCATCGTCGCCGCAGAGTCCGAATGAACCGTGAATGGTCACGGTCAATCGGTACGCCTTAGCTGCCGACTCCGCTGATGACTGGGATGGCGACTGCTCTGCCAACTGAGCTGCCGACTGCGCTTGTGCATCGACAGCCAAGTTTATGAGCAGGAGGACTGTTATCGTTCCAAACCACTTACCGATCATTTGCAACACAATTGCCTCCCGGATTCGCTTCACAGTTTCAGACACACATCCGTATGTCGTTAGCTTCCTCCAACAGTTTGGAGCCCATTCTCTCACACGCCCAACCACGGGCCAACAACGCGGGGAGAGACTATACGGCCCCCTTTTTCAGGCCCCGGGTTTGTCCAACTCCCGAAAATCAGTGTTTCGGAAAAGTGTTTCGGAAATTCGGTTGCAGGATCCCGTCGCGTTAGGTTAGCCTATCCAAACCACATTCGGTTACATCACCCACTAGTCTCATTACATAACACTATGAAAGCCAAATCTCTCTCAATTCTGATTTGTCTGGCGTCCATCCTCGTCTCGCCGGTCCTGGTCTCCGCTGACTCTGATTCCTGTGCGGACCGCTACATCGTGGCCAGCGCCGTGCGCACCACGGGTGACGTCCAGGCCTTTGTCCAATGCGCCTACGAGTTCGTCCAGGAAGTGGGATTTGAAGAAGCCCGCAGGGCCTTCAACGAGGACGAACGCTGGAAGAGCGGCCCGACCTATGTCTTCGTCGACGAAATGACGAATGTGCACGGGGCCTCCCGTGCCTTCGTCTTCCCGCCCGACACCTCGAGAGAAGGGGTGCCGTGGGGACCTCTGGTCGACGACTTCGGCACCGACCTGATCCTTGAGTTTTATCGCGTGGCGACCAACTTCGGTGAGGGTTGGGTCTACTATTCCTTCACCAATCCTGCAACCGGCAGGGCTGAGCCCAAGGCCTCCTACTTCAAGTCCATCGAGTGGAACGGGGTGTTCTCCGCGATCGGGGCGGGGATCTACCGGCGCGACCTGCCCAGCAGTTGCAGGAGCGACGAGGTCAATGCCGACATACTTGACTCCGATCCTTCCGAGGAGCGGCTGCAGGAGTTTGTCCGCTGCGCCGCCATGGAGCTGGATTCGAGGGGCTATTTCGCCTCGGTCAGCCTGGCCAACGATCCCCGTTGGCGAAACGGCTCGATCTACCTGTTCGGCCTGGACCCCTACGGCTACACCCTCTTTACCGGCTCCCCCGCAAACCCCGTGATCGGGTCCGAGTTGTCCTCGGTTTTCATCGGCAGCTTCGGGGGCCGGAATATTCTGGGGGTTGCCGATGCCTTCGGTGAATCCTCTCTCTACTACTGGAACCGGAATCCGGCCACCAACGAGTGGCAGCGCAAGGTGACCTTCGTCAAGAGGGTCACCTCCTTCGGGGTTCCGGTGCTGATCGGCGCGGGCTATTACCTGGAATCGGATGGGCCGACCGACAGCGCCCAGCAATCGGGGAACTGAAACGCATAACGCAGACGGCCGGGTCCGCGAACAGGAGGTCCTCGACCTGTTGGACCGGCCGAGGTGTGACGCCAACCCCTCTCCAATCCTGCCAGGCCGGATACGAACCCTCCGTCATAGGCGCTCCCGAAGCACCTGTGGAGCCCGCTCCTGAAGACCGCGCGGACCGATCCGGTCCTGGACAAGGTCTGCCCCGTTCCCGCAGTTGATCCAATCCTCCGGTCCTGTCTTCATTCACAGGGCTTGGCCCGGCCATTCCTCCTACGACCGCCGTGCAACCCTGCGTAGCCTCGCTCCCCGCTGCGGTCACCGCCCCGACTGCCGTCGAGACAGGGGCGTGATTTCATGAACGCAGGATCTCGTCGGAAGAGAACTCCCGGTCAAGGGTGGCGCCCCCGGCCGAAATCTCCATAACCTGGGTCACTTCGACTCCTTCGTTTTCCGGCAGCGGTTGCTCGCCCTTTGTTTTGCCCAGTTGCGCCACGCTCGCAAGCGGCTTGAGCTTCTCCGCGCCGGCGACCGCCGCAGCATCGCCCCCGTACCATTCGAACCAGGGAAGGCCCGCCCCGGCAACCGCCAAACGTGGTAACCTACCGCCTGAGGCGAATCGGAGACAAACCTTTGAAGACCACCGCTCGCCGGCTCGTGGTCAGTCCCTCAAGATCCTTCCCATGACCAGATTCCGACTTGGACCGGGGCTGCTGGTATCGGCCGCGTTCATCGGCCCGGGCACCATCGTGACGGCCAGCACCGCCGGGGCCGGTTACGGCGCCGCCCTGCTGTGGGCCATCCTCTTTTCGGTAGCGGCCACCATCGTCCTGCAGGACATGGCGGCCCGGGCAGGTATTGCCGGGGGCCGGGGCCTGGCCGAGTCGATCCGGGCCAGCATCACGTCGCCGGTGCTCAGAGGCGCGGTAATCCTGCTTATTGCGGTGACCATCCTGCTGGGCAACGCCGCCTTCCAGGCCGGCAACCTGCTGGGAGCCTCGCTCGGCTTCAACGCGCTGACCGGCCTGGACCCGGGCGTCGCAATCGCCTTGCTGGGCGCTCTTGCCGCGGGTCTGCTGCTGACCGGCAGTTACCGGACGATTCAGAACGTCCTGGTGGCGTTGGTGGTGGTGATGGGCGTCGTGTTCTGCATCGTCGCTGCCCTGACGGCCCCGAGCTTGCGGGAGTTGGCGGTGGGCGCGCTGGTGCCGAGCGTGCCGCCGGGCTCGCTGCTCATCGTCCTGGCGCTGATCGGCACCACGGTTGTCTCCTACAACCTGTTTCTGCACGCCAGCACCGCTCTGGAGCAGTGGCCGGACGCCGCGCGCAAGGACGTGAGTGTGAAAGAGGCGCGGCTCGACACCCTCTGCTCGGTCACGCTCGGCGGGCTGGTCACCGCCTCGGTGCTGGTCACCGCCATCCCCCTCCACGGCCTGGGGGTCGAGGTGAGTGCGGCCACCGTCGGCCAGCGGCTCGAGCCGCTCCTCGGTCCGGCGGCTCCGGTGCTGTTTGCCGCAGGACTGTTCGCCGCCGGGCTGACTTCGTCGATCACCGCCCCGCTGGCAGCCGCCTATGCCGTCTCCGGCGCCTTCGGCTGGCCGCCCGACCTGCGGAGCACCCGCCTGCGGCTGCTGGGCGGATTCGTGCTGGTTACCGGCGTGCTGTTCGGTGTGCTGTTCGGCGGTTCGCCCTACCGGGTGATCATTCTGGCGCAGGCGGCCAACGCCCTCTTCCTGCCGGTGGTGCTGGTGCTGCTGCTGATCATTGCGAACCGGGCCGAGATCATGGGCCGCTTCCGCAACTCCCGCCTGACCAACGCCCTCGGCGTGCTGGTGGTGCTGGTCATCGCCGCGCTCTCGGCTCTGCAACTCGCCCGCCTGTCCGGAATCGTGGAATAGCGGGCAGCCTCCCGGTGTGCGTTTCTTTTCCGCGCCATCAACCGGTTTCACCCGCGGAAGCGATTGCCGTAACCGATCAGGAGGGAACGGGCCATGAGCAGTAACCGGAACCCGGATACTCCCACGCCTTCCTACACCATGGGTTACAGCGACGAGTTCGCAAAATTGCTCGACCGTCGGAATTCGGGGATCAATGCCACGCATCTGCTGCCGCACCTCAAGCCCGGACTGCGCGTTCTCGATCTCGGTTGCGGCCCGGGAACCATCTCGGTCGGGTTGGCGAAAGTGGTAGAACCCGGAGAGCTGCACGGCATCGACATGGAAGAGTCTCAGATCAAGATAGCCCGGGCTGCCGCTGCCGCAGGCGGGCACGACAACGCGGTCTTCCGGAGGGGCGACGTGACCCGTCTTTCCTATGAAGACGATACGTTCGACGTCGCCCACTGTCACGCACTGCTCATGCACGTTCGGGACACGCAGGCCGTCCTGGCTGAGGTGAAACGGGTATTGAAGTCCGGAGGTCTCGTCTCCGCACGCGAAATGATCGGTTCCGCGTCGTTTTCCGAACCCGAACTCGACGGCCTTGCCGATGCATGGGTGACATTCTCGAAACTGCTCGAGGCCAATGGAGGCCATCCACAGATGGGTAAGGAACTGCCGGGGAAATTTCTTCAGGCCGGGTTCTCGCCCGTCCATGCAAGCGCGTCGTTCGAATACTTCGGCACGGCTGAGGACGTTGCCTTCTACCACACCTTTTCCGTGGCTTGGTTCTTCTCCCCCAAAACCGTCGAGGCTGCCATCAATCACGGGCTGGCAACTCGGGAGCAGTTCGAGAAGTGGCGCCGTTTGCTGGATCAATGGAAGAATTCCCCGGGTGCGGTCTCCGCCATCGCCTGGGGAGAGGCAATCGGCCAAAAGCCGTAGGCGCTCCCGCGCCGCGGGCTGGGTTTTCCAGGCGAGCGGCGGTCCTTGCCGGCCCGCGTCGCCCTATTCGGAGGCTCACCCTACCGGATAATCGTTCTGGCTCAGGCGGCCAACGTCCTCTTCCTGCCGGTGGTGATGGTGCTGCTGCTGATCATTGCGAACCGGGCCGAGATCATGGGCCGCTTCCGCAACTCCCGCCTGACCAGCTCCCGTCGAGGTCTTCTGAGAATCGAAAAGTTTCGAAGTAGCATTTCTTCAGACACGTCCCGCCCTTAAATATCCAGGTTTCCTTGAGAGCGGCATGCTGGTAAATGCCGGCAAGAATCCAGCCGAGCACATAGTCCTTCTCAACGACTTGGGGCAGCAAGCCTAGAGCATGCGCGGTATCGAGAATTTCGCGGCGAGAGATCATACCGATGCCGCCCTGGCCCAGCTCTCAGGGACAAAAAGGCGCCATCGGGATATCAGACGGGGGCACGGAATTGCGGGGTCAAGTTTGGAATTTCCCTGGGTAAGGCGCGCAAGGCAGGCTTCAACCAGAGTGGAGGTGTCGGGTCTGCGTTCGGCTACAATGCCCAGGCGTTTAAAGACGGCGCCGTTACCGAGACGTCCCGCGTAGGATATCAGCTTGTCGTCGTCTCTGTTCTCGCGCTCGAAATAGGTCGCAAGACAGTCAGCCGAATGCTGGATCCCTGATCCCAGGCTTGGATCGTCGAGCATATCGATGATCGTACGATGAACGTCGGATATGGCGATCGGGGTTTTCCCTCGCCAGACGGTCTTGGTGCCGAAGATTCTGCGGTGCTGTATGTGCTTCAGAGTAAAAAGTGCGCCGTGGTGATGCTGGTTTTTCACCCTCACCGTCCGCGCGGACATCACGACGATGTCGCGGAAGATCTGGTCCGTCAGTTCCCAGTGTTGGGCGGCTGTACGACCGCCGATGTAGGCCGGCTGGAAGAGCGCCGGCACCAGCACCCAGGGATCATCAAGCACCCGCTCACTGGTAAGGGTATCGAGATCAACTGCTGCGTAAGCACCCGGGCCGACACGCCGCATCCACGCCTGTGCGCTCCACCGTGAGAGCAGTTTGGCGGCATCGGAACGGCCGATGCCAAGGGCACGTTCAGCATCGGAAATACGAATGATGTCGCCGGCCGCCTGAATGACCGCTGCCAGCCTGCGGCGTCCCTTAGGTATGGCGGTTTTTGGGCTCACGATCAGATATAGAATGTTTGTTATAATTCTCGTTTTAAGAGAATTTTCGTCATTAGAATACACTATCCGTAGATCATTGCGAAGAGGACGTATGCCTCATGATCGTATGTTTTCGCATTTTTTGTGAATGTTCGTAGCTGGTATATACCTAACGCCCGCTGTCCGGCGACCCGCCAACTCAAGACTAATCTCGAACGCCACTCCGCCGCCGCGTCCTGTGCGTGGTTGCGTCAAGTGATGGGAATTGGGAGAGTGTGTGCAGATTCGGCGGGGCACTCATCGCAGCAGGCAAGCGCTGGAACATCCGATCAGAGCATACCGTAAGGTCTATAATGGGAACGCCAAACCGTTCATTGCACGATGACCTCCGGTACATATTCAAGGGTTACTCCCTGTATCGCCATCAACGCGACGCCATCGCGCTAGTGTCATGTCATATTTGAATTGTCGCTTGTATAGGCGTAGACTGCTTCCAGACGAAAGGGGGGGAGAGTCATGCCGCGAATCCGATACAAGGTGACGTTGGAGGAGCCGGAGAGGCAAATGCTGAAAGAGCTCACGACCCGTGGTCGGCATAGCAGTCAAAAGGTGCTCAACGCGTTGATTTTGCTCAAGTGTGACGAGGGGCGGTTTCAGGATCGGAAGTTGACCAATCAGGCCATCGCCGATGTGCTGCCGGTGAGTCTGAAAAAGATCGATCGGGTCAAGCGGCGCTTCGTGGAACAAGGCTTGGAGGGGGCGCTGGACAAACGCAAGCCCGAACGCACCTACAGGCGGAAAGCCGACGGCGACTTCGAAGCGCATCTGATCGCGGTCAGTTGTGGCAAGCCGCCCCCAGGGCACGCTCGCTGGTCGTTGCGCCTGCTGGCCGACCGCATGGTGGAACTGGAATACGTAGACGCAGTGTCCTATGAGACGGTGCGTCGCGTTCTAAAAAAAACGAATTAAAGCCATGGAAGAAGCAACAGTGGGTCATTCCGCCCAAGCAGAACGGCGAGTTTGTGGCCCGGATGGAGCAGGTGCTCGATGTGTATAAGCGGCCTTACGATCCCCGGCATCCGGTGGTGTGTATGGACGAATCGCCTCGGCAACTGATTCGGGAAACGCGGCTGCCGCTGGCTGCAGGCCCAGGGGCGCCGGCACGCCACGACTTCGAATACGAACGTTGCGGGGTGTGCAACCTGTTCATGGCCGTCGAGCCGTTGGCCAGCAAGAGAACGGTCCAGATCCGGGAACGGAGAACCAAAACGGATGGGGCACACTTTCTCAACGACATGGCCCGGCCCTACCCCTGCGCCGAAAAGATTACCCTCGTGATGGACAATCTCAATACTCACGGCCCAGGGTCGCTCTATGAGACGTTTGAACCCGACGTGGCCAAAGCGTTGTGGGATCGTTTCGAATTCGTGTACACCCCGAAGCACGGAAGTTGGCTCAACATGGCCGAGATCGAACTCAACGTCCTCATCAAGCAATGCCTGGACCGCAGGATCGACAATCTCGACCAGATCCAGGCCGAAGTGGGAGCCTGGCAGAAGCGACGAAACAACGCCAAGTCACGAATCGACTGGCAGTTTACCAGTCCCGATGCCCGAACCAAGCTCAAGCGTCTATACCCAACTCTTAATGTGTGACATGACACTAGAACCTAAGGAGAATCAGGCAGGTGTACTCGAACCAGAATCTGAGTAAACACAGAGGTTTACACTACCGCCAGGGCCAGTGGATTCAAGATGATGCGGAAGTGGGGTATTTGTCGGTACAAGCTGGACTTAGAGCAAGTGCTGAGGAGTCTTGCCGGAGACAAAAACTCATTAGGAACATGACTCAGCATTCGTCTGTCATCGGTGTGATGAACCGTATTAAGTAGACTACAGCCAGCGGGCTCGGGCGGTGGAACGTGGACCTGGTTTGGGGGAAGCGCGCGTCACAGCTCCAACCGGCATACGATGCCGACGTCGTCGCAGTACCACAGGACGCCGTCCCGAATGGTCATTCCGTGGGGCAGGGGGTCGTGGTCGGCAAGCTGGATCTTCTCGACGATCTCGCCGGATCTGGGATCGTGCTTGAAGAAGGCGTTGCGGTTGGTGTCGGTGCACCATAGGTAGTCGCCTTCCCAGCCGATGCCATGGGGGCGGTTGCCCGCGGAAGGGAAGCGCTGCTCGACCATCCAGCTCTCGGGATCGATGCGGTAGATCATTCGCGACGGCGGCACCGCGGCCCACAGCTTGCCCTCGCGCCACTCCAGACCATGCGCGCCGGTGGCCGGGCGGGGCTGGGCAGGGGCGGGCGGTCCGCTCGGCGGTGGGGCCAGCGGGCTTCGGCGGCCGGGGGGATCCGAGGGCATTCTGTAGATCACTCCCGCTCCCGGAGTGAAGTACTTAGCCAGCGTCTTCCCGCTGGAGGCATCGGCGCGGATGATCTCCCGGCTGTAGGTCGACGCCACCCAGATCGCCTCTCCGTCGAAAGTGATCCCGCTGGGGTGGACGGCCTCGGTATCGAAGCCCCGCAGCACCGTTCCGTCGCTGTAGCTGACGAGGTGGGCGCGGGCGTCTTCCCCATCGATGATCCACAGGCCCTCGTCGGTCGCCTGCAGGCCGTTGGGGTAGGGGCCGGGGCTCTTGAAGACGGTCTCCACCCGGCCGGCCTCGCGCACGGGGACCTTGCCGAGCGCCGGGGCGGCGGCCAGAAATGCCAGGAACTGCCTGCGTTCCATCATGGGTTTCACCTCAGGGCGGCGGCAGGGTAATCTGCCCCCGGGTCGATTGCCTTGGGCAGTGGCAAGGATATCATGACCTCGCCGGGAAGTCAAGATCTACCAGGCTGGAGGCAGGGCCATTTCATGCTGAGTTCTAAGTGACGCAGGTACAAGGTTAGAAAAAAGGGCTGGCTTTTTCGAGGAGAGTTCTGTATATGTAGAGGCATGGCGAAAGAGTGTGGAGAGTTCCGACCGGTGGTGAAAGAAGTAAAGGTACGGTTGGCGTGGCCGGAGGAGCGGCGGCGCTGGGACGCACTGATGGAGGAGCATCATTATCTGGGGTTCAAGCAATTCGCAGGGCGGGGACTGCGCTACGTAGCGGAGTGGGACGGCCGGTGGGTGGCGCTGGTGGGCTGGCAGGGGGGAGCCTTCAAGTGCGGTCCGCGGGACCGGTGGCTGGGTTGGCACAAGGGGGTACAGTTTCGCCGGCTGCACTTAATCGGAAACAACACGCGTTTTCTGATTCTGCCGGAGGGGCAGGGAGTCAAGAACCTGGGCTCGCACGTATTGGGCCGCAATCTACGGCGGCTGAGCGAGGACTGGGAGCAGACCTGGGGGCACCGGTTGGAGCTGGCCGAGACCTTCGTGGATCCGAAGCGGTACCAAGGGACGGTGTACCTGGCCTCGAACTGGAAGCGGGTGGGACGGACGCGGGGGTATGGGCGCTCGAACGGGAGCTGGACCGAGCGGCACGGGGAGCGGAAGGAAATGCTGCTGTATCCGTTGCGGGAGGATGCGCGAGAGCGGTTGCGGGATCCGGAGGACCGGCGGGAGTGGAGCTGCCGGGGGGTGGCAGTGGACTACGGGAAGGGGGAGTTGCAGTCGTTGCGGAGGCAGTTGGAAGGGGTAGAGGACTTCCGGCGGGCGCAGGGGCGCAAGCACCGGATGGCGGCGGTGGTGTCGATCTGCGTGCTGGCGCGGCTGGCCGGGAAGGTGGGACCGACGGAGACGGCACGGTTTGCGAAGTCATTGACGCAAGAAGAGTTGCGGGTACTGGGCACATGGTTCGACCCCAAGGCGAACGGCTGGGTTCCGCCATCGCTGGCGACCATCCACCGGGTCCTGGCACACACGGGCCCGGATTCTCTGGCGCGGCAGGTGCAGCGCTGGACGGCTCCACGCTGCCGGGAGGGGACGGCCTTTGCCGGGGACGGCAAGCGGATTTGCGGGGCGAACCGTCACGCGAAGGGGAAGCGGCGCTGGGAGACGGTGACGCTGGTGGAACACGGTTCGGGGCTTCCGGTAGCGAGCCACAGTTTCGGCGAGGAGGGCGGGGAGGTTGCCGCGGTGCGGGCGCTGCTGGAGGAGGTCGACCTGCGCGGGCGCACGGTCACCCTCGACGCCCTGCACACCTGCCGCGACACCGAGCGGGCCCTGGTCGAGCAGCATGGAGCCCACTACCTGCTGACGGTGAAGAACAACTGCCCGGAGACCTGCCGGATGCTGGAGACGGTGGACTGGGAGAGTCGCTCACGGCCTCAGGCGACCCAAGGCCCGGAGAAGGGGCACGGACGAATCGAGACGCGCAGGATCGACACCTTCTGTCCGCCGCCGGGCCTGTTGCCCTTCTCCCATGCGAAACAAGCCTTCCGAGTGACCCGGAAACGCTACCTCATCAAGGAGGGCGTCGAGACCGTCAGCTTCGCCTACGGCATCACCTCGGCAGGCCCGCAGCAGGCCGACGCCGCCCAGTTGCTGGAGTGGAACCGCGGCCACTGGAGCATCGAGAACCGCAACCACTACCGCCGCGACACGGTTTACGGAGAAGACCAGAGCCGGATTCATACCCATCATGGGCCGGCTAACAACGCCACCATCTCCAACGCCGCGCTCGCGATCGTCCTCCACGCCGGATTCGCCAACGTGCCGGAATCGATCGACCACTATCAGCAGCACCGGGAGGCCGCGCTGGCGACGATCCTCGCCGACTGAGCCCCGCGAGAGGGACCGAGCCGGGCCGGCAGGCCCGATGCCCGCGCTCCACTGGGCCTGCAAGGCCCGGACCTGGGTCCAGGCACCTCCAAACCACTCCAATCAGCCTGTCATCCCCCCGAAACTCTACCAGTCTCACCCATTCTTGGCCCAAAATGGTCTCATAAGGGAGTCGACGTTAGAAGAACAGCATGAAAGGACCCTGGGCTGGAGGGTGTACGACATCATTTTGAGATGACCTTGGAAATGGACCCCTCGGTGCTCAAACAGGTTGTGGCCGAGACTACTGGAACTGGAGGGGGCAGCGGGTTGAGGTAGCGGGCATTCGACTAAAAGATCGCGTTGAGTTCAGCCAAACCTCCGCTAGTCCCGCACAAGCTGGGCCTGGCACAGCCGGTCGCTCACCTCAACCAGTTCAGCGATCAATCGGCGCAAGCGCTTGTGCTCGGCGACCTGCCGCCGGGTGCGCTCCACGGCGGCCGCCGGGATCGAGTGGGCTACCGACCGTCCCCTCTGTTTGCTGGTCAGGTACCAGTAGGGGCCATGGCCCGGCTCGCCTTCCCGCTTGCAGCGGCAGTTCGGATTGCCGCAACGGATGCGGCGGCTGCCGAGCGAGCCGGGCCGCAGGTCTCCCACCGCCGCCAGTTCCCGGCGGATCCGGTCGCGGAGGGCTTCGAGGGTGGCAATGTCGGTGCTTGCGGACACCTCGCAGCTACTCTCTGTTCCGCCCCAGGCTGCTGCGGCGCTCCCAGAAGTCTTCGTAGCGGCCGCTGAGCTTGCAGCAGCGCAGGGCAAGGATGCTGTTGGCGCCCCCGACGCTCCAGTGCATGCCGGCTTGCTTGAGCCGCAGTCCGACCGCGACCTTGCAACCGGCCTCGACCACGCCCGAGGTCACGCACAGACCCCGGGCGCGGAACTGCGCGTAGCGCATCCGCTCGCGATTGCGCTCGACGTAGTCGGCGCACTGGCGCGCCTCCTCGCAGATCCCCGCATGCTCCCGCAGGGCTGCCGTCAGGTCGGCCAGGCGCCCCCCTTCCAACTCGTCCCAGCGCGCCTGGGTCCAGACCTGTGCGCGCTGCGGGTCGGTGCCGTGGAGCGCCTTCGACACCTGGGAGAGATGCTGCTTGGCGTGGAACAGGTCGACCACCTGGGTCGCCCCGGGGAACTGTTCATTCGCGAGGTTCCAAATCCAGGCGGCGCCGTCTCCCAAAATCACCCGCCGCCGAGCGAAGCCGAAGCCGCGTCGCTCCGCTTCCCGCCACACGCGCCGGGCGAAGGCCGCCGGCTCGGGGTCGGTGTCGCGGCTGGCCGCGCTCTCGATCGCTCCCGAGTAGCTCACCGAGCCCGGGTCGCGCATCGGCTGACCCTCGCGGTTGCGCGACTCCGCCGTCCACACCAGCACCAGCTTGCCCTCCCGCGTCTTGGCCGAGCCATCCGACTGCTTGCCCTGGCGCCCTTCGGTCTCCTGCCGGCGCACCGGGACCCCGGTGCCGTCCATCCCCAAGTACATCGTCGAGGCCCCGGGCTGCTCCCGCTCCACCACGCCCCGCTCATCATCGGCGATCGCCCGTCCCAGCCCCTCGGCCACCCGTTCCACTTGCTTGGCCTCGACCCTGACGCCCGCCAGTTCCGCCAGCAGCGAGCTGGCCTCGGCAAAACTCGCCAGCGCTGCCGCCGAGCCCACCATGCGCGTCGTGGCCGGAGACAGTGAGGTGTTGTCCAGGCCCAGCGCCCGGTCCCGCGGGAAAAATCCCTGCCCACAGTCGGCACAGTGATAATAGGCCCGCTCCAGCGTCAACTCACCCAGCACCGTCTCGAAGGTCTTAGAATGCCTCCCGGCGTAGCGCGCCTCCCGTCCGCACGAGCAGGGCAGGTGTCGGCTCGAGTGGTCCGAGCGGTCGCCGTTGACCCGCCGCTCCACCCCCCGAGCCCCCAGTTCCAGCATGCGCCGCCGGACCGCGGTTTCCAGAGCCTCGAAGTCGAGCCCGTCCGCCTCTCCGTCACCCACCAGCGCCTCGATTTCCACCCGGATGTCGGAGCTAAACTGTCTGGAAAGCGTTTCCCGTTTGTCGCTGTTGCCCTTTGCCAGATCGCCCTGCGCCAAGCGTGCCCGGGACAACTGGTCGCTGACCTCCACCAATTCCCCCGTCAGCGCCCGGAAACGCTTGTGCTCGGCCATCTGGCGGCGGACCGACTCGAGTAGGGAGGGCGCAATCGAGCAAGCCACCGACTTGCCGCCAATCTTGCGGGTCAGGTACCAGTAGGGGCCGTGGCCAACCTCGCCTGGCTGCTTGCAGCGGCAGCGCGGGTTGCCGCAGCGCAGGCGCCGGGAACCGAGGGAGCCGGAGCTGAGATCTCCGATGGTCGCGAGTTGACCGAGGATCTGGTCCCGGCGAGCTTCGAGGGTGGGGATGGGGGTCGGTTGAGTCATGAGCACCTCCTGCCTACTGCTTAGTATACAGTAGGCAGAAGAACAAAACAACAGTTTCTATGATAACGATCAGCAGTCCACGCTCGCTAAATCAAAATGATGTCGTACACCCCAGGCTGGAGAACAGGGCCATTTCATGCTGAGTTCTAAGTGACGCAGGTACAAGGTTAGAAAAAAGGGCTGGCTTTTTCGAGGAGAGTTCTGTATATGTAGAGGCATGGCGAAAGAGTGTGGAGAGTTCCGACCGGTGGTGAAAGAAGTAAAGGTACGGTTGGCGTGGCCGGAGGAGCGGCGGCGCTGGGACGCACTGATGGAGGAGCATCATTATCTGGGGTTCAAGCAATTCGCAGGGCGGGGACTGCGCTACGTAGCGGAGTGGGACGGCCGGTGGGTGGCGCTGGTGGGCTGGCAGGGGGGAGCCTTCAAGTGCGGTCCGCGGGACCGGTGGCTGGGTTGGCACAAGGGGGTACAGTTTCGCCGGCTGCACTTAATCGGAAACAACACGCGTTTTCTGATTCTGCCGGAGGGGCAGGGAGTCAAGAACCTGGGCTCGCACGTATTGGGCCGCAATCTACGGCGGCTGAGCGAGGACTGGGAGCAGACCTGGGGGCACCGGTTGGAGCTGGCCGAGACCTTCGTGGATCCGAAGCGGTACCAAGGGACGGTGTACCTGGCCTCGAACTGGAAGCGGGTGGGACGGACGCGGGGGTATGGGCGCTCGAACGGGAGCTGGACCGAGCGGCACGGGGAGCGGAAGGAAATGCTGCTGTATCCGTTGCGGGAGGATGCGCGAGAGCGGTTGCGGGATCCGGAGGACCGGCGGGAGTGGAGCTGCCGGGGGGTGGCAGTGGACTACGGGAAGGGGGAGTTGCAGTCGTTGCGGAGGCAGTTGGAAGGGGTAGAGGACTTCCGGCGGGCGCAGGGGCGCAAGCACCGGATGGCGGCGGTGGTGTCGATCTGCGTGCTGGCGCGGCTGGCCGGGAAGGTGGGACCGACGGAGACGGCACGGTTTGCGAAGTCATTGACGCAAGAAGAGTTGCGGGTACTGGGCACTTGGTTCGACCCCAAGGCGAACGGCTGGGTTCCGCCATCGCTGGCGACCATCCACCGGGTCCTGGCACACACGGGCCCGGATTCTCTGGCGCGGCAGGTGCAGCGCTGGACGGCTCCACGCTGCCGGGAGGGGACGGCCTTTGCCGGGGACGGCAAGCGGATTTGCGGGGCGAACCGTCACGCGAAGGGGAAGCGGCGCTGGGAGACGGTGACGCTGGTGGAACACGGTTCGGGGCTTCCGGTAGCGAGCCACAGTTTCGGCGAGGAGGGCGGGGAGGTTGCCGCGGTGCGGGCGCTGCTGGAGGAGGTCGACCTGCGCGGGCGCACGGTCACCCTCGACGCCCTGCACACCTGCCGCGACACCGAGCGGGCCCTGGTCGAGCAGCATGGAGCCCACTACCTGCTGACGGTGAAGAACAACTGCCCGGAGACCTGCCGGATGCTGGAGACGGTGGACTGGGAGAGTCGCTCACGGCCTCAGGCGACCCAAGGCCCGGAGAAGGGGCACGGACGAATCGAGACGCGCAGGATCGACACCTTCTGTCCGCCGCCGGGCCTGTTGCCCTTCTCCCATGCGAAACAAGCCTTCCGAGTGACCCGGAAACGCTACCTCATCAAGGAGGGCGTCGAGACCGTCAGCTTCGCCTACGGCATCACCTCGGCAGGCCCGCAGCAGGCCGACGCCGCCCAGTTGCTGGAGTGGAACCGCGGCCACTGGAGCATCGAGAACCGCAACCACTACCGCCGCGACACGGTTTACGGAGAAGACCAGAGCCGGATTCATACCCATCATGGGCCGGCTAACAACGCCACCATCTCCAACGCCGCGCTCGCGATCGTCCTCCACGCCGGATTCGCCAACGTGCCGGAATCGATCGACCACTATCAGCAGCACCGGGAGGCCGCGCTGGCGACGATCCTCGCCGACTGAGCCCCGCGAGAGGGACCGAGCCGGGCCGGCAGGCCCGATGCCCGCGCTCCACTGGGCCTGCAAGGCCCGGACCTGGGTCCAGGCACCTCCAAACCACTCCAATCAGCCTGTCATCCCCCCGAAACTCTACCAGTCTCACCCATTCTTGGCCCAAAATGGTCTCATAAGGGAGTCGACGTTAGAAGAACAGCATGAAAGGACCCTGGGCTGGAGAAAAGAACCCCACTAAGGGAATCCACCCAGGACACGAAGGGAAAAAGAGTTATCCACGAAGGGACACGAAGCGGGACGGGTCTGCCGGATCGGCACCGGCCGCGGCCTGGCAATCCGGCATCCGCCCCCTTGAGGGGCAAGAGTGATGGGAGGAGGACCTCCCGGGAGCGCGGGCGTCCCGCCCGCATCTTCTTCCTTCGCCTGCCGCTCGGTTTCCCTGCGATGCGGCAGCCGGCCACCCTGCCGGCGGGAACCGCATGGGCCCGGCCGAAGCAGAGCCATGGCGCCGTTGCCGGTCGACCCGGGTCGAGGAAATGGCCAAGGCTGTGCCAGGCTTTGTGCGGGCGGGACGCCCGCGCTCCCGGGGGGCTTCATCCCATGACGTCGTCGCACCAAAGGAGGTCCATCGGTCTTCGCGCCCATTGGTGTTCATTCGTGGTTCGTCTTTATGAACGGCCGGCTGTTTTTCCTCGCATGATCCTCCCGCCACGGCGGGGGCCGGACTTGTTTGACCTCCTCACTGTCCTTTCCCCGTCCGCTCTCTCCGGAAAATTGATGGGGCGGGGGAGTGCGGTTCGGATTAGAATGCCTGTCCATACTATTCCAACCCAGGGAGGGTCAGTCACCATGACCACTATGGCGTTTCACAAGTCGGCGGAATGGAAAACCGGTCTCCGCACCTACTTCGAGTATCGGGATCTTGGCATCATTGCGGCCACCAAGGGCAAGGTCCTGGCGCACCACATCCGGGCCAGGGAAACCTGCAGCGGCCCCGGCGGCCGTCACACCCACGACCTGGAGTTCCAGATGAACTACGTGCTGCGCGGCTGGACTCGGGTCGAATTCGAGGATGTCGGCGAGGTCCGGTTCGAGGCCGGCGACAGTTGGTACCAGCCTCCCAATATCAAGCACGAGGTGCTGGAGTTCTCGGAAGATTTCGAAGTGATCGAGATCTGCATGCCGGCGGATTTCCCCACGGCAGAGGCGCCGCACTGATTTCTCGGGCGGGCCTGACTGCTGGGCCGACCCAGGTTTTAAAGGACAGGACCGATGGGAAGACTGGACGGCAAGGTGGCGGCAGTCACCGGAGGCGCCGCCGGCATTGGCGAAGCCACGGTACGGCTGTTTGTGGCGGAGGGGGCGCGGGTGGCCTTTGCCGACCGGGACCGAGCCCGCGGACGCGAGGTGGCTGAGCAGATAGGGGCGGGGGGAGGCGAGATTCTTTTCGTGGAGGCCCGCATGGAGCGCCAGGCCGAGGCCCAGGCCTTCATCCGGCGCACGGTAGATCGCTTCGGGCGGCTGGATATTCTGGTGAACAACGCCGCCATCCGTCTCTACCACACCGTGGCCGATGCCAGCGAAGAAAGCTGGGACACCATTTGGGGCGTCAACGTCAAGGGGTACGCTTTCTGCGCCCAGGCCGCCGTCCCGCTGCTTCGCCATTCCGGCAAGGGGAGCATCGTCAACATCGCCTCCAACAGTGCAGTCATCGCCAGCTACCACTCGGTTCAGTACGATACCACCAAGGCGGCGGTCACCGGCCTGACCCGTGCCATGGCCCGGGACCACGCCGAGGACGGCATCCGGGTCAATGCCCTGTGTCCGGGGCCTACCATGACCCCCTTTCACCGGCGTCGCGCTGCCGAGGCCGGGAAAAGTATCGAGGAGTTCAAGGAAGAATTCGGGCGGCCCACCATGCTCAAGCGGCCCGCCGAGCCGGCGGAGATCGCCGCCTGCGCCCTGTTTCTGGCTTCCGACGAGTCCTCCTTCGTCACCGGCGCCTGCCTCTTCGCCGACGGCGGCGAAACCTCCATGGGCAGCAACCGCGCCTTGAGGTCCTCCGACCGGTCCCTCCCCTCCCCCTGACGGAGTGTGCCGATGCAGGAGGCAGCGCCTGTCGCCTGGCAAGGTGAGAGGGCCGAGGGGATTCCGCTACCGCCTGCTCAGGTTGACAGTGCCGGGAGGGTCGGGATATGCTGGCGCCCTTTCACCAAAACGTTGAGTTAATGGGGGTTGGTATGATTTTGCAGCGGATGACGGTATGCCTGTTGCTGGCCGGGCTGGGATTTGCACAGTCCTGCCAAGCTGGGTCTCAGCATGATCGAGGGACTCGATATCTTCGCTTCAGCCTGGGTGACCGCGAAGCCTACGGCATCCTGGAGGGGGACCGGGTCCGAGAGCTCAAGGGCGACCTTTTCGGAACCTGGGAAAAGACCGAGACCACTCATGCCTTGGCCGAGGTCAGGATTCTGGTGCCCAGCAGGAATCCCTCCAAGGTGCTGGCCCTGGCGGGCAACTACAAGTCCCACCTCGCGGACGCCGAGCCCAGCCCCCATCCGCAGCCTTTCATCAAGCTGCCCTCCTCCCTGCTGGCCCCTGGTGGAGAGATCGTCCAGCCCGCAGACACCGATCCGGTGCACTACGAAGCCGAGGTGGTCATCGTCATCGGCAAGCGGGCCAGGAACGTCTCCAAGGACGCCGCTCTCGACCATGTGCTGGGGATTACCTGCGGCAACGACATCAGCGCCCGGACCTGGCAGAAGGGGGACGTGCAGTGGTGGCGGGCCAAGGGCGCCGACACCTTCAGTCCGACCGGCCCCTACATTCTCTCGGGCGTGGATTACAGCCAACTGAAGATAGTCCTCAAGCTGAACGGGAAAGTGCGCCAGCAAGCCAGCCTCTCCGACATGATTCACGGGATACCCGAAACCGTCAGCTTTATCAGCAGGTACGTGACCCTGGAGCCCGGAGACCTCATCTTCACCGGCACCCCCGGAACCACCAAGGGAATGCAGCCGGGGGACGTGGTCACGGTGGAACTCGAGGGAGTCGGGGTCCTTGAGAACCGGGTGGTCGCCGCCTCGCCTTGAGACGGCTGGACTTTCCTGAAACAAACGAAAAAAGACAAAAAAAAAGAGTTATCCACGAAGGGCCACGAAGAACGACGAAGGGCCACTAAGGCGCTGAGGTTAACCGCGACGGGGTACCAAGGTCGCGGCGGGATGGTCGATTACTGATTGTCACACTCTGGTTTGATCCGCACGGCACGGCGGGGCCGGGCTCGCGGACAAACGGGAGTTTCCCAAAAGGCGCCCGTCGGCTTTCAGAGAATTCGCCCGCCGGATACCCTCCATCGCACCATCGGGACGACCCACCCGGGCGCCGCTCGTCATTGAAGGAGCTTCATCCCTATTCGTGTCTATTCGTGGTTCGTCTTCATTTCCGAAACGAAAACGGCTGGCTGTTTATCCTGTCTATCCTGCGCATCCATGTTCAATAAGTCGAAAACCGGTTTAGCACGACATGGCCCTTATTCCCGGCGGGACATGAAGATTCGTTGTTTCACCCTCGAATGATCCGCCCCGTCGTGGGGGGCGGGGGCCCGGCTTGTCTGAAACAACGCCCTGAGCTTGGTGGCTGGAGACCGGTTCAAAGTCAAGCACGGGTAGATTTTTGATTCACATGGATGCACAGGATGCACAGGATTTTTTCTGGAGACGGCTGGCTTGCAGTCCCGGACATCCGCAAATGTGCACTCGATCATTGAGCGAGTCTGCTTCCCGTGCGGCGGCCTCTCGTCCTGTCTATCCTGTGCATCCTGTGCATCGATGTTCAATAATCCGGAATTCCGAATTAACCTGACAGGGTCCTTGTTCCCGATAGGCCGGGAAGATTTGTTGTTTCACCCTCGCTTGATCCGCCTCGGGGTAGGGTGGCGGGGCCAGGCCCGCGGCCAAACGGGAGTTTCCCAAAGGGCGCCGGTCGGCTTTCAGAGAAGTCGCCCCCCGGATACGCTCCACCGCACCATCGGGACGGCCCACCCGGGAGCGCGGGCGTCCCGCCCGCATCCTCTGCCTTGGGTTGTCGCTCAGTTTCCCTGCGATGGCGCACCCGTCCACCGTGCCGGTGGGAACCGCATGGGCCCGGCCGAAGCAGAGCCCTGGCGTCGTTGCCGGTCGATCCGGGTCGAGGAGATGGGCGAGGCTCTGCCAGTGTTGTGCGGGCGGGACGCCCGCGCTCCCGGGTGGGCTTCCTCCCATGACGTGGTGATATCAAGGTCACGATATCGCAGATGCATTCGGGCGCGGTTGGTCATTGAAGCAGGTCCATCCCTATTCGTGTTCATTCGTGTCCATTGGTGGTTCGTCTTCAAAAATGATCGGCAGTTTCTTCCTCGTATGATCCGCACGGCAGGGCGGGGGCCCGGCTTACCTGGCATCAGAGCCGCGGGTGCGCTTCCCCCGCCGTCACCGCTTTAGTAATTCCTCCAGCGACAGCTTCTCGAAGACCAGGTCGGCCTGGCTTCCCTCGTACACGATGCCGACGTGCCGATCGTCCACCCGGCTGATGCTGGGGTAGCCCCGCCCGCGGCCTTCATCCAGCAAGATCTGATATTCCTCCGGCCAGGTCATCCCCTGGTCGAAGCTGAGTTTCAGGGTGTGGTGATGCCGGCCGTCGGTGGCGTTGGGATTGGCGAAAAGCAGGAGCGTCTTCGACTCGCCCCCTTCCCGGTAGTCGAACCGGTAAAGGCTTCCGTTGCAGTTGGGTTCCACCAGGGCCTTGCGGTCGGTGGGGTGCGGTTCCCAGGTCCTGCCCAGGTCCCGGGTCACGTAGACGGCCCGGTAGGGGTCTTTCTTGTCGTTGCGCATGTTCAGCATGATGGACCCGTCGCCGAGCTGGACCGCCTGGCTCTCGTTGCCGCCGCTGAAGGCGTGGTTGCTCACGGTCCAGGTGGCGCCGTGGTCGCGGCTGTAGGTGATGTTGGCGAACGGGTATCCCGTCCGGTCCCGCCCCTGGGTGGGCATGACCAGGGTGCCGTCGGAAAGAGCGATCCCCTGATTGGGAGCCGGGACGAAGAGCCACCATTCCGGCTGCTTCAGCCTGCGGGTGAGGTTCTGCGGCTCGGTCCAGCCAAGCCCGTCGTCCCGGGAGCGGACCATCATGTACTGGGCGCTCCTGGCGATGTCGTATCCGGGCTCGGAGCCGTCCTCGACCCACTGGTGCTTGCCAAGTTTGCCCCACATCCAGACGGCCGAGACGAAGATTTCTCCGGTGCTGGGATCGACCAGGATGCCCGGGTCGCCGATGCCGTTCTCCTGCTGGGGCAGCCCGCCCCATTCCCCCATGTCCATGATCACGCGCTGGGTCCCCCAGGTCCGGCCGCCGTCGGTGCTGCGGCTCAGCCCGACATCGATGTCTTCCTGCAGGTCTCGCGACTTCCGTCTCCGCATGTCGTAGACGCACAGCAGGGTGCCCTTGGGAGTAGTGGCCAGAGCGGGGATGCGGTAGGTATGCACCCCGTCCTCCATGTGTTTGCGCAGCGCCACCCCGATGCGTTTGCTGACCTCGGGGGTCGTGTCCCTGGGCCTGGCCGTTCCCGCCGAGGTTTCGACGGCGGTGCAGACGGCATCGACCCGGTGCCCCAGGTCGGCGCTGGGCCGCAGCCTGACGGAAAGCCAGAAGACGTTTTTCCCTGGCGAGAGTTCCCGGTCGCCTCGGAAGACCAGTTCAGGGGCGGGGCCGGCGGGATCGCCGAAGCGGTCCCCGGCCTGAAATTCCTCCCCATCGCCCGAGAAAAACAACTCAAGCGATTCAATATCCTCGGGATCGTCGGTGCCGCTCAACCTGAAAGTGAAGGATCGGGCGCTGAGGCCGGGATCCCTGGCTTCGACCGTCAGCCGCATCAGGGGATTGTGATCATTCCGGATCAGCACCGGATGGACGCGTTGGGAGGCGGTGACCTCCAATCCAGCCGGGGCCGATCCTCCGCACCCGGCCGCCGCCAGGACCAAGGCCAGGCAAGCCGCAAGTTCCATCCGGACCGGATTGGCTGGTTTTCTGGATCTTCTTTCAGTCTTCATTGCTCTCCCTCCTTCACTTCGTTCAAGAGTGGGTGACGCTTGGACAGATTCTACTCCCATTGCGGCCGATTGCGTTTCAGGACACAATGGTGCTCCCCCCATTTCTCACCGGGGGGCGCACTTCTGAGAGAAATGCGGGTTAAACCCATGTGGAAGCGAATTCTTCTTTTCGGACTGATTTTACTGGTTCCGGCCGGCCACGTGGTCCTGTCCCGGCAACCCGGGAACCTTCCCGGCACCGCCGAGCTGACCTGGGACGGCGATCTGTCGGCTCGCATGGTGGCCGGGATCGACCGTTTCCTGATGCGTCGCCTGGAGGCGGCGCCCGAAGGACGAGCGGCTCTCTGGGAGAGAGATTTCTCCTCGGGGTTTGACTACGCCCGGTCGGTCGAGGCCAACCGGAAGCGGTTCCGCAAGATCATCGGAGTGGTCGACCAGAGGTCCCCGGCGCGGCTGGAATTTCTCTCGTCGGAGGGAGGGGCGCCGCTGGCGGAAAGCGATTCCGTGACCGTCTGGCGGGTCCGTTGGGACGTTGTGGCGGGCCTGGGGGCGGAGGGCCTGCTGGTTCGACCCAGGAACCGGGCGCCCATTGCCCAGGTGATCGCCCTGCCGGATGCCGACGTCACCCCGCGGCAACTGGTGGGGGTTCAGCCGGGGGTTCGGCCCGAGGACAGGTTTGCCCTTCGCCTGGCGGAATCCGGCTGCCAGGTGATTGTGCCCGCGCTTGTCGACCGCACCAGCCGGTTCTCGGGCAACCCGGCTCTCGAGACCGGCCGGCCGGCAATGACCAACATGCCTCACCGGGAATGGCTCTACCGCATGGCCTATCCCCTGGGGCGCCACCCGATCGGATACGAAGTGCAGAAGGTTCTGGCCCTGGTGGACTGGCTGGAGTCGACAAGCTCGCCGGGAGTTGGAATTGGCGTGGCCGGCCACGGCGAGGGTGGACTGATCGCCCTCTATGCCGCGGCGGTGGATTCGAGAATCGATTCCTGCCTGGTGAGTGGCTATTTTTCCGCTCGGGAGCGGATCTGGCAGGAACCCATCTACCGCAATGTCTGGGCCCTGCTGACCGAGTTCGGAGACGCCGAGATCGGGAGCCTGGTGCTGCCCCGCACCCTGGTGGTCGAGCACTCGCAGGCCCCTCGGGTGGAGGGGCCCCCTCCTGCCGAAGAAGGCCGCAAGTCGGTGGCGGCTCCCGGCAGGATCGAGACTCCTCCGGCCGAGTGGGTGATCTCCGAGTTCGAGCGGCTCAAGCGGTGGGCGCAGGCCCTTCCCGCCGGGGCCGGGGCCGGCGCCCGGGTCAAGCGGGTCCCCCCGGATCCGCGGGCCGGGACGGTCCCTGCAGGATCGGAGCAGGCGCTGCAGGGGTTGCTGGAACCCTTGGCGGAGGGGGCGGTGGTTGCGGCGGTTCCGGGTGCGGAGCCGGAGCGCACCGGGGAGGCTTCCGACGCGGTCGGGCAGCAGCGGCGCCTGGCGCGCGACATCCAAAGGACGCTTCAGGACCTGCTGCACATCTCGGACCGCATTCGGGACCAACGCTATCTGAAACGAACCGGCCGGGAGTCGGCCGAGTCCTTCGCCCGCCACTCGGCCGGCTGGCGTTCCACCTTCTGGAAGGAGATCCTGGGCAAGATCGAGGACCCCATGATTGCCGCCAACCCCCGTTCACGCCGGTGGCGGGAGACCGGCAAGTGGACGGGGTACGAGGTGGTGCTCGACGTCTGGCCCGACGTCTTTGCCTGGGGCATCCTGCTGGTGCCCAAGGACCTTCAGCCCGGGGAACGGCGCCCGGTGGTGGTGGCTCAGCACGGTCTGGAAGGGCTTCCCCGGGACGTGGTCCGGACCGACGTTGCTGGCTTTCGCTATTATCGGGCCTTTGCTTCCCGCTTGGCCGAGGAGGGTTTCATCGTCTTCGCCCCCCACAACCCCTACCGGGGAGGAGACCGCTTCCGGGTGCTGCAGCGCAAGGCCAACCCCCTCAAGCTTTCCATCTTTTCCTTCATCATCGGCCAGCACCGCCGGATCCTGGACTGGCTGAAGACCCTTCCCTGGGTGGATGGCGAGCGGATCGGCTTCTATGGCCTCAGCTACGGCGGCAAGACCGCCATGAGAGTCCCGGCGGTGCTGGAGGACTATGCCCTCTCCATCTGTTCCGGGGATTTCAACCAGTGGATCTGGAAGAACGTGACCGTAGAGTGGCCCAACAGCTACATGTTCACCGGAGAGTACGAAATGCCGGAGTTCGGCTTGGGAACGAGCTTCAACTACGCGGAGATGGCCTATCTGATCTTCCCCCGTCCCTTCATGGTGGAGCGCGGGCATGGGGACGCCGTGGGCCTGGACGAGTGGGTCGCCCACGAATACGCCAAGGTGAGGCGTCTCTACCGGGAACTGGGCCTGGGGGACCGCACCGAGATCGAATGGTTCGAAGGCGAGCACCGGATCCACGGGGAAGGGACCTTTCGCTTTCTGCGCAAACACCTCGATTGGAAACAGCCGCGTTGAAGGCGGCGGCCCACCGGCGGTTGCTCCATCAGCCAGGGGCGGGATCCCGGGTGCACTCGGTCCGCCTCACGGGGGCGGCTCCCGGCCGGCCCGGCTTCCGCGGGTGTCCCGGAAGGAATCTGGTAGTGTCTCTGTTTGATTTAGGATGGGGGTTGAAAAGGATCCCGACAAAAATCTGAGCCGGAGAACCGCATGGACTTCTGGGCCGTCATTCCGGTCGTGATTGCATACGTCGTCGTCTACTGCTATGAGGGCATCATTATGGAACTGATCGCAGGGGCCTGGCATAAGTGGAGGGACCGGCAAGACCGAAAGTCCAAGGAAACCAGATGACTTGCCCTTCTTGGAATCAAACTGAGACACGAGCCTTTTGCAAAATTCGTAGCGGGGCAGGTCATTTTGCCGGCAAACGTGATGTTCTGCCTTTTTCAATATCGGGTGCGACCTGGTGAGAAATGCGAGTTCACCACAAAAAGCACAAAAGTCACAAAACGAATTCTCGCACCTGCAGGGCTCTTTGTCGCTCGCCAGCCAAGCCGATTTTTCTCAGACGGTGGGCCACCCCGTTTTCGTAACCCTTCTCGAGATGCCCGTTGCGAAGATATCCATGCAGGTCGAAGGCCGTCTGCCGGATCTGATCACACAAAGCCCGCATGCCTTGGTCGTTTCTCATCGTTCTGCTCTTTTTGTGTTTTTGTGCCTTTTGTGGCCATTCCCGGCAACGATCCCGCTGCCACATTTTGCAAACACCTCACACTACCAGGAATTTTGATCGGCAGGCAGTTTTGCGGGTACAATGGTTCTAATAACCCGGTCAATCCCTGTGGTTCGATTCGTTCTTGATGAGAGGTGCGGAATGAGATCACCCCACCGAGGCCTCCTGTTTCCAACCCTGCTGGCGGCGGCGTCGATCCTGGCCGCCCATCCGGTCCGTGGAGCCACTCCGGTGCTGGACGCCATGAAGCAAGAGCTGCAGCGCTCGGTCGAGACGCTCTCGAAACAGCCGACGCCGCTCTACTACCTCAGCTACGAGATCACCGGAAATCGGAGATATTCGGTGAGAGCCTCATTCGGGAACATCACCGGAAGCTCGGAGGGTGAGAACGCCGTGGCCGACGTCGATCTCCGCGTGGGCAGCCCCGAGCTGGACAACACCCACTCCATCCGGGGAGACAGTTTTGCCAATTTCCCTCGCTATGCCTACCAGCAGGCGCCCCTGGGGGATCCGGAGGCGCTTCGCAGCATCCTCTGGCGCCGGACCGACCAGCAGTACAAGGCCGCCGTGGAGCGGTTGGCCAAGGTCAGGGCCAACGTCCAGGTCAAGGTGGAAGAGGAGGATCAGGCCGGAGACTTCTCGGCGGAACCCGCCCAAAAGTGGTTGGAGGAGCCGCTTCCCCTGGATTTCGACCGGTCTCCCTGGGAGGAGAAGCTGCGCAGGTACACCGCTCCTTTTTCTGGTTCGGGCCACATCTACCGGGCCAACGCCACGCTGTCGGTCAACGTCGAGACTCGTTGGTACGTGAACAGCGAGGGCAGCCAGATTCGGACTTCTCAATCCTATTACCGCCTGATGATCATGGCCTACACCAAGGCCGAGGACGGGATGGAACTGCCGCGCTACGAGTCCTTCTTTTCCTTCACTGCCGAGGGACTCCCCGACGACAGCGAGATCCTGGAGACCGTCGAGGAAATGATTGCCGATCTCAAGGCCCTGCGGGAGGCCCCCGTGGTAGATCCCTATACGGGTCCGGCCATCCTCTCCGGCCGGGCCAGCGGGGTGTTCTTCCATGAGATTCTGGGCCATCGGGTCGAAGGCCATCGCCAGAAAAGGGAGGAGGAGGGCCAGACCTTCAAGAAGATGGTGAATCAGAAGGTGCTGCCGGAGACCTTTTCGGTCATTTTCGACCCCACCGTACGGCGCAGGGATTCCATGGACCTGGTCGGGGCCTACCGCTACGACAATGAGGGGGTAAAATCTCGCCGGGTGCCGGTCATCGAAAAGGGGGTGTTGAAGACCTTCCTCCTGTCCCGGACGCCCATCGAGGGATTCTCCCGCTCCAATGGGCACGGTCGAAAGCAGGCCGGCCTGACGGCGGTGGCGCGTCAGTCGAACCTGTTTGTCGAAGTTACCCGGTCCCACTCCCGCGAAGAACTCAAGGCCATGTTGATCGACAGCCTCAAGCGGGAGGACAAACCCTTCGGACTCTATTTCAAGGACGTCCAGGGGGGATTCACCTTCACCGGAAGAACCCTTCCGAATATGTTTAACGTCCTGCCGGTCATGGTGTACCGGATCTACGCCGACGGGCGCGAGGAACTGGTGCGAGGGGTGGACCTCATTGGCACGCCGCTGACCTCCTTCAGCAAGATCACGGCCGCGGACGATCGAATCGAGGCCTTTAACGGCATCTGCGGAGCCGAGTCCGGGGGGGTGCCGGTCGCGTCCGTTTCTCCGGCAATACTGGTATCGCAGATCGAGGTTCAGAAGAAAGAGAAATCCCCGGAACGACTTCCGATCCTTCCCCCTCCCTGGGAGTCCCCGTAACCTTGCATGTCGGCTCTGGAGGAGCATTCCCATGAAACGCGGCTTTTTTTGCACCCTCTGGCTTTCCCTTCTGCTGACCGGTTTCCCGCTGCAGGCTCAGGAAAACCTGCTGATGAAGGCCTTGCGGGACGAGATGGGTCGAACCATGGAAAGGCTGCAACTGGAGGACATGGACAGTCCCTATTACGTGGCCTACTGGGTTCGTGAATCCGAAGGCCGGGGCCGCACGGCCATTCTGGGCGGCCTGCTCGGTCGCGGCCGTGGGAGCGGCAGCCGTGTCCTGTCGGTGGAGCTGAGGGTCGGAGATCACAACCTCGACAACACCAATTTCATGGATTTCAGTAGATCCCGTTCCAGGGTGGTCCCAGAAGGGTTTCCCGTGTCCCTTCCGCTGCGAGACGACTACAAGGAACTGAGGCGGCAGATCTGGCTGGCTACCGACGGCGCCTATAAGCAGGCCGTCCACAGCCTTGCCAAGAAGCGCGCCACTCTTCAGAACAAGACGCGGGTCGAGATTATTCCCGACTTCAGCCGTGAAGAACCGGTTGAGTACAGAGACGATGGATCACCGGTCCCTCTGCCGGATGCGGCTCAATTGGAGGAGACGGTGCAGGAGCTGTCTGCCCTCTTCAAGGGCCTGCCGCATATCTTCGACTCCCGGGTCAGCGCCAGCCAGAATAGCGGGAAGATATACTTCGTCAACAGCGAAGGTTCTTCCTATGTCAGGAACTTCTCCTCCGCCTCGATACAAGCCCTGGCGGCCACCCAGGCCGTGGACGGGACATACCTGGAGGACTTCGTGGTCGCCCGCGGCCGTCAATGGAAGGACCTGCCCGACCAGGCCGATCTGGCGGCAAGGATCCAGGCCACGGCTGAACGGCTGGGCCGGCTCCGGGACGCCGGGTTTGTGGCGCGTTACAGCGGTCCGGTGTTGTTTGAAGGGCAGGCCGCGGCCGAGCTGGTGAGCCAGATTCTGGCGCCCAGGCTGCTGGCGTTGCGGACCCCCATTGCCGACAATCCCATGTTCGGCCGATTCGGATCCGGTCCCCAGAATCCGTTTCTGGAAAAGCTGGGCTCCAGGGTCCTGCCCCGGTTTCTCAGCGTGGTCGACGACCCGACGGCCGGCAGCCATGGCGAAGCGCCGCTGCTGGGGGGGTATGAGGTCGACGAGGAGGGGGTGCGCTCCCGCCGCACAACGGTCGTCCAAAGGGGCATTCTCAAGACCCTGCTTGCCACCCGCACCCCGGTTTCAGGGGTGTCCAACAGTACCGGGAATCGAAGGAATGCGGGACCAAATCCCTCCAACCTCTTCCTGATTCCGCAGAACGGGTTGAAACCGGAGGAAATCAGGCAGGAGTTGCTCGACCTGGTGGAGGAGCGGGGCCTGGATTTCGGAATCTTGGTGCGCCGCATCGGCAGTCCCGAGGTGAGTCTGTCCAGAGAACGCTATTTCTTTTACGGGATGCCGGGTGAGGAGGCGAGACCGAAGCTCAAGCCCGTAACCGAGGCCTACAAGGTATTTCCCGATGGGCGTGAGGAGCCGATTCGCAAGGCGGTTCTCCTGGGCCTCAGCGCGTCCAGCTTCCGGGAGATCGCAGCCGCCTCCGAGACTCTGACTCCCTACCATACAACCCTTCGTCTCCGGATGAACTTTCCCTTTTCTTCCATTGGCTTCATGGGGCCGCCCCCGGTTGTCTCGCTGGTCGTTCCATCGCTCTTGTTCGAAGACCTGGCGCTACGGCGTCCCCCCGGAGATATTCCCCGCCCGCCGCTGCTGGCCCACCCCTTGAGCGAAGCACAGGCTCGGAAAGCGGACGGTCGTTGAGGCTCTGCAATGGCTTGCGCCCACGGCACCTCGCTGCCGCCGCCTATGCGGCTCAACACCAGCCCCGGGCGTGAGCCCAGGATCACATGCCTTTCCAGGCAGCAGCGATTTTGTTAGCCTGTCCTTAACCCAATCTAGACTGGTTGCACGCCGGCCCCGCCGGCGTAGAAATGACTCCTGAGAGAAAGGTGCCTGTTCCATGGCCACAAGACGACAGTTTCTCAAAGTCGGCGCCGGCGCCGCCGGGCTGCTGGCAGCGGCGGCTCCCAGCCCGGGCTCCGGGCGCGAGACTCGGAGCCAGACCGGCAAGCCTCGCCTGATCTATAACGACGACGGCAACAGCGTGGTCTTCATCCCCCACCGCTATCCCATGAAGGTGGAGGAACTGACCGACCTGGTGGATCAGTTCTCGGGGACCCCGGTGGACCGGTACGTCTACTGCCTGGTGTTGCCGCGGGTCTTCCTGCACGACACCAAGGTCGGCGAAAGGGCCTGGGACCTGGCCAAGGGGACCTATTCCAGCGCCTTCGATTTTCGAAGGGGGGAGAACGCCCGCCACCTGGTGGAGCAGGGGAACGACCCGGTACGGGTGCTGGGCGAGCGCGCTCACCAGCAAGGGCTTCAGTATTTTGTCAGCCAGCGCATGAACGACGCCCATTTCGCCTACTCCAAGGAGGGGCCGGAGAAGAATTTCTGGACGGGAACCTTCTGGCATCAGCACCCGGAGTTGCGGATCGGCGGCAACACCCGGCACTACTCCCGGCATCTCTTCGACTTCTCCCACCCCCAGATTCACGACTTTCACCTGGCCATCATTGAAGAAACCTGCCAGCGCTATGACATCGAGGGCTTCGAGCTCGATTTCCTGAGGCACCCCTTCTACTTCAAACCGGAGGAGGCCCGTGGCAAGGCCCCGGTCATGACGGAATTCGTGAGGAAGGTGCGGCGCCGCATGCAGGAAATCGCTCGGGAGAAGGGCCGGGAGCTGCAGCTCCAGGTGCTGGTGCCGAGGACTCTGGAGGGGGCCCTCGGGATCGGACTGGACGTGCGGGCCTGGATCGAGGAGGGACTGGTGGATTCGGTCGTGCCCAAGCACTACATCCGGTTCAACATGGATGTTCCGGTGGAGGAATTCCTGGAGCTGACCTCCGGGACCTCCATTGCGGTGGCGCCCTGCCTGGAGCAGAGAATGGACGTCAGCGACGAGCAGTTCCGGGCGGCGGCGGCCAGATATTGGCAGGCAGGGGTGGACAGCCTCTACCTCTACAACTTTTTCAATCATCGACCCCACCCCCTCTGCCAGGACGACAGGAGAATCCTGCGGGAAATCGGCGACCCCGAGGGGATCCGGCTGCGGGATAAACACTACTTCCTCCTGCCGAACTCGAGGCACGACCTGGCGGACAGCCCCAGGCAGATTCCGATAGAGCTGGACACCCGGGCCGGCGGCCATTCCATTTCCCTGATTGTGGGGGATGACCTCCCGGCGGCAGCGGCCTCCAAGCTGGTCAAGGAGGTTAATCTGAAGTTGGGCGTACCCGGCATCACCCCGGAAAGCGACGAGTGGGAGGTCCATCTGAACGGAGCGCCCATCCCCCATCGTCAGCAGCGCTGCCAGGCCGACCCGGTGGCCTTCGGTGAGCGCTGGATCGAGATCGACCTCACCTCGGGCCCCTATCCCAACCCCGGCAGCAACCAAGTCCGTTTCTTCCTGAGAAAGCGCAATCCGATGGTCACGGCCAAGCTGGAGCTGACCGAGGTCGAGATGTGGGTCCGCTACCATTGATTGCCTGACCCGTGGTGATGCACCGTTGACCCCGGAAGCCCCGGTCGATAGAATCGCCGCCATCATGAACAATAAAAAAGACGCCGCGCGGCCGGGTTCAGTGGGCCGCCGGGAATTTTTGCAGGCAGCGGCCATGGTTTCGGGCGCCTCCGTGGCCCTGTCGTCCTTGAAGGCCGGGCCGGCGATGTCCGCGGCAGGCCCCTCGGAATCGGGGGAAGCGATCTATCTCACCGACCTGGGCCGTTGCCGGCCGGACTCGGCGCTTTCCCGGAAACCTCGGAGAAATCGCTGGAGGTTTCTGGATTACCAAACCGATCGATTGAAGGGAACCATGCTGGTTGCCGGACAGAACACGGCGGCGCCTCCGGTGACCTGTCCCCTGGACCGGAAGGGCTGGCACACCATCTACTTCGGAATCCGGTCCTATGGCTACAACGAGGACAACACCCGGCTGTTGGTGCGCTTGAAGACGGACACCGCCTTTTCCCTGATCTCTCATCGCTCGGACCCGAGCCAAAGGTACCGCGTCGACGACGTCTTTTGGAAAGAGGCGGACTTGACGGGCCAGGACATTGTCATGGGTCAATGGACGTCCCAGGTTGTCCCCGATAGTCCCGACTCGGTGGGTAATCCGTCCCACGGGGCCTGGGTGGCCTATATCAAGCTGGTGCCCTTGTCCGAGGAGAGGGTCAAGCGCGTGAAGGAGGAGCGGGAGGCCGGGAAAAACCGGAGGCTCTGGGCTCACAACGATGCCTGGAGCTACCATTACGCCTTTCGGCCCGTCAGCACGGCCGACATCCGGCGTGAGATCGAACCGTTTCGGGATAGCGATTTCTCCCGGCTGTATTGGGAAGCCGCCTCCGGGGATCGCTGCAACTATTTCACCAGGATCGGGATGATGCCTTCAGACGACTGGATCGAGGACCCCTACCGAGTTGGGGACCGGCTGGCCGCGGAAAGCTGGCGTACCCTGCGCCGGAAGAATATCGATCCCTTTCGAGTGGCCCTGGAGGCTTGTCATGAGGCCGGTCTGGAGTTTCACGCCGCCTACCGTACGGCGGGATTTCACTTCCCGGTTCCGCACCGGGAGTGGAACAGCCGCGGGTTTTACGATCGCCATCCCGAATGGCGAGGGGTGGATCGCCAAGGTCGCCATACCCCTCGCCTCTCCTACGCCTACCCGGAAGTCCGGCGGTTTGTGGTCTCGATCCTGAAGGAAGTCGCCGGCTATCCCATCGACGGGGTTTGTCTGCTCTACAATCGGCGCCCGCCGCTGGTGGAATACGAGCCCCCGGTCGTCGAGGGCTTCAAATCCAGGTACGGACAGGACCCGACCAGGCTGGGCGAAAAAGACCCCCGTTGGCTCTCCTATCGCGCCACCTTTCTGACCCGGTTCATGCGCGAGGTGCGCCAGGCCATGAACCAGGCGGCTCGAGAACAGAACAGGGAAAAGCCGATCCAGGTCACGGCCATCGTGATGAGCAGCCGGGAGGAAAACCTCTACTACGCCATGGATGTGGAAGGTTGGGTCCGGGAGGGCCTGGTCGATGCCATTATTCCCTACACTTCGGTGACGGGGTTGAACAGTGGCGCCGATTCCTGGATGGACCCCAAGGAGGCTTTGTTCTTTCAGCGGATCACCCGGGGGACGGCCTGCCGGCTGGCGCTCAACCTCATGCCGCGCCAAGTGGCTCCGGAGGACTACCGGAAACGGGCCCACGCCCTCTACCGGGCCGGCATCGACCACCTCTTCTTTTGGGACACCAACTCCCGCAACGACTTCAGCCCCTCCTGGAATGCCTTGCGGCGCCTGGGTCAGCGCGAGGAGCTTCAATCCTGGGTTCGCCAGGGTTCTCCCAGGCTGGAACGACCCGGCAGCACTCTCACCAGGCTCGGCGACTGGGACCTCTCCTATGTGACCCCGGGCTGATTCCCCTCACCCTGCTCGCGGCGCAACTCACCGTTTCAGTCAGGCGGCCCCGGCTTCCACCCCCCACCGCATCAGCCTTCGCCTGGCGGCTCGGCTTCTGCGACTCCCCGTCAAGGGGGAGTGACAGGCACTCCTGGGAGCGCGGGCGTCCCGCCCGCATGCTGTCCCGGCCGATGTTTCCGCCCCCGCCTCCGGGCCAGGGGGCAAACCGGGAACAGGGTTGACACCTTGCTATGATATCCGGCAAGGAGCCTTGTGCGAGCCTCCTGCGACTCCCCCTCGATGGGGGAGTGATGTCAGGGGTTCTCGACGAACTGGAAGCTGAACAGCTCGGCATTCTGCAGGAAGAAGTGCACCTTCAGGAACCTCTCGGCAGGAACCCTGGATTGACCTCGCCACCTCAGTGGGCAGCTCACGCTATCGGCCTCGACGGTCCGGCAGTTTTGGCGTTCGAATCCGGGCAGGACGTTTCCCTGACCGTCGGCGAGGGCCGCCTGCAACCGGCCTCCGGGGTGGCATTTCAGGTTGACGATCAGGCTGCCTCCGGTTGGAAAGATGGGCCGGGTCACCAGAATCCCGGTGCGGGCCGGGCCCGCGGCCAGCGAGACGAACCGGTCCCGCTTCATTTTGGCCAGACCCAGGGCGTAGTTCACTACCTCCAGATTGCCGCGCTCGGCGACCTCCAGCCCCTCGGGGATTCCCACCATCCACCAGTCGTGATGGACATTGGCGCCGCCGTGGTACACGTACAGGTCGTCCCCCACCTCGATCGGCTTGCTGCACACGGTGCACATATGGGGGTACCAACTGCCCTCAGCCCCCGGGGCCAGCCAGGGCTGTCCCGGTCGGATCCGCTTGAAATCCTTACCGTTGCGCGAATAGGTCAACTGGACGTCCATGGTGTTGTCGGTGTTGTGAAGGACGTTGAGCAGTCCCAGCCAATCGTCGCCGATCTGAAACTGCTCCATGCCGTAGAACTCGTCGTCGATGTTGTCGGTGTCGTGTTCGGGAACAACCAGCGGCGTCGGGGTGGACCAGTGGATCATGTCGCTGCTCTCGACCCGGAAAATCCGCCGCCGGTTCTCTTGTCCGAACTGATGGGGATAGCTGGGCGCAATCCAGCCGCCGTCGGTGGGGTTGCGCATGTCCTGGACGACGTTGGAGCACATGGTCGGGTGCCTGCCGTTCAGACGATAGATGCCCGATTCGGGGTCGATCGAGACCGTCACCACGTCGCCTGCAACCGGACCGCACTGGCCGTAGCGGACGGCCTCCGAGTGGACCCTCCAGTGGATCCCGTCGCTTGAGAATGCGCTGCGGAAAGTCCCGCCGCCCTGGTCGTCGGCTTCCTGGCTGGCCCGGTTCTCGAAGATCGCCTTATAGCGTCGAGACGGGTCGGTTTCGAGAGTGTCCAGCAGAACGTAGGCGCAATGGGCCGGTCCCACCGGCTCGCGGCCGCCGAGCACCACGTTGGTGCTCCGGCCCTTTTCGGTCACCATTCCCAAGGCCGGTTTTTCCCAGGCGATCCCGTCGACGGACTGGGCGTACAGCACCCGCGAAGACCAGGAACGGTGGAGATTCAGGCAGAGCTTGCGGTCCGAGGGGCGGATCCAGGAGATGGCCCTGGAAAGATCGTCGATCTGCCAGTCCTCGTACCAGCACTTGAAGAGGCCGTCTTTCGGATCCCGGATCACGTTCCAGGTATTGCAGGTGAAATAGAGCACATGCTCCCAGGGCCGGTCCTTGCCCAGGACGGGTCGGTCGCCGGCCGGTTGGGGCGAATGGAATCGCCGCGTCAGGTTTTGCGTCTGCTCCAGCAACAGGTCGTCGAAGAAGAACTGCTTCCGGTTGTCCACGCGAAGGTAGACACTGTCTGTGATAAGAGGGTTCATGGGGCGGGCCTCGGGGATTCCTCGGGTTGTGGAAAAGGGCTGGGGGATGTCGGCTCGGGTCGGTGGATAGAATACAACTGTGGGTGACCAGGTCACAAGATGTTGAAATTCCGGACCATGGCCGCGTCCCGACGCGCAGGGCAAGCCCGGCGGGGGCGGCAGCCGGCCACACACAACCCCGGCATCTCCGTCACCCGCCGCGGCGGGGATGTCCGCCCTGTCTACGGCGGTGCCGGCGCCGTTTATGGTACCCTCCATTTTCCACTGACCTCCGTCTTCTTCATCTTGGCCCGCCCCGGGAAAACGGCATGCTTGGCCCCATCGGAGCTGTCGATACCGCCGTGGTATTGATCTACTTCGCAGTGATCGTCTTCACCGGGATGTCCCTGTCCCGAAAGCAGAACTCAACCGAAGAGTATTTCCTCGGCCGCCGCAGCATGCACTGGCTGATGGTGGGCATCAGTATTCAGGCCTCCCTGATGTCGACCATCAGCTACCTGTCCGTTCCCGGGGAACAGATCAAGAACGGGCTCATGTTTCACGCCGCCCAGTTGGGGGTTTTCCCCGCGATCCTGGTCATCAACTTTCTGCTGTTGCCCTACTTCATGCGCAGGCGCATCACCACCGTTTACGAGCTGCTCGAACGCCGTTTTGACCTGAGGGTCCGCATGGTCGGGGCAGTCATCTTCATGGGGCTCCGCATCATCTGGATGGGTCTGGTGGTATACACCGCCTCCTTCGCCCTGACCCGCATTACCGGCTGGGAACTTTCGACCATCATCGTGTCGGTGGCCGTGGTGGGTACGGTCTACACCTGGCTGGGCGGGCTGCGGGCCGTGATGTGGACCGACGTCATCCAGTGGTCGGTGCTCCTCGGCGGCAGTCTCTTCTGCATCGGATACATCATGGTCCGCACCTCGACCGGTCTGTTCGATTGGTGGGAGGCGGCCAGGCTGGTGCCCTACCAGCCCCAGCCGCTCTTCGACCTGGACCCCCGGGTGCGGATCACCGCCTTCGGAATCATCGTGCAGACCTTCTTCGCCAAGGTCTGCCTGCACGGTTCGGATCAGGTGGCGGTGCAGCGCTACCTGTCGACGCCCTCGCCGGGAGCCGCCGGCCGCTCGTTCCTGGCCTACGTGGGGTGCGGCCTGGTCCTATCGGTGGTGATGGCCGTGCTGGGGTTGGCGCTGACCAGTTACTCCCAGTATGGTCCCCAGGGTGTCGGATGGGAGGGGGCCTCCCACCCGGATGAGGTGTTTCCCTGGTTCATCGCCCACTCGCTGCCGGTGGGGGTGCGCGGGCTGGTGGTGGCGGGCCTTCTGTCGGCGGCCATGTCCAGCATCGACTCCGGAATCAACAGTCTCTCGGCGGTGGTCACCGTCGATTTCCACCAGCGGTTCCGCGCCGCCGCCGGCGACCGCCGGCCGGCGCTGTGGGTGGCCAAGCTGGTGACGCTGCTGGCCGGCCTGCTGGCCGTCGTCATGGCCTTCGGGATGCAGTTGATTCAGGGTAACCTGTACGAGGTGATGAACAAGTCCACCGGCGGTTTGCCGGGCACGCTGGGCATGATTGTGCTGGCCGGGGTGCTGTTGCCCCGCTGCGGTCCCCGGTCAGTGCTGGCCGGGGCCGCGGTCAGCATGGTCTGCGGCTGGCTGATCACCTTCAGCAGTGAGCTGTTCGGCCAGGCGTGGGGCATCTCCTTCATGTGGATTATTCCGGGGGGATGCGTCTCAGGGCTGCTGGCGGCCGCAATCCTTTCCTGGATCTTTCCGGAGCCGGGTCGGGAGGGCCGCCAGACGCTAGATCTCTTGAGTCGAAACAAAATTGACAGATGAGTCCAGTTTTGCGGATGGATAAAGTTCGGTCACAAAGAGGATATCCATCGCTCTCCATGCTTGTTGCGCCTGCTTTTGTTGCAGTCCTGTTTGTGATGACTGCGGTTCCCGCCGCTCAGGCCTCGCCGAATATTGAAACGATCTTGCGGAAGGCCCCGACCAGCGAGCACACCGACGCCGACACGCTCACTTGGCTGCTCACCTTCACCGAGCCTGTGACGAATGTGGACCCGACGGACTTTGTGGTGTCCGGCACGACGGCGACGCTTGCGCTGGAACCACGAGCGTTGGACGAGGAGGGATGCAGCCAGCAATGGGATGCGACCCTGTCGGGCGGCGACCTCGAGGGCCTGAACGGGACGGTGACGCTGACCGTTTCCGACCAGCAGGAAATCTGGGGCTGCCTCGGCGACGGCGAAGAAATGACGCATCCCGGCCCGAATGATACGAACGACAACACGTTCGTCGTGGACAACACGAAGGCGGCGCAGGGCAACGCGCAATCAGCCACCTACAGGGTGACGTTCCAGGGCAACTGGACGACCGCCAGCACGCCCGGCGGCGTTGTCGCCGGCGCACACTTCACCACCCTGATCGGCGCCATACACAATGACATGGTGATCTTCTGGGAAAGCGGAGGAACGGCCACCCCGGGGGTTGAGAATGTCGCGGAACTCGGCCTTACCGGCACTTTCAAGTCTGAAATCAATGCCAACTCGAATGCGATCTCCGTAATCGAGAAGAGTGTCAGCGGAGGTGGAACCAGCAGCGCGACATTCGAAATCACGCCCACCAGCGAACACCCCCTGGTCACGCTGCTCTCGATGATCGGACCCAGCCCCGACTGGTTCGTGGGCGTCTCGGGGCTATCCCTGCTCAATGCTCAAGGACAATGAATGTCGACGTTTGAGGTCGACCTGTTTCCCTACGATGCCGGGACCGAGGAAGGCACCGAGTTCTCGCTGAATAATCAAGCGACCTCGCCCCAGGGTGTCATCGCGAGCATCAAGGGAATGGGTAAGTTCTCCAACGTACGCATGGCGAGGTTGACCTTCACTCGCCAGTCGTTCAACACCGCCCCGTCCTTCACCAGCGACTCCAGCTTCGAGGTGGACGAGAACCGGACGGCGGCAGCCACGGTGGTTGCCGAGGACCCGGACAGGGGCGACGAGGTCACCTATGCGATCACCGCCGCCGCCGACGCCTCACAGTTTCAAATCGGTGAAGCGACGGGCGTGCTGACCTTCAAGACTCCGCCGAACTACGAGAGACCGGCGGATGTCGCCAGCACCGATCCCCTCAACGACGCCGGGAACAACCAATACATCGTGACCGTGACGGCGACCGGCGGCACGGCCGATCGGGCGATGACGGCGGAGCAGACGATTACCGTCACCGTGGGCAACCTGGAGGAAGCCGGGTGGGTAAGCTTCTCCAGGGTCGGGGCTGAAATCAGGGCGAAGCTGAGCGATCCCGACGGCGGTGTCAGCAGTCCGAACTGGCAATGGGCCAGATCGTCGAACCGCCGCAGGGGATGGGTGAACATCGGCGGCGCCACCTCGGTCAGCTACACGCCATCCAGCGACGACGAAGAAATGTACTTGCGAGCCAGGGTGTCTTATGAGGACGGGCAGGGTTCCGGCAAGCAGGCGCAGGGCGTCAGCACTTACGAGATCACCCCGCCCAATCTCGTGGTTTCCACCCCTGTCTCCGGCCTGTCCATCCCCTGGGACCTCGCCTTCACGCCCGACGGGACCCTGCTGTTCACCCAGCGGGCGGGGGTGCTGAGCAGCCGACTCGCCGACGGCACGGTCGGGACCATCGACGCCGATTTCGCCGAGGTGCTGTCCACCGGAGAGAATGGGTTGATGGGAATTGTCGTCGACCCGGATTTCGCCTCCAACCGGCGCTTTTACACCTGTCAGACACACGTTGGACCCGAGATGCAGGTGATCGCTTGGACCATCGATGCTGCCTACACGATTGCCACCCGGGTCGCCGATCCCCTTGTCGGGGACATGCCCACTGCCAGCTCCCGTCACGGTGGTTGCCGGCTGCGCTTCGGGCCGGAAGGCTATCTGTGGATCGCGACCGGGGACGCGGCAACCGGGACGGTGCCGCAGGATCTGACCTCGCTCGGAGGGAAGGTCCTTCGGGTCGATCCATCCACGGGTGCCGGAGCGCCCACAAACCCGTTTGCTTCCTCACGGGTCTACACCTATGGCCACAGGAACATGCAGGGACTGGCGCTCCGGCCCGGTACCAGCCAGATGTGGTCGGTGGAGCACGGCCCGGCGTTTGACGACGAGATCAACCTGCTGGTCGCCGGCCGCAACTACGGCTGGGATCCGGTACCCGGCTACAACCAAGGGGTTCCCATGACCGACCTGGTGAAGTTCCCCGACGCCGTGGAGGCCAAGTGGTCATCGGGGTCAACGACCCTGGCCACCAGCGGCGGCATCTTCCTCGAAGGTGCCCAGTGGGGCGTCTGGGAGGGACGGCTGGCGGTGGCCACGCTGAAGGACAGCAAGCTGCGCCTGTTCGAGTTCACCCCGGAAGGTGACTTTGTGAGTCAGGTCGTCGTCTCCGAGCTCGACGGCGCTTACGGTCGGCTCCGGACCCCGATGATGGGTCCCGACGGAGCCCTGTATGTGACTACCTCGAACGGCAGCGGTCAGGACCGGATCCTCAGGATCATCAAGGACGACGCGGTTCCGGTGACGCTGAAGTTGACGCCGGACTCGATCGGCGAGAAGGGCGGCATCAGCACGGTGACGGCGAACCTGGAACGGGCGTCAAACGCGGTGACGACGGTGGTGGTGTCGGCGGAGGCGATTTCCCCGGCGGTGCCGGGAGACTTCACGCTGAGTGCGAACCGGACCCTCAGGATCGCGGCAGGTGAGAGGTCAAGCAGCGGGGAGGTGACGATAGGGGCCGTCGACAACATACTGGACGCTCCCGACAAGATGGTGACGGTGTCGGGGACGGCGGAAAACATCAATGGGGTGACTCCTCCGTCCGCCGTGACGCTGAGGATCGTCGATGACGATGCGTCGCCGGTGATCACGACGACCTCGCCGATTCTTGTGGCGGAGAACCAACGGGCCGTGGTGACGCTCACGGCGACTGACGCAGACCGCCCGGCGGAGGATCTGGCGTGGGCGATCACGGGGGGCTCGGATCGGGACAAGTTCATACTGACGGCTGACGGCGAGCTCGACTTCACCGCGGCGAAGGACTACGAGGAGCCGGACGACGCCGATAGGGACCGCGACTACGAGGTCAGGGTGCAGGTGAGCGACGGCGCCAATCCGGTGGAGGGCGCGCTTACGGTGAGGCTTCTGGATGTGGATGACAGCGCGCCGATGCTTTCGCCGCCGGCGGTGAACGGAACGACGCTGACACTCACCTACGATGAGCCGCTGGACCGCAGCTCGACCCCTGATGCGGGGGACTTCACGGTGACGGGGGGCGATCGGGCGCGAACGGTCTCCCGGGTCGTGGTAAGGGGTATGGCGGTGTTGCTGACCCTGGATGCGGGGGCCGAGCACGGGGAGACGGGGATCCAGCTGAGCTATACCCCCTGGAACAACCCGATCCGGGATGCAGTTGGGAACGAGGCAGGGGGGCTGAGCCGGGAGCCGGTGACCAATGAGACGCCGGACACGACCCCGCCTGAGGTGGAGAGTTTGGCTATCACCTCGAATCCGGGGGCGGACGGGACCTACGCGGCGGGGGACGGAATTGAGGTGACGGTTACCTTCAGCGAGACGGTCGAGGTGGAGGGGGCGCCGCAGCTGAGGCTGAGAGTGGGAAACAGGACCCGGACGGCCGGCTACCTGAGAGGCACGGGGACGGCTGCGCCGGTGTTCGGCTACGAGGTGGCCGAGGGGGACGAAGCCAGCGATGGGGTGAGCGTGAATGCGGGCCGGATCGCCTTGAACGGAGGGACGATCGAAGACGAGGCGGAGAATGCGGCGGAACTGGACCATGAAGCGGTAGCGGCGCAGGCGGGGCACAAGGTGGACGGGGTCCGGCCGGGGTTTGTGAGCGCGGCGGTGGATGGCTCCTCTCTGACGCTGACCTACGGGGAAGCGCTCGACGGGGGATCGAGGCCGGCGTCGGGGGACTTCACGGTAGAGGTGGAGGGGAGCGGGCGAAGCGTTACGGGAGTCTCGATGAGCGGGAGCGTGGTGACGCTGACGCTCAACCCGGCGGTCGATCACGGAGATACGGGGATCCGGGTGAGCTACAGTCCGGGGGCGAACCCGATCCGGGACGCGGTGGGCAACGACGCCCGGGGGCTGAGCAGCCAGTCGGTAACCAACACCACGGGAGCGCCCAACACGGCCCCGGAGATTACGAGTCCGAGTTCGTTCGATGTTCCGGAGAACCAGTTGATGGCGAGGCGGCTGGTGGCCAGGGACACCGACGCGGGGGACGAGGTGACGGGCTGGGAGATCGTGGGCGGGGCCGACCAGTCGCGGTTTGCGGTCACCTCCGATACGGGCGAGTTGAGTTTCCGGGAGGCGCCCGATTACGAGATGCCGGTCGACTTGGCGAGTCCAGTTGGGGACAACGAGTACGTCGTCGAGGTGAGTGTGAGGAGCGGGGCCGGGGCCAGGGAGTTGGAAGCGGAGCAGACCTTCACGATCAGGGTCACCGACGAGAGGGAACCGCCGGGAGTTCCGGAAGCACCCACTTTTTCGGGGGAGACGGCTGACAGTCTGACGGTGAGTTGGAGCGAACCGGACAACACGGGGCCTGCGATCACCGACTACGACGCGCAGTACCGGGAGAAGGGCAGGGGGCGCTTCACCGGCGCTCTGCATGACGGGCCGGGGCGCACTGTGACGCTTTCGGACCTCAATGCGGGGACGGTCTATGAGGTGCAGGTGCGGGCGACCAATGACGAAGGGACCGGTGGTTGGTCGGACCCGGGGGAGGGGATGACGGTTGCGCCGCTGAGGCTTGAGATGATGACCATGGAAGAGCCGCCGGTGTCAGGGCCGTTCAGGGTGCGGTTCAGCTTTTCGGAGCCGGTGACGGGCTTCAGCGCCAGTGACATCGAGACGGGTCAGGACCCTGCCTGCGTGGACGATCAGAACAACACGGTCTTCTGCGACCCGGGGATTGGGGGGGTGCAGACGGCCGACGACCGGGTCTTCACCAGCAGGGTGACCCCGAGGACCGACGGTGTGGCGGACAACTACACGCTGAGGCTCAGGGTGCCTGCCGACACAGTGGCATCGGCGGTGGGCAATAAGCCGAACGAGGAGGCGATGCTGGAAGTCCGGGTGGCGACGCCTGGGGGAACGCTGGAGATCGGGTCGCTCAATCTGTCGGCAAGTCCTGGCAGCGGGTCGGTGAGGTTGAGCTGGAACCGGCCGTCGGATAACGGAGGCTCGGCCATCATCCGCTACGAGGTCCGGTATCAAGCGGTGGGAGAGGCGTGGAGCGAGTGGGAGAACGTGGGAGCGGGGTCGCGTGGGGTGACGGTGGGGAACCTGATCAACGGCCGGGAATACATCTTCGAGGTGCGTGCGGTCAATGCGTTGGGCAAGGGCGGAGCGGAGACGGTGCAGGCCACCCCGGAGCGGCGGATTGCGCCGCCCCCGCCGCCCCCCGGCAACGGAGGCGGCGGAGGCGGCCTGCTGTTTCCTCCCGAAGCGCCGGCGGGCCTGATGGCGATGCCCGGAGAGGGAGCGGTGCGGCTGGAATGGAGTCCGCCCGAAAGCGACGGGGGCACCCCGATCCTGCGCTATGAGTACCGTCTGAAGGAAGGCCGGGGGGAGTTCGGGGAGTGGACCCCGATCGCAGACAGCGCCCCGGACGAGGTCAACGCCGCAGGGTATACGGTCATGGAGCTTGGCAACGGGACGGTCTATGTCTTTGAGCTGCGAGCGGTCAACCTGGTGGGCGGGGGGCGGGTATCGGAAATGGTGGAAGCGGTGATGGGGCTGGACCCGGCCTACTGGTCGAACTTCGGTGCGGAAGACCTCCAGGGGGGTGAGGCCAGTCTGGAGCGGGGGCCGTTTGGGGGAGGACCGCAAAGTCTGAGGCTGCGGTTTGGAGCGGGGCTGCGGTTTGAGGAGAGTGAGCTGGACGGGGAAGGGGAGGTGACCGAGACCCGGTCGGGCAGCTATGGGTACCGCTACACCAGCCGGACGACGGGGGAGTTGAGGCTGGACTACGACGGGGGGGAGGTCTGCGAGGTGCGGCTGACCTTCAGTGGAGTGGGAGCGGGCAGCTACAGCTACCGCTGCGGGGGAGCCTTGCGGGGACAGGGGAGCTTCCGGCTGACGGGGCTGAACCGGGGGCCGGAGATCACGAGCACCGGTCCGTTCGAGGTAGTGGAGAACCAGGCGATGGTAGTGCAGCTGGAGGCGATGGACCAGGACGAGGGGGACGGGATCGAGGGATACGGGATAGCGGGGGGAGCCGACGGGGGGCTGTTTGCGGTGGTTGAGGAGACGGGGGAGCTGATGTTCCGGGAGGCGCCGGACTATGAGGATCCTTCGGATGTGGAGAGCGGGGAGCCCCAGAGCGGAGCGGGGGACAACGAATACATCGTGGTGGTAGAGGTAAGGAGCGGAGAGGGAGAGAGGGAGCGGAGGGGGAGCCGTGCGATCCGGGTGCGGGTGGCTGACGAGGAGGAGCCGCCGGGGGCGCCGGCAGCACCGGCGGTGACGGCGGAGGGCAGCGACAGCTTGAAGGTAAGCTGGAGAGAACCGGAGAACCGCGGGCCTGAGATCGTGGACTATGAGGTGCGCTACCGGGAGAGTGGGGAAGAAGGCTACAGCGATGGGGGGCACGAGGGGAGGGGTCTGGAGGTGAGGCTGTCGGGGCTGAAGGAGGGGACGGCCTACGAGGTGCAGGTGAGGGCGGTCAACGAGGAGGGGATGAGTGAGTGGTCGGAGCCGGGGGAAGGGCGGACTGGCATGGAGGAGGCCGACCCGGGCGATCCATCGGACTTCACCGAGGGGGACCTGGAGGGCAGGCGGTTGAGGTTGCGGCTAGAGGGTGAGGAGGGGAGCGCGACGGTCATTGAGCTGCGGTTCGGGGAGGGCAACCGGTTCGAGCAGATCGAGTCGGTCGGAGAGCAAGCCGCCACCCGGGCCGAGGGGGCCGCCCGACCGGGCAGCTACGCCTATGAGAAGACAGGTCCCGGCAGGGGGACGGTGAGACTGACCTACGATGACGGGAGTTCCTGTGAAGTGTTACTTGCGTTCACCGAGTCGGGAGCAGGTGCGTTCGCCTATGACTGCGGCGGCGGGGCCTCGGCCGAGGGGAGCTTCCGGCTGACGACGGGGTCGTTGTTCGTTCCGGTGATTCTGTCGGCGGCCGGGCGCAGCAACTCCTTCTTCACTTCGGAACTGACGCTGACCAACCGGGGGGACGAGGAGGTAAAGCTGGACTACACCTACACGGCCCACAGGGGAGGGGGCAGCGGGAAGACTTCTGATGTGCTTGCACCCGGCATGCAAAAGATCGAGACCGACGCCCTGGGCTATCTACAGAGCCTGGGGATAGCGATTCCCGAAACGGGCAACCGGATCGGGACGCTGAGGGTGGAGGTGCGGCTGGGGTCTGAGGTAGAGGCGGTGGTGCGGACGACCACGGTGGTGGCTGAGGGACGGGCGGGGCTGGCCTACCTGGGGGTGGCGGAGGAGGAGGGCTTTGAAGAGGCAGTCTACCTGTGCGGGCTGCGGCAGAACAGCCGGGACCTCTCCAACGTGGCCTTCCAGAACATGGGAGCAGAGGAAGAGGGGGCGATCACCATCCGGACGACGGTGTATTCGGGAGAGTCGACAGACACCAATGCCCGGGTGCTTGAGGACATAGAGCTGAAGCCGGGAGGGTTTCACCAGTACTCGGGGCTGCTGGGCGTGCTGGGGGTTCCGGCCCAGGGCTACGTCAAGGTGGAGCGGGTGGAGGGGAGAGCGCCTTTCTATGCCTACGGGGTGATCAACGACCAGGTGAACTCGGATGGGTCGTTTGTGTTTCCGGTGACTGCCAGCTCGCTGGCGGAGAGCACCGGTCAGACCTTGCCGGTGGTGGTGGAGACGAGCGCGTTCACCAGCGAGCTGACGGTGACGAACTTCTCCGAGGAGCCCAGGAAGCTGGATTTCCAGTTTGTGGCCGACGGAATCGAGGCGGACGACAAGACGGCCGCCTTCAGCATGACGCTTGAAGCCGGCCAACAGGAGATCGTTGCGGAGGTGGTGGATGAATTGCGGCGTCTGGGGGTAGCGGGGCTGGGGTCGACACGGGGCTTCTACGCGGGATCCCTGTTCGTGGTGGCGGAAGGTGGAGACATGAGTGGCATCGTGATCGGGGCCAGGACGGGCTCTCAAGGAGGGGGCGGACAATACAGCGTCTTCTACAACGCGGTGCCCTTCGGTGAGGCTTTCAGCCAAGTGGCCTGGGTGGAGGGACTGCAGCAGAACCAGGAGAACCGCAGCAACCTGGCGCTGGTCAACACCGGGGAGGTGGATGACAGTGAGAGTGTCTTCCATCTGGAGATCTACGACGGGGAGACGGGGATGCTGGCCGAGACGGTGGTGACCAAGCCGATCCCAGCCCGACGCTGGCATCAAATCAACGGCATTCTGGGCAGCTACGCTCCTGAGACCCGTCAGGGGTATATCCGGATCAAGAAGGTGTCAGGCGCCAACCCCTTCCTGGCCTACGGGGTGGTCAACGACGGCGGAGCCCCGGGAGAGCGCAGCGGCGACGGAGCCTACCTGCCGGCCAGGGAGTAGGGAATCAGCAGGGGGCTGTTACAGGGAGTTGACGTAAGGGGGTATCAGCAGTGGGAACGGAATTGTTCGGTGATTACTCTTGCAGCAGCACTTGGGTCAATGGTCGCTTGGCCCCTTATTACCGCCTCCCTCTAAATCACAATCCGCTCGATCTCATCGAGTGAGATCTCATCGGCGGTGCGGTCATAAAGCTTGGTGGTGCGGGGGGACTCGTGGGCGGCGATGGCCTGGGCATTCTCGACCGAGCCGCCGTTGAGCAGGTAGGCGGTGATGCCGGTGGCCCGGAAGGTGTGGCAGTTGGCCGCCACGCCCAGTTCGGCCTGGCGCACCCGCCGCTTGATCATGCGGAAGACATCGACGCGGTTCATGCGGTTCGGGGTGACGGTGCCGCCCTTGGTCATGGAGCGCCACAGCGGGGTGCCCTTTTCATTGCCGATCCCGGCCGCCTCGAGGTAGGCGTCGAGATACTCCTCAGCGTTGTGGTGGGCGGGGACCTGGTGGAACTTGCCGCCCTTTTCGTGGAGGCGCAGCCACCAGCGCTTCCCCTGCTGGTAGTAGTCCTCAACGTTCATGCCGATCACGGCCCCGACCCGGGCGAAGGAATAGACCATGGTGGCGAGCAGCGCCCGATCCCAGAGTCCCGAGGGCCTCGAGAGGTCGATCGAGTCGAGCAGGGTGCGGGCCTCCCCGGGGGAGAGCACCGGGGTCTTGCCGTGCTTGACCACGTATTTGGGTCCGCGGACCGGTGCGGCGGGGTTTAAGGGCAGGACCTGTCCCACGACCAGGTAGTCGAGCAGGGCCCGGAGGGCGGAGAGGTGCTGCTTGACGGTGGGCAGGGCATGGCCCTCCTGCATCTCCTCGACATAGGCCGCTATGTTACTCTATTCCCCTTTCCCCGTCACCTGATCGACCGGCCTTCGATTCCTCTCTGCCGCTGGTCACGGCAAGCCCCACCCCCGCTCCTGGCCCCCGAAGGCTGTCGGCTCTCTCCCTGCACTTGTGGCAGTTCGAACGTCATTACCAATTACCAACGGTTGGCTCGACCGGTCCAATGGAAGTTCACAAAAGATCACCTTCGTGACCTGCTTGCACGACTCGACGTGGCCGCCTAATATACGGGGCAATTCTTATGAACCGGTGTACTTAGCTGGTGAAGCGAACAGCCATCCAAGGCACGACGCTTTACAGGTTGCCGACACATCGAATTCCGAGGACCACGAAAATGAAAAACCAGCTGACAGAGTCGGCCAGAGACTCAGGCGGTCGCTATTCCTGGCGAAACGGCTCCCCGCTGACCTCAATCCCCGAGCCTTGCCATCCGGGCCAAGCCACCTTTGACGATGTTGATTCTCCCTCGCCATGCAAGATGAAGGATGCAGCTTCCAAACCGCAGCGAGCGTCGGTGGGCGCACGGTTCATGGCGGCGGTCACAGTCGTGCTGCTGGGGTCGCTACTAACAGCGACGGTCGAGGGGCAGGGCGACGGCCTCTTTTCTGAAGTCGAGCCGGCAGCATTGCGGACCCGGAGGCGCGCATCCGCCTCAACTGACGCCACGACGTTGCGCCGCCGGGTGGTGACAATGGACTTGGGGCGGCTGCAGCGCGCCCGGGCGGCTGCGCTTTCCCGTCAACCCGTTCGCACGAAAGCCTTATCTCCAGGTAGCGGAGGTCGTGACGCGGTGCCTACACCAGATGAAACCCTGACCTTGAATCTGTTCGAGGACGCTGTCGTCACGGGGATCGTGGAGCGGACAGCGCCAACGTTTTCAGGCGGCTATTCGATTTCGGGCCGGCTAGTCGGCAAGCCGCTGGGGACGCTGACGATCGTGGTCAACGGCGAGACGGTAGCCGGCACGGTGCGGACACTGGGTGGCGCGTACCGGATTCGTTCGGTGGGCGGCGGACGATACACCATCAGCGAGGTCAAGGAGCCGCCTCTTGACTGCGAGGTGCTGGAGCCGGAGTCCGAGTAAGTCCATCTGAAACACCCCTCCCAATGATGCCCCGTCGCGCTCATCCTCTCTCCGTTTTGCTGGTGGTCCTACTGCCGGTCCTACTGTGTCTGGCGCCAGGCGCGCGGGCCCAGGATGGCGTCGCCACCGACAAGGCGGCCCTAACGGCGCTCTACAACGCCACGGGCGGCGCGAACTGGACGACCAACACCAACTGGACGAGCCAAGAACCGCTGTCGTCGTGGCACGGCGTGACCACCGCCAGCGCCGGCCGCGTCACTGCCCTGCGGCTCGACGCCAACGGCCTCAACGGCACACTGCCCGCGGCGTTGGGCGACCTGAGCGAGCTCGAAAAGTTGGACTTGCAGGACAATGCTCTCAGCGGTGCCCTCCCGTCGGAGTTAGCCAACCTAACCAACCTCACCTCGCTGCTGCTCAACGAGAGCCGGGCCTTGACCGGCCCGCTGCCCGACGGGCTGCGCGAGCTGGCCGACCTGGAGACCGTGAACATCGAGAAGACTGAACTCTGTGCGCCAGACGGTGAAGCCTTCCAGACGTGGTTGGATACGGTCACCTTCAGCGGCCTGATCTGTCCGCCGGCCGAGCAGTCGGTGATTGACGTGGCGGTCTTTTACACATCGGCTGCCCGGGAGAACGCGGGTGGGACTGACGAGATCGCGACCTCGGTCGACCTCATGGTCGCGGAGACCAACGCGGCCTACCAAGCGGGTGGCGCGAATCAGCGCATCAATCTGGTGGCCGTCGTGGAGGTGGTGGGGTACACCGAGGACAACGATTTGCTCATAAATCTCATGCGTCTGCAGTCGCCGTCGGACGGACACATGGACGAGATCCACGACACCCGCGATGCGGTTGCCGCGGACATCGTTCTGCTGATACCCGCCGGGGCTGGAGGCTATGCGTACCAGATGTTCGTCCCGTCGACAAGCTCCGAATCTAATGCCTTTGGTGTGGTCAGTACTGACCACACCCAGACGTTCGCGCACGAACTGGGCCACATCATGGGTCTCCACCATGACCGGTACGAGGTCTGCGGCGACAACTGCAACCATTTCATACGGTTTCCATACGCCTTTGGCTACGTAAACCAGAGGGCGCTGAAGCCAAGCCCACCCGACACCGCCTTCTGGCGTACGATCATGGCGTACTCCAACCAGTGCGGCCGTTGCTCGGCTATTCTCCGTTTCTCGAATCCGGATCAGATCTACCCTGATCCCGGCGGCGACCCTCTGGGCAAGGCCGGCCTTGAGCCGGCACCGGGGGCGGACGGTCCGTCCGATGCGGTGCGTATGCTCAACCGCACGCGCGCCTATGTGGCCAACTTCCGCCAGACCCCGGACATCACCGTGTCTTTCGGTGCCGGGTCGTACACCGCGACCGAGGGCGGAACCGCGGCCACCGTGACCGTGCAACTGAGTGAAGCACCCACCCGCCCGATCGACATTCCACTCACAACTACGTCCACCACCGCCACGGCCTACGACTACACCGGCGTGCCGGCCTCGGTGCGCTTCGGCTCGAACGATACCAAGCGCACCTTCACCGTGACGGCCGTCGACGACACCGTCGACGATAACGGCGAGTCCGTTACCCTGACTCTGGGCAACCCGCTTCCGCGCAACGTGACCCTGGGCAGCCCGGCCGAGACCACCGTCACCCTGACCGACAACGACCCCATGACGGACCACCCGCCGAGCATCCTGAGCGTGTCGTTGACCTCGGACCCTGGCGGTGGGTATGCAGCGGGCGATGATATTCAGGTGACGGTAACCTTCAGCGAGACGGTGGAGGTGACGGGAACGCCGCAGTTGACGCTGGAGCTGGGAGGAGGGAGGCGAACGGCGACCTATGGAGGCGGGTCGGGAACAGCGGCGCTGCTCTTTGCCTACGAAGTGGCCGACGGGGAAAGCGACACCGATGGAGTGGGCGTCGAGGCCGACACTCTGTTGGGCGGGACGATCCGGGACGGCTCGAACAATAACGCCGTGCTGGACCATGACGGACTGGCCGCCGACTTGGGCCACAAGGTGGACGGGGTCAAGCCGCAGTTGGCTGCCACCGGCGGGGCGGTGGTAAACGGAACGACGCTGACGCTGACCTACGGGGAAGCGCTCGACGGGAGCTCGACGCCTGTGCCGGGGGACTTCACGGTGTCGGGGGGCGATCGGGTGCGGACGGTCACCGCAGTTCGAGTGAACGGGAGTGCGGTGGAGCTGACCCTGGACGTGGGGGCCGAGCACTTGGAGGCAGGGATCCAGGTGAGCTACACACCGGGGACGAATCCGATCCGGGACGCGGTGGGGAACGACGCTCTAGGGCTGAGCAGCCAGTCGGTGACCAACGAAACCCCGGACACGACGGCGCCGACGGTGAGCAGTCTGGCCATCACCTCGAATCCGGGGTCGGACCAGACCTATGCAGCGGGGGATGAGATTGAGGTGACGGTGACCTTCAGCGAGACGGTCGAGGTGGAAGGGACCCCGCAGTTGGGGCTGAGAGTGGGGACCAGGACCCGAACGGCCGGCTACCTGAGAGGCACGGACACGGCGGTGCTGGTGTTCGGCTATGAGGTGGTTGAGGGGGATGAAGCCAGAGACGGGGTGAGCATCGTGGCGGGCCGGATCGCCTTGAACGGAGGGACGATTGAAGACGAGGCAGACAATGATGCGGTGCTGGACCATGAAGCGGTGGCGCCGCAGGCGAGGCACCAGGTGGACGGGGTCAGACCAGTGTTGACCGCCACCGGCGGGGCGGTGGTAAACGGAACGACGCTGACGCTGACCTACGGGGAAGCGCTCGACGGGAGCTCGACCCCTGCGTCGGGGGACTTCACGGTGCAGGTGGACGGGAACGGTCGAACCGTCGCCGGGGTATTGGTTAGCGGAAGCACGGTGACTTTGACGCTCGATCCGGCGGTGGAGCACGGGGAGACGGGGATCCTGGTGAGCTACACGCCGAGGATGAAGCCGCTGCGGGACGTGCCGGGCAACGAGGCTCAGTCGCTGAGCCGCGAGGCGGTGACCAACGACACGCCGGACACGACCTCGCCGGAGGTGAGCAGTGTGGCCATCAGTTCGAACCCGGGATCTGACCGGACTTATGCGGCGGGGGACGATATCGAGGTGATGGTGACCTTCAGCGAGACGGTGGAGGTGACAGGGACGCCGCAGTTGAGGCTGGAGCTTGGGGGAGGAACGCGAACAGCGACCTACGAGGGCGGGACGGGAACAGCGGCTCTGGTGTTTGCCTACGAAGTGGCTGACGGGGAAAGCGACACGGACGGGGTGGGCGTCGAGGAAGACAGCTTGTCGGGCGGGACCATCCGGGACGAAGCCCGAAACAGCGCGAAGCTGGACCATGAGGGGCTGGCCGCTGACTCGGGCCACAAGGTGGACGGTGTCAAGCCGGAACTGGCCGCAAGCGGGGGGGCAGTGGTCAACGGGACAACGCTGACACTGACCTATGACGAGCCGCTGGACAGGAGCTCAACGCCTGATACGGGAGACTTCACGGTGACGGGAGGCAACCAGGCGCGGACGGTCACCGGGGTTTCAGTAAGCGGCAGCGCGGTGATGCTGACGCTGAGCGCGGGGGCCGAGCACGAGGAGGCGGGGATTCAGGTGAGCTACACACCGGGGATGAAGCCGCTACGGGACGTGCCGGGCAACGAGGCTCAGTCGCTGAGCCGCGAGGCGGTGACCAACGACACGCCGGACACGACCTCGCCGGAGGTGAGCAGTGTGGCCATCAGTTCGAACCCGGGATCTGACCGGACTTATGCGGCGGGGGACGATATAGAGGTGACGGTGATCTTCAGCGAGACGGTGGAGGTGGAGGGGACGCCGCAGTTGAGGCTGCGAGTAGGGACCAGGACCCGAACGGCCGGCTACCTGAGAGGCACGGACACGGCGGCACTGGTGTTCGGCTATGAGGTGGCCGATGGGGACGAGGACACCGGCGGGTTGAGTATCGAGGCGGGCCGCATCGACCTGAACGGGGGGAAGATCACCGACAAGTCGGACAACAATGCCGATCTGGAATATCGGGTAGCGAGGACCCGAATGGGGCACCGGGTGGACGGGGTCCGGCCGGAGTTTTTGGGAGCGGCGGTGGACGGGGCCGCGCTGACGCTGACCTATGGGGAAGGACTGGACGCGGGGTCAAGGCCTGCGTCGGGGGACTTCACGGTGGAGGTGGACGGGAGCGGGCGAAGCGTTTCGGGCGTCTCGATCAGCGGGAGCGTGGTGACGCTGAGGCTCAACCCGGCGGTGGAGCACGGGGATACGGGGATCCGGGTGAGCTACACGGTTCCGACGGGGGCGGGGGCGAACCCGATCCGGGATGCAGTCGGGAACAATGCTCGGGCACTGAGCAACCGGTCGGTGACCAACACCACGGATGCTCCCAACACGGCGCCTGAAATCACCACGCAGGGACCGCTGAGTGTCGGGGAGAACCAGGCGTTGGTGAGGCGGCTGGCGGCACGGGACACCGACCCGGGGGATGAGGTGACGGGCTGGGAGATTGTGGGCGGGGCCGACAGGTTTCAGTTCTCTGTTGAGCCCGACACTGGAGAGTTGAGCTTCCAGACGCCGCCGGACTACGAGGACCCCACCGATGAGGCGAGCACCGATCCACCGAGCGGGGCTGGAGACAACGAGTACCTGGTGACGGTGGAAGTGACCAGCGGGGCGGGAGCCAGGGAACTCGAGGCGGAGCAGATGTTCACGATCAGGGTGACCGACGAGCGGGAACCCCCGGAAGTGCCGGAGGCGCCGGCGATTTCGGGGGAGACGGCCGAGGGTCTGGAGGTGAGCTGGAGCGAGCCGGAGAACACGGGGCCCGAGATCACCGACTACGACGCGCAGTACCGGGAGAAGGGCAGGGGGCGCTTCACCGGCGCTCTGCATGACGGGCCGGGGCGCACTGTGACGCTTTCGGACCTCAATGCGGGGACGGTCTATGAGGTGCAGGTGCGGGCGACCAATGACGAAGGGACCGGTGGTTGGTCGGACCCGGGGGAGGGGATGACGGTGGCGCCGCTGACCCTTGAGATGATGACCATGGAAGAGCCGCCGGTGTCAGGTCCGTTCACGGTGCGGTTCAGCTTCTCCGAGGAAGTGACGGGCTTCAGCGCCAGTGACATCGAGACGGGTCAGGACCCTGCCTGCGTGGACGATCAGAACAACACGGTTTTCTGCGACCCGGGGATTGGGGGGGTGCAGACGGCCGACGACCGGGTCTTCACCACCACGGTGACGCCTTGGACCGACCGTGTAGCCCACAGCTACACGTTGAGGCTCAGTGTGCCTGCCGACACAGTGACGTCGGTCGCAAGTGGCCAGCCCAACGAGGAAGCAATGTTGGAGGTGAGGGTGTCGCCGCCGGGGGCGCCTGAGCTGATTTCCTCCATGGGTCTGCGGGCGAGTTCGGGCAGCGGGTCGGTGAGGTTGAACTGGAGCCGGCCGACGGATAACGGGGGCTCCCCGATCATCCGCTACGAGTACCGGTATCAAGCGGTGGGAGAGGCGTGGAGCGAGTGGGAGAACGTGGGAGCGGGGGCGCGCGGGGTGACGGTGGGGAACCTGGTCAATGGCCGGGAATACGTCTTTGAGGTGCGTGGGGTCAATGCACTGGGGAAGGGCGGGGCGGAGACGGTGCGGGCCACGCCGGAGCTGCGGATTGCCCCGCCCCCGCCCCGCGGCGGCGGAGGTGGAGGTGGCGGCGGTGGACTGCTGTTTCCTCCGGAGGCGCCTCTGGGCTTGATGGCGATGCCCGCGGAGGGAGCGGTGAGGCTGGAGTGGAGCCCGCCCGACAGCGACGGGGGCACCCCCATCCTGCGCTATGAGTACCGGCTGAAGGAGGGGCGGGGAGAGTTCGGCGAGTGGACTCCGATCGAGGACAGCGCCCCGGATGAGGTCAACGCCTTGGGGTATACAGTCGGGGAGCTTGGCAACGGGACGGTGTATGTCTTTGAGCTGCGGGCGGTCAACCTGGTGGGCAAGGGGCGGGTATCGGAGGCGGTGGAGGTAGTGATGGGGCTGGACCGGGCCTATTGGTCGAACTTCCTGGCCGGAGATCTGCAGGGGAGCGAGGCCAGTCTGGAGCGGGGGCCGTTTGGGAATTCCCCGCAGCGTCTGAGGCTGCGGTTTGGAGCGGGGTTGCGCTTTGAGGAAGACGAACTGGACGGGGAAGGAGAAGTGACGGGGACCCGCCTGGGCAGCTACGGGTACCGCTACACCAGCCGGACCACGGGGGAGTTGAGGTTGGACTACGACGGGGGGAAGTCCTGTGAGCTGCGGCTGACCTTCAGGGGAGTGGGAGCGGGCAGCTACAGCTACCGCTGCGGCGGGGTATTGGGGGGGCAGGGGAGCTTCCGGATGAGCGGGCTGAACCGGGGGCCGGAGATCACCAGCCTGGGCCCGTTCGAGGTGGCGGAGAACCAGAGGATGGTGGGGCAACTGGAGGCGGTTGACCAGGACAAGCAGGACGAGATTACGGAGTACGGGATAGCGGGAGGAGCCGACGGGGGGCTGTTTGCGGTGGAAGCGGAGACGGGGGAGTTGAGGTTCCGGGAGGCGCCGGACTACGAGGATCCTTCGGATGTGGAGAGCGCGGAACCTCAAAGCGGAGCAGCAGACAACGAATACATCGTGGTGGTCGAGGTAAGCAGCGGCGAGGGAGAGAGGGAGCGGAGGGGGAGCCGTGCGATCCGGGTGCGGGTGGCTGACGAGGAGGAACCGCCGGAGATTACCAGCCTGGGCCCGTTTGAGGTGGTGGAGAACCGGACGAGGGTGGGGCAACTGGAGGCGGTGGACCCCGACGCGGGGGACGAGATTGGGGGATACGGGATAGCGGGGGGAGCGGACGGAGCGCTGTTTGCGGTGGAGGCGACCGGGGAGTTGCTGTTCCGGGAGGCGCCGGACTACGAGACTCCGGGAGATGTGGAGAGCGCGGAACCTCAAAGCGGAGCAGCAGACAACGAATACATCGTGGTGGTAGAGGTCAGGAGCGGAGAAGGAGAGAGGGAGCGGAAGGGGAGCCGTGCGATCCGGGTACGGGTGAGTGACGAGGAGGAGCCGCCGGAGATTACCAGCGTTGGCCCGTTCGAGGTGGTGGAGAACCAGACGAGGGTGGGGCAACTGGAGGCAGTAGACCCGGACAAGCAGGACGAGATTACAGGGTATGGGATAGCGGGGGGAGCGGATGGGGGGCTGTTTGCGGTGGTTGAGGAGACGGGGGAGCTGAGGTTCCGGGAGGCGCCGGACTACGAGACTCCGGGAGATGTGGAGAGCGCGGAACCTCAAAGCGGAGCAGCAGACAACGAATACATCGTGGTGGTAGAGGTGAGGAGTGGAGAGGGAGAGAGGGAGCGGAAGGGGAGCCGTGCGATCCGGGTGCGGGTGAGTGACGAGGAGGAGCCGCCGGAGATTACCAGCGTTGGCCCGTTTGAGGTGGTGGAGAACCAGACGCGGGTGGGGCAACTGGAGGCGGTAGACCAGGACAAGCAGGACGAGATTACGGAGTATGGGATCGCGGGGGGAGCGGACGGGGGGCTGTTTGCGGTGGTTGAGGAGACGGGGGAGCTGAGGTTCCGGGAGGCGCCGGACTACGAGACTCCGGGAGATGTGGAGAGCAAGGAACCTCAAAGCGGAGCAGCAGACAACGAATACATCGTGGTGGTAGAGGTAAGGAGCGGAGAGGGAGAGAGGGAGCGGAGGGGGAGCCGTGCGATCCGGGTACGGGTGAGTGACGAGGAGGAGCCGCCGGAGGCGCCGGCAGCACCGGCGGTGACGGCGGAGGGCAGCGACAGCTTGAAGGTGAGCTGGAGAGAGCCGGAGAACCGCGGGCCTGAGATCGTGGACTATGAGGTGCGCTACCGGGAGAGTGGGGACGAAGGCTACAGCGATGGGGGGCACGAGGGGAGGGGTCTGGAGGTGAGGCTGTCGGGGCTGAAGGAGGGGACGGTGTATGAGGTGCAGGTGAGGGCGGTTAGCGAGGAGGGGATCGGTGAATGGTCGGAGCCGGGGGAAGGGAGGACGGACTCGGAGGAACCGGACCCGGAGGAACCGGACCCGGAGGATCCCTCGGACTTCACCGAGGGGGACCTGGAGGGTGAGCGTCTGACCTTGCGGCTGGAGGGTGAGGAGGGGAGCGCCGGGAGTCTTGAGCTGCGGTTCGGGGAAGGCAACCGGTTCGAGCAGATCGAGTCGGGCGGAGAGCAAGCCGCCACCCGGGCCGAGGGAGCCTCCCGATCGGGCAGCTACAGCTATGAGAGGACAGGTCCCGGCATGGGGACTGTGAGGCTGGCCTACGATGACGGGAGTTCCTGTGAAGTGTTACTTGCGTTCACCGAGGCGGGAGCAGGTACGTTCAGTTATGACTGCGGCGAGGGGACCCCGGCCGAGGGGAGCTTCCGTCTGACGACGGGGTCTTTGTTCGTTCCGGTCTTGCTGACCTCAGCCGGACGCAACAACTCCTTTTTCACCTCGGAGCTGACCCTGACCAACCGTGGGGAGCGGGAGGCGAGGCTCGACTACACCTACACGGCCCATATCGGTGGAGGAAGCGGGAGGGCCTCGGATGTGCTTGCACCCGGCATGCAGAAGATCGAGACCGACGCCCTGGTCTATCTACAGAGCCTGGGGATAGCGATTCCCGAAACGGGCAACCGGATCGGGACGCTAAGGGTGGAGGTGCGGCTGGGGTCGGAGGTAGAGGCGGTGGTGCGGACGACGACGGTGGTGCCTGACGGGAGGGCTGGGCTGGCCTACCTGGGGGTCGCGGAGGAGGAGGGCTTTGACGAGGCGGTCTATCTGTGCGGGCTGCGGCAGAACAGCCGCGACCGCTCCAACGTGGCCTTCCAGAACATGGGAGCAGAGGAAGAGGAGGCGATCACCATCCGGACGACGGTGTATTCGGGAGAGTCGACAGACACCAATGCCCGGGTGCTGGAAGACATAGAGCTTGAGCCGGGAGGGTTTCACCAGTACTCGGGGCTGCTGGGGAGGCTGGAGAGCGTGGAGGGCAACCGCCAGGGCTACGTCAGGGTGGAGCGGGTGGAGGGGAGAGCGCCCTTCTACGCCTACGGGGTGATCAACGACCAGGCCAACTCGGACGGGTCGTTTGTGTTTCCGGTGACTGCCAGTTCGCTGGCGGAGAGCACCGGTCAGACCTTGCCGGTGGTGGTGGAGACGAGCGCGTTCACCAGCGAGCTGACGGTGACGAACTTCTCAGGGGAGGCCAGGACCCTGGATTTCCAGTTTGTGGCCGAGCGAATCGAGGCGGACGACAAGACGGCCGCCTTCAGCATGACGCTTGAAGCCGGCCAACAACACATCCTTGCCGACGTGGTGGATGAGTTGCGGCGTCAGGGGGTGGCGGGGCTGGGGTCGACACGGGGTTTCTACGCGGGACCCTTGTTCGTGGTGGCGGCAGGCGGAGACATGAGCGGCATCGTGATCGGGGCCAGGACGGGCTCCGAAGGAGGCGGCGGGCAATACAGCGTATTCTACAACGCGGTGCCCTTCGGTGAGGCTTTCACGGAGGTTGCCTGGGTGGACGGACTGCAGCAGAACCAGGAGAACCGCAGCAACCTGGCGCTGGTCAACACCGGGGAGGTGGACGGGAGCCCCAGCGTCTTCCATCTCGAGATCTACGACGGAGAGACGGGGTTGCTGGCCGAGACGGTGGTGACCAAGCCGATCCCGGCCCGGCGCTGGCATCAGATCGACGGGATACTGCTCAGATCCGGTCCGGAGACCCGGCAAGGGTATATCCGGATCGAGAAGGTGTCGGGAGAGAACCCGTTTCTGGCTTACGGAGTGGTCAACGACGGCGGGTCCCCGGGAGAGCGCAGCGGCGACGGCGCCTACCTGCCGGCTCGGGAGTAGGGAATGCAAGAGAAACCGGGGCCGTAGCTCGTTCGGTGCCGCCAAGTACTGCTTCAGTAAAGAAACCGCAACCTGTGAGGGTTGACTCAGGAGTTGACATAGAGGGTCTTCCTTATCGGAATCGGAAGTGGTAGGGTCCCTGCCAGGGATGGTCAGCTCTTGTGCTCTCCAGTCTGTTGCCGGTGCTCAACCGCAATGGGAGTGAAAGGCATCTTTTCGACATTCCACCCCATAGATTTTGTAAAGTTCCGTAGGTGTGAAAGTTGGGCAAAATCTTCGATACCTTTCCATAAAAGCCAGAGAAAAAGCAAAAACCAACCAAACAAAAGCGCCCAATTCACCTTCACCGATTTGGGTTGCGGGTCGCTCCGGTCTCCTTGCTGGCCTGTATAGCGATTCAACGGTGCGGTCCTGGACGAATTCTTTCGCCTCAAGACGAGGCCCCGACGCCAATGGTGAGTGTCCATAGGGAACATCTTCATCTGGATAGCCGGAGTGCCAGAATCTCGAAAAGGAGGAAAGTGACATGTCACGGGCAAGCGAGCGGTACATCATAGCGGTTATTGTCATTGGGCTGACGTGGCTACTGAGCCCAGCGGCCGAGGCACAGCGCAGAGGACTATTTTCCGCGGTCAATCGCGCGGTGGCGCAACTGGATTCGCCCGCGCTTGCCTCGCTCGACGCGGCGACGCTACGCCGTCGGGTGGTGACGATTGACTTGGAGCGGCTCCAGCGCGCCCGGGCAGCCGCATCCGTGCTCCCCCGCCTCCGCGTTCACACCAAAGCCGTATCCCCGCGTATCGGCAAGCGTGACGCGGCGCCCGCGTCGGATGCCACCCTGACCTTGAATCTCTTCCAGGATGTCGTGTTCACAGGGATCGTCGAGCGGACAGCGCCGACGTTTTCGGGCGGCTATTCGATCTCGGGCCGGCTCGTTGGCAAGCCGCCAGGCACGCTGACGCTTGTCGTCAACGGCGAGACGGTCGCCGGCTCAGTGCGGACGCTGGCGGGGACGTACCGGATTCGGTCAGCGGGTGGTGGACGGTACACCATCAGCGAAATAGAGGAGCCGCCGCTCAACTGCGGAGTGGAGGAGACCCGTTCCGAGACCGACCACCAGCACTGATGAAGCCAATGTCGGAAATCTGACCGCCCATGCAAGACTTCAGGCGCCTGCTACGGGTTCTTCTGGCCGTGCTGCCGCTCGGTGTGGCCGTCCCCGCTTCTGCCCAGAACACCGTGGCCACCGACAAGGCCGCGCTGGTCGCGCTCTACAACGCCGCGGACGGCGCGAACTGGACGACCAACACCAACTGGACGAGTGAGGAGCCGCTGTCCTCGTGGTTTGGCGTGACCACCAACAGTGCCGGCCGGGTCACGGCCCTGGCGCTGAACGGCAACGGCCTGGAAGGCACGCTGCCGGCGGCCCTGGGTGACCTGGGCGAGCTGGAACAGTTGGATTTGCAGAACAACGCTCTGGGCGGCGCCCTGCCGACCGAGTTGGCGGACCTGACCAACCTCACCTCCCTGCTGCTCAACGAGAGCCGGGCATTGACCGGCCCCCTGCCTGCCGGGCTGCGTGAGTTGTCCGACCTGGAAACCGTGAACATCGAGAAGACCGAACTGTGCGCGCCGGAGGATGACGCCTTTCGTACGTGGCTGGACTCGATCACCTTCACCGGCCTGATCTGTCCACCGGCCGAGCAGTCGGTCATCGACCTGGCCGTCTTCTACACATCGGCTGCCCGGGAAGAGCTGGGCGGGATTGACGAGATCGAGACGTCGATCGATCTCATGGTCGCGGAGACCAACACGGCCTACGCGACGAGTGGCGTCAACCAGCGCATCAAGCTGGTGGCGGTCGAGGAAGTGGTCGGATACACGCAGGGGGTGGACACCGGATTGGGTGCGTCGTTCACCGATCTCCGACGTCTGCAATCGTCGTCGGACGGATACATGGACGAGGTCCACGACATCCGCGACACAGTCGGTGCGGACATCGTGCTGCTGGTGCGCTCGGGTTTTGTAAACCAGGCAAACCTTGGCGGCCCGTCGACGAGCTTCGAATCCGTTGCCTTTGGCGTGGTCACTCCTGACAACGCCGGATCGTTCGCGCACGAACTGGGCCACATCATGGGGCTCCTCCATGACCGGTATGCGCAATGCGGCGTCGAGGGCTGCAATTCCACTCGGTTTCCGTACTCCTTTGGCTACGTGAACCAGCGGGCGTTCGACCCGAATGATCCTGAATCCCCCAATCCGGACCCGACCGTGCCGGCGACCGCCCGCTGGTACACGATCATGGCGTACGCCAGCCAGTGCACCGCTGCCCGTTTCAGTTGTCGGGAGCTACTCCGTTTCTCCAATCCGGATCAGATCCACCCCGATCCCGGGGGCGACGCCCTGGGCAAGGCCGGCCTTGAGCCCTTGACTGCGGTAGGCGGCCCGTCCGACGCGGTACGGATGCTCAACCGGACGCGCGGTTACGTTGCGAACTTCCGGAGCCCGCCGGACATCATGGTGTCCTTCGGGGCGGCGCAATACACGGCGGCGGAGGGCGGTGCCGCGGCGACCGTGACGGTTCGCCTGAGCGCAGCGCCCACGCGCGCGATTGACATTCCGTTCACGGCAACAGGCGCCACCGGCGCTGCGGTCGAGGACTATACCGTACCGCTCAGCGTGGCCTTCGCGGCGGACGACACCGAACAGACCTTCACCGTCACGGCCGTCGACGACGATGTGGACGATGACGGCGAGACCGTAACCCTGACCCTGGGCCATCTGCTGCCGGGTGGCGTCGGTGCGGGCAGCCCGGCCACCGCCACGGTGGCGCTGACCGACAACGACACGGTGACCGGCGCCCCGAGCGTCGCGAGCGTGTTACTGACCTCGGACCCTGGGGTGGCTTATGCGGCGGGCGAGGAGATTGAGGTCACGGTGCGCTTCGACAAGACGGTCATGGTGACGGGGACGCCGCAACTCGGGCTGACCGTGGGGAGCGACACGTGGCAGGCGTCGTATCAGGGCGGGGCGCGCGAAGTCATGACGTTTTCCTACGAGGTGGACGACGACGAGAGCGATACGGACGGGATCAGCATTGCTGCGGACAGCCTGACCCTCAACGGCGGCACGATCCAGGACGGCGCCAACCAGGACGCGACCCTGACACACGACGCGCTCGCGGACGATGCAAACCACCGCGTGGACGGCGTCAAGCCGACGCTGCTGGAGGCGGTGGTGGATGAAGCAGTGCTGACGCTGACGTATGACGAGCCGTTGGCCCAGCCGGCGCCCCAGGCCGCTTCGGGGTTCAGCGTGGCGTCCATCCACCCCCCGGCTTTTGGCCCCGCTCGTGAGGTGGTGGTGCAGGGATCGATCGTGACGGTGACGCTGCGTGATCCCGTATTGGCGGGCGAGGAGGTGACGGTGCGCTTCCTCAATGTTGCGATCTTTGGCAGGCCGTCCCTCATCCGGGATCTCGCGGGCAACCGAGCGGCAGGATTGTTCGACCGGGAAGTGACGAATGTGACTGAGGAGCGGGTCTACGACATCGACGCTGACGGGCTGATCGAGGTCATGACACTCGCGCAACTCGATGCGATCCGCCATGACCCGGACGGCGATGGCGCCCCCACGAACGCGGGGGCGAACGCCTACCGCGCAGCGTTTCCCGATGCGTTTCTGGAAGCGGACTCACAGCTCCGTTGCGTCCTCGAGTGCCGTGGCTATGAGCTGATGGCGGATCTGGACTTCGACACAGACGGCGATGGAGACGTTGACTTGGACGACGACTATTGGAACAACGGCGCCGGCTGGAACCCCCTTGGGAGCGGCACCGATTTCGCGGCAACGTTCGAGGGCAACGGCCACACCCTTCGCCACCTGTTCATCGATCGGCCCACAACATTGAGGGTCGGGTTGTTTGGAGATACCGACTGGCCGTGCGCCATCCGCAACGTCGGAGTGACCCACGTCGATGTGACGGGAGCCACGTACGTCGGCGGCCTGGTCGGAGAGAGCTCCTGCCCGATCACGGCCAGCTACGCCACGGGCCGTGTGTCGGGCTCTACCTTTGTCGGCGGGCTGGTCGGGTATAACACCAGCCGGATCGAGGCCAGCTATGCGACCGTCCGCGTGTCGGGGACATGGGGGATAGTCGGCGGGCTGGTCGGGCTTGACAGCGGGACCATCATCGGGAATTACGCCACGGGCCGCGTGTCGGGGGGGCAGCGCGTTGGCGGCCTGGTCGGCACCAAAGGCGCCAACAGGATCACGGACGGCTATGCCACGGGGCGGGTAACGGGGACGAGCGATGTCGGCGGCCTGACCGGGGTCCTCGACGACTTGGGCAGGGTCTCCCACAGCTACTGGGACACGCTGACCTCGGGGCAGGCGACCGGGAGCAATGGCCAAGGTCAGACGACGACCGGGCTCCAGGCACCCACCGACAACACCGGCATCTATGCGGACTGGGACGATGACCAGTGGGACTTCGGGGAGGCCGACGAGTACCCGGTGCTGGCCGTGGACTTCGATGGGGACTCGGACACCACCTGGGAGGAGTTCGGCTATCAGCTCCGGGAAGGGCCGGCCCTGATGGCAGAGGCCGGTGTGGGACAGGTGGTGCTGAGCTGGACCGCGGTGGACGCGAGCCACTGGAACCCGGCGCCGGCAGTCACTTACACACTCTACCGCGAGGACGGCGCCACGGTCGAGGCCATCGCGGAGAACCTCACAGGGCTCGGTTACACCGACACCGAGGTGACTGCCGGCGAGACCTACACCTACCAGGTGGCAGCCGTGGTCACGGGCGGCGAAGCGACGCGCAGTGCCTTGAAGACGATCGAGCCGGCCCTGCCCAATATGTGGCTGAGCCCAACGGAGAGCGATCCGGTGGCTTCGGTGCGGTCGGCAGCCACCTACAGCGTGACCTTCCAGGGAACTTGGACCACTACCGTCACCTCCGGCGGCCTTCCATCCGGAGCCCATTTCACCACCCTGATCGGCGGGGTTCACAACGCCGCCGTGACCTTCCTGAGCGAGGGCGGCATGGCCAGCGCGGGGGTCGAGTCCATGGCGGAACTTGGGGGAACGGGCACCCTGGCGAGTGAAGTCCGGGCAGCCCGGCCGAACGCGCTCAGCGTTCTTCAGGGCAGCGGCGGCAATATCGGCCCGGCAAGCTCATCCACCATCAAACTGGTCACGCTCACCACCGACCATCCCCGGGTCACCCTGCTCTCCATGGTGGCGCCGAGCCCGGACTGGTTCGTGGGCGTCTCCGGTCTGTCCCTGCTGGATGAGCAGGGAGACTGGCTGGCCTCGCGGGCGTTGAACCTGTATCCCTGGGACGCCGGGACCGAGGAGGGAAGCGGGTTCTCACTGAACAATGCCGCCACCTCGCCGCAGGGAGTCATCACCAGCCTGCGGGGGATGGGCAAGTTCTCGAACGCGCCGATCGCGACCCTGACCTTCACTCGCCAGTCGATCAACACCGCGCCGTCCATCACCAGCGACACCAGCTTCGAGGTGGACGAGAACCGGACGGCGGTGGCGACGCTCACGGCGACGGACAACGACACGGCCAGCGACCAACTGACCTGGTCGATCCCGTCCGGCGATGGGGGAGGCGCGGACGCGGACCACTTCGCGCTCAGTTCCACTGGCGTCCTGGCTTTCAGTAGGGCCAAGGACTACGAAAACCCGGACGACGCCGACGCCGACCGGACCTACGAGGTCACCGTGCAGGTGAGCGACGGCGCCAATCCGGTGGAGGCGGACTTGATAGTCAGGCTTCTGGATGTGGATGATGCCGCGCCGGCGCTTTCGTCGGCGACGGTGAACGGAGCCACGCTGAGGCTGACCTACAACGAGCCGCTCGACGGGGGCTCGACCCCTGCGTCGGGGGACTTCACAGTGTCCGGCGGCGATCATACACGGACGGTCACCCGTGTTTCGGTGAGCGGCAGCACGGTGTTGCTGACGCTGGATCCGGGGGCCGAGCACTTGGAGACGGAGATTCGGGTGAGCTACACGCCTGGGGCGAATCCGATCCGGGACGTCCCGGGCAACCAGGCGGAGGGGCTGAGCCAGGAGCCGGTCGCCAACGACACGCCGGACACGACCGCCCCTGCGGTGAGCAGCCTGGCCATCAGTTCGAACCCGGGATCTGATCAGACCTATGCAGCAGAAGACGTGATCGAGGTGATGGTCAGCTTCAACGAGACGGTGAAGGTGGAGGGGACACCGCGGTTGAGGTTAAGAGTGGGGAGCAGGAACCGGCCAGCCGACTACCTGAGCGGCACGGACACGGCGGTGCTGGTGTTCGGCTATGAAGTGGCCGATGGGGACGAAGACACCGACGGGGTGAGCGTGGAGGCAAACCGACTGACGCTCAACGGAGGCACCATCAAGGACGAAGCCGACAATGCGGCGGAGTTGGCCCATGAGGCGGTAGCGGCGCAGGCGGGGCACCGGGTGGACGGGGTGCGGCCGGCGTTTGTGAGCGCGGCGGTGGATGGGGCGTCGCTGGCGCTGACCTACGGGGAGGCGCTCGACGAAGGCTCGAGGCCGGCGACGGGGGACTTTACGGTGGAGGTGGGAGGGTCCGGGCGAAGCGTTACGGGAGTGTCGGTAAGCGGGAGCGTGCTGACGCTGTTTCTGAACCCGGCGGTCGAGCACGGAGATACGGGGATCCGGGTGAGCTACACGGTTCCGACGGGGGTGGGGGCGAACCCGATCCGGGATGCGGTGGGCAACGACGCACGGGGGCTGAGCAACCGGTCGGTGACCAACACCACCGATGCCCCCAACACGGCGCCTGAGATCACGAGTCCGGGTTCGATCAGTGTTCCGGAGAACCGGGTTGTGGTGAGGCAGTTGGCGGCCAGGGACAGCGACCCGGGGGACGAGGTGACGGGCTGGGCGATCGTGGGCGGGGCCGACCAGGGGCAGTTTGCGATCGCCTCCGATACGGGCGAGTTGAGTTTCCGGGAGGCGCCGGACTACGAGGACCCCGTGGATGCGGCCGGCACGGCTCCGGTGAGCGGGGCCGGGGACAACGAGTACGTGGTGACGGTTCAAGTGAGGAGCGGAGCGGGAGCCAGGGAACTGACGGCGGAGCAGACGCTCACAATCACGGTGACTGACGAGCCGGAACCGCCTGCTGTTCCGGAAGCACCCACTTTTTCGGGGGAGACGGCCGGCAGTCTGCAGGTGAGCTGGAGCGAGCCCGACAACACGGGACCGGACATCACCGACTACGACCTGCAGTACCGGGAAAAGGGAACGGGCAGATTCACCGACGGGGGTCACGAGGGGTCGGGGCTTACCCTGACGATCAACGACCTCAAGGCGGGGACGGTCTATGAGGTTCAGGTACGGGCCAAAAACGACGAAGGAACGAGCGGCTGGTCGGCCTCGGGCGAGGGGATGACCATCACGCCGCTGACGGTGGGGATGGCGAGCGGCACCGAGCCGCCGCTATCGGGGCCGTTCAGGGTGCGGTTCAGTTTCTCAGAGCCGGTGACGGGCTTCAGCGGGAGCGACATCGACTCCGAACAGGACCCTGCCTGCAGGGACGATCAGAACAACACGATCTTCTGCGACCCGGGGATCGGGGGTCTCGAGACGACCGACGACCGGATCTTCACCACCACGGTGACTCCGTGGACCGACCGGGTGGCCCACAGCTACACGCTAAGCCTCAGTGTGCCTGCCGACACAGTGACGTCGGTCGCAAGTGGCCAGCCCAACGAGGAAGCAATGTTGGAGGTGAGGGTGTCGCCGCCGGGGGCGCCTGAGCTGATTTCCTCCATGGGTCTGCGGGCGAGTTCGGGCAGCGGGTCGGTGAGGTTGAACTGGAGCCGGCCCTCGGATAACGGAGGCTCGCCGATCATCCGCTACGAGGTCCGGAATCAAGCGGTGGGAGAGGCGTGGAGCAATTGGGAGAATGTGGCGGCGGGGACTCGGAGTGTGACGGTGGGGAACCTGGTCAACGGCCGGGAATATGTCTTCGAGGTGCGGGCGGTCAATGCATTGGGGAAGGGAGGAGCGGAGACGGTGATGGCCACGCCGGTGGTTGGCGGGGGTGGCAACGGCGGAGGCGGTGGAGGCGGAGGCGGAGGCGGAGGTGGTGGAGGAGGCGGAGGCGGGGGGCTACTGTTTCCTCCGGAGGTCCCGGCAGCCCTGATGGCGATGGCCGGAGACGGGGCGGTGCGGCTGGAGTGGAGCCCGCCGGAAAGCGACGGGGGCGCCCCCATCCTGCGCTATGAGTACCGTTTGAAGGAGCTCCGGGGGGAGTTCGGCGAGTGGACCCCGATCGAAGACAGCGCCCCCGGGGAGGTCAACGCCTCGGCGTACACAGTCGGGGAGCTTGACAACGGGACGGTCTATGCCTTTGAGCTGCGCGCGGTCAACCTGGTGGACGAGGGACCGGAGACGGAGGCGGTGGAGGTGGTGATGTTGCTGGACCGGGCCTACTGGTCGAACTTCCTGGCGGAAGATCTCCAAGGGAGTGAGGCCGGGCTGGAGCACACCCCGTTTGGGGGAACCCCGCGGAGTCTGAGGCTGCGGTTTGGAGCGGGGCTGCGCTTTGAGGAAGACGAGCTGGACGGGGAGGGAGAAGTGACGGGGACCCGCCTGGGCAGCTACGGGTACCGCTACACCAGCCGGACGACGGGGGAGTTGAGGCTGGACTACGTCGGGGGAGAGTCCTGCGAGCTGCGGCTGACCTTCAGGGGAGTGGGAGCGGGCAGCTACAGCTATCGCTGCGGCGGACGGTTGGGGGGACAGGGGAGCTTCCGCTTGAGCGGGCTGAACCGGGGGCCGGAGATCACGAGCACAGGTCCGTTCGAGGTTGAGGAAAACCGGACGAGGGTGGGGCGAGTGGAGGCGATGGACCCGGACGAGGGGGACGGGATCGAGGGATACGGAATAGCGGGAGGAGCCGACGGGGGGCTGTTTGCGGTGGAAGCGGAGACAGGGGAGCTGCTGTTCCGGGAGGCGCCCGACTATGAGGATCCTTCGGATGTGGAGAGCGGGGAACCGGCAAGCGGAGCAGCAGACAACGAATACATCGTGGTGGTAGAGGTAAGGAGCGGAGAGGGAGAGAGGGAGCGGAAGGGGAGCCGTGCGATCCGGGTGCGGGTGAGTGACGAGGAGGAACCGCCGGAGATTACCAGCCTGGGCCCGTTTGAGGTGGTGGAGAACCGGACGAGGGTGGGGCAACTGGAGGCGGTGGACCCCGACGCGGGGGACGAGATTGGGGGATACGGGATAGCGGGGGGAGCGGACGGAGCGCTGTTTGCGGTGGAGGCGACCGGGGAGTTGCTGTTCCGGGAGGCGCCGGACTACGAGGATCCTTCGGATGTGGAGAGCGCGGAACCGGCAAGCGGAGCAGCAGACAACGAATACATTGTAGTGGTAGAGGTCAGGAGCGGAGAAGGAGAGAGGGAGCGGAAGGGGAGCCGTGCGATCCGGGTGCGGGTGAGTGACGAGGAGGAACCGCCGGAGATTACCAGCCTGGGCCCGTTCGAGGTGGTGGAGAACCGGACGAGGGTGGGGCAACTGGAGGCGGTAGACCCGGACGAGGGAGACGAGATCACGGGATACGGGATCGCGGGGGGAGCGGACGGAGCGCTGTTTGCGGTGGAGGCGACCGGGGAGTTGAGGTTCCGGGAGGCGCCGGACTATGAGGAACCGGGGGATGTGGAGAGCGAGGAACCCCAAAGCCCTGCGGGGGACAACGAGTACATTGTAGTGGTGGAGGTGAGGAGTGGAGAGGGAGAGAGGGAGCGGAAGGGGAGCCGAGCGATCCGGGTGCGGGTGAGTGACGAGGAGGAGCCGCCGGAGATTACGGGCGCGGGGGTGTTCGAGGTAGTGGAGAACCAGACGAGGGTGGGGCAACTGGAGGCGGTGGACCCGGACGAGGGGGACGAGGTTACGGGGTACGGGATAGCGGGGGGAGCCGACGGGGGGCTGTTTGCGGTGGAGGCGGAGACGGGGGAGCTGCTGTTCCGGGAGGCGCCGGACTACGAGACTCCTTCGGATGTGGAGAGCGAAGAACCGGCAAGCGGAGCAGCAGACAACGAATACATCGTGGTGGTGGAGGTGAGGAGCGGTGAGGGAGAGAGGGAGCGGAAGGAGAGCCGTGCGATCCGTGTGCGGGTGGCTGACGAGGAGGAGCCGCCGGGGGCGCCCGCAGCGCCGGCGGTGACGGCGGAGGGCAGCGACAGCTTGAAGGTAAGCTGGAGAGAGCCGGAGAACCGCGGGCCTGAGATCGTGGACTATGAGGTGCGCTACCGGGAGGCAGGCGAGGCAAGCTACAGCGATGGGGGGCACGAGGGGACGGGTCTGGAGGTGAGGCTGTCGGGGCTGAAGGAGGGGACGGCCTACGAGGTGCAGGTGAGGGCGGTCAACGAGGAGGGGATGAGTGAATGGTCGGAGCCGGGGGAAGGGAGGACGGACTCGGAGGAACCGGACCCGGAGGATCCGTCGGACTTCACCGAGGGGGACCTGGAGGGTGAGCGTCTGACCTTGCGGCTGGAGGGTGAGGAGGGGAGCGCCGGGAGTCTTGAGCTGCGGTTCGGGGAAGGCAACCGGTTCGAGCAGATCGAGTCGGGCGGAGAGCAAGCCGCCACCCGGGCCGAGGGAGCCTCCCGATCGGGCAGCTACAGCTATGAGAGGACAGGTCCCGGCATGGGGACTGTGAGGCTGGCCTACGATGACGGGAGTTCCTGTGAAGTGTTACTTGCGTTCACCGAGGCGGGAGCAGGTACGTTCAGTTATGACTGCGGCGAGGGGACCCCGGCCGAGGGGAGCTTCCGTCTGACGACGGGGTCTTTGTTCGTTCCGGTCTTGCTGACCTCAGCCGGACGCAACAACTCCTTTTTCACCTCGGAGCTGACCCTGACCAACCGTGGGGAGCGGGAGGCGAGGCTCGACTACACCTACACGGCCCATATCGGTGGAGGAAGCGGGAGGGCCTCGGATGTGCTTGCACCCGGCATGCAGAAGATCGAGACCGACGCCCTGGTCTATCTACAGAGCCTGGGGATAGCGATTCCCGAAACGGGCAACCGGATCGGGACGCTAAGGGTGGAGGTGCGGCTGGGGTCGGAGGTAGAGGCGGTGGTGCGGACGACGACGGTGGTGCCTGACGGGAGGGCTGGGCTGGCCTACCTGGGGGTCGCGGAGGAGGAGGGCTTTGACGAGGCGGTCTATCTGTGCGGGCTGCGGCAGAACAGCCGCGACCGCTCCAACGTGGCCTTCCAGAACATGGGAGCAGAGGAAGAGGAGGCGATCACCATCCGGACGACGGTGTATTCGGGAGAGTCGACAGACACCAATGCCCGGGTGCTGGAAGACATAGAGCTTGAGCCGGGAGGGTTTCACCAGTACTCGGGGCTGCTGGGGAGGCTGGAGAGCGTGGAGGGCAACCGCCAGGGCTACGTCAAGGTGGAGCGGGTGGAGGGGACCTCACCTTTCTACGCCTACGGGGTGATCAACGACCAGGCCAACTCGGACGGGTCGTTTGTCTTTCCCCTGACGGCGAGTTCGCTGGAGGGGAAGATGGGGCAGACCCTGCCAGTGATTGTGGAGACCAGCGAGTTCCGCAGCGAGCTGACGGTGACGAACTTCTCCCGGGAGCCCAGGATCTTGGATTTGGAGTTTGTGGCCGAAGGGATCGAGGCCAGTGGGAACGCCGCCGCCTTCAGCATATCGCTGGAAGCCGGCCAGCAGCAGATCATCCCCGACGTGGTGGATGAGTTGCGCCGCCAGGGCGTGGCGGGGCTGGGGTCGGGCAGCCGGGCCTTGGCCGGGGCGGTGTTTGCCACGGCGGTCGAGGGGGACATGAGCGGGATTGTGATTGGGGCCAGGACGGGCTCTCAAGGAGGAGGGGGGCAATACAGCGTCTTCTACAACGCGGTGCCCTTCGGTGAGGCCTTCACCGAGGAGGCCTGGGTGGACGGACTGCAGCAGAACCAGGAGAACCGCAGCAACCTGGCGCTGCTCAACACCGGGGAGGTGGACGGGAGCCCCAGCGTCTTCCATCTGGAGATCTACGACGGGGAGACGGGGTTGCTGGCCGAGACGGTGGTGACCAAACCGATCCCCGCCCGACGCTGGCATCAGATCAACGGCATTCTGGGCAGCTACGCTCCGGAGACCCGGCAGGGGTATATCCGGATCGAGAAGGTGTCGGGGGAGAACCCCTTCCTGGCCTACGGAGTGGTCAACGACGGCGGGGCCCCGGGAGAGCGCAGCGGCGACGGGGCCTACCTGCCGGCTCGGGAGTGATGCTGATCGGTTAGGAAGAATAAGAAGGCCGCAAAACGGCGAGCGCCAGGCAAACTGGTGAAGTGTGGCCGGTGGAAATCCGGGTGGAAGGAAGGGTTGCCACCAATTCCCTCCGAATTATGGGTGCCCATCTGTGAGGATGGGGGCCAAACGCTGACAGGGGAAGGCGTGTGGGGCGAGGCCATTAAGAAACGAAAACGCGATTTTCCGGGATGCCGAGGCTGTCCCCCAGGCCGAAGGCAACATCCGCTCCACCGCCAGGGTAGGGGTGAGGGGGGTGTCGCGGAGAGGGTAAACGCCCATTGGAACGCCATCGGCAAGAGACCGGGGCACCAGGATGGGCAAAGGAGGAACGTGCCATGTCATGGACAAGCGAACGATACATCATAGCGGTTTTTGTCATTGGGCTCACGTGGCTGGCACCAGTAGAGGTCGAGGCACAGCGCAGAGGACTCTTTTCCGCGGTCAATCGCGCGGTGGCGCAACTGGATTCGCCCGCGCTTGCCTCGCTCGACGCGGCGACGGTGCGCCGTCGGGTGGTGACGATTGACTTGGGCCGGCTCCAGCGCGCCCGGGCAGCCGCATCCGTGCTCCCCCGCCTCCGCGTTCACACCAAAGCCGTATCCCCGCCTATCGGCAAGCGTGACGCGGCGCCCGCGTCGGATGCCACCCTGACCTTGAATCTCTTCCAGGATGTCGTGTTGACAGGGATCGTCGAGCGGACAGCGCCGACGTTTTCGGGCGGCTATTCGATCTCGGGCCGGCTCGTTGGCAAGCCGCCGGGCACGCTGACGCTGGTGGTCAACGGCGAGACGGTCGCCGGCACGGTGCGGACGCTGGGTGGGACGTACCGGATTCGACCGCTGGGCGGCGGACGGTACGCTGTCAGCGAAGTAGAGGAGCCGCCTCTGGACTGCGAGGTGCTGAAGCCGGAGGGCGAGGGCGGCCGTCTGAAGCCCCCCTCCCGATGATGCCTCGTTGCCCTGGCATCTACAACCTCTCATTAGTTTATTCTTAGTTCATTCTTATGGCCAATCTGTAACACACGTCTCCAAAGATGCCCCGTCCTGCTCATCCTTTCACCCTGTTGCTAGCCCATCTTTAACATAGGAACGGGCAGTTTGGGGTATTTTACCCTCATTTTGGCCCAAAATCACCTGTAAGTTGTTGATTCTTGGTTGGAGGACTGAATGTAGTGCCATAATCGTATGGGAGGGACTTGACCCCCTCGACCCCCTCTGGTAGGGTCCCTCCCATGTTCATCCGACGTACCCAGACCCGCTCCACTTCCTCCGGCCAGACCTACTTCACCCATCGCCTCGTCCGCTCCCATCGCGTCTCAGGCAAGGTCCGCCAGCAGACCCTCCTCAACCTCGGACGCCACTTCGCCATCCCCCGTGACGACTGGCCCCTGCTGTGCCGCCGCCTGGATCAGATCCTCAGCGGTCAGTTGCCCCTGTGGCCGGAAGGGTCGGCCCAGTTGGAGGAGGAAGCCCAACGCATGGCCGAGCGCTTGCTTGAGGGCGAAGCCGACGTGACCGGCGCCGGTGGGGAGGCCTCGTCAGAGGATCTGCAGACGGTCGAGGTGGATTCGGTGGAGTTGACCCGTCCGCGCAGTGTGGGGGTGGAGCAGGTGGGCTGCTGGGCGCTGGAGCAGTTGGGGTTGGGGGACCTGCTGGGTGAGTTGGGGCTGAATGGACCGATGCGGGCGGCGGCGGTGGGGGCTATTGTGGGCCGTCTGGCCCGTCCCGGCTCGGAACGGGCCACCTGGGGCTGGCTCGGCCGCCGCAGCGGCTTGGGCGAGTTGCTGGACTTCGACTTTCAGACCCTGAGTCTGATGCAGATGTATCGCGCCTCAGACGCGCTGATGAGACACCGCCAGGCCATCGAGACCCGCCTGTTCACCCGGGCCATGGGCCTGTTCGATCTGCAGCCGACCGTCACCCTGTTCGATCTGACCAACACCTTCTTTGAAGGGGCGGCCAGCCGTCAACCCAAGGCCCAGCGGGGGCACTCGAAGGATAAGCGCAGCGACTGTCGGCTGCTGACGCTGGGGTTGGTGCTGGACGGGGCCGGGTTTGTGCGCCGCTCGAAGGTCTTTGCCGGCCGGGTGGATGAGCACAAGACGCTGGCCGGGATGCTGGAGGCGCTCGAGGCGCCCCGGGGGGCGCTGGTGGTGATGGATCGGGGGGTGGCGACCGAGGATCGCATCCAGTGGTTGAGGGAGGAAGGGTACCGCTACCTGGTGGCCAGCCGCCAAGGCCACCGGCAGTTCGACCCTGAGGCGGCCGTGACGGTGGAGACGGCTTCCAAAGCCACCTTACAGCTCCACAAGAAGGTCTCCGACGACGGCCGGGAAGTGCGTCTCTACTGCTGCTCCCAGCAGCGGGCTCAGAAGGAGCGAGGCATCCTCGAGCGCTTCAGCCGGCGTTTCGAGCAGGGGCTGACCCGACTCTCCCAGGGACTCTCACGGCCGCGGTCTCACAAAGGCATCGAGAAGGTCCGGGAGAGGATCGGGCGGTTGAAGGAGAAGAGCCGCGGGGTGGCTCAACACTACACCATCGAGGTCCTCACCGACGAGAGCGGCCAGAAGGCGACGGCCCTGACCTGGAAGCACCACCCCCGCCAGGGCTCGATGGCCACCCATCCGGGGGTCTACTGCCTGCGCAGCAACCAGACCGACTGGGATGAGGAGAGCCTGTGGCGCACCTACACCACTCTCACCGACGTGGAAGCGGTGTTTCGCTCCCTGAAATCCGAACTGGGTCTGCGCCCCATCTACCATCACAAGCCGGTGCGGTCGGAAGGCCACCTGTTCCTGACGGTCATCGCCTATCAACTGGTGCAGGTCATCCGCAAACGCCTCAAGCAGCGGGGCGACCCCTCCAGTTGGACCACGCTGCGGCGCATCCTGGAAGGACAGCAGCGGGTCACGGTGACTTTCCGGCGTGGGGACGGGCGGACCTTGCACGTACGCAAGGCCACTCGGGCAGAGACGGATCAGAAGGCCATCTACGACGCCTTGGGCATCGATCCCTCTCCCGGAGGGGTCCGCAAGATGATCGTCTGACTCCCCCCCAATCGCCAGTTTCAACGCGTTTGTAGTGCCACTTGCGCGTTTCTGCCTTTGTAACCTGTTGATAATAAGCGTGTGATTGGAAGCCTTGTTAAAGATGGGCTAGCGGTCCTGCTGTGCCTGACGCCCAGCGCGCGTGCACAGCAAGGGAGTGTCGCCACCGATAAGGCGGCGCTGGAGGCGCTGTACAACGCCACGGACGGAGCGAACTGGATAACCAACACGAACTGGGGAACGGCCCAAGCGTTGTCTACCTGGCACGGCGTGACCACCAACAGTGACGGCCGTGTTACGGAACTGGAACTTGACGGCAACGGCCTGAGCGGGACGCTGCCAACCGAATTGGGCGATCTGACCGAGTTCGAATCTTTGCGGCTCAATGGCAACGTCGACCTGACCGGCCCGCTCCCGGACGGCCTGCGGGAGCTGTCGGCGCTGGCGACGGTGGAGATCGCCAACACCGAACTGTGTGCGCCGGGCGATGCCGCGTTTCAAACCTGGTTGGCGGATGTCTCCTTCGTCGGATTCACCTGTCCGCCGACGGAGCAGTCGGTGATCGACGTGGCGGTGTTCTATACGCCAGCCGCTCGGGACGATGCCGGGGGAACCGCCGCGATCAAGACCGAGATCGACCTCATGGCTGCGGAGACCAACCAGGGCTATCGGGCGAGCGGGGTGAACCAGCGCATCGCGCTGGTGGCGGTGGAGGAAGTGGAGTTCGGAGAAGATGGCGGGAACTTTGCCGGGCGTCTCCAGGATCCGTCGGACGGCCATATGGACGAGGTCCACACCACCCGCGACCAGGCCGCTGCCGACATCGTGCTGCTGATCATCTCGGGTTCCTCGGGGCTGGGCGGCAGGGCATACGTGACCTTGACGCCGTCGAACGCCTCGGCGGCCAACGCCTTCGCCTGGACGCGCCTTGGCCGCGGTACCGATACGTTTGCCCATGAGCTGGGCCACCTCATGGGTTTGGCCCACGACCGATCGAGCGCATGCGGTCGCCCCGGAGACGCCGACGACGATGAAGGCTGCAACGAGGCGGCGACGGCCTACGCCTACGGCTATGTCAACCAACGGGCCTTCGACGCGGGCGCGCCGACTTCCGCCCGCTGGTACACGATCATGGCCTATGGCGATCAATGTCGCAACGAGGGCCGTTTCGAGTGCCAGCAGTTGCTGCGTTTCTCTAACCCGGACCAGACCTATCCCGATCCGGGGGGAGATCCCCTGGGCGTGGCCGGCAGCGAGCCCTCGACGGCGCTGGACGGTCCGGCCGACGCGGTTCGCACCCTCAACCGGACGCGCGCCACCGTGGCCAACTTCCGAACCCCGACCGCAGTCACGGTGTCCTTCGGCTCAGCGGCCTACACTGCGGCCGAAGGCGGAGAGGCGGCGACCGTGACGGTCAGTCTGAGCGTGGCGCCCGGCCGCCCGGTTTCCGTTCCGCTGGTGTCCGCGGCAGCGACAGGCGCCACGGCCTACGACTACGCGGCGCCGCGGAGCGTTGCCTTTGCCGCCACCGAGATCGCGCAGACCTTCACCGTCACCGCGGTGGATGACAGCGCCGACGATGACGGCGAAACGGTCGCACTTGAGTTCGACACCTCGCTGCTGCCGTCGGGGATGACGGTCGGCAGTCCGGCCACGGCCACGGTGACGCTCACCGACGACGACACGGTGTCGGGCGCGCCGAGCCTGAGCACGGTAGCCCTGACCTCCGATCCGGGGCCGGACGCTATCTACGCCCTGGGCGACGAGATCGAAGCCACGGTGCGCTTCGACAAGAGCGTCACCGTCACGGGAACGCCGCAACTCGGGCTGACCGTGGGGAGCCATGTGCGTCCAGCAACGCACAGCGGCGGTGCGGGCGACGTGCTGACCTTTTCCTACCAGGTGATCGAGGGCGACAGTGACACGGACGGGGTGAGCATCGCGGCCGACAGCCTGTCGGGTACGATCCGGGACAGCGCCAACCGGGCCGCCGGGCTGACCCATGCGGTGATGGTGGCCGATGCCGGACACCGGGTGGACGGCGTCCGGCCGGTGCTGCAAGGGGCGGTGGTAGACGGCGATGTTCTACGCCTGACGTATGACGAGGCGCTGCAAGGGAATATAAACACGAGTGAGGGTCAGTTCCATGCACCGGACGCGTTCACCTTGACCACCGGCGACGACACGGCGCCGGTGGTCGAAAGGCCGTTTGGTCTGAACGGGCCGGAGCTGCGGCTGTTGCTTTCCGGGCCTGTGATCCACGGGCAGGAAGTGACGCTGAGCTACACGCCGGGAGCATGGTCGATTCGGGATGCGGCGGGCACCGAGGCGGCAGCCTTCTCCAACCAGGCGGCGACAAACGAGACGGCGATGCCGTTTTACGACACGGACCACGACGGGCTGATCGAGATCACGACGCTGGCGCAGCTCGATGCGATCCGTCACGATCTGTATGGCGACGGCACCCCCACGAGCACCGGCGCAGCCGCCTATCGCGCGGCGTTTCCCCTGGCGTTCCCCAATACGAACGCGCGGCTCCGCTGTGGCGGGTCGTGCCTGGGCTATGAGCTGCTCGCCGACCTGGACTTCTTCGACATCAACGGGGATGGCCAGGTCGATACGAACGATGACACCAATGGGAACGGCCAAGTTGATGCGGACGACACCCCCTACTGGAATACCGGCGCGGGCTGGGAACCCATCGGCGACAACGCCGGGCCCTTCAGGGCGACGTTCGAGGGCAACGGACACACCATCCGCCATCTGTTCATCAATCGACCCACGGCGGACCAGGTCGGGTTGTTCGGCCGTGCCAGGTGGTCCACTATCCGTGCCGTTGGCGTCATCGAGGTGGATGTAACCGGCAACAACTACGTCGGCGGTCTGGTCGGGGAGAACGCCGCCGGCGTCGTCGTCACGGCCAGCTATGCGACCGGCCCGGTGTCGGGCAACAGCGGGGTCGGCGGTCTGGTTGGCATGAACTTCAGCTCCGGCATGATCACGGCCAGCTACGCGACCGGCCCGGTGTCGGGCAGCAGTGAGGTCGGCGGTCTGGTCGGCAGGAACTTCTCCGGCACGATCACCACCAGCTACGCGACCGGCCCGGTGTCGGGCAGCAGCGAAGTCGGCGGTCTGGTCGGCAGGAACTTCAGCTCCGGCACGATCACGGCCAGCTACGCTACCGGCCCGGTGTCGGGCGACAGCGAGGTCGGCGGTCTGGTCGGCAGGAACCTCGGTGGCACGATCACGGCCAGCTACTGGGACACGAGCACGTCAGGCCTCACGACAGGGAGCTCCGGCGAAGGTAAGACCACGGCGCAGTTGCAGACGCCCGCGGGCTACAGCGGCATCTATCAGAGCTGGAACGCGGACCTCGACGGCAATAACGTGAACGACGACCCCTGGCACTTCGGCGCCACCAGCCAGTACCCGGCGCTGAAGGCGAACATCGATGGGGAAGGGTCGGCGAGCTGGCAGGAATTCGGCCATCAGCTTAGAGAAAGCCCGACCCTGACGGCGACGGCCGGTGGCGGACAGGTGGTGCTGGAATGGACCGCGGTGGACGCGACCCACTGGACCCCGGCTCCAAACGTCACCTACACCCTCTCCCGCGACGACGGCGCCACCTCCGAGACCCTCGGCGAGGGCCTCAGCGGCTTGACCTTCACCGATACCGACGTCACCGTCGGCACAACCTACACCTACCAGGTGGCGGCGGTGGTCACGGGCGGCGAGGCGACCCGCAGTCGCCTGGTAGCGGCGACGGCCCTGCCCAATATGTGGCTGGACCCGACGGCGAGCGATCCGGTGGCCGCGGTCGAGTCGACAGCCATCTACAGCGTGACCTTCCAGGGCGCCTGGACCACCACCGTCACCTCCGGCGGCCTTCCATCCGGAGCGCATTTCACCACCCTGATCGGCGGGGTTCACAACGCCGGCGTGACCTTCCTGAGGGAGGGCGGCATGGCCAGCGCCGGGGTCGAGTCCATGGCGGAGCTCGGCGGAACGTCCACATTGGCGAACGAGGTCAACGACGCCACGCCGGACGCGCTCAGCGTTCTTCAGGGCAGCGGCGGCAACATCGGCCCGACGAGCTCATCCACCATCAGCACGGTCACGCTCACCACCGACCATCCCCGGGTCACCCTGCTCTCCATGGTGGCGCCGAGCCCGGACTGGTTCGTGGGTGTTTCCGGGCTGTCCCTGCTGGATGCGCCGGGAGACTGGCTCCCATCGCAGACGGTAAACCTGTATCCGTGGGACGCCGGGACCGAGGAAGGGACCGAGTTCTCCCTGACTAACTCCGCGACCTCGCCGCAGGAAACCATCACCAGTCTCCGGGGGATCGGCAAGTTCTCGAACGAGCCGATCGCGACCCTGACCTTCACTCGCCAGTCGGTCAACACCGCGCCGTCGTTCACCAGCGGCACGAGCTTCGAGGTGGACGAGAACCGGACGGCGGCAGCCACGGTGGTTGCTGCGGACCCGGACAGCGTCGACGGGGTCAGCTATGCGATCACCGGCGGCGCCGACTCCTTGAAGTTCGATATCGGCGAACCCACGGGCGCGCTGACCTTCAAGGTCCCGCCGAACTACGAGAGGGCGGCGGATGTCGCCAGCACCGATCCCCTCAACGAGGCGGGGAACAACGAGTACGTCGTGACCGTGACGGCGACCGGCGGCACGGCCGATCGGGCGCTGACGGCAGAGCAGACGATCACCGTCAGCGTGCGCAACCTGGAAGAAGCCGGAACGGTCAGCTTCTCCCAAGTCGGGTCTGCCATCAGGGCGAAATTGAGCGATCCGGACGACGGTGTGAACAGCACGGCCTGGCAATGGGCCAAGTCTTCGAACCGCAGCACGGGATGGACGAACATCGGCGGCGCCACCTCGGCCAGCTACACGCCGTCCAGCGACGATGAAGAAATGTACCTGCGAGCCACCGTGTCCTACAACGATGCGCAGGGTGACGGCAAGGAGGCGCAGGGGGTAAGCAGCAGCGAGATCGCCCCGCCCGATCTCCAGGTTGACACCCTCGTCTCCGACCTGACCATCCCCTGGGGCATCGCCTTCGCGCCCGACGGGACGATGCTGTTCACCCAGCGGGGGGGCGTGCTGAGCAGTCGACTCGCCGACGGCACGGTCCAGACCGTCACCGCAGATCTCAGCGACCTGTTTGCCGGGAGGACGACCGGGTTGATGGGCATCGTTGTCGATCCCAATTTCGCTGTCAACCGACGGTTCTACACCTGCCAGGGCCACACCGGACCCGAAGTCCAGGTGATCGCCTGGACCATCAACTCGACCTACACCGAAGCCACCCGAGTCGCCGACCCCCTTGTCGAAGATATCCTCGTCCGATCCGATGGTTTTCACGGCGGCGGGCGAATGCGCTTCGGGCCTGAGGGATATTTGTGGATCGCGGTCGGGGATGCGGGAACCGGGACGGTCCCTCAGGATTTGAGTGCGCTTGGCGGGAAAGTCCTGCGGGTCGACCCTGCCACAGGCGCCGCGCCGATGGACAACCCGTTCCCGGGGTCGTTGGTCTACACCTATGGCCACCGCAACCCGCAGGGCTTGGCTCTCCGTCCCGGCACCAGCCAGATGTGGTCGGTCGAGCACGGTCCGAGGGTGGATGACGAGATCAACCTGTTGGTCGCAGGCGGCAACTACGGCTGGGATCCCGTGCCCAACGACGCCGGGGATCCCCCATACAATGAGTTGGAAGTTCCCATGACCGACCTTGAGAAGTTCCCCGACGCCGTTGAGGCCAAGTGGTCGTCGGGGTCAACGACCCTGGCCAACAGCGGCGGCATCTTCCTCAAGGGCGAGCAGTGGGGCGTTTGGGAGGGACGACTGGCGGTGGCCACGCTGAGGGATAGCAAGCTGCGACTGTTCGAATTCACCCCGGACGGCGCTTTTGTGAGTCAGGTTATCGTACCCGAGTTGGACGGCACATTCGGCCGGCTGCGAACCCCGATGTTGGGTCCTGACGGAGCCCTGTATGTGACCACTTCGAACGGCGGCGGCGCGGACCGCATACTCAGAATCGCCAAAGACACCACGGCTCCGACGGTCAGCATGGTCGAGATCAACTCGAACCCGGGGCCGGACCGGACCTATGCGATCGGCGAGGTGATCGAGGCGGGGGTGACGTTCGATGAAACCGTGGCGGTGACGGGGCTGCCGCGGTTGTCCCTGACGGTGGGGACGCAGACTAAGCTGGCGACCTACGACCGCGGTTCGAACAGCGACACGCTGGTGTTCGCCTACCCGGTGGCGAGCGGCGACCTGGACACCGACGGGGTGAGCCTTGCTGCCGGCCGCATCGACCGGAACGGGGGGACGATCAAAGACGGCTCGGACAATGATGCCGAACTGGACCATGATGCGGTGGCGACCGATGCGGGGCACAAGGTGGACGGGGTCAGGCCGGTGCTGGCCGCGAGCGACGCAGCGGTGGTCAACGGAACGACGCTGAGGCTGACCTACTCGGAGCCCCTGGGCGGGAGTTCACCCCCGGAGGCAGGGGACTTCACGGTGACGGGAGGGGATCGGGCGCGCACGGTCACTCGGGTTACGGTGAGCGGCAGCACGGTGGTGCTGACCCTGGATACTGCGGCCGAGCACCTGGAGGCGGGGATCCAGGTGAGCTACACACCGGGGACCAATAAGATCCGGGACGTGGCGGGCAACCAGGCGGAGGCGTTGAGCCAGGTGCGAGTGACCAACGAGACGCCCGACACCACCCCGCCGGCAGTGAGCAGGCTGGCCATCAGTTCGAACCCGGGGTTTGATCAGATCTACGCGGCGGGGGACCGGATCGAGGTGAGGGTGCAGTTCAGCGAGACGGTGGAGGTGGAGGGGACGCCACAGTTAAGGTTGAGAGTAGGGAGTAGGAACCGAACGGCCGGCTACCTGAGAGGCACGGGGACGGCGGCGCTGGTGTTCGGCTATGAGGTGGCCGATGGGGACGAAGACACAGGCGGGGTCAGTATCGAGGCCGGCCGCATCGCCTTGAACGGCGGGACGATCAAGGACGAGGCCGACAATGCGGCGGAGTTGGCCCACGGGGCGCTGGCGCCGCAAGCGGGGCACCGGGTGGACGGGGTGCGGCCGGCGTTTGTGAGCGCGGCGGTGGATGGGGCGTCGCTGGCGCTGACCTACGGGGAGGCGCTCGACGAAGGCTCCAGGCCGGCGACGGGGGACTTCACGGTGGAGGTGGGAGGCAGCGGGCGAAGCGTAACGGGAGTGTCGGTAAGCGGGAGCGTGCTGACGCTGTTTCTGAACCCGGCGGTGGAGCACGGAGATACGGGGATCCGGGTGAGCTACACGGTTCCGACGGGGGTGGGGGCGAACCCGATCCGGGATGCGGTGGGCAACGAGGCACGGGGGCTGAGCAACCGGTCGGTGACCAACACCACCGATGCCCCCAACACGGCTCCGGAGATCACCACCCGGGGACCGCTCGGTGTCGAGGAGAACCAGGCGCTGGTGAGGCAGTTGGCGGCCAGGGACAGCGACCCGGGGGACGAGGTGACGGGCTGGGCGATCGTGGGCGGGGCCGACCAGGGGCAGTTTGCGATCGCCTCCGATACGGGCGAGTTGAGTTTCCGGGAGGCGCCGGACTACGAGGACCCTGCAGACGCAGCCGGCACGGCTCCGGTGAGCGGGGCCGGGGACAACGCGTACGTAGTGACGGTTCAAGTGAGGAGCGGAGCGGGAGCCAGGGAACTGACGGCGGAGCAGATGCTCACAATCACGGTGACTGACGAGCCGGAACCGCCTGCTGTTCCGGAAGCACCCACTTTTTCGGGAGAGACGGCCGGCAGTCTGCAGGTGAGCTGGAGCGAACCCGACAACACGGGCCCTGCCATCACCGACTATGACGTGCAGTACCGGGAAGAAGGCACGAGGCCCTTCACTGACGCCCTGCATGAAGGGCCGGGGCGCACGCTGACGCTTTCGGACCTCAAGGAGGGAACCGTCTATGAGGTACAGGTCCGAGCGGCCAACGACGAGGGGACGGGTGACTGGTCGCCCTTGGGAGAGGGGATGACGGTGACGCCGCTGACGGTCGAGATGGCGAGCGGCGCCGAGCCGCCGGTATCGGGGGCGTTCAGGGTGCGGTTCAGCTTTTCGGAACCGGTGACGGGGTTCAGCGGGAACGACGTCGACTCGAAGCGAGACCCTGAATGCATGGACGATCAGAACAACACGATCTTCTGCGATCCGGGGATCGGGGTCCCCGAGACGACCGACGACCGGATCTTCACCACCACGGTGACTCCGTGGACCGACCGGGTGGCCCACAGCTACACGCTAAGCCTCAGTGTGCCTGCCGACACAGTGACGTCGGTCGCAAGTGGCCAGCCCAACGAGGAAGCAATGTTGGAGGTGAGGGTGTCGCCGCCGGGGGCGCCTGAGCTGATTTCCTCCATGGGTCTGCGGGCGAGTTCGGGCAGCGGGTCGGTGAGGTTGAACTGGAGCCGGCCGACGGATAACGGAGGCTCTGAGATCATCCGCTACGAGTATCGGTTTGGACCCGCAGGAGAGGCGTGGAGCGAGTGGGAGAAGGTGGCGGCGGGGACTCGGAGTGTGACGGTGAGGAACCTGGTCAACGGCCGGGAATATGTCTTCGAGGTGCGGGCGGTCAATGCGATGGGCAAGGGCGGGGCGGAGACGGTGCAGGCCACGCCGAGGCCGCCGTCGCCGGGCGGTGGCGGTGGCGGCGGTGGCGGTGGCGGTGGGGGCCTGCTGTTTCCTCCGGAAGCGCCGATGAGCTTGGCGGCCATGCCCGGGGACGGAATGGTGCGGCTGGAGTGGAGTCCGCCCGAGAGTGACGGGGACACCCCGATCCTGCGCTATGAGTACCGGCTGAAGGAGGGGCGGGGAGAGTTCGGCGAGTGGACTCCGATCGAGGACAGCGCCCCGGATGAGGTCAACGCCTCGGGGTTTACGGTGGGGGAGCTTGGCAACGGGACGGTCTATGTCTTTGAGCTGCGTGCGGTCAACTTGGTGGGCGAGGGACGGGTGTCGGAGGCGGTGGAGGCGGTGATGTTGCTGGACCGGGCCTATTGGTCGAACTTCCGAGCGGAGGATCTGCAGGGGAGTGAGGCCAGCCTGGAGGGGGGGCCGTTTGGGAGTTCCCCGCGGAGGCTGAGGCTGCGGTTTGGAGCGGGGCTGCGCTTTGAGGAAGACGAACTGGACGGGGAAGGAGAAGTGACGGGGACCCGCCTGGGGAGCTACGGGTACCGCTACACCAGCCGGACCACGGGGGAGTTGAGGCTGGACTACGACGGGGGAGAGTCCTGCGAGCTGCGGCTGACCTTCAGGGGAGTGGGAACGGGCAGCTACAGCTACCGCTGCGGCGGACGGTTGGGGGGACAGGGGAGCTTCCGGATGAGCGGGCTGAACCGGGCGCCGGAGATCACCAGCGCAGGGGCGTATGAGGTAGCGGAGAACACGGCGCGGGTAGGACGGATTGAGGCGGTGGACCCGGACGAGGGGGACGAAATCGAGGGGTACGGGATAGCGGGAGGAGCGGACGGGGGGCTGTTTGCGGTGGAGGCGACCGGGGAGTTGATGTTCCGGGAGGCGCCGGACTACGAGGATCCTTCGGATGTGGAGAGCGCGCAACCGGCAAGCGGAGCAGCAGACAACGAATACATTGTAGTGGTGGAGGTAAGGAGCGGAGAAGGGGAGAGGGAGCGGAAGGGGAGCCGTGCGATCCGTGTGCGGGTGAGTGACGAGGAGGAACCGCCGGAGATTACCAGCCTGGGCCCGTTCGAGGTGGTGGAGAACCGGACGAGGGTGGGGCAACTGGAGGCGGTGGACCCCGACGCGGGGGACGAGATTGGGGGATACGGGATAGCGGGGGGAGCGGACGGAGCGCTGTTTGCGGTGGAGGCGACCGGGGAGTTGATGTTCCGGGAGGCGCCGGACTATGAGGAACCGGGGGATGTGGAGAGCGCCGACCCCCGGAGCGCAGCAGCAGACAACGAATACATTGTAGTGGTCGAGGTAAGGAGCGGAGAAGGTGAGAGGGAGCGGAAGGGGAGCCGTGCGATCCGGGTGCGGGTCAGTGACGAGGAGGAACCGCCGGAGATTACGGGCGCGGGGGTGTTCGAGGTGGTGGAGAACCGGACGCGGGTGGGGCAACTGGAGGCGGTGGACCAGGACAAGCAGGACGAGATTACAGAGTATGGGATAGCGGGGGGAGCGGACGGGGGGCTGTTCAGGGTGGTTGAGGAGACGGGGGAGTTGAGGTTCCGGGAGGCGCCGGACTATGAGGATCCTTCGGATGTGGAGAGCGCGGAACCGGCAAGCGGAGCAGCAGACAACGAATACATCGTGGTGGTAGAGGTAAGGAGCGGGGAAGGGGAGAGGGAGCGGAAGGGGAGCCGTGCGATCCGTGTGCGGGTGAGTGACGAGGAGGAACCGCCGGAGATTACGGGCGCGGGGGTGTTCGAGGTGGTGGAGAACCGGACGCGGGTGGGGCAACTGGAGGCGGTAGACCAGGACAAGCAGGACGAGATTACAGAGTATGGGATAGCGGGGGGAGCCGACGGGGGGCTGTTTGAGGTGGAGGCGGGGGAGCTGAGGTTCCGGGAGGGGCCGGACTACGAGACTCCGGGAGATGTAGCCAGCGCCGATCCCCAGAGCGGAGCGGGGGACAACGAATACATCGTGGTGGTAGAGGTAAGGAGCGGTGAGGGAGAGAGGGAGCGGAAGGGGAGCCGTGCGATCCGGGTGCGGGTGGCTGACGAGGAGGAGCCGCCGGGGGCGCCCGCAGCGCCGGCGGTGACGGCGGAGGGCAGCGACAGCTTGAAGGTAAGCTGGAGAGAGCCGGAGAACCGCGGGCCTGAGATCGTGGACTATGAGGTGCGCTACCGGGAGGCAGGCGAGGCAAGCTACAGCGATGGGGGGCACGAGGGGACGGGTCTGGAGGTGAGGCTGTCGGGGCTGAAGGAGGGGACGGCCTACGAGGTGCAGGTGAGGGCGGTCAACGAGGAGGGGATCGGTGAATGGTCGGAGCCGGGGGAAGGGAGGACGGACTCGGAGGAACCGGACCCGGAGGATCCCTCGGACTTCACCGAGGGGGACCTGGAGGGTGAGCGTCTGACCTTGCGGCTGGAGGGTGAGGAGGGGAGCGCCGGGAGTCTTGAGCTGCGGTTCGGGGAAGGCAACCGGTTCGAGCAGATCGAGTCGGGCGGAGAGCAAGCCGCCACCCGGGCCGAGGGCGCCTCCCGACCGGGCAGCTACACCTATCAACGGACGGGCCCCCACATGGGAACGCTGAGCCTGGCCTACGATGACGGGAGTTCCTGTGAAGTGTTACTTGCGTTCACCGAGTCGGGAGCAGGTGCGTTCAGTTATGACTGCGGCGAGGGGGACCCGGCCGAAGGGAGCTTCCGCCTGACGACGGGGTCGTTGTTCGTTCCGGTGATTCTGTCCGCGGCGGGGCGGAACCAGTCCTATTTCACCTCGGAACTGACGCTGACCAACCGTGGGGAGCGGGAGGCGAGGCTCGACTACCTCTACACGGCCGATCAGGGAGGGGGGAGCGGGACCGCTTCGGACGTTCTGGCTGCAGGCAGGCAGAAGATCGCGACCGACGCCCTCACCTATCTGAGGGGCCTGGGGATACCGATTCCTGAGGAGGGGAACCGGATCGGGACGCTACGGGTGGAGGTAAAGCTGGGCTCCGCGGTGGAGGCGGTGGTGCGGACGACGACGGTGGTGCCCGAGGGAAGAGCGGGACTGGCCTACCTGGGAGTAGCGGAGGAGGAGGGGTTTACCGAGGCGGTCTATCTGTGCGGGCTGCGGCAGAACAGCCGGGACCGCTCCAACCTGGCCTTGCAGAACATGGGAGCGCCGGAGGAGGGGGCGATCACGCTGAGGGCTACGGTGTATTCGGGAGAGGCAGCAGATAGGAGTCCCCGAGTGCTGGAAGACATTACGCTTGAGCCCGGCGGGTTTCATCAGTATTCGCCGGTGCTGGGAGTGCTGGAGAGTGCGGATGGCGACCGCCAGGGCTACGTCAAGGTGGAGCGGGTGGAGGGGACGGCACCCTTCTATGCCTATGGAGTCATCAACGACCAGGCCAACTCGGACGGCTCGTTCATCTTTCCGGTGACGGCGAGTTCACTGGAGGGAAGGACGGGGCAGACCTTGCCGGTGATTGTGGAGACGAGCGAGTTCCGAAGCGAGCTGACGGTGACGAACTTCTCGGGGGAGGCCAGGACCCTGGATTTCCAGTTTGTGGCCGAGGGAATCGAGACCGGCGGCAAGGCGGCCCCCTTCAGCATGAGGCTGGAAGGCGGCCAGCAGGAGATCGTTGCGGAGGTGGTGGATGAGTTGCGGCGCCAGGAGGTGGCGGGGCTGGGCACGACCCGGGGTTTCTACGCGGGACCGTTGTTTGCGGCGGCGGAAAACGGAGACATGAGCGGGATCGTGATCGGGGCCAGAACGGGCTCCGAAGGGGGAGGCGGACAGTACAGCGTCTTCTACAACGCGGTGCCCTTCGGTGAGGCTTTCAGCCAAGTGGCCTGGGTGGAGGGACTGCAGCAGAACGAGGAGAACCGGAGCAACCTGGCGCTGGTCAACACCGGGGAGGTGGACGAAAGCCCCAGCGTCTTCCATCTGGAGATCTACGACGGAGAGACGGGGATGCTGGCAGAGACGGTGGTGACCAAGCCGATCCCCGCCCGGGGCTGGCATCAGATCAACGGCATTCTAGGCAGCTACGCCCCGGGAACCCGGCAAGGGTATATCCGAATCCTGAAGGTGTCGGGGGAGAACCCCTTCCTGGCCTACGGAGTGGTCAACGACGGAGGGGCCCCGGGAGAGCGCAGCGGCGACGGGGCCTACCTGCCGGCCCGGGAGTAGGGGGGCTGCCCGACACTCCATTCCATGGTCAGCCGGCTTGACCGTCGCGGTTAACCCGCATGTCCCACCGGGGGGCTGGGCATCGGCTGGGAAAGGGTTTGTCTTTCGCATCTTGCGGCGCTATTTTGGGGAGCCTTCAGGGTACAGACTGCGCTGGGCGCGCCCTGGCGTGTTTGAGATCGAACACCAGGGATGATTGCTGCTGCCGCCGACGCGGCTCGGGGGATGGAGCTATCGTGTTCCAATGGCTTGCGCCCGGCTTACGCCCACGGCACCATGCGAACGCCGCATTCGTGGCTTACTGGAACCCCGGGCTGGCGCCCGGAGACGATCTTTCAAAAATCCATTCGTCCTGCCGTGTCGTGGTTTCAGGAAGAGGGGCGAAGCCGCGGATGGCGCAGGCTCCCAGCGGCCTCCGATTACGGTGGCTCCGCCAGATGAATCCTCCGGGCCCAATCAGGGCGACTCTCCGCTCCCTGTCAGGCTCTCCTTGCCCTGGGTCAACCATTCCAGGTCGAATCTGGCGAAGGTGATCTTTTCGTAGGGGGTCTGGTCGCCTCTCTCGTAGAGGCAGCCGGCCGTCATGTCGGGAAGCACCGTCAGGCAGGAGTAGGCGGACGGTCCGGCATGAACCTGCCGGGAGACTGGCCAGGTGCGTCCCTCATCGTAGCTGAGACGAACCGTCATGTTCCTGCGCTCGATGGCGGCCGGGTTGGAAAAGAGCAGCCGGTTTCTGTCGTGCTCCAGCCGGTTGGTGAAGTACGAGAGGCTGGCCTGGCAGCGAGGCTCGACCAGAGCCGGATCCAGGCTGACCTCCGACCAGCTCATCCCCCCGTCGCTGCTTCTGCTGATTCTGCGCCGGTTCCCCTCGGTCCCTCGCATGTTCAACAACAGGGTTCCGTCGCTCAGCTCCGCCACTTGGCTCTCGTTGGCGGTGCCGTTGGTGAAAGCTTCGCCGCCGATCGTCCAGGACTCTCCGTGGTCGTCGCTGAAGACCACGTGAGAGGCCGCGTAGCCATCCTTCACAAAATACTTGGGGACGATCAGGCGGCCGCTTCGCATCTGCATGCCCTTGCCGGGCCCGGGGGACCCGGAGTTCCACTCGGGCTTCTTGAACATGGGTGTGAGGTCGATCTTGTCCGACCAGGTTCGGCCGTCGTCGGTGCTCTTGATGGCCCAGTACATGAAGGTATCGCCCGACAGTCCCGGCTTGGCCGTACTGGTGCCGACCCCCACGGGACAGTAGACGGTGAATACCCAGATGGTGCCCGTCTTCCGGTCAACCAGTCCGCAGGAATCGGCCGTGGCGCCCTCTCCAACGTCCAGCAACACCCGGAGCGGTCCCCAGGTCCTGCCCTGGTCGGTGCTCCGTTTCATGACCAGGTCGATGTTGTTGGGCGGGTCTCCCGGTCTTTCCACCCGGGCGTCGCAGAACGCCAGCAATGTCCCCTTGGTGGATGTCAGCAGCACCGGGATGCGAAATTCAGCAATACCGTCCTGACCGGCGACAAACACGTCGGTCTGTTCGAAGAGCCCCGGCCGGGACCGGTCGGTATCCGAATCGCCGGGCTCCGGAAAACAGGCCGGAGCACACAGCATCGCCGTCGCCAGCAGACAACGCAGAGGGTGGGTCTTCATGGGGAGCCTCCTCTCAGGACGCAGTCTCTTCGGCTTCGGGAAAACTCTCCCTGTGCGGTGTCGGTTCACCAGGCCGCGAATCGAGTGCGTAAAGGGTGGTGGATACCGATCGATGGCCGACGGCTGAATAGCGATCGGTTTGAAACAGCTTCCGCAATCGGTCGGGGGGCAGGGGCGGTTGCCACCCGCTAAAGAGGCGGTCGCTGATTTGATCAACCTGCTCGTCCGTCAGAGCCGGATGTCGACGAGGGAGGCGGTCAGGGGGTTGGTAGGTGGCGCCCGAAAGAATGGAGGTCGGCTTCTCCAGGAAACAGCGCACCCGATCGAATGAGCGGTAGTCGAGGTAGGCCCACTGAAAATCATCGAATTCCAGGCTGCGACCCACTTCCAATCGTTGGGGGTCCAGCAGGACCACCGGGCCGGTCTCGACGCGGAAGGTGTCGTCCGGGTTTCCGTCAGCCCATTTCACCGGGTACTCGATCAGGTAACCTCGCGAAGGATCGTCCCCCACGAATTCGCTTCGGGCCACCAGGGGACGCCAGGATTGAATGGCCTCACGGATGTCCTTCCCGGAGGCCAGCAATCTGGCCGGACTGGGTTGAAGGCGCCAACCGCTGGAATGGAAGCGGGCCACTCCCGGCCGGCTGGGATTGAGGTTGTAGGAGGAGGTATGGACGCGCCGGATCAACACGTGCCGCCTGGAAAATATCATCCAGAAGTCGTATCCCGGATCGAGGTGGTCGGATGGCGGGTTTGTCCTCAGGCCGGTTTGGGTCCGGACGGTCAGGAAGTATTCGTCGGACCGGCCCCTGGAGCGGTCGAAGACCTCGCACCGGCATTCGATCTGGATGCGGACCCAGATCTTTCGGTTCTTGGGGATGTAATAACAGAAGGAGCGGGAAAAGTCCGTGGCGGTGGTTTCGGCATTCTTCGACGGGCGACTCAGACAGGCAGCCAGGGGCAGCGAGCTCAGAGAAACGGCGCTGGCCAGCCAGGCTCGGCGGTTGACGGCCTTTGGTGTGATTGCCATGGGTCCCCTTTCGAACCGGAGCAGCCGGCAGCGGGCGCCGAAAGAGACGATTCAAGGCCGGGTCTTCGACCCATCCCATGCAGTGGGGACTGCGGGTGAGATTGAGAGACTCGATCACTCCTTCAATTGCTGCTCGAGCAGGGTGTTTGAGATCCCAAGAAAATCGCTTTCGGTGACGATGCCGACCAGACGCCCGTCCTGCACCACGGGGAGACACCCGATGCCTCGGCGCCGCATCAATCGTATGGCCTCCAGGCTGGAGGTCTCGGGAGGAACCGTGACCGGGTCGGACTTCATGATGGCGCGGACCCTTTCCTGCTTGCTCTTCAACCCTTGTCGGCTGAAGCATTTCAGCACCGAGCGGTAGGAGACCAAACCCACCAGGCGGCCCTGGTCGTCTTCCACCGGCACGTGCCTCACCCGCTCCCAGTCCATGATATTGGCCACCAGATCGACCGGGTCCTCGGGATGGACGGTGAACAGCTCCACGCTCATGTACTGTTCCACCCGCTGATAGTGTGCCCTCCAGTCTCCGGCTTCCTCCAATTCCGCCAGCGGCCAGGAGTGCCCGGCGCGTCCCTGTTGCTGGTGCCGGTAGGTGGCCGCGGTCACGGCCACCAGCGCACTGCCCTTGAGGCGGTCGCCACTCATTTGGGAGCAGGACTTCAGCAGCCAGTCGGCCCCTGTCTGCCGACTCTCCACCCGCTGACGGATCACCTCCAGGAAGCGTTCGATGTCGGCGGCGTGGATCCCGCAGTGGCGCAGTCCCTGCCGGGCCAGGGGCAGCAGTTGGCCTTGAATCAGCTCGGGAGCCGGCAGGACTTTTTCACCCAGCCAGTACAGTTGCGCATCCAGCCCGGATTGAGCGGCAACCGAGAAGTTGGCCTTGACCTTCTCGAAGGAGATGAGACGTGTAATGTCCTCATGCTCCTGGGCCATGCCGGTCATGAGACCGCACAAAAAAGCCGTGTTGGCCACCTCGTCCTCCACCGAGGGTCCCGCCGGCAGCGCCCGATTCTCGATTCTCAGGTGGGGCTTTCCCTGCCAGACTCCATAGCAGGGACGGTTCCAGCGGTAGACGGTGCCGTTGAAGAGGCTGAGGGACTCGAGCCTGGGCACTTCCTTTCGGGAAAGGACCTCAAAGGGATCCTCAGCGCCCTCGTGGGTCATCAGAACCCGGAAACGGGCGATGTCCTGCTGAAAGATCTCCAGCACCGAGTGGCGGACCCACTGGTCGCCGAAGCTGACCCGAGACCTGGAGCTGCGGACGTGGGGCGAGGGCCGCCGAGTGTCGATGGAGCGCTCGAACAGAGCGATACGAGTTTCTTTCCAGAGTCTCTTCCCCAGCAGGAAGGGAGAATTGGTGGCAGCCGCCAGCACCGGAGCCGTCGCCAGTTGAGCGATGTTGTAGAGCTGGGAAAACCGGTCGGGGGGCACTTGATAGTGGATCTGAAAGGCCGTGTTGCAGGCCTCCAGCATGACGGTGTCGCTCTCCAGCATCAACTCGTCGATTCCCTTGATGTAGAGCTGATGGCTGTCTCCCCTAAGTTTTTTCACCGCTTCCCACAGAAGTTCGTAACGGCGTTTGGGAGTCATGTTCCGGCGCTTGAGTTGGGAAAGGGTCAGGGAGGGCAGGATGCCCGTCAGCAGGATGGCGGCTCCGTGACGCTCCGCCAGTGCGGCCACGCCGGCGATCGACCGGTTCAGTTGTTTCTCCAGTTGGGTCAGGCAGTCCCCTCGAAGTTCCAGGGGATCGCAGTTGAACTCCAGGTTGAAGCGCCCCAGCTCGGGAGTGAGATGGGGGTCCTGACTCTCCGCCAGAATCTGGGGGCCAACCGGGGCCGGTTGCCAATTGCCGTCTACCAGGAAAAGCTCCTGCTCGGCGCCGACCCGCAGCGGCGACGACTCGATCACGCCCTCATCGAGCATGTGTTGAAGCGCGCGAAGGTCGTTCAGCAGGGACTCCACGGTGTCCTGGTGTCCGCTCTTTTCTGAGATCTCTTCCACGTTTCCTGTGCCCATGTTTGACCCTGTCACACCACCGCGGCCTTGAGGCAGTGGATGGGCGGGAGCGAATGGAACAGGCAGCTCCAATCTTCCCCGCCGTCTCGGCCGATCCAGAGTTGGCCGGTGGTGGTTCCAAAGTAAAGCGCCGGCGAGGCCAGCCGGTCGATGTCCATGGCATCCCGCAGGACGGTGAAGTAGCTCTCTTTCTCGGGAAGTCCCCGATCCAGCCGGTTCCAGGAGCCGCCGCCGTTCTGGCTGCGCCAGACCGCGGGGGCGCCTCCGGGACAAGTGCGGGTCATGGCTTCCAGGGGCATGACGTAGACCGTATCGGGATCGTGGGGATGGGTGAGGATCGGCAACCCGAAATCGGAGGGAAGCCCCGCGGCGATCGGCCGCCAAGTGTGACCGTAATCGTCGCTGCGCAAGACGCCGATGCCGGGATGCTCGGGAAAACCGCCGTGATTCTGCATATAGAGTCTTTCTGGAGTATCGGGGTGGCTGGCGATCTTGTGGACGCACTGGCCGAACTCCGGATAGGGATCGGGCAGGAACGCCGCCGCGATTCCCCGGTTGGAGGCGGCAAAGGTTTCACCTCCATCCTCGCTCAGGTAGTGGCCTCCGGTCGAGATTCCCAGGTGCACCCGGTTTTCCGAGCGGAGAATGGTGTGCAGACAGAGACCGCCGCCGCCGGGCTCCCAGTGGCGGGCGTGCCGGTGGTTGCTGATGGAGGCGACCATCTCCCAGGAGTCCCCGCCATCCTGACTGCGGAAGAGCGCTGCCGGTTCAACCCCCGACCACAGCTCTCCTTCCCGGCCGCCCGCTTGCAGCACCCAGACGTTGGTCAGAGTGCGCCCGTCCTCCTTGGCGAAGGCAGGTGCCGACCGGGTCTCCCGGAAATTCCGGCCCAGGTCGGTAGAGACCAGAATTTTCATTCCGAAAAACATATTGCGGCTCGATGCATAGATGCGGGGGGCGCTGCGCCCGTCGATCAGGGTGGCATCAACGGGAGCGCCGGCTCCGAAAGGTCCTCGCAAGGCAAACCCGCTGCGATTCCTGGCCGCTTCGGCCACAAAAAGACCCTTCTTGGTCCCCACCGAGAGAATCACGCGTTCCGGCACAAGGCACCTCCTGAAACCGCGGGCAGAACCGTGAGGAGGTCGCCTGACTGAAGCCGGGTGTCCAACCCCTTCAGCTCGCCGACAGGGTCGCTGTTGAGGAACAGGTTGACATGGGGGCGAATGGCGCCCGACTCCCGGCAGATGGAGCGATACAGCCGAGGATGAGTTGCCTCAAGCTGCCGCAGGGAAGAGCCGACGGTGGCGGCCGCCAACACCAGTTCCGAGGGGCAGCCGGCATAGCTGCAGAGCGCCGTTGAAAGCCGCATCCGGATCTGAACAGCCTTGGACGTACCTGCCAACGGTCTCTGTCCTTTCCTCGCGCCGGCGGCGCCGGCGGCTCTGCAAGAATATGCCCGCGGAAATAACTTTGTCCAGCCTGCATTTCTCGCCAATGGTCGGAAACGTTGGTTCTCGGAACGACGCGGTATCCACAAAAGAGTTATCCACGAAGGGACACGAAGGACCACGAAGACACACGAAGAAAGACTGAAGGAAATCGGCTTCCACCCCCCACCGCATCAGCCGTCGCTTGGTGGATCCCCCTCAAAGGGGGAGTCATTGGGTACATGGAAGTGGGGGAGATAGGTGTAGCTGTGCCCGGTCTGGTGCGGGCGGGACGCCCGCGCTCCCAGGAAGTCGTCATCTCATGACATCGCTTTTCCCCCTCAGGGGAGTGATTGGACCCTCGAACCGGCTGGGGCCCGGGGGATTGGCTGAGAATGGGAATACGCGCCAAAGCCCTTAGTGGCCCTTCGTCGTTCTTCGTGTGACTTCGTGGATATCTCTTTTTCTTCGTGGCTATCACTCCCCCCGTCGAGGGGGAGTCGGCAAGACCAGGGCGAAGCCCGCATTCGAGCCGGTGGGGGGCGAACATCACACCCCGTGAGTCCATATCAGCGGCACGGGTAGAACTCCGCGTTGGCGACGGCGTTCCAGCGCTTGAGGGCTTCCGGCAGGTCTCATGGCGCACCTTCTGCCGATAGCATGGGACATATGTTTCGCAGGCTAGCGGACTCCGGCTGGCATTTGGCTGGCCGTATGGCATAATCGCAGAGGCTTCGCGAGCGTGCCAGGCGTGAGCCCGGGGAAAGCCCTGATCATTCAATCGACCCTGGATCCAAACACTTGCCCATGAAAACCAATCGACTTTTGTTCTGGATTGTGCTGGTGCTGCTTTCGCTGGGTTCTCTGGCGGGGGCTTATCGCTATTTTGGCGAGGCCTTCCCTCTCATCACCCTGGATCTTCAGATGGATCGGGCCGGCGCTCTGCAGCGGGCCCGGGAACTGGCCGGCCGCTACCAATGGGGTCCGGGGGAGTTTGAGCAGGCCGCCTCCTTCGGTTCGAGCTCGCAGGTGCAGAATTACATCGAGCTCGAGGGTGGGGGCAAGGAGACGTTCTCCCGGGTGATGGCCAGCGACCTCTACTCCGCCTACACGTGGCGAGTCCGTCACTTCCGTGAGAAGGAAACCACCGAGAGCCGGATGCGCTTTACCCCGGCCGGAGAGCTGTGGGGGTTTCGCGAGACGCTGCCTGAAGACCAGCCGGGCGCCACTCTATCGGACGAGGAAGGTCGAAACCTGGCCGAGACTCGGCTGAAGGCGATCCTGGGTGTCGAGCTGGGGCCTTATGAGCTGGTCGAGCACGCCCAGGAGGTGCAACCCGGAGGGAGAACCGATCACCGGCTGGTCTACGAGCACCGGCGCCGGGATATCGGGGAAGCTCGCTACCGGCTGCGTTTGACGGTAAGCGGGGACCGGTTCACCGAGATCGAGCGCTTTATCAAGGTGCCCGAGTCCTTCAACCGGCGCTATCAGGAAATGCGCTCTTCCAACACTATCATCGGGGCCGTTGGAGGCGTGGCCATGGTGTTGGTCTATATCCTGGGCGGGTGCCTCATAGGGCTGTTTTTTCTCCTGCGCCGGGGTTGGGTGCTGTGGAAACAAGCGCTTTTGTGGGGTCTGCTGGTCGCCTTTCTGCAAGGCCTGGTGGCCCTCAACCAGTTGCCGCTGGCCTGGATGAACTATGACACGGCCTTGTCCCGCCAGGGATTCCTGGCCGACCAGATCGTGGGGGCCCTGGTCCAGTTCGTGGCCCTGGGCATTCTGCTGACCCTCTCCTTCATGGCCGCCGAGACGCTCTCACGCAAGGCTTTCCCCCACCATATTCAGCTCTGGAAACTGGGATCTCGGGGAGTGGCCAATACGACGCCGGTCCTGGGATATACGGTGGCCGGATACCTGCTGGTGCCGCTTTTCTTCGGGTATGAGGTGGCGCTCTACTTCTTCTCCAACAACGTGCTGGGTTGGTGGTCCCCCTCCAATGCCCTGCTGCAGCCGGACGTGCTGGCGACCTATCTGCCCTGGCTCTCCTCCATAGCCATCTCGCTTCAGGCCGGCTTCTGGGAGGAGTGCCTGTTTCGCGCCGTCCCCCTGGCCGGCGCGGCCCTGCTGGGGCGCCGTTTCGGGAAGCCCGCGCTCTGGATCGGAGCGGCCATGGTGCTGCAGGCACTGATTTTCGGCGCCGGCCACGCGGCCTATCCCACCCAACCCGCCTACGCCCGCGTGGTGGAGCTGATCCTGCCCTCCTTGTTCTTCGGCGCCATCTACTTGAGGTACGGGCTGCTGCCGGCCATCGTCCTCCACTTTGCCTTCGACGTGGTCTGGTTTGCCATCCCGCTGTTCGTGTCGGCGGCCCCCGGCGTCTGGGTCGATCAGGTCCTGGTGGTGCTGCTTACCCTGGTTCCCCTGGGGGCCATAGGGTGGGTCCGATGGCGGGCCGCGGAATGGAGCGCCTTGTCGTCCGACACATTGAACGGGTCCTGGAGTCCCCCTCCGCCTCGGGCGCCCGAGGTCGAATCGGATGCTCCGGCTGTTCGAAGCGTTCCAGCGCTGGCGCCGGCCCTGCGCTCCGGGTTGCTCCTTGGCGGGATTGCAGGTCTGGCGGTCTGGGCCCTGCTGGCGAGATTTCAGACCGACGTGCCCCCGTTGGAAATGGGCCGGGAACAGGCGGTGAAGATCGCCCGGGAAGCGCTGGAGCAAAGAGGCGTTCAAATTCCCCCGACCTGGCGGGAGATGGTCTCTGTTCGAGGGGGGGCGACCCAGGCCGGGCGCTTCGTCTGGCAGACGGCCGGCCCGGAGACCCACGGGCAACTGGCCGGCTCCTACGTTCCCGGGGCGCGCTGGAGGATTCGCTATGCCACCTTTGAAGGAAGCGTGGAGGAACGGGCCGAGGAGTACCGGGTGATTGTCGCCGATTCAGACTCGGTTCCCCGGCTGATTCACAGGCTTCCGGAAGCCAGGGAGGGAGCGGCCCTCTCCGAGGAGGAAGCGCGGTCCAAGGCTCAGGCCGCGGTTGCGGCCCGTTTCGGCCTCGAACCGGGAGATCTCGAGGAGGTTTCCGCCAAGCCCTCCCAGCGGCCGGCCCGCCGGGACTGGACCTTTGTCTTTGCCGACCGGACCCAGCCGCTTCCCCAAGGGGAGGCTCGGGTGGCGGCCGTGGTGGCGGGCGACGAAGTATCCGACGCCTACCGCCTGGTTCACCTGCCCGAGGAGTGGCAAAGGGACGAGCGCAGCCGCCGCAATCTGGTCAGGCTCCTCGGGATTATCGGCGGTGTCCTGCTGGCTCTGGGGGCGGTGGCCGCGGCCGTGGTCGCCCTCGTCCGTTGGAGCCGGGGAAAGTTTTCGGCTCGGACGTTCTTCTGGCTGGCCCCGATCCTGTTTTTGCTCCAGCTTGCCGGCTTTTTCAACGGGTGGCCGGCCTTGATCTCGAATCTGACCACGGCCCAGCCGCTCAGCCACCAGCTTCTGGTCCTGATCGCGGGCGGCCTCATCGGGACCCTCTTTCTCTCTCTCCTGCTGGCCTTGTTGTTGGGCTGGGCCAAGGCCTCCGGCCGCTGGGGAGGTGAGGCCTCAGGCGGAAAAATCGCGCTGGGGGTTGCTTTGGGCGTGGTGGCCAAGGCGCTGGAGGTGCTGGCAACGGCCTTCACCACCGCCAAGGCTCCGGCATGGCCGCAGTTCGGAGCGCTGGATAACGTCTTGCCGGTGCTCGGTCCGCTGATCCAGTCGATCACCCAATACTTCATGCTCCTGTCCGTCCTGCTGGTGGCGGTCGCGGCCGTAGAGGCCCTGACCCGCGGCTGGAGCCGGCGCCGCTACGCCGGCGGCCTGTTGATCCTGCTGGGGCTGGTGGGGCAGGGCGCCGGCTTCGAGGGCCTGGGGGAATGGCTGGTCAAGGGCCTGCTGCTGGGAGCCGCGCTGCTGGCGGCCTATGTCTATTTGCGGGCCGAGGCGGGCCTGATTCCTCTGGCGCTGGCATCCTATCTGGCCCTCGGCCTCTTGCAGCAGGCCGTCGACCAACCCTACGGCGGGGCCCTTCTGCACTACGGCCTGGCGGCGGCAGGTCCCTTGATTGCCGGCTGGCTGTGCTGGCGGCACCTGGGCGGGCCGGCGAGAGAGGGCCTCACGCCGGCGCCGCCCTCGGAGCAGCCGGCCTGAGTTGCCTTTCCCCGCGCCGGTATCCGGTCCCCCGGGAACGGATGCCTGGACGAATCCGACAGGAAAGGCGGTAACCCTTCGGAGGCCATGATGATTCTGACGACAACTCCCTCAATCGAGGGGAAATCCATCCGGTTTGCTATAATTTCAGAAGCTTTCGGGAACCCAGGATGAAACGGCGATCCTTTTTAGAGGCAAGCCTGGCGGGGTTGGCGGCTATGGGCTGGGCCAGTCGGAAAAAGTATCGCGTCGGCGTGATCGGCCACACAGGCCGCGGCAACTACGGGCACGGGCTCGACACGGTGTGGCGGGCCTTTGACGATACGGAGGTGGTCGCGGTGGCGGACCCGGACGACGAGGGCCGCGCCCAGGCCAAAGAGCGCACCGGCGCCCACCGGGATTACCCCGACTACCGCCGGATGCTGGACAACGAGAAGCTGGATATCGTCGCCGTCGCTCCGCGTTGGCTGGACCAGCGGGCGGCCATGACCACGGCTGCCGCCGAGGCCGGCTGCCACATCTTCCATGAGAAGTCCTTCGCCCCCAGCCTGACCGATGCCGATCGCATGGTGGCGGCGGTGGAGCGGAACCGGGTGAAGCTCCAGATGGCCCACCAGATGCGGACCTCGCCCTTCGTCACCCGTGTCAGGGCAATGATCGAAGCCGGCGAGATCGGCATGATCCAGGAGGTGCGCGGACGGGGCAAGGAGGACCGTCGCGCCGGCGGAGAGGACCTGATGGTGCTGGGCCCCCATATCTGCGACATGATGCGGTACTTCCTGGGAGACCCCAAGTGGGTCTTCTCCCACGTGACCGAGGATGGGAAGGAAGTGGGCCGGGGGCAGGTCCGGGAGGCTACCGAACCCATCGGCCCGGTGGCCGGCAACCAGATCGCAGCGGTTTTCGGCTTCGCCGGCGGTATCCATGCCTACTTTGGTTCCAAGGCCAGCGATCGAACCGACCGAAAACGCTTCGGCCTCTGGTTTTACGGAAGCAAGGGCGTGATTCACCTGCCGAACGACGTCTATCCGAGAGGCCAGCCCCAAATCCTGCGCTCACCGGGCTGGCTGCCCGACGAGACGCACCGCTGGGAGTCCATCGAGGCCAGCCCGCCAGAGGGAAGCCGCTTCCGAGCCGATACCCACACCCTGGGCAACGCCCTGCTGGTGGCTGACCTGCTGGAGGCTATCGAGCAGGACCGCAAGCCGGTCTGCAGCGAGCAGGATGGACGCTGGACCATCGAGATGATCACCTCGGTCTACCAGTCGCAGAAGACCGGAGCCCGGGTGGCCCTGCCTCTCAAGGATCGCCGGCACCCGCTGGAGACCTGGGGTTAGTTTGGTCTGGGTTTCAACTCCCGCTTGGGTTTGACGGACCGATTGAAGGGGAAGGGAGGCCAGTACCCCTGGATCAGGCAGGAGAGGGCCTCGGTCACGCCGCGGCGCATGTCCTCGACCGACTCCACCGAGCTGGATCCCTGGTGGGGTGTGAGCACGGCGTTGTCCAGGCTTCTGAGGGGACTGTCGGCCCCCAGGGGCTCCTGCTCGGTCACGTCCAGGGCGGCGCCGCCGATCCGCCGTTCCTTCAGGGCCTGGATCAGCGCCTCCTCGTCCACCACTCCGCCCCGGCTGGTGTTGACCAGGAATGCCGAGGGCTTCATCAGCCGCAACTCGGGAGCGCCGATGAGATGCCGGCTCCCGGCGTTCAGGAAGGTGTGCAGGGAAACCAGGTCCGACTCTCTCAGGACCCTATCCAGCGAAGTCAACTCCACGCCGGCTTCAGCGGCCAACCGGGGATCCACGTAGGGGTCGGTGGCCAGGATGCGCATGCCGAACCCCTGCAAGCGGGGGACCATGCGGCGGCCGATGTTGCCGAAACCGACCAATCCCAATGTCAGGCGGCCGAGGCGGCGCAGCGGGTGCTCCAGCGGAGGATTGTCCCAACCGCCGGCCCTCACATGACGGTCCAGGATGACCACGCGCCGGGCGCAGGCCAGCACCAGGGCTGCCGCGTGGTCCGCAACTTCCTCGACGCAATAGTCGGCCACGTTAAAGACCACGATGCCGCAGTCGGTGGCGGCCTCCACGTCGATATTGTCCACTCCGATCCCGTAGCGGCCCACGGCCCAGCAATCGGGAAGGGCCTCCAGGACTCTTCTGGTAATGGGCGTGAACAAGCCTTCGGTCAAAATGATGCGGGCCCCGGCGCAGGCTCGAACGATCTCCTCCTCGGTCTGCGCCGACAGCAGAACCAACTCTCCTCCCAGGTCCTCGACGGCCTTTCTCTCCGCGGCATAGAGGCTGTCCCTCTCCTTCTCCGGACGGTCGCAGTCCACATTCACGACTTTGACGGGCTGATCTCCCGGTTGGCTGGCCATGTTTTTCGCTCCTCATTTAAGGTCGATGATTAGGTCTATATTGATTCGAGTGCCCAAGCGCGAGCCATTGTAACCGAGTCCCGGGCCCTTTCGGAGGGTGAATCAGGCCGTACAGGCCTCGAAGCGGGGGTGCCGGATCCCGTTTTACCCCAGCAGGCACAGGCCGGCGCCTCTCTTCGCGGTCACTTTCCGAATGGAAACGGGTTCATCTCCGTCTCGGGTGGTGCGGAGCCCCTGTCGGGCCCTGGTTTGCATTTGGATCGTCTCCGCCTCTGTGTCCACTTCCTCCATTCTTGCATCACGGTCTTGGGATTCAAGGACCGCTTGCAAAGGAATCGAACTTGATGCAAAATCGATGCAGGTAATATCAGCGTAAATTGAGTTGTTGTGCAGAGGCGGGTGCCTGACGATGGGACTCACCCATCTTTCCGATTGCGGCCCTGCCGAAGGTGGTGCTGGCAGCCTTGAGAAGTCTCGATTGACAAGTCCGGGTCGGGGTGGCCCCAGGGAGGTGTATTGTGTCCGGTAGACCGTTTCGAAATCCAACATTCCCGTTTGGTGGAAGACTCGTTGCCCTTGCGGTGGTGCTGTTTGTGGCGGCCATTTCCGCCAGCGGGCAGGTATTGACCTCCCGGGTGGATGGGAGGGTGCTGGATCAGACCGGCGCCGTCGTGCCGGGGGTGACGGTGACCTTGACCAACGTCGCCACCAACCTGGCGCGGGAGACCACCACCAACAGCGCCGGTCTCTACGTGTTTCCCCAGGTTTCCCTGGGGACCTATCGGGTCGAAGCCACGCTGGCCGGCTTCAAGACGGCCCTGGTTGAAGAGGTTCAGGTCGAGCTGGGCGCCCCCGCCAATGTCGACATCATCGTGGAGGTGGGTGTGGTGACCCAGACGGTGGTGGTGACGGCGGCCCAGACTCAATCCGTGGTCAACGAGGTCAACGCGGAAATCAATACCAACCTCAGCCGGGAGCAGGTCAAGGATCTTCCCTTGAACGGCCGCAGCGTGACCCAGTTGGCGCTCACCCAGGCCGGCGTGACCAGCCCAGGCGGCACCCGCTCGGCTTCCATCAACGGGGGGAGAGGCACCTTCAACAACTTCACCCTGGACGGAATCAACAATCAGGACACCTTCATTCGAACCGATGCCCTCTTTGGAATCATTCCGGTGCAGGAGAGCTTCATCGAGGAAGTGAGCATCACCACCGCCAACGCCGACGTGGATGCCGGCCTGGGAAGCTCCCAGACCCAGTTCGTGACCCGGTCCGGGGGCAATGCCTATCACGGCGAGGTCTTTTACTACCACCGGAACGACGCCCTCAACGCCACCGACTACTTCAACAACGCCGCCGGCATCGACAAGGAGCGGGTCTTCATCCACCAGTTCGGCTTCAACGTGGGCGGTCCCATCCTGAAGGACAAGCTGTTTTTCTTCGTTAACTACGAGGAGGAGCGCAGCCCCGGCTCGGCCTCGGTGGTCCGCAACGTCCTGACGGATTCGGCCCGGGCCGGCAATTTCAGCTACGTCAGGCAGGACAACGGCCAGATTGCCACGGTGAACCTTTTCGAGCTCTCCGGATTCAGCCCCGACCCGGCCATCAAATCCCTGGTGGATCTGACTCCGATGCCCAACGATAGCAGCGTGGGCGACGGAAGAAACACCTCCGGCTATCGCTTCAACAGCCCCGACAAATCCGATTCCGACTGGTTTGTGCTGCGGGGAGATTACGAAATCAGTTCCAGCCACTCCTTCACCGGAATCTTCCACCGGTTTAGCCTGGAGGCCCCCAACTCGGTGTTCAACGGCATCGACGCCGTCTTCCCCGGCCTGGCCGGCGCCGGGCAGGGTTCCACTCGCAAGCTGGGTTCCTTTTCCCTGAGCAGCTTGTTGAATCCCAATGTCACCAACGAGGCCAGGCTGGGCTTCCAGACCTCGAGTCCCCGGTTCTACACCAATGAGACCTTTCCCCTGGGCTACCGGCTGTCCTTGGGGGGCGGTTTCAGCAATCCCGTCCGCAGTTTTCTGGATCAGGGGCGCGACACCCGCAACGTGGACATCATGGACCACCTTTCCTGGGTCAAGGGGAACCACACCATCAAGGTGGGCGGGAGCGTGCGCCTGACCCAGGTGGATCAGTTCAACGATTCCGGGATTCTGCCCACCTACGACCTGGGGTTCGGGCCCGGAAACCCCGATCCCCTGGTGCCCGATCTCTTTCCCGGAGGGATCTCTTCCGGCGAGCTGAGCGGCGCCTCGGGACTGCTGGGGACGTTGGGAGGATTTATCGACAGCGCCGATCAGACGTTCAACGCGAACTCGCCCTTTTCGGGCTATGTCGACGGGGCCTCCAATACCAACCTGCTCACCCAGAACTTTGTCAACTTCTACCTGGGAGACACTTGGCGGGTCACCCGCTGCCTGAGCCTGAACCTGGGTTTCCGCTGGGAGTTTCACTCGGTGCCGGACGAGGCCAATGGTCTGGCTCTCTTGCCGGTGGGCGGTTGGGAAGCGGTGCTGGATCCCGACGCCGTGGTGGATCTGGCCGGCTCCACCAACGGAAGGCCCTTTTACAACAACGACGGCAACAACTTCTCTCCCAACATCGGCATCGCTTGGCAACCCGGGCCCGGGAACCGGACCGTTGTGCGCGCCGGCTACGGCATCAACTACGTGGTCGACAACGGCATTACCACGGTGCTGAACGCCCTGCGTGCCAACGCCGGCCTGAGCCAGCAGGTGGCGCTTTCGGGACTCAGCGGCACCGTCAGCGGCGGCGGGCTGGTTCCCATTCCGGTTCCCGAATTCCGGATTCCACGCACCGCCCGGGACGGAATTTTGGCCGATTCCACGGCCGCCCTCTTCACCATCGATCCCGGCATGCGCACCCCCTACGTGCAGCAGTGGAACATCGGGCTGCAGCACAAGCTCATGCAGGACACCGCCGTTGAGCTGCGCTACGTCGGCAACCACGGCGTCAAGCTGACCCGTGCCATCGATCTCAACCAGCTGCTGCTGCCCCCGGCCTTCGTGGAGGACTTCCGGCGGGCTCAACGCAACCTGGCCGCCAACGGAGCGCCCTGGGCGGGAGAACCGCTGCAGATCTTTCCGCAACTGGGTTTTGCGGGCTTCCTGCAATCGGGGGGGGTCCAAAACTGGATCCGCAACGGGGAGATCGGTCAGTACATCGGCGGCTTTCTGGCCCCCAACCGCATTTTCTTCTTCAACGGCGAGGGGGGCGAGCGCTTTGGCGCCACCCTGCCCGCCAGCTATTTCTTCCTCAATCCCAACGCCTTCGTGGGCGACGTGGTCGGAAACAACGCCTTCTCCAAGTACCATGCCCTCCAGTTCGAGATCAGACGGCGTTTGCGCTCGGGCTTGACGGGCCAGTTCAACTACACCTGGGGGAAGGTGCTGACCAATTTCTCCGGCAGCCAGTCCAATTTCCGCGGGCTCTTCGACAACGCCCAGCCGGAGCTGGAGATCATGCGTCCCGATTTCGACATCACTCACACCTTCAACGGCAACTGGGTATGGGAGATCCCCTTGGGCAACGGACGCCGCTGGATGAACAGCGGCAGCATCCTGGACACTATCGCCGGCGGCTGGGACCTCAGCGGATTTTTCAGGATGCGTTCAGGGGAGACGGTTAATATCATCTCCGGAAGGGGGACCATCAATCGCGGCGGTTCCAGAGGTCTGACCAATACCGTGCACCTGGAGGGGATCGATATCAAGGCCCTCCAGACCAAGACCGGTGCCTTCCGCCACTCGGACGGCCGGGTGACCCTTTTCGATTCCAGCCTCATCGCTGAGGGGGGTGAGGGGAATCCCGGTGTTTTCAAGAATCCGGGGTTGCTGGAGGCGGGAACGCTGGGCCTGTCCCCCGTCAGCGGGCCCTGGTACACCTCACTGGACGTGGGCCTCCGCAAGAGCATTGCCCTGCCCATCACCGAAGAGTCGCGGTTGCAGCTCCGGGTGGACGCCTTCAACGTTCTCAATCACACCAACTTCGCCGTGTCGAGTACGGGAGGCCCTTCTGGTCTGGGTGTCGTCAACCGCCAAAACCCCAACAGCACCCAGTTCGGACTGATCAGCTCGGCCTTCTCCGCCCGCACCCTCCAGGTGGGTCTGAAGGTGGAATTCTAGCGAGGCCGTGCCTCAGACCGACAAGCCAGGAAAAAAAGATATCCACGAAGGGGATCCACAAAGAAACACGAAGGGAAAAAAAGATATCCACGATGGGGCACGAAGGACCACGAAGGGGCACGAAGAACCACGAAGGGGCACGAAGAAAATCTAAAAGAAAAATGCGTTTCTTCGCCACCTACGCGGCTCAACTCTAGCGCCAACCTTGTCCAATGGCTACCTGCGGACGCCGCATTCACGGCTTACCGGAACCCCCGGTTTGGCGCCCGTGCAACTATCATTTAGGAATTCTGTCCAGCGGTCGTGTCGCGGTTTTGGGGAGAGCGGCGTAGCCGCGGTTGACGCAGGTCAGCCGAGGAAACGTCTCCTACAGGTCTTCCCTATAGAGCGGCGCAGCCGCGCCAGCACTTGGCCCCGGGTGTGAGCCCGGGGTCGTATGAACCCCGCCGCAGCCGCGTAGGCGGCGATTTAGGCGCACCCTTCCGGAACGCAGTACCCATCCAATAATTGCCTAACACGCCCCGGCTTGTGCCCGGGGTCGTCTGAATTCCCCGCAGCCGCGTCAGCGGCGACTGAGTAGCATCTCCCTGGAACAAACCACCTCTCCAAGGACAGGCCAACCACCGGCAGATTGTTCCAGGCCGATTGTTTTCGGGAAACAACTCGAATAGAATACGCCCCGTTATGGATACGGCAACCGGACACCCTTGGCACAAGAAACTGCACTGGCGCATCGCAATAGCGATGCTGCTTGGCATCCTGGCGGGTCTGATCGGCGGTGAGCCCCTGGCCGCCAAGGTGGGTTGGCTGGGCGACCTGTTCATCCGCCTGCTCAAGATGATCATCGTTCCCCTGGTGCTGACCTCGATCATTTCGGGCGTGGCATCGGTCGGGGCGGGGGCGGGTTTGGGGCGGCTGTTCGGAAAGACCCTGGGTTACTACGTGATGACCAGCCTGGCCGCCTGCCTGGTGGGTCTGGTGTTGGTGAATACCATTCGGCCCGGAGTGGGCGCGGAACTGGTGGACGCCGAGGTCGAGCAGATGCCGGAACTCACCGTCATCCAGTCTCCGGTGGACCTGATTCTGGATATCGTGCCCGATAACATCGTGTCGGCAGCGGCAAAGCCCAATATGCTCTCGATCATCTTTTTCTCGATCCTGCTGGGCATTAGTATCAGCAGTCTCCGGCAGCGTTACCGTGAGCCGTTGCTGAATGTCTTCGAGGCGGGCTTCGAGGCCATGATGCGCCTGACCGGAGGAATCATTTGGTTTGTGGCTCCCGTGGGAGTGTTCGGTCTGATCGTGCGCTTGGTCGGCACCACGGGTCTGGGCGCCTTCAAGGCTCTGGGGTTGTATGCCCTCATGCTGGTCTGCGGCCTGACGATCCATCTGTTCATTACCCTGCCGCTCATTCTGCGTTTCCTGGGCGGGATCAATCCCATGGTGCACTTCAGGAACATGATCGAGCCGATTGTAATGGCGTTTTCCACCAGCTCCTCGGGCGCAACCTTGCCGGTCACCATCAATGCCGTGGAAAACAAGGTCGGGGTCTCCAACCGCGTCACCTCCTTCGTACTGCCGATGGGCGCCACCGTCAACATGGACGGCACGGCGCTCTACGAGTGCGCCGGGGTGCTCTTCATCGCCCAGGCGATGGGGGTCTCGCTGGGGCTGGAGCAGCAGCTTCTGGTGGTGTTCACGGCGCTGTTGGCCTCCATCGGAGCCGCGGCCGTGCCCTCTGCCGGGCTGGTGGTAATCTTCATTGTGCTGGAGGCCGTGAACCTGAGGGGCCCGCAGGTGGAGCTGATCGTGGGGGCCATGCTGGCGGTGGACCGTCCCCTGGACATGTACCGCACCGTGGTCAACGTGTTCAGCGATTCCTGCGGTGCCGCCATCATCGCGCGCTCCGAGGGCGAGACCGGAGTGGATGAACCGGCTTCTGCGACTTCCTGAACAGTATTGCCGTCCCGGGCCTGCGGCTTGTATCGTTTTTGGGATGAAACGGGAAAAGCTTGGCGATCTCGGTGGGTTCAGATAAACTCATTCGCCCGGCTCTTAACCGGATTTCCTTGAAGGCCAGTGAGGTGCTATGTTGAATAGAGATAACTCTCTAATCGAATCCCGGTCCTTGTCGGCGACACCCGATCGGTCCACGACAGGGCCGCCTGTTCAATCTTCTCGGGAGAAACCGGCTGCAGGGAGATCAGCTCCCGGCGGACCGGCGGCTATCGGAGGATCGCTGGTGCTCACCGGAACCCTCACCGGTCAGGAGGACGTCTATATTGACGGTACCTTGGAAGGGACCATCGAGTTGCGGGACAGCGACCTGACCATTGGTCCCAACGGCAACATCAATGCCGACATCAAGGCCAGGAAGGTGACGGTATTGGGGCGAGTCAGCGGAAAAATTTTCCCCACGGAGAGCATTGAGGTGCTCAAGAGCGCCTCACTCAAGGGGACCGTCAGGACACCCCGCATTGCGGTCGAGGAGGGAGCGGTTGTGCAAGGAAGGATCGAGGCCCTTGGACAAGAGCTGGAATCCCCGACGGCCAGGCAATCGAAGCCGTTGATCGTTCGACAGGGAAGCCGCAGTGAGAGTTAGGGGATGCCGGAGAATCGAATTCAGCTCATTAACCCGCATTTCTCACCGGGTCGCTGGAACCATGATGAAAGACAGTTTATTTTCAGCAACTTGTCGGTCCAATTGTGATGTCTTGCGGTTACATACGGTGCTGGGCGCACTCTGGCTTGTCCTTTCCCCCTCAGCGCGCACATGCTCGCTCGAACGTAGTGACCTCTTCGCTCCCGAGCACGCGCTGAGGGAAAAATTCCTGCGCCATCATCACGCCCCCCGGTGAGAAATGCGGGTTCAGGCCAGGCGGTACGACGGCATTCCAGGACTTTTCAATGAGGGGGCCGGAGCCGAGCCTGGGTCCGGCGGTCTTTAGGCGGCGAATGGGCACTACAGGTGATCATTTCGGGAACGGCCCGGAATAGAGAGGACTCAGCAAGGACGGGACATCGCATGGGAACAAAACAAGAGAACTCGATGCAGGCACTCCTGCAGCGGAACACGCCGGAAGCGATTCCGCCTCCCCGATTGCTGTCCTCGAGCGCGGCGCCCGCGAGGTCGACCGTTCGCGGTCAGGACCGGACAGCCACCATCGGAACATCGCTCACGTTTGAAGGAACCCTCAGCGGACTCGCGAACGTGGTTGTCGACGGGGAAGTGGAGGGAACCATCAGGCTATTGGAAAGCAGTTTAACGGTCGGCGCCAGCGGAAGGGTCAATGCCGACATCGAGGTCAGGAACTTGACGGTGCTCGGGCATGTTACCGGGAAAATTGTTTGCCTGGAGCGGATGAGGCTCTGCAGTACCGGCTCGATCGATGGCGACGTGAAAGCGCCACGAATCGTCATCGAGGATGGAGCCGTCGTCCACGGGAGCATTGAAGTGGTCAAAACGGCGGCAGCTTCCAAGGCCGTCCCGCAGACAAAGTAGTCTTCCCCATCCATATCCATGACGAGCTGCTGGCACGCGCCAAAAATCACGCCAGGAAAACGGGGTGTTCTTTGCGTTCCGTTGTTGAGGAGGGCCTCCGTCAGGTACTTTCCGTGTCTGAGTCAGAGAACCGCTACCGGTTGCCGGATCTGAGCACGGGAGATTTGGACGCCGCCGACCCGCTGGAGGCCTATTAGTGGCAGGACCTGCGTGGAACGATCTACGGAGAGTCGGAGTCCCAGTGATTGCGGTCGATACCAACTTTCTTTAAGTTGTTCTTCGTGTCCCTTCGTGGATATCTTTTTTTGTCTCTTCGTCGATCCCCTTCGTGTCCTTCCAGTTCCAGCGTCGCCACAATAGCGTTCTTCCCGAACTCGAGATCAAAAGAATCGAACCGTATAGGTCAACCGCAGGCCCCGGCCAATCTCCGGAGCCAGGTCCTTGATGAATGAGGAATGGTTGCGGTAGAGCCGGTCGCTCAGGTTGAAGACCTTGACCGAGAACTGGTGGGCCAGGTGTTGCTGGGCGAACGTGTAGGAGCCCTTCAGGTTCAGCACGGCATATCCCGGGGTGCGGGTCTCTCCGGTAAAGGTCTGGTGTTGCTGGCTGGCCAGAATCAGCTCGGGCGAGATCCGGAAGCCAAGGCGGTTGAAGTCAAACCCCAGCTTGCCTCGAAGCGGAGGGATTCTCGGCAGCGGCGTATTCAGGTCGGTTTCCTGGGCATCCACGTAGTCCATGCCGAGGTTGAGCCAGAGCCGTGGATTCAGGTTGATGTCCAGGTTGGCCTCCGTTCCCAGGAAGCGGGCATTGCGCTGGGTAAATTCGATCACCGGCAGTCCGTCTTGGACTTCTCCGGGAGCAAAGGGAAAGATGAAGTTGTCGAAGTTGTAGTAGAAGAGGTTGAGTTCTCCTCTCAGATTCTGGCTGTTGTGGCGCAGGGACATTTCGACGCCGTCTCCCGTTTCGGGGTGAAGGGCCGGGTCGCCCACCTCGAATGACAGGGTCCCCGCATGGGGACCGTAGTTGTAGAGTTCCTCCAGGGACGGAGCCCGAAAAGAGTGGGAGTAGTTGACGACCAGGGCTCCTCCACTCCAGGTGTCTACCTGCAGGCCGGCCGATGCCGATGCACCGGTGAAGGTCCGATTCACAGGCTCGGGGATTTCATCGCCTTCTTCTGCTTCATGATCCTGCTCTTCTTCGCCGTTTTCGTCGTCAGCATGGCCTCCCGCGCGCTCGACAAAACCCGGCCGGTAGCGCTGGGTCTCCAGTCTGCCGCCAAACTGGAACTTGGCGGTCTCGAAGTCCAGTTCCTCGAGAGCGTAAAGGGCAAAGCCGGTCTGATCGATCGGGGGTGACAAGGCCTCCTCCCCGGTTGCCGTGAACTCTCGATCCAATCCCCACAAACCGAAACGTCCGCTCAAGGGACCGACGCTTTTTTGCTCGAAAACTCCCCGGTAGACGAACTCCTGTTGGTTGAATCGGGTCCCGATGTTCCGGGTTTCTTCGGCATCAACCTCGATCTCATCGTGCGCCCAGTCGGTCAGGCTCAGTTTCAGCACAAAGCTGTCAATCGCCGTCCCCAGATCCCTCAATCCCCCGGTGAAGCGGAAGTTCCGGCGCCGTGAGTCGAGCTCGATGCGGTCGATTTCCTCCTCCTCGTGTCCGTGTTCCTCACCCTCCTCGTCGTGATCCTCACCTTCCTCATCGTGGTCCTCGCCTTCTTCGTCGTCGTGGTCGTCGTCCTCGCCCTCGTGCTCCGCCTCACCATGGTGTCCGTGGAACTCCTGAACGAAGGGCACACCGTAGTTGCCGTCGTCGAACTTGGCTTCGAGACTGAAGAAAACCTTCTTCCCGTACCAGCCCAACCCGCCGCCGCCGTTGCTGAGCCGGGAGCGCGAATTGTAGATCCTCCCCTGTTCCGGCGCTCGGTAGTCACTGGTGCGAATGCCCCCGCCGCGGCCCCAGAACATCCAATTGCCGGTTCCGTATTCCAGACCGGCGTTGCCTCCGCCCAGCGCGTTGGTTGTACCGGCCGATCCGGACAGGAATCCGCGAAACCCCTGGTGGGCATGGCGGTGAGCTTCGTGGTGGCGACTGATGGCGTTGACCGTGCCGCCCATGGCATTGCCGCTGTAGAGCAAGGTCGCCGGTCCCTTGACGATCTCCAGCCGCTCCAGTTGTGCGGGATTGATCAGTTCTCCATGATCGCCGGACTGTGACGAAAGGGTACCTGTCCGAACGCCGTCTTCCATTATCAGTACCCGGTCCCCGTCAAAACCGCGCACGATCGGCCGGGACGGCCCCGGTCCGAAGCCGCGTTTGGCAATCCCGGTACCGACTCTGTGGTCCAGCGTCTCCCCCAGAGAGATATCGGTCGATTGACCCAGCTGGTGGGGCCCGATGGACACCACGCTCTGGAAGGATTCGAATGTCGTTTCCCGCTTCTCCGATCCGGTCACCGTGATCTCATACTGTGGGGGCGCCAATTCCAGCAGAAAGTCGGCTTTGGCCGCACGACCAGCCTCGATGGTCACCGTCGAGGACGCTTCGGTAAAGAGGCTGTCGAGATGGGCGTCAACCCTGTATCTTCCGGGAGGCACTCGAGGGAACCGGTAACTTCCGTCATCCTGGCTGAGGGTGCTCCGGCCCAGTTCCACAATCGTCACACTGGCGCCGTGCAGCGGGTCCCCGGTGGCTTTCAGAGAGACGCGGCCCTTCAGGCTGCCGTCCGATTGAGCGGCTGCGGGTGGTTGAGCCGCCAGAGATAGAGCAGCCAACCACAGGAGTGGCAGGAACCTGAGTCGAGTGTGGATGATGCCCTCCGAAAATTATGGTGTCCCTGTCAGTTTTATTGCTGAATCCCTATTGAAGCGAATGGAACATCACCATCGGGGTATGTACCTGGATGAGCGGGATAAAATTCTGCTCGAGTGGAAGTGACTGTTTCGGGGATTCTCTCGAGACAAGACTCTCGTGGAGTGACTTTGCCGTGATTGGCTCCAGTTGCTTTTGGGCGAAACAAGCGTCGAATCGGGGTTGTTTTTTGCATTGTACTGCTTGGCAAAGTCATAATCGTGCAAAGCTATAGGGAATCTTTTCCCAGAGTTAATTGAACTAACTCCCCTCAAGGCCAACGGCTTCAAAAAATGACTTCCAGCCATAGCCATGAACAGGGTCATGATCACAGCCACGACCACGGCTTGGGCGGGCATTCGCACGATCTGCGCGGCATGAGCAAGCGCGGCCTGATTAGTGCACTCGTGTTGGTCAGCAGCTATATGTTTGTCGAGATCGTCGGCGGCATCCTCTCAGGCAGTTTGGCTCTCATCGCGGATGCTGGCCACATGCTGACCGACGCGGCTTCGATCGGCTTCGCCTTGGTCGCCCTGCACTTCTCGAATCTGCCCGCGTCCGCGCAACGTACCTTCGGGTATCGCCGCCTTGAAATCCTGGCAGCCTTGGCGAACGCTCTCATGCTCTGGCTGATCGCCGCTTGGGTGGTCTTCGAAGCCTACCACCGCTTCCTCGAGGTTCCTGACATCGAGGGTGGACTGATGCTGGCCGTTGGCTCCGTCGGCCTCATTGTCAACATCGTCGCGGCTTGGATCCTCCGCCGTTCTGCCAAGCACAGCATAAACGTTGAAGGAGCCTACCAGCACGTTATGGCCGATCTGCTGGGGTCCGTCGGTGTCGTCGTGTCAGGCGTTCTCGTCTGGGCTTTCGGGTGGACGCTTGCGGACCCCATCCTGAGTGTGGTCATCGGCATCCTCATTCTGCTCAGCGCGTGGCGTCTGCTCGGCAAAGTGATCCATGTGCTACTTGAGGGGGTCCCCGAACACATTGACGTCCGTCATCTCTGCAACCAGATGGAGGATGTGGAAGGCGTCGTTCTCATCCACGACATCCACGTCTGGAGTCTCGCCCCCGACTACGACTTGCTCACAGCTCATATCCTTGTAGATCCCGATATCAGGGACGACGAACTGGCCTCGGTGCGGCGGCGGCTGCGGGGAATTGCCGCTAATGACTTCGGCATCCGGCACATCACAATTCAGTTGGAACATTCTCCGGACGGTTGTACCGAACACCACCAAGTCGACCCTGTGCACGCCCGTAGCAGGATGGCGGAGCGTCGCCTCTCTTTAATGGAGATAATAAGAAAGAGCCTAAGGAAAGGGAGGGATAATAATAGGGCGCATGATCATCATATTCACGAAGGCCACGAACACCAGCACGGCCCTGGCTGCGGCCACACTGCCGTGGAACACGACGGTCACACCGACTATCTGCACGACGGCCACATGCACCACGAGCACGAGGGCCATTACGACGATCATGCCTTGGTAGTTTCGGATTCGAACCCCAACGCCTGCACTCCCGACCATGCTTGTGACGGTCACGAGTCCGGTCACCAGCACGGCCCTGGCTGCGGTCACGAAGCGGTGCCTCACGGCGACCACACGGACTACCTGGTCGGTGGCCATCTGCACCATCCACACCGCGGCCACTGCGACGACCACGGCAAACTGTCCACCAGGTAGGACAGTTCGGCGCAACCGTTCACAGGCATCCGCAACGGGTCGCGGGTACCTCCGAATTCCAGGGCCGCCACGACCCTAGTCACGAGCAGGAATGAGTGCCCCCTTGGTCAAGGAGGTCACGCTCTGTTGAGTATTCCCCACCCCTGTAGCTGGCCTTGTCAGAACGCGGATCTTTAGATAAGACATGCAACCCTCTCCCTCTGAGAAAAGAAACCGGGCCGGGCCGGGAGCTTCACCCCAGTCAGGTCCCGACCGACTCGAGGGCGCCATTGAAAGGGTAACCTTCTTCAATGAGGAAAACGGGTTCTGCGTGCTTCAGGTCAAGGTCAAGGGGCAACGGGACCTGGTGACGGTGGTGGGCTCGGCGCCGATCGTCAACTCCGGGGAGTGGCTCAGCGCCGAAGGCGCCTGGGTCATCGACAAGAATCACGGGCGCCAGTTCAAGGCGGGCCAGCTCCGATGTCTCCCGCCCACGACCGCTGAAGGCATAGAAAGGTACCTGGCCAGCGGCATGGTCAAGGGCATTGGACCGGTCTACGCCCGCAAGCTGGTGCAGAAATTCGGTGAGGAGATCTTTGAAATCATCGAGGAGCATCCTGCCTGCCTGGAAGCCGTGGAGGGCATCGGTCCCGGCCGTAGAAGGCGCATCACTCAGGCCTGGTCGGATCAGAAGGCGGTCCGGGAAATCATGCTTTTTCTTCACTCCCACGGTGTCGGAACCCGGCGGGCGACCCGGATCTACAGAACCTATGGGGCCAATGCCGTCGCCCAGGTCCGGGAAAATCCCTACAGGCTGAGCCAGGACATCCCGGGTATCGGTTTCAAGACGGCCGACCAGATTGCCGGGAATATCGGAATCTCTAGGGACTCCGCCCAGCGGGCGCGGGCCGGTCTCAACCACGTTCTGCTGGAAGCGACCCAGGCCGGCCACTGTGCGCTTCCTGCCGGACAGCTCCACCAGGAGGCCGTGAAGGTCCTTGAAATCTCCGAATCCATCGTGGAACAGGCCCTGGACTGGATGATCGCTCGAGGACAACTGCTGCGGGAACGCCTCGACGGGGAAGACCTGATCTTTCTGCCTCACCTGGCAGGCGCCGAGAAGGTCATAGCGGCCGGGATCGGCCGGTTGGCCCGGGCTCCCGCCAACTATCCGCCGATCGACATCGAAAAGGCCATTGCCTGGTGCCATCAGCGGTCGGACAAGACCCTGGCGGAAAGTCAGAAAGAAGCCCTGACCCAGGCCCTGAGGCACCGGGTCCTGGTGATTACGGGTGGACCCGGAGTGGGCAAGACCACCCTGGTGAATTCGATCCTGATGATTCTCCGAGCCAAAAGGGTGAAATGCCTGTTGTGCGCTCCCACCGGGCGGGCAGCCAAGCGGCTTTCCCAGGCCACCGGACTGGAAGCCAAGACCATCCACCGCCTGCTGGAGGTTATTCCAGCCACCGGTCGATTCGCCCGGAACCGGCGCAATCCCCTGCAATGCGACCTGCTGGTGGTCGACGAGTGTTCCATGCTGGATGTTCCGCTCATGAGCCAGCTTCTGGCAGCCCATCCCGCCAGCGGATCCCTGATTCTGGTTGGAGACGTGGACCAGCTTCCCTCGGTCGGGCCGGGGATGGCTCTGCACCATGTGATCGCCAGCGGGGTGGTGCCGGTGGTCCGGTTGAAAGAAGTCTTTCGCCAGTCGCGAGACAGCCGAATCGTTACCACCGCGCACGAGGTCAATCGTGGCAAGGCGCCGGCGCCGGTCTCGGGACCCTCTCCCGACTCGGACTTCTATTTTCTGGAGAGGGAAGATCCGGAGCAGATCGCCGGGCTGATGTCGAAGCTCATTCAAGAGCGGATCCCCGGACGGCTGGGTGTCGACGCCATCCGGGACATCCAGGTGCTCTGTCCCATGCATCGCGGGTCGCTGGGGGCCCGGGAGGTGAACCGGAGGCTGCAAACCCTGCTCAACCCCTCTCGGCAGGGACGGGCCGAGATCGAGAAGTTCGGATGGAATTTCCGTGTCGGGGACAAGGTCATTCAGATGGAGAACAACTATGACAAGAATGTCTTCAACGGCGACATGGGGTGGATAGAGATGATCGATCTCTCCGACCAGGGCGTGGCCATCCGATTCGAGAATCAGAAGGTGATCTACGACTTCGGCGAGTTGGACCAGCTTTCTCCGGGGTACGCCATCTCCATTCACAAGAGCCAGGGGTCGGAATTCCCGGTGGTGGTCATTCCCCTGGCCATGCAGCAGTATCTGCTGCTTCAGCGCAACCTGATCTACACCGGGATCACTCGGGGGAAAAGGCTGGTGGTGGTGGTCGGGCAAGCCCGGGCGCTGCAGGCGGCGGTCAGGAACAACAAGCAGGAGCGCCGCCACTCCGGACTTCTCAGCCGGCTGCGGGGAGATGCGGTGTCCGCGGTGCAGCCCGAGGTCCACTCCCCGGACACTTCCCTCAAGAGCGCCCGCCCCGGACAGGGGGGGTAAGGTCTTCTTGCCTGATTGCGGGGGGTCTTGGCAAATTGCCGGCAGGCCGAAAATCCCGAGAGATTACAACCCATCCATCGACGGAGGTCATCGTCACCATGTTTTCCATCGCAAGTTCACGGCTCGATCCGCCTGGTCGGAACCAACCGTCCAAAATCGCTTCCGCAGAAATCAGGTCAAAGGCGGCAAGGCCCGGCTTGACCAGGACACCCGGGCTCGCATCCGGAAGGCCTTGGGCGAGTCGCGCCGGCATTGGATTGGCTGTCGGTCTCGTCTGGTTGCTGCTTGGCGTTTCCCACCAGGGAGCCGAACGATTCGTGGCCATCGACAATGTCTGTGCCTGGCCCAACCTGACCCTGATGCCGGACGGAAGCGTGGTGGCAACCATCTTCAACCGGCCCTACCACGGGTCGGTCGTTGGTGACGTGGAGTGCTGGTCCAGCCGGGACGGCCGCCTGTGGGAAAAACGCGGCAGTCCCGCCATTCATGAGCCGGACAGCAATCGGATGAACGTGGCGGCCGGATTGGCCCATGACGGATCGTTGGTGGTGCTCGCCTCGGGATGGGGCGGCCGGGATTTCCGGGAAAAAATTCTGCCCACCGTGGTGGCGCGATCAGCCGACGGGGGCAGGAACTGGCGTCGAACTTTTTCGGTGCAATTGCCGGAGGAGGTGGATTTCCTGATTCCCTTCGGAGACATCGTTCAAGGAAAGGGTGAGCTGCTGGCGGCCAGTTTCTACCATGAGATCCCAGGGGCAGCCAACGCCTATGTGTTGTTCAGTCGGGACGATGGACGGAGTTGGGGCGAAGCCGTCAAGGTAGCACCCCGTGACTACAACGAGACGGCGCTGCTACGGCTGCGCTCCGATCGCTGGCTGGCCGCTTCCCGAAGTCACGGCGACGCCCATCTGGCGCTCTTTGTCTCGGGGGACGAGGGAAAACACTGGGCCAGGTCCGGACTCTTGACGCTTCCCAGGCATCATCCGGCTCACCTGATGGAGTTGGCCGATGGGCGCATCCTCCTGACCTACGGGATTCGGGAGAAAGGGCACCACGGCATTGGCTACCGTACCAGTCGGGACGAAGGCCGGACCTGGAGTCGTCCGACCCGGATCGTCAACCTCGAAGAGACCACCGACGGAGGATATCCGTCGACCATCCAGATGGCGGACGGGACCTTGCTGACTGCCTACTACAGCAATCGGATTCCCCAGCACCAGCGCTATCACATGGGAGCGGTGCGCTGGGTTCTGGAGAAGGAGTAGCGGGTAGCCTCACCAAACACATCGGAACCAATTTCCCGAGGGAGGGAGGGCAACAAAGAGATGAAAAAGGGCATGGTATTATGCTTGTTGCTCGCTATCGCTTTAGGTCTAACAAGCGTCATCAATGGACCTGCAACGGTCGCGTTCTTGACGCTGCTACCGATAATTACGCTGTTAATCGGAATAGCGCATTACGTGCAAACGAAGTCCTTTGAGGCACCTGAAGAAAACGAACGCGATCTCGGAGGCGAACATCCGATACGAATTCACAAACTTGTGCCGGATGGGAGGGAGACTGGTTTTATTGACGTTGATGGATAGCCAAGTTCCACATCGAGCCAGAAATAGGGGACGTTGTTGAATTACTGGAATAACTATCTCAGTTTCTCATTCCTGACCGTTAGAGTAAAATGGGCTTGCCAGCCGGCAATCGCCGTATCGTTCCTGACCGCCCAGACCTGCGACCCAAACTCGACGTTCTCCTGTGCGTCCGCTGCGTTGTCCTGCCAGTATTCCCGTATTTCCTGTCGTCCTCTCATCGGATCGTCGAAGGGCGTTTCCCGATAAGTGGCGGTGTCCGAAAACAGCGTCACCGCCCGGTCTGGGTCGCCATCGACCCAGAGGCACGGCCATACTCATCCAGCCAATTCTGTACGTCCTGTTCCGCCATTGCTCGATGTCTTGGTTTTCGGGAGGGGTATTTCGGTTCGTCATGCTTCCCATCAGATACCCCCTTAATCCGTGAGCTTTGCGGGGCAGGCTGCGATTTCTCGCACTCCGGCGTACCCCAAACGCTCCCAGGGCGAGTTTCAGCGCTTTCGCCCAAAAAAGACGCCGTAGGATTCGCTGTGTCGGACTTTCGCGATGCCTGGCATGCTGTAGTACCCTGAGATTTCAGCCTCCAGTTGGCGACCCGGCCAGAATGGCTTGGTCGTCAAAGACGCAGTCGGCCTGGGGGCCGCTCTTAACTGCTCAGCCTGGGGCCGAGTATGCTAGACTACTTGTGTGCAACACCTTAACACCATCATCAACGGTCTGGTCGTTCTTCTGGTCGGATTGATCTTGTGGATTGTGGCCGACATCCGCAATGACATCCGTCACCTTCACACCCGCATTGACAACGTGTTACTGAGCCGGAACGCCGAAGCGCGCGAGTAACAGTCCCCCCTCTATCAGGGAAAAATAGGGGACGTTGTTGAATTACTGGAATAATTATCTCAGTTTCTCATTCCTGACCGACTAAAACGGCGAAGTAGATGCCTTCCTGAGCGCTGCGGCACACTCGCAGGCTCTGAAACCGCGTTCGTCCTCAGGACCCGTCCGAATCGTTGCACCAAGCAGTTCCCCCACGGCATCTTGGATTTTCCTTCGTTTTTCCTCCCTCTCCAGGCATCGACAGAATCGCCAGACAGCGTTATTCCCCTAATTCAACAACGTCCCCTATTACTATGTCGGCCTTGAGGTCAGCGACATCGGCCCTGGTGGCCATGGACTTTAGCGCAGCCTTGACATCCGAAATGTCAAATATGGCGGCAAACTGCCCATGGCCCAACAATCGGCGCAGCGCCTCATTGCAGCCGCCTACCGGATTATCCAGTCGAGGAACTTGTTGATCAGGACTGCAAGACCGGCAATGGTGACTCCGATCTTCCATATCCTGGCTTCGAGTTTGTCAATGACGGCTAAAAGCTCGGCCTTAGTTGCCAACTCGACATCCGAGCGGCTGATAGCGGCCACGACCGCTTCGGCCTGCCGGGAATCCATGCCGGCGGCTTCAAGCTGCTTGATGGTGGCGTGGGTGTCGAGGGTGTAGGTGGTCATGGTGTGTTCCGTTGCCTAGAGCTTAGCACAATCGACGGGGCCACAAGACATCCCTTCACAGCCGGAACCCACCGCCTCTCCAAAATCACACGAAACACTCGCCTCGCTCCGTGCACTCTTCTCAAGAGTGCAACTCCCCGGTGAGAAATTTGGGCTCGGCCGAGGCTAACCTCGTCGCTTCCGGGATCGGGCTTCCTTGATGACGGGTCCGTAAACTTCCTTGTCGAAAGGAGGGCAGCCGGTGGGGTATTGCCCCCAGGGATGGGCTTTCTGGCGCATGAGATAGGTGCAGAAAGTCAGGGTCTTGCAGGTGGTGGACGGATTCAGGGTCCCGTGGGTCAGGATGTCGGTGGGCAGACCGGGATAGGCCAGGGCCCCCCGGCCGATGCCCATGAGGGTCGCCCGTCCGTCCCTGAGGTTGGCCGCTCCGGCGTGTTGCTGCCAGTGCTGCAGCCAACTGTAGCCGGTGCCCACGACGGGCAGGTCGGGGAAGGCCTGCTGGATTTCGCCGCACAGCCTGAAATGCCGGTCTACGCCAATCAGAGGATGCTCCGGGGTCTGGTAGTTCCCCTCGTCGGGCTTTTCGAAGGGGCGCCCAATATGAGGATTGGTGTAGGGATTTCCCATGGAAACGTTGATCAGGCCGACCCCTGACTGCTTCAGAAGGGCGATCACCCGCTTGGGTTCTGTGAGATCGGGTTCTTGCGGCCTTTGTTCGTGGACTCCGAACCCGTGCCGGTAGGGCAGGGAACAGGGCCAGGGCTCGGCCTTGCGGCCGTCCGCTCCAGCCCGGTAGGGGAGCCCGTCGAAGACTCCGATGCGAGAGGCCAGCAGGAAGCGGTTATGGGTGGCCGCCTTGATTTTTTCAATCACGTTTCTGAGAAAGCGGGTCCGGTTGCGCAGACTGCCCCCGTACCTGCCCTTCCTGGTCTTGGCCCCCAACAGCTCATTGCCGAAATAGCCGTGGGTCTGCTTGATGTCGACGCCGTGAAACCCGATGGCGGCGGCCAGCCCGGCGGCCCGGGCGTAGGCATCTTCCAGCCGTTCGATGGAGGCATCGTCCATCAGAGGGTAGTCGGGCGGCAGGGGGACCCGATGGGCCCCATCCAGGTAGGTCAGCCGGTCCAGAATGGGATGTCGGTGGCAGATCAGGGGCCGGGGATAGCTGTAGCGTCCCGAGTGAGTCAGTTGCAGGACCGTCACCAGGTCGTCGACCGATCCATGGACCTCCCGGTGAGCGGCCAGGGTTCGATCCAATAGCGACTGCATGGCCGCGGCGGTGGCTTGGTTGAGGAGCAACTGCCTGGGGTTGGCTCTGCCTTCCGGGACCACGGCAGTAGCCTCGAACCAGATGAGTTTGGCGCCGCCTTGGCCGAATCGCTCGTATCGCCGGAAGGTGAGGCTGTCCGGTTCGCCGAGAGGGGTGCCGTCGCATCCCTCCATGGGATGAATGGCCAGAGAGTTGCCGGCCCGGTAGTGGCCGATGGGGACCGACCGTCCCAGCAGGCTCCTGAGGCGCCGGGTGTCGGGTTCCAGGCGTAGATCCAGCTTGAGTTGCCGGGCCTCTTGGTCCAGCTCCTCCAAGGATCGGTAATGGAAATGGCCTCGTGGCATCAGAGCCACCCTCCGGGAAGCTGAGGATCTGGCGGCCGTTCCGGTTCAGGAGGAACGCCCTCCGGTAGGACCGTCCGTCGAACGATACCCCCGGACTCAGGAGAACTCGAGATCCAGCACCTGTCCCTGTTGGCGCAGGATTTCCTGGAGTCGGCCGACCGGCACCTGGCGCGGCTGGAGATGGTGCTCCAGGGCCAGGTGGGCGGCAACGCCGGCGGCTTGACCCAGCGCCATCCAGGTCGGTTCCATGCGGATCGAGGAATAGGCCACGTGGCTGGTGGAGGCGGCCACCGGGACAATCAGTCCGTCCACCTGCTCCGGAATCATGATGCGATAGGGGATTTGATAGGTCCGGGTGCTTTCCAGCATGTACAAATACCCCTCCAGCACGGCCGTGTCCCGGGGCCGGCGCTTGCGCACCGGAAAGCTGTCAATGGGAAACTCACCTATGGCCACGGCGTCCTCGAAGCGGCCGGCCTCGGGCTTGGCCTCGTTCCGGCTGACGTCCAGTTCCGTCAGCGTATAGAGGCCCACCAGGCGGCGTGCCTCGCGAATGTAGAGCTGAAACGGGAAGTGCCCGTTGTCGGTGAACTCGTCCAGAGGCAATTGATACTGCCGGGCAATGCGGCGATGGGCCGGGGGCGCCTCCGGATCCTGCTGCAGGAACCACAGCAGGCCCAGCGTCAGGTCTCGGATCCTGTTCCTGATCCTTTGTCGGGTCTCCCAGTCCCCCTCGACGTAGCCCTGGTTTTCCTCGGCAAAGGGAAATGCCATGGGCCGGGGATTCATGTTGACATCCGTCTTGCGGTTGGGGATCTCGGACACGGACAGGGCGCGTACCAGCGTGTTGAAATGGGCCGGATAGTAGCCTCGACCCGGCTTGAAGCGCTTGGGGCCGGCCAGGCGCCCCTCCTTGAGGTCCTCGAAGTAGCCCAGATAGCTGGAGCGGTCATAGCCGGGGGGTGGCTCTCTCAAGGGCTGAGCGTTGCCACGGTCGGTGGTCAGGCAGAGACGGTAGGTGTAAGCCGGCAGTCGCCGGTCGCCCTTCCCGGTGGACCCCGGGAGAAACATCCGCTTGCGGTAGTCGAAATAGATCACTCCGGCGTGGGGTTCGCCGAATTCCTCCCGGGATTCCCGGCCCAGCCGGTAGCGGGCTCCGGCCGAGGCATAGACGTCTCCTTCGTAGGTGGCGTCGATCACCAGCCGAGCCAGCAGCCGCCTGTGTTCGCCGGTTCGACGGTCCTGGACCACCACCCCGCGGGCACTTCCCTCGCGGGTGAGGGTGGACTGAAAGCGATGGGACTTCAGCAGGCTGATGGAGGGCTGCTCTTCCACCAACCGGTCGAAGGCGGCTTCGGCCACCGAGGGCTCGTAGCAGTATCCATCCCGGCACAAGCGGACATTTTCCGAGCCGGGTCCGTACCGTTCCAGGTAGTGCCGGTGGATTCGCTCGACGAATTCCGCGAAGAACCCCCGTATGGCCGCGCGGTTCTCGATATCGCTCTTGCCCAGGCCGCTGGCGGACATGCCGCCCAGATGGGCGTGATCCTCCACCAGCGCCACCGAGCGTCCCATGCGCGCCGCGGTTACGGCCGCGGCGATACCCCCGGGGGTGCCGCCGACGACCACGCAATCGAATTGGCTCGATGGCGGCCCGCCGCCGGGCTTCGCGCCAGAATCGGTTCCGGTCCGGCAGGCCGCCGGGGCTGCCCACAGGCCGGCCCCGGCCAGCGATGCGTTGTGCAGGAAGCTTCTGCGGGTCGTTTCCTGTCCCAAATCGTTCATGGACGGAATCCGGCGTCCCGTTGAGAAATGCGGGCTAAGCTAGCGATGTTCCCAAACGGTTCACCTTGGCAAAAGATGCTAGGAGACCTCCAGGGAAAAGACGAATCGGTCGATCGCGTCGGCCACCTCTTGCGGTTTCTCCAGCGGGAGCGAATGGGAAGCTCCGGGGACCCAGCGCAACTGGATGTTGGCGCGCTCCGGAATCCTCATCTGCCGTCGGCTGGGGCGGGGCTGGTTGCGGTCACCCCACACCTCCAGCACCGGGACCGAAGTCGACTGCAGGATGGGGAGGCCGTCCCAGCGCTGCCAGATGGAGCGAAAGGCCGCGATTTGACTCTGGCTCAGCCGGCAGAGAGTCTGCCCGCGGGCCTGCAGCCGCTGCTGCTCCAACGCCTCGGAAAGAGTCGTGTCGACCTGTCCCGAGAAAGCCTGCCCCAGGACTTCATGGTGGGTCCAGCCTTCGAGCGAAATCACCCCGCCAAGCTGCCGGCACCGCTGCCTGGCCAATTCAATGGCGATCATGCCGCCGATGCTGTGCCCGCCTGCCACCCAGGACTTCCATCCCAACTCATCGATCACGCGCAAGGCTTCCCGGGCAAAGCCCTCGATGCTTCCCTCCAGGGCCGGGGGCCAACTGCGGCCATGCCCCGGCAACTCCACGATCGCCAGGTTCAGGTCCCTGGCCAGATGGCCGCGAACCCCGTCAAACTGCCGGTAGTCGCTCCAGCTCCCCGGGATGAGCAGCAGCGAGGGGCCTGGGGCCGGCCAGTGGTAGCAGGCCAGGCGACCCCCGTCCCGGCGTTTGACCTCCAGGCATCTGGGCGGATTTCCGGGACCGATCATTCCCTTCGGAGCACCATTTCTTCGGTCTGCAGCCGCCGGAACATGGCCCGGAACTCCTCGGATCCGTCGTCGTCCCAATACTGGCTGGAGACGGGCCAATCGAAGCTCATGGGCATCAGGCGCCATCGGTCGGGCAGCACCATGAAGAGGGACTTCTTGGGGCTCATGATGTTGTACATGGTGGTGCCGTTGCGGAAGCGGGTCTTGAGGATATAGGGGGGCTGCTCCGGCGGGTTGTTGTGCTTGAGGCGCTCCAGTTCTTCACGATCCAGGGTGACCCCCAGCCCGGGGCGCTCCGGCACTCGCAGGAACCCGTTGATCGGCTCCAGCCGCTCCTTGACCACGTCCGACTTCCAGGTTTCGGCGTCGCAGTGGAAGTGCAGGCTGGCGGTCTTGAAGGCGGCCTGCATGTGGGTGGTCATGGCCCGGGTGATGTGGCCGCCCACCCATTGGATCATGAAGGGTACGCCGGCTGCCGCGAACAGTCCGGCCCGCTGCAGGATCATCCCCAGCTTGTGGTGCCCGATGATGTAGCCGTCGGCGGCGCGCCGCAGCACGTCGAAGCTGTGGGTGAATTTGCTGCCGTGGATGATGATGGGCAGGCGGATTCGTTTGCGGAGATCGATGTAGGCGTCGACGTCGGTGGTATCCAGGGGGTCCTCGAAGGAGCCGGCGATCGGCGAGCGCGCCACCCTCTCCACCAGATCCGGGTTGTGCCCGTAGTGGTGGAAGCGGGTGAGGTCGAACTGAAGCTTGAACCCCTTGGGAGCCACCTGCTCCATGGCCTCGAGCTGGTCGAAGACGTTCTCGAAGGGCGAGAGGTGGTATTTCATCCAGGTGTAGCCCATGGCCGCATAGTTCCGGACGGCGTCGGCCATCTCCGGGGGGTGGGTGGAGACCGTCCAGGAGCCGACGGGCACCCAGCGGCGGTAGCGCTGGCCAAAGAGCTTGTAGACGGGGACCCCGGCCGCCTTGCCCATCAGGTCGTACATGGCCTTGGCCATGGGGACGGAGGTCTCGTCCCCGACCCAGTCGAAGGGACTGGTGCCGATGTATTTCTGCAGCACTTCCTGGGGTTCGCTACGGCCTTCCCCCAGTCCGTAGAAACCCTTGTCGGTATGAACCACGTAGACGGTTCGACGGGTGGGGCCGTAGAAGTGATTCAATTCGTAGTGGAGCCAGTCGAGATAGTCCAGCTTGACGTCGTGGGTCTCGATGTCGGTGATGACGATGGGTCCGTGAACCGAATCCGAGGTGCGCCTGGCCGCCAGGGCCGCCAGATTGGGGGTCAACGCCCCGGCAGCCGCAACCAGGCCGCCCGTGCCGGCGGCCAAAAATCCCCGCCGGCTGAGCAGGGTTGTCTCCTGGCGAGGTGATCGGCTGACCTTCCTGAATTTTCTCTCAGACATTTTCAGTGTGGTCCAAAGACCCTGGGTCCTTTGCCGGCTCTGCATCCACGGAGCCTCCCGGCGGGCCGTCTTCCTGGTGGCAGAGAACCCAATGCTTCCCGCTTGACAAACTTTCGTTGCTGGAAACCTATCATGAGCAGATCGAATGGGTCAAAGTCGTCTGCCTGTACGGGTCACATTTCTGTATTGGAAATACTGTTTGACGGTAAAGCGACAGGGTGGACCGGCTGAAACAGGAACAAAGGAGGAATCATCGTGTGGCTCCAAGCATACCCAGGCACAGAGACAATCGTTGCCTTCGAGCAACTCGGCGGCCGGCACGCCTGCTACAGACGCTGCGCCCCGCGAATTGCTGACTTCATGGAAAGCTCCCGGCAATCTGGATGTTACCCATCGAGGTGAGGTGAAGGAGCCGGCGGAAGGGAAGCGGCCCGTTGGAAATCCATGCGGGGCTTGGGTCGAGTCGGCGACCTGTCAGCTCTGACGCGGAACCGGTCACGCACTCTGCAAGGAAGGGATGGAATATTCGGGAGCGACAGATATGAAAAATGGCGGGGGCATAGGCTTCTGCCTCGCGGAGGCTCAATCCAACTCCATCACGGCCTCCTGTTCCGCGAAAGGCCCGCCATCCACGGTGGTGAATATTACAGACTGGTCGTCCTTGCTGAATCTGAAGTTCTTCGCGGTGACAACGGCTCGTTCGTAGGACTTTCGCCAATAGATTTCGATCGGTTGTTTATAGAAACTTTCTTTTTCTAACATGATGCGCCTGATTTCAGGAGCTTCCAGTCCTTTCGCAAGGTCAACCAGCAGCAGATAGGTGTTGTCTTGAAAAACTTCCAGCAGCGCCACCCGTGTGCCGTTGTGGCTCCAAGCGATGGGCGACTTGAAATCTATCCATTCTTCTGGGTCCATGGCGGGAATGAAGTGCTTGCCCCGCTTCCGGTTTCTCTGCGGATAAATCACATAGCCTCGGGTGGTGGGGTCGGCCATGTCCTCTTCCCGGAAGGAGTTTTGCCGGGGTGTGGCCGAGAAGTCATAAATCAATAAGACAGAGGTCCTGTGCAGGTTCATCGCGTGGGGAGGATATCTGAAGTCATAGGCCACTCTTGTCTTCGTGGGTGAAAACGAAGCACCCCAGCCATAAATGGTGTCCAGCACGGAGGCATCCTCAAGATTAACAACGCTCAGAATGTCCCCTCGACTACCCAGTTCCCCGTGAACGATGAGCCGCTGCTCGGCTTCCAGAATATACAGTTCGGTAAGCTTGGCCGTCCGGGTCGGGGTCCGGCGAGACACCTTGCTGCCCGAGACTTTATTGACAATGGTGATATCCAGCACCCGCCGTTTATATTCCACCTCCGGCGGATAGGCTTCCCCCCATTGAACAGAGACGGAATAGTTTTCCGACTTGCCCCTCAGTCCGTAAATTCTGTCAATGTAGGCGGCGCGTTTGGCATTGAGTTCAAACCGAATTTCGCCTCGGCTTCCGACTTTTCCATGAACGATGACCCGATCCTCCCTGTCCAGAAACCGAATCTCGGTGAGCTTGGTGGCCCTGGTCTTAATCCCCGTAGATACCCTATGGCCCGATACCTTGTTGACAATGATCGTATTCAGCTTGCCATCCGCTAAGCGGCTTGTTGCTGAATATTTCTCCGATTCCCCACTCAGTTCCGTTTCGCCGGCAGGAAGAGCAGGCAGAATCAGTGCAATCCACAGAATGGCCGCAGTGAGCGGCACCTTCAGCCTCAGTTGAGGCATTGCTTAGGTCCTCTATCTTCGTCATTGGGGAGCAAGTCACATTCACTAGCGCAATAAGCACAATTATACTTGAAATACTGGGATAGCTGCGTGTTGGTCCGGGGTCAAAAAACGTTTAGGTGGGACAGGTCATAGCGCCCCCCCCCAACTACTTTTGCCTCTTTTGTCATCGAGGGCTAACGCTTGGTGGCTTGAAGCAGGCTGAAGACTTCTGTGGTGATCTTGCCGTCGTTGAGATCCTGCTCCACCCGCTGATACAGGTCTGGAGTGCCGGGCTTGAGATTCCGCTGGTACCAACCGAAAACACTCCCATCGATCCAGCCAAGTTCCTCCAGCTTGGGGAGGAGCTTGGCCACGTACGCCAAGTGAGCCCTCTGGGAGAGCGATTTGAGTCTCTCCATCGGCCCGATGGTGTAGCCGTGGGGCCAGTAGTCGTGGCCGAGACCGATCAGAGTATGAAACTCGTACGGCATGTCGAGATCGGCTTTAATGACTGAGTTGCTTCGAGTACGACATTCGACCAGGCCCGGTGGGCTGACAGAGTTGAGCCTAAACGTAGCGGTCTCTCCCGGATCGCTATCGGGAAATCTTTCGAGAATTCCAAAACTTTTCCAAGTACCCTCTCTGAACTGCGGGATTCCGTTCGACATCTTTCCCACAAATATACCCTTTTGCTCTGTCGGCGTGACCTGGTCCGAGAAACATTGAACCATGAAGGCTCGCAGGCCCACGCCGCTGGAAGGGAGAATTTCGACCCGATAGGTATATCGATAGCCGTCGGATGCTTCAGAAACTCGTGCGGTCACAATGGCATCCGTTCCGTCCGGCCGTTCGTAGATGGCCCGTTTCTTCGTTCCATCCAGCGCTATCCACTCGAAGGCATAGCGGCCCGGGTTTTTCCCCAGAGGAACAACGCGGGGTTGGGGGTCATGCTCTCTTGAAATCCCGGTCCTCGGATCAGGCGGTCCCTCCCATTTCTCATAGTGCTCGGGAAGCTTGAGATCGAAATTGACGGCTTTTTTTTGCAATGGCAGCCGTTCCGCCAAGCCACTGGAAGCAAGCAGGGCCGTCGTTACCAGCAGCCACAACCAATACCTTGCGATGTTCATAGTACTCTTTCTCCCAAGACTCTAAGCTGGACTCACACTCTGCAGGAGAGAAGGGATGGAATATTCGGGACTGTCATGAGGGGGCCAATTCATTCGTCCAGCAATGACCTGGAATCTAACGCCCAGCACCTGCGCCAGTGGCTGGAAAAGCGGGGACTGGGACACCATCAAGTCGCCTGACTTCTATCCAAGTTGAAGCCAGGTTTGGGTAAATACTGTGACGGTACGCCTTGGTTTTTCAGTCGTTATGGGTGAGCAGGGCAAGCACCTCGGCGGTGATGAGGCCCTTCTTGTTGTCCTCTTTGGCCTGGGTCCTGATCCGTTCCCATTCCCCGGGTCTGAGGTTTTCCTGGTACCACTGCATGATCTCACGGTCTCGAATCCAACCCAATCGCAACATCTCAGGCAACTGGTCAACCAGGTATTTGACCTTCTCAGCCTGAGAGAACCCGGCCAGTCTCGAATCCGGGCCAATCGTGAACCCGCTCGGCCAGGCTTCCTTGTTGGGGAGGTTGGTCTCGTAGAGGAAAACCTCCGGCATAGCCTCCTCAGCGGCTTTCATCCCTAGGAACCCCCCAGCCGACGCACATTTGACAATCCCAGGGGGGGCGGTCGACTTCATGGTGACCTCCACCGCTTCCCCGGGAGGCACTTTCAATACGGAATCCAAGAATCCAAAAGTAAGCCACTGCCCCTCACTATATTCCTTGAATCCCACCTTCAGACGACCGGCATGCCATCTCGGATCGCGTGCACGAATAGTACTCTCGCTAAATGTTTGAACCACAAAAAACCTCAACAACTGCAGACTGCTCCTCAAACTGCGCACTCGATACCTGTAACCCAATTGACCTCCGGATGCCGGAACCACCGAGGCCTCAACCACCACATCAATCATGTCGGGACGCTCAAAGATGACTTGCAGTTCCTGGCCCCGGCTCCCGATCCAGCGAAAGCCATATTTCCCCTTGCCCAGGTCCACAACCCTCGGCTTGGGGTCTACCCTTGTCTCCCACGGTTTCAACTCGTAAGGAAGCGGTCCGGTCTTGATCTTCTTCTTGCTTGTTCTTTGCAGCGGCAGTCGATCCGCCTGGGTGCTCCCGACCGCAAGCAACAGCAGGACCATTGGCAGAAAACAAAACCGGCGCACGGGTCCCATCCGAGGAGATATCATGTCCCGAGTTCTCCATGAACGATTTGCAGCGACTTCAGCCTCGGTCGAGCCGTCGCTTGTGCCTCGCCTATTGTTTTGGTTGGGGAGCAAGTCGCACAGGCCGGCGCCACGCGCGCAGACGCCTCTATTGTCATCGAGGGCTAACGCTTGGTGGCCTGAAACAGGCTGAAGACTTCTGTGGTGATCTTGCCGTCGTTGAGATCCTGCTCTACCCGCTGATACAGGTCCGAAGTGCCGAGCTTGAGATTCCGCTGATACCAACCGACGGCACTCGAATCGATCCAGCCAAGTTCCTTCAGTTGGGGAAGGAGCTTGGCCACGTACGCCAGGTGGGCCCTCTGGGAGAGCGATTTGAGTCTCTGCACCGGCCCGATGGTGTAGCCGTGGGGCCAGTAGTCGTGGCCAAGATCCATCAGAGTATGAAACTCGTACGGCATGTTGTGACCGCCCTTCGTGACCAAGTCGCCGCCGATAATTCGGCATTCGACCAAGCCCGGCGGGCTGGCAGAGCTGAGACTCAGTGTAACCGTTTCTCCAGGACTGCCGTTGGGAACAAACCTTTCTCGAATGGCAAAATCTATCCAAGTGCCCTCTCTGAACTGCGGGATCCCGCTCCACATTTTGCCCACAAATATACCCTTTCGCTTTGTCGGCGTGACCTGGTCTGAGAAACATTGCACCATAAAGGCTCCCAGGCGAACGCCGCTGGAGGGAAGAACTTCGATCTGATAGGCGTACCGGTAACCGTCGGGTACTTCAGAAACCCGCGCCGCCACAATAGCATCCGTTCCGTCCGGCCGTTCGTAGATGGCCTGTTTCTTCGTTCCATCCAGCGCTATCCACTCGAAGGCATAGCGGCCAGGGTTTTTCCCCAGAGGAACAACGCGGGGTTGGGGGTCATGCTCTCTTGAAATCCCGGTCCTCGGATCGGGCGGTCCCTCCCATTTCTCATAGTGCTCGGGAATCTTGAGATCGAAATTGACGGCTTTTTTTTGCAATGGCAGCCGTTCCGCCAAGCCACTGGAAGCAAGCAGGGCCGTCGTTACCAGCAGCCACAACCAATACCTTCCGATGTTCATAGTACTCTTACGCCCAAGACTCTAAGCTGGACTCACACTCTGCAGGAGAAGGGATGCAATATTCGGGACTGTCATGAGGGGGCCAATTCATTCGTCCGGCAATGACCTGGAATCTAACGCCCAGCACCTGCGCCCGTGGCTGGAAAAGCGGGGACCGGGACACCATCGAGTCACCTGACGTAAGAGCTGTTCAGCTCTCTTTCCAACAGGTCCGGCTTGGCTTGCCGGATCAGTTCGGCGAAGTCCAGACGATAGGAAGCCCCCGCAGCAATGGTGATTTCAGGCAGCGCATAGGTTCCCCCTCCCTCCCAGTCCAAAAGTGAGAGGGATGCTGGCCGTGTTCATCACGGCATAGGTGGGGATGCCGTTGGCCATGTGGCTCAGAGGCAGCCTATCCCAGAAGGATCTCAAGGTTGTGGAGCGGAACCGGCTGGCCACTCTGAAGGGAATCTCGGTGGCATGGCTGCCTCTCTGAAGATCCGCCCAGGCTGACAGGGTGGAGGCTTCGCCCTGGTACTCGATGCTCAGACTTCCTTCAAGATACCTGGAACCGGCAGAGGCCAGGGCCTGGTTCAGCGACAACTCAAGGTGGGTCCGTGGCTCAACTTCTCCCGTCCCGTCGTATGGCTCTCAATCGCCCTTCCGTCGTAGCCCAAATGCTCCCCGAAGTCCTCCACCTCCTCCATCAGTTGCTCCCGCACTGGCCCCAATATCGCTGCAATCCCTCCCTGCGTCTCCTCCAGCTTGACCACCGCACTGAGAAACCGCGAGAAGTTCCAGGCCGACGGCACGCCATCCCTCTTTTTTCCCCGGGACCCTGAAACGCCTCCCCCCTTGGGCCGACGCCGCGGGCCCATCGGATCAAACCCGCACACATCCAACAGCGCCGGATTGCGCCTCAGTTCCCGCAGCAACGACTCCACCGAGACATGCTGGAAGACGATCCCCGCCACCAGCGCCCGCCACATCGCCCGGATCGGATAGTCGTCCCGTCCCCGTCCCCGCCGCCGCTCCAGCCCCCTCGGCAGGTCTTCGTCCGGCAGAGCCTCCAGAACCATCTCCAGACGCTCCAACTCCGGCCGGCGTTCCACGCAGAAGGTGAAACCTGAGGTTTCTGAGAGAGTATGATAGTCTGTAGGCAAGAGAGAACACCATGACCACCGCCGTATTCGACACCCTGAAAGCCAGCCGTAAACTCAAGGCCGCCGGCATTGACGAGGCGCACGCCGAAGCCATCGTGCAGTCCGTGGCGGAGGCCTTCGACGATTCCGTCGCGACCAAATCCGACCTTAAGGCCGCGATCGCGGAAGTCAAAGCCGACATGCTCAAGACCGCCATCGCCGTCGTGGTCGCCAACGTCAGCCTCACCGTCGCTCTGATCAAATTGCTCTAGTGTGGTGTATCAGAAATGACTGTACAGTATCTTTTGAGTGAGCCTTCTGCAAAATTCCGTAGGTAGCAGGATTTTGTGTCGGGAAGGGTAAGGGGACAGGTCATAGCGGACCCCCCAACTACTTTTGCCTCTATTGTCATCGAGGGCTAACGCTTGGTGGCCTGAAACAGGCTGAAGACTTCTGTGGTGATCTTGCCCGCCTTGAGATCCTGCTCTACCCGCTGATACAGGTCCGAAGCGCGGGGCGTGAGATTCCGCTGATACCAACCGACCGCACTCGCATGGATCCAGCCAAGTTCCTTCAGCTTGGGGAGGAGCTTGGTCACGTAAGCCAGGTGGGCTCTCTGGGAGAGCGATTTGAGTCTCTCCACCGGCCCGATGGTATAGCCGTGGGGCCAGTAGTCGTGGCCAAGACCTATTAGAGTATGAAACTCATAGGGCATGTCGAGATCGGCTTTAATGACTGAGTTGCTTCGAGTACGACATTCGACCAGGCCCGGTGGGCTGACAGAGTTGAGCCTAAACGTAGCGGTCTCTCCCGGATCGCTATCGGGAAATCTTTCGAGAATTCCAAAACTTTTCCAAGTACCCTCTCTGAACTGCGGGATTCCGTTCGACATTTGGCCCACAAGTATATTCTTTTGCTCCATCGCCGTGACCTGATCCGAGAAACATTGAACCATGAAGGCTCGCAGGCGCACGCCGCTGGAGGGAAGAACTTCGATCTGATAGGTGTACCGGTAACCGTCTTGTAATTCAGAAACCCGCGCCGCCACAATGGCATCCGTTCCGTCCGGCCGTTCGTAGATGGCCCGTTTCTTCGTTCCATCCAGCGCTATCCACTCGAAGGCATAGCGGCCCGGGTTTTTCCCCAGAGGAATAACGCGGGGTTGGGGGTCATGCTCCCTTGCAATCCCGGTCCTCGGATCAGGCGGTCCTTCCCATTTCTCATAGTGCTCGGGAATCTTGAGATCGAAATTGACGGCTTTTTTTTGCAATGGCAGCCGTTCCGCCAAGCCACTGGAAGCAAACAGAGACACCGTTACCAGCAGCCACAACCAATACCTTCGGATGTTCATAGTACTCTTACGCCCAAGACTCTAAGCTGGACTCACACTCTGCAGGAGAGAGAGGTTGGAATATTCGGCACTGTCATGAGGAGGCCAATTCATTCGTCCGGCAATGACCTGGAATCTAACGCCCAGCACCTGCGCCAGTGGCTGGAAAAGCGGGGACCGGGACACCATCGAGTCACCTGACTGCTATCCAAGCTGAGGCTGAGTTTGGGGGAACACCGTGAAGGCAGACCCTGGCTTTTCAGTCGTTATAGGTGAGCAGGGCAAGTACCTCGGTGGTGATGAGGCCCTTCTTGTTGTCCTCTTTGGCCTGGGTCCTGATCCGTTCCCATTCCCCGGGTCTGAGGTTTTCCTGGTACCACTGCATGATCTCACGGTCTCGAATCCAACCCAATCGCAACATCTCAGGCAACTGGTCAACCAGGTATTTGACCTTCTCAGACTGAGAGAACCCGGCCAATCTCGAATCCGGGCCAATCGTGAACCCGCTCGGCCAGGCTTCCTTGTTGGGGAGGTTGGTCTCATTGAGGAAAACCGAAGGCATAGCCTCCTCAGCGGCTTTCATCCCCTTAGATCCCCCAGAAGCAGCGCACCTGACAATCCCGGGGGGATCGGTTGACTTCATGGTGACTTTGACCTCTTCCCCGGGATACACTTTCAATTGGCTATACAAGAAGCCGAAAGCGATCCACTGGCCCTCACTGTATTCCTTGAATCCCACCTTGAAAGGACCGACATACCATCTTGGATCACGTACAGGAATAGTGGTCTTGCTAAATGTTTGAACGGCAAATCGGCTCAATAACTGCAGGCTGCGTCTCAAACTGCGCACCCGATACCTGTAACGCAATTGACCTCCGGTTGCCGGAACCACTGAGGCCTCAACCACCACGTCAATCATATCGGGACGCTCAAAGATGACTTGCAGTTCCTGGCCCCGGCTCCCGATCCAGCGAAAACCATATTTCCCCTTGCCCAGGTCCACAACCCTCGGCTTGGGGTCCACCCTGGTCTCACACGGTTTCAACTCGTAAGGCAGCGGTCCGGTCTCGATCGTCTTCTTGCTCGTTCTTTGCAGAGGCAGTCGATCCGCCTGGGAGCCCCCGACCGCAAGCAGCAGGACCATTGGCAGCAAACAAAACTGGCGCACTGGTCCCATCTGAGAAATCATGGTCATCGCTAATGCCTCGTATGCCAGTGAGTGGAGGAAACACAACGTCCCCTACTTGCGCCCCCGTAAGCCAGGTGGGCTCTCTGGGAGAACGATTGGCGTCTCTCCACCGGCCCGATGGTGTTGAAGGTGGTGTCGCCACATCTTCTCTGGTTTTTTAGAGACTTGATGCCCTCTTCCCCGGAATCATCCTGTTTGCTCTCACCTTCGAGGGGCTTCGCTAGTGTTAACAGGTCCTAGTCGATTCTCGCGTAGTTCAAGTATGGCCGCGACAGCTTCCTGATCTTGACATTCTCTCTGGAGGTTTTGGTCAGGTCGATTCCTTCCGGTATTTCAAAATCCACATCCAGCTTTATAAATTCACATGACCTCAAAGAAAAAAAACCAGTGAAAGATCTGGAAAAGAAAGAGGGACCAGAAAGATCCATGAACTGTAAACCTGCCTCGAGCCGAAATACCCTCAGAAGATCTTCCAAGGACATCTCCTCCTCAACTGATTTTGCTTCGTCTATTCGATCCAACAGCCAATCCATGTGAACACGATCTTTGGCGGGACTGTGCTGTGACGAACCCGCAGAAAATCCGACCCCCACCAACAACACGATAAGACTCAGGGCTAATGTCTTCATCTCTCAGTCCTTTCCATTTGGCAACGTCGCTTTCATTTTCCCCAGCATGTTGGTTCGGTTTTCACCGCCGGCAAATCGGATTCATGGCCCCGGATAATTCACAATGGCCGTCACTCCGCTCTTCTTGGCCCGGTATCTCCATACCCCATCGACGAACTCCACGATTCTAAGGGGACGTTGTTGAATTACTGGAATAACTTGGATCGGCAGATCCTAAATTCCGGTTATCCAACAACGTACCCTACTTGTCCTACTTGTCCTACTTGTCGCGCAAGTTATTCCAGTAATTCAACAACGTCCCCTACTTGCGCCGATCCCCCGGCAATCCCCGATGCTCGATGACCAGCGTGCCCTTTCTGCGGTTCTCGGGCACCCTGAAGAGCCTCCTGGCGTTGGGTTGCAGGCGGAAGTTTTCGACAGTGGTTCGTTGCCCTTCCGACCTGACAGTGACCGAATACTCGACAGGGATGCTGGCCGTGTTCATCACGGCATAGGTGGGGATACCGGTTGCCATGTGGCTCAGAGGCTGCCTATCCCAGAAAGCTCTCAAGGTGGTGGATTGGAACTGGCTGGCCACGCGGAAAGGAATTTCGGTGGCATGGCTGCCTCTTTGGAGAACCGCCCAGGCCGACAGGGTAGAGGCTTCGTCCTGGTACTGGATCGGTGCGACCATCGGTCGGGAAGGCCGTTCGGGGTCGATGAAGTGTTGTATGCTTCCGCCCATGGCCAAATTCTCCATCTTCGACTACCTGGTCATCGGGGTCTACCTGGCCTCCATGGTGGTCATGGGCATCCTCTTCTCGGGCCGGCAGAAGAGCCTCAAGGAGTATTTTCATGCCGGCGGCAACGTGCCCTGGTGGGCGGTGGGCATTTCGCTCATTGCAACCCACCTGAGCCCGATCAGTTACTTGGCGCTTCCCGGTTGGATCTTCGAACGGGACACCCGCAGCTCCATTACGGGAGGCTTTATTGAGCTCCTGATGGTGTTGCCGGCGGCTGCCCTCTGGATTCCGATCTGGTCGCGCCTGCGAGTGATGTCGATCTACGAGTACCTGGAGAGGCGTTATCATCCCGGCGTCCGCTCGATCGGCGCCATGCTGTTCATCATCTGGACCGTCTTCTGGCTCGCCACCGCCCTGGTCACGGCTTCCAAGGGATTTGAATCGGTGAGCGGATTCGACGGGCGCCTGTGCCTGCTGGCGATCGGTCTGCTGGGCGCCTTCTATACCGTGCTGGGCGGGATGAGGGCCGTCATCTGGACCGACGTGGTGCAGTACCTGGTATTTGTGGGCGGCTACGTCATGATCGCCATCGTTCTTTTGATCCAGTTCGATCCGACCGAGATCTGGACGCTGGCCTCGACTCAGATATCCGAGCGCACCGGCCACCCCCACACCAAGCTCATCTCCCGTGAATGGAGCATGGCGGTGGAGGGGACCATCTGGGTGTTGCTGTGCAGTTCCGTGGTGCGGGCGTTGGCCTTCGGAACCAATCAGATGACGGTGCAGCGCATGCACGCCACCAGAGACCGGCGCAACATGTTCAAGGCCTTGCTGGCCAACGCCGTCACCGGCTACGGTTTTGTCCTGTTGACGGTGCCGGTGGCCTGGGGATTCGTGGCCTACTACTCCCAGCATCCGGAACTGGAGCGGGAAATCACCCATCCCGACATGGTTCTTCCCCACTTTGTTCTGCTGAACCTGCCGCTGATCATGCGCAGCCTGGTAATGGGAGGGGTGTTGGCGGCCCTTATGTCATCCTTCGACTCGGCCTTGAATTCCATGAGCAACGTCACCAACAATGACTTTTATCGGCGTTATCTGGAGCCGAATCGTTCCGAGGATCATTACGTCAGGGTGGCGAAGCTCCTTACGCTGGGTTTTGGCCTGGTCTTGCTGGGGTTTGCGCTCTCCCAATACGATCAGCAGAGAGGCACTGCCGGCGAACACTTCAGCCGTCTGACCAGTCTGGTTTCAGCTCCCATCGGAGCGTTTTTCGTGTTGGGTATTTTGTCCAAACGAGCCAATACCCCCGGCATCCTGTGCGGCGCGGTCGCCGCCATTGTCCTGTCTCTGGGATTCAACGGAATGCCGCCGATGGTTCAGCCCTTCCTCAACAAGGCGACTCTGTTTGCAGTGGAGTCCGGCGTCCGGGACGACTTGGATAAGGGTGTGATCTCCACGAGGCTGGCGCAGATGTTCAGGACCCACGGAATCGTGGTCAGGAGCGATGCGGCCGTGTTGGTCGAGGAAGAAGGGCGCCGATGGCAGATGAGAAACGGAGAGCTCTTCTACATCCTGGAAAAAGAGGTGGGCGCGGTGACGGTTTCCCATGAGCCCATCAACTGGATGTGGATTCCGGTGCTGAGCATGGCGGTGAACCTGCTGGTCGGGTACCTGGCCAGCTTCCTGTTCCCAAGGCCACCCCCGCAAAGACTGGCCGGGCTGACCTTGCGAGGGTAGCGGCCTGACCGGTTCCGTCCCGGGGGTCGGCTTAAATCGGAGCTGTGATAGGCTGTGGGGAGGCTTTGCCGGTCGGGGCCGGTGGAGACGGAGCCGTAACCGAAGGACAACCATGCCAAGCTATCTCTATGTTCCCCTGATCGAAGAGCGGAAGTTCCTGATCTTCGGGATGGATGCGGGCTCCGGCAAGCTCCGGCTGAGCCGGCAGATTCGGCTGTCGGCCCGGCCCTATCAACTCTGCGCCGATCCCCGCCAGCGATATCTCTACCAGCAGCTTCGGAGCGAGTCCTACAGTGCGGTAGCCAGTTTTCGCATCGACGCCGCCACCGGGGACGTGACCCAGATCGCCGAAGTGGAGCTGGAAGCCGATGCCTGCTACGTGGTCACCGACCAGGGCGGCCGCTTTCTGCTGGCGGCCTATTTGATTGCCGGAATGGTGACGGTCCATCCCATTGGAAACGATGGGGCCGTGCGCGGTCCGGCCTGCGACCAGCGAATCACCGAGATCTACGCCCACTCCATCCTGACCGACCCCTCCAATCGCTATGCCTTTGTCCCCCACGTGGCGCCGACCGACAGCATTCACCAGTTCCGGTTCGACGCCGGCTCCGGCAAGCTGCGCCTGGGCCAGGTCCCCAGGATCGCGACGACGCCGGGCCAGGGGCCCCGGCACCTGGCGTTTCATCCCGCCGGGAGGGTGGTGTACGGGAACGAGGAGCAGTCCTCCAGCGTCGGCGCCTACCGCCTGGACCCCTCCACCGGCGGCCTGACCCTGCTCCAGTCCCTGTCGACCCTTCCCCGGAGAGGCTTCCAAGGGAAAAACAGTACCGGGTCGGTCCGGGTCCATCCCGCCGGAAAGGCCGTTTACGTTTCCAACCGCGGCCACAACAGCATTGCCGTCTTTGCCGTCGATGCCGGCACCGGACTGCTTTCGCCGCTGGGTTGGGTCCCCAGCCAGCCGATTCCTCGACCCCTGGGCATTACCAGGGACGGTCGCTTCTTTTTTGCCGGTAGCGACGAGTCCGGCCGGCTATCCAGCTATCGGATCGATGAACGGGGGATGCTGGAGCCCCTGGAAACCTGCGAGGTGGGGAAGTTCGTCTCCTGGATCCTTCCCCTGGCCTTTGATTGAACTGAAACGGGAACAATGGTGCCAGTTCCCGGGAAGATGAGCGGAGTGCCCTTATGACGAATGCGAAAGTGCTTGAAGTGGGAAACATCCGGCAGCTCTTCATCGATGAATGGATCGTAGAGGAGACCCGAAACCTGGGCTTCACCCTGAACCAGCCCGCCAAGTATGCCGGCAACCCCCTCATGTTTCCCCTCTATCCCTGGGAAGGCCGGCTGGAGCTGTATGGCACGGTCTGGCGGGAGGCGGAAACCGGCCGGTTCCGGATGTGGTATACGGGATTGGGGAACATGGGTGTCACCCCAATGGGTAAAAGGAATGAGACCAGGTGGGGATTCATGGGGTTCGATCCCGAACAGCTGCTCTACAGCATGGCCTACGCAACCTCGCACGACGGCATCTTCTGGGAACGGCCCAACCTGGGCCTGGTCGAGTACGAAGGCTCCCGGGACAACAACCTGGTGCTGGTGAACGCCGCCGGCGGCAACGTCATCCGGGACCCGCGCGACCCCGATCCGGCCCGGTTGTACAAGTCCCTCTTCTACGAGTCCCGAGATCCGGACGGGACCTCCAACGAGGGGGACGGCGTTTCGGTTGCCTTCTCGCCCGACGGCTTGAACTGGACCAAGCATCCGGGCAACCCGGTCATCACCCGGGCCAGCGATTCCCACACCCTGCTGGGTTGGGACGAGAACCACCGCCAATACGTGGCCTATTGCCGCCCCTCGGTCCACGAGGGCGATCCGACCCGCCGAATCGGACGCTCGGTCAGCGAGGACTTTATCCACTGGAGCCTTCCCCAGGAGGTCGTGGTCCCCGATGAGCGGGACCCCCCAGGCTTGCAGTTCTACCAGATGCCGGTCTTCAAATATGAAGGATTCTACATCGGGCAGCTTGCGGCCTACCACACCCCTCCGGAGGAACCCCATATCCGCTTCTTCGGGACCATCGACATCCAACTTGCCGCCAGCCGGGACGGCATCGGGTGGGAGCGTGTGGGTGACCGCAAGCCCTTCATCCCCAACGGACCGCCAGGAAGCATCGACTCCGGCGAGGTCTACATGGCCAATGCTCCGGTCAGGGTTGGGGACGAGCTATGGTTCTATTATTCGCCTTCCGCCATCGAGCATGGTCCCACCGGACGCAGCGGTCCCATCTGCCTGGCCAAGCTGAGGCTGGACGGATTTGTCTCGGTGGACGCGGGCGAGGACATGGGGACCCTGGTCACCCAGCCGTTTACCTGCGAGGGCGACTCGCTGGAAATCAACGCCCAGGCCCGCGGCGGCCTGGCGGCGGTGGCCGTCCTGGACAGCGGGGGGACCCAGTACCCGGGTTTCGGCAAGATCGACAGCGCCATTTTTGACGGTGACTCGGTCCGCCACCGGGTGAGTTGGCGCCATGTCTCCCTGGGAACCCTGAAAGGGAAGGTTGTCCGCCTCAAGTTCTATCTGCGGAACGCCCGGCTCTACTCCTTCAGGCTGACGGTCTGAGGCAATGCCTCGCGAGGAGTCCGGAAGTGTCCATTCGCCTCAGGAAGCTGCATCCGTTGATCGGGGCTGAAGTCACCGGGGTCGATCTGGCCGGGCCCCTCGACCAGTCCACGGTGGAAGCCATCAAGAGCGCCTGGAGTCATCACGGCGTGCTCCTCTTCCGCCGGCAGCCCATTAGCGACGAACAGCAGGTGGCCTTCAGCCGCCACTTCGGGTCTCTTGAGATCTTTCCCCAGGCGGCAAACCGTTCCCAAACGGTTCCGGAGATCTTCCGCGTCACCAACGTGGGCGACGACAACCGCATCCGGCCCCTCGACTCCCCCGGCGCCCGCTACAGCACGCTGATTTGCGTCTGGCACACCGACAGCAGTTACCGTCGAGTGCCCAGCAAGGGGGCGGTGCTTCATGCCATCGAGGTGGTCAGGAACGGCGGCGACACCCTGTTTGCCAACATGGGCCACGCCTACCAGCAGATGCCGGGGGAGTTGAAAGCCCGAATTGCGGGGCTCAGGGCGCGTCACAGTTTCCAATATTCCCGCCAGTTGCGCCAACTCCCTCCCATGGATCCGGCCGAGGCGGCTCAGGTGCCGCCGGTGGACCATCCCCTGGTCCGGCATCACCGGGACGGCCGCCTCTCGCTCTACGTCAGCGCCACCTACATGGAGCGCATCCAGGGACTGAGCCAGGCGGACAGCAGGCAGCTCATCGACGAGCTGATGGCCTGGGCCACCCAGGACGGTTTTGTCTACCGGCATCGCTGGCGTCCCCACGACGTCCTGATGTGGGACAACCGCTGGTGCATCCACGTGGTGACCCCTTTCGAACACGGCACCGAACGCAGGGTGATGCACCGCACCACCATCGCCGGCACCGAACCGGTGGAAGGGTAGGCCGGAGCCGGGGCCAGGACGCCGGACCTGTATCGCCAAGTGGGCGCCACTTCAGTTGCAGCGTAATGCCAATCGGTTATGTGAACGAACTGTCGATAACACCTGGGTGCCGCCGCAAGGCGATTTCCGACCGTCCTACCTGCCCGACCCATGAACGGATATGTTTGTGCGGCGCATACCGGGTGCGATAATCATGCCGTGGAAACCCTGTGTCGTGACTGTGGCAACCAACCGTCCCCCGAGGCCGAAACCTGCCTGGCCTGCGGATCGGCACGCATCGTGCGGCACAAGGAGCTTCACGGTCTTACCATCGCCCATCTCGACTGCGATGCTTTCTACGCCACCATCGAGAAACGCGACCGGCCGGAGTTGCGGGACCTTCCGGTGGTCGTCGGCGGGCACCACCGGGGCGTCGTGGCCGCATGCTGCTATATCGCCCGTGCCCGGGGCGTGCACTCGGCCATGCCGATGTTCAAGGCCTTGAAGGCCTGCCCCAACGCCACGGTCATCAAGCCGGACATGAAGAAGTATGCTGCGGTGGGAGGTCAGGTCCGGGCGATGATGCGGAACTTGACCCCTCTGGTGGAACCGCTCTCCATCGACGAGGCTTTCATGGACCTCGCCGGCACGGAGGCTCTGCACCGTTGCAGCCCGGCGACGACTCTGGCGGCGCTGGCGCGCCGCGTGGAGGAGGAGCTTTCCATCACCGCCTCCATCGGGCTCAGCTACAATAAGTTTCTCGCCAAGATCGCCTCGGATCGGGACAAGCCGCGCGGTTTCACCGTGATCGGACGAGCCGAGGCCAGAACCTTTCTCTCCGACAAGCCCGTCAGCCTGTTGTGGGGCGTGGGGAAGGCGATGCGCCAGCGGCTCGGCGAGGACGGCATCACGCTGGTTGGCGAGCTGGCCCGCATCGACGAGGCCGAGCTTGTCGCCCGTTACGGCAAGATCGGGCGGCGGTTGTGGTTGTGCGCACGGGGCGAAGACGACCGCCGGGTCGAACCCGAGAGCAAGGCCAAGAGCATGTCATCGGAAACCACCCTCGACAGGGACACCGCCGAGTTGGCCGGGCTGCGCCCGATCCTGTGGCAGCTGGCCGAGACGGTGGCACGGCGCATGAAAAAGGCCGGCATCGCCGGCAAAGGGGTCACGCTGAAACTCAAGACCGCTGACTTTCGCATCGTAACCCGCAGCCGCCGGCTGAAAAGTGCTACTCAGTCAGCCGAAGAGCTGTTCCAGGCCGCCGAACCTCTGCTGGTTCGGGAAACCGACGGACGTGCCTTCCGCCTGATCGGCATCGGCGTTCATGACCTTGTTGAGGCCGGCCAAGTTGTCCAGGGCGAGCTCTTCGGCGGCATTGGGTCGACCGAGAGCAAGGTCGAGAAGGCACTGGACGCCGTGCGGGAAAAGTTCGGAAGCGCCGCTATCGTCAAGGGCCGAGGCCTTGGCATCAAGCTTGAGCGGCAGGGACCCTCAAAGGTGGAGTAGGTCAACTCCAGGTCCAGCAGGTCGCCGATGAGGAGTGTCCGGCCGCCATCGGCGCTGAACACGCCACCTCGGGTATTGGGATTGCGGAAGAAGAAGCCGCCGGTGACTTTCTTCTCGGCATAGTTGGCATGACCGTAGAATTGGGTGCTTCCGAACACGTTCCCGAAATTGGCCCACAGCTTGACATCGTCGTCGATGTCGGGTGACCCCCAGATCTGCGCCGGGTCGCGAACGTTGGTGTTTCCCCGGGAAATCAGCGCTGCGGCATCGGCCCGCTGCACACTGCGGTCGGTCGGCTTGCTGGTGGTGAACTCACCGCTGAGATTGAGAAAGCCGAATTGACCCCAGGGCAGACCCAAGTTGCCGGCGGCGCTCCAGCTCTCGCCGTCACCGGCGGCGTAGGCGCCGGTTCGCACCTCGACGGCGCCACCTTGGCGGGCGTCCTTGAGTTGGAAGTTCATCACACCCGAGCAGGCGGTAAAGAGGGTTGGGTTTCGGCATACTTTCGCGGTTCCGGTTCCCGAAGCAAAGAGAGTATCCATTATTCCGAGAGAATCCCCAATGTCTGAAAACAAACGCCTGCGCCAGGTGGCTGGAAACCGGCCATCCTCCGCATCGGCCCGTCCGAAGCAGAGCCATAGGGTAATCCAGCTCGGGGAGATGCCGAGGCTGCGCCAGGTTTTTGTGCGGGCGGGACGCCCGCGCTCCCGGGGGGGGCAATCCGTTGCTTTCCATTTTGAACTGAAATAGCATGAGCTTCGTCCCGAAATCCTGCCGGAAGACGTTCGGCCCTCCCGGGAACCGTGTCCACGGATGAAGAAACTCCTCCCAGTCTCAAGCTTATGCCGTTTTCCTACCCTTGGCGGATTCGGATTGCAGCGGTCGTTTCCGCGGCCCGCGGCTATGGTCCATCCGAGGTGGAGCTGGCGCAAGTCAGGCTGGGTCTTTGCAGCCGGGTGGTGCGCGGCCCTTGTCCTGGGCCGGGGCCTGCCGATCGCCCCCGCAAATGCCCGGGACTGGCCTCAATGGCGGGGTCCCGATCGCGCCGGGGTGTGGCCCTCAGTGCAACTGCCGCGGCGGCTCAACCAGGGCGCGGTCGAGAAAGTCTGGAGCGCCCGGGTCGGCGGGGGATTTTCGGGCGTGGTGGTTGTCGGCGATCGGGTGCTGACCATGGACCGTGTTGGACCGGCGCAAGAGGAACGGGTGGTGTGCCTGGACAGGAAAGACGGCTCCCTCCTGTGGACCCACAGCTATCGGGCGACCTACGGGGACCTGGATTGGGGCAAGGGCCCCCGCGCGACGCCTGCGGTCGAGGGCGGAGAGGTCTTTACCGTCGGAGCGGTCGGGCGGGTCTCCTGCCTCCGCCTTGCCGACGGCAAGCCACTCTGGAGCCTGGATCTTCAGAAACGCTTTGGCGGGAAACCTCCCGTCTGGGGGCATTCCGCCTCGCCTCTGGTCACCGGGAATCTCCTCTACCTGCAGGCCGGAGGCCAGCCCGGCGCCACCGTGGTGGCCCTGGACCGCCGAACAGGCAGGGAACGCTGGCGTGCCCTGGAGGACCGTCCCGGATACTCCTCGCCGGTCATGGCCAAGGTCGGCTCAACCGAGCAGCTGCTGGTGTGGACAGCCGATCGCCTGGTGGCTCTCGACCCGAGGACAGGAGGGGAAATATGGCAGGCGCCCTTCCGAACCAGCAGCTACGACGTGGCCATCATTTCGCCGGTGTTCGACGGCAGCCGGTTGTTCGTCTCGGGCTACTGGGACGGCGCCTCGGCCTGGCGCTTGGAGCGCGGTCGAGGTCCTGAGGAGCTGTGGAGGTCGCGGAGGTTGAGTTGCCTGATGTCGACGCCGCTGTGGTCCGGGGACCATCTCTACGTTTTGGACAAGCGCGACGGCCTGCTGTGCATCCACTGGCCCAGCGGGAAGGTGGTCTGGACCGACGAGCACCGTCTCACCCCCAGGGGGCGGAACCCCCACGCGGCCCTGGTATGGGCGGGACAGAAGCGTGCCGGCGGAAATTCCGGGGGTTCAGCCGTGGCCGTCAACGCAGTGGGTGAGCTGGTGCTAATGAACCTGACCCCCGAGAGGTTCGAAGACCGGGGGCGGGTAAAGATCATCGAAGGGGGCGACGCGCCTGTATGGGCCCACCCGGCCTTTTTGGGCCAGGAGGTTTTCGTACGCAGCCAAGGGGAGATGGTCTGTGCCCGAGTATCGCCCTAAAAAGCGGGTTGAGCTGCGCCAACTGCAGTTGCGCCGCTCTCTCCAAGATCGCCACACATCGGGAAGGAAGCCTACTTTGGTATAGAATACCTGGTGAGGCCACGCCTGAGACCGATAGGCATAGAGGGAAAAAGAACCACCAATGGACACGAATTAGCACCAATACGAATGGACCTCCTTCAATGACGAGCGGCGCCCGAATGCTTCTGCGATTATGTTCTCTTGGTGTAACGATGTCATGGGATGAAGCCCACCCGGGAGCGCGGGCGTCCCGCCCGCACAAATCCTGGCACAGCCTCGCCCATCTCCTCCACCTGGGGCGACCGGCAGCGGCGCCATGGCTCTGCTTCGGCTGGGCCCATGGGGTTCCCGCCGGCAGGGTGGCCTGCTGTCGCATCGCAGGGAAACTGAGCGCCAGGCAAAGGGAGAGGATGCGGGCGGGACGCCCGCGCTCCCGGGGGGTGTCCTCCCGATGGCGAGGTGGGGGTATCCGGCGGGCGACTTCTCTGAAAGCCGGCCTGCACCCATTGGGAAGCTCCCGTTTGCCCGCGACCGGGCAGATCCATCGAGAAGGATCATAAATTGAACATCGATGCACAGGATGCACAGGATAATCAGCACGGGAGGCTGCTGCACGAGAGGCTGACTCCGGCGATGATCGCGTGCGGATTTGCGGATGTCCAGGAATGTTGAAGAAAAGGTGGTGGTCGAACTCAAGTCGGTGAGAACTCTCGTTCCGAAACATGCAGCCCAGACCATCAACGACTTCAACGCGACTGGCATGCAGGGGGACGACTCATCCATTTCGGCAAACCGATTCTCGAATTCAAACGCTTTACCTAAAGCGATACGGATGTCGAGGACTACAAGCCAGCCGTCTCCAGAAAAAATCCTGTGCATCCTGTGCATCGATGTGAATCAAAAATCAACCCATGCTTGACTATGAGCCGGTTTCCAGCCACCCGGTGCCGGGCGTTTGTTTCAGGTGACCCTCCAAGCGGTCGCAACCATCCCTTGTTCATCTCGGGAATCGTCATGTCATTTCGTTTTCTGCTGCTTTCGGTCCTGATGGCCACGGCCCTGGCTGCCTTGGGTCAAGCATCGGATCCTGCCCGGATCGATTTCTTCGAGAAACAGATCCGCCCCCTGCTGGTGGAGCACTGCCAGGTGTGCCACGGACCCAGGTTGCAGCAGGGAGGCCTGCGCCTGGATTCGGCCGAGTTTCTGCGTCAGGGGGGCCAGTCGGGTCCGGCGGTGGTGCCGGGGGAGGTGGAGCAGAGCCGACTTATCCAGCTGGTGCGGGGTTTGGGAGACCTGCAAATGCCTCCCACCGGACCACTGTCGAAGAGTCGGATCACGGCCCTGGAGCAGTGGGTTCGAGACGGCGCCGTCTGGCCGCGGCCCCGGGGGGTGCGCAAGCAGACGGGGGAGCGGCAGGGCGGCGTGGTTGCCCGGTCCCCGGACGACGGGGAATGGGCGGCCGAGCTGCAGGTCTGGCTGAAGGCCGACGCCATCCAGCTCAAGGAAGGCGAGACCCTCCAGGCCTGGCCGGACGCCAGCGGCCGCGGCAACCATTGGAAGGTTCCCACCGTGGAGGCGCCGCCGCGAGAGGCCCCGGCGCCGGAATGGATTGCGGACAGCCGGGTGCACGGGAAGCCGGCTCTGAGATTCGAGGGGCCAAGCCGGCTGGCGGGTCCCGATACTTTCCTTGCCAAGGATTCGGAAGCTGTCCGGACCGCCTTGGTGGTGGCCCGGTTTGAACCGGGAGACCAGGGTGGCGGGGCAGGGAGGAGCGGGGCCGTTCCCGGCGGCAAACGCCCCTGGATTATCGCCATGACCCGCCAGGCCGGGACGGCGGGCGGCGCCATCCGCTATTACCTCAACGGACAGGAGGCGGAGGGTGTTCCGGCGGTCCAATCCCTGCTGGGCGAGGTGTCCGCCGGCCGGATCTCATTCCGGGGAGACCTGGCGGAAGTGATCCTCTACGACACCGCCCGCACCGAGGCGGAACGACGTTCGGTCGAGGCCTACCTGGGGGACAAATACGACATTCTGCTTCCCTGGAACCTGGAGGAGACCGCCGCCGAGTTTGCCGAGGAAGAAAAGTCCTTTTGGGCCTTCCAGCCGGTGACCCAGCCGGAGCCTCCCGCAGTTCGGGACCGGGAGTGGCCCCGCACCTGGCTGGACCGGTTCATCCTGGCCAGGCTGGAGGCCGAGGGGCTTCGGCCGGCTCCGCCGGCGGACCGGCGGACGCTGATTCGCCGGCTCACCTTCAACCTGGTGGGTCTGCCGCCGGAACCCGGGGAGGTTGAAGCCTTTGTCAATGACCCTTCGCCCCATGCCTACTCGAACCTGGTGGAGCGCCTGCTGGACTCGCCCCACTACGGCGAGCGCTGGGCCCGCCACTGGCTGGACGTGGTCCGCTATGCCGACACCACCGCCCACGACGGCAACTACATCATGCGCTACGCCTACCGCTACCGCGATTACGTGGTCCGGGCCTTCAACCAGGACAAGCCCTACGATCGATTCATTCTGGAGCAACTGGCCGGCGACCTTCTTTCGGGAGATGCCGACTGGCAGGCCTTCCGGGACCGGATGGTAGCCACCGGGTTCCTGGTGCTGGGTCCCAAGGCGCTGGCGGAGCAGGACAAGGAGAAGTTTATTCTGGACGTGGTCGACGAGCAGATCGACGTTACCGGGCGCACCTTCCTGGGCCTCACCCTGGCCTGCAGCCGCTGCCACGACCACAAATTCGACCCCATCCCCACCGCCGACTACTACTCCCTGGCCGCCATCTTCAAGGGCACCCGCACCATGGCCGATCTGGAGTTCGCCTCCAAGTGGCAGGAATGGCCCCTGGTGAGCGAGCTGCGCAAGCGGTACCCGGACCGGTTTCCCGCTCCCGTGCCCAGCCTGGCTCCCTTGGGCGAGGCCAGCCAGTCCAGCACCAAGTGCGAGGCCACGGCCGACAAGGCGATCGACGGGGTCTTCAACAACCGCCAGGAGACCGACGAGGGCGACGCCGACCCCTGGTGGGAGGTGAAGCTGGCCGAAAGCGGCCCCATAGGCATGGTGGTCTTGTGGAATCGCGTGGATGCCGAATTCAAGCGCCTCTCCAACTTCCGGGTCTCGGTGCTGACCGGAGAGCGCCGGGAGGTGTGGAGCCGGGACTTTTTCCCCGAGGGTCCGGACGCCGAGGAGTTTCCGACCCCGGCCGAGGGATTTCGCATTTGCCCGCCCCGGGGAACCACGGGCCGGATCGTGCGGGTGGAGCTGCTGGGGGCCCGGGAGGAGGAGACCTCCTACCTGCATATGGCGGAAGTGGAAGTGTTTGCCGCCGGGGACTGCTCCAGGCCGCCGCCGGATCCGCTGACGGTGATGGCGGTCAAGGATGGGGGCCAGGCTCCCATGCGGATCCTGGTCCGCGGAAGCCACCACAATCCCGGCAAGCTCGTCCCTCGCCGTTTTCTGCAGATCCTGGATGGAAGTCGAAGCGGGATCGTCGACAGTGACCAGAGCGGCCGCCTGGAACTGGCCCGGTTCATTGCCAGCCCCGACAACCCCCTGACGGCGCGGGTAATGGTCAACCGGATCTGGCAGTGGCACTTCGGAACCGGCCTGGTGGCCAGCAGCGACAACTTCGGGACCCTGGGGGAGGGGCCCTCCCATCCGGAGCTGCTGGATCGATTGGCCGCCTATTTCGTGGAGTCGGGATGGTCCGTCAAGCAGCTGCACCGGCTGATCCTGAACTCCAGCCTCTACCGGATGCAGAGCGGCGTCTCCGATCCCGCGGCCGAGGTTGCGGACGCCGGCAACCGCCTGCTCTGGAGGTTCCCTCGCCGCCGACTGGAGGCGGAAGCCCTGCGCGATGCCATCCTGGCCCTCGGCGGCAGGCTGGACCGGACCATGGGCGGGTCCATCTTCGACTACAAGGGCAAATCCGCGGTGGACGACTATTACCGCGGCCTGTTCTCGGCGGGGAAGGGGGGCTATGGCTTCGACGCCTACCGGAGCGGGCGCCGCAGCCTCTACCTCCCGGTGGTGCGCAATCAGCTCTTTCCCATGTTCCAGCTCTTCGACTTTGCCGGTTCCAACGCCGTCACCAGCAGGCGCGGTGACTCCACCGTGGCCCCCCAGGCCCTGTTCCTGATGAACAGTCCCTTCGTCATGGAGCAGGCTCGCCATTTCGCCGAGAACCTGCTCTCCCGGGAGGGCGCCGATGACAGGGAGCGGGTGGAGCTGGCCCATCTCAAGGTCCTGGCCCGGCCTCCCTCCGACAACGAGACGGAGCAAGCGCTGGCCTACCTGGCAGCCTACTCTCGGACAAAGGGCCCGGGCGAGGCAGAGGGCGCGGAGGGCCGGCAGGAGGCTTGGGCCAGTTATTGTCAGCTACTGTTCGGCCTCAATGAATTCATGTATATTGAGTGAGCCTTTTGCAAGATTCGTCGTGCAGCGCTGGGGACGTCCCCTATTCGCGTTGAGTGAGAGCGGAGCCATTTCTTCTCGAGATTACCGGCATGCATGACCCTTCGCCAGCTCCCATAGCTTTCCAGCCCAGGCCGCTTTCCCGACGCGATCTCCTGCGTCAGGCCGCCTGCGGCTTCGGCTACCTGGCCTTCGCGGGATTGTCCTCTCTGGAAGCCCGGGCCGCTCGGGATCCATCTCGGGATCTCAATCCTCTCAGACCCAAGCCGACCCATTTCCGACCCAGGGCCAAGCGGGTCATCTTCCTCTTCCTGCACGGCGGCGTTTCCCACATCGATACTTTCGATCCCAAGCCCAAGCTGACCCAGATGAACGGCAAGCCCTTGCCCTTCCCCAAGCCCGAGATCACCTTCGCCAAGACGGGGAACCTGTTGAAGTCTCCCTGGGAATTCCGCCGGTACGGGGAATGCGGCCAACCGGTGAGCGACCTCTTCCCCCATATCGCCACCTGTGTGGATGACCTCTGCATGATTCATTCCATGGTGGGCGACTTTGTCTCTCACGGCGGGGCCGCCCTGCAGCTTCACACGGGAGATGGGATCCTGATCCGGCCGAGCATGGGATCCTGGATCCTTTACGGCCTGGGAACCGACAACCACAACCTGCCCGGGTTCATCAACATCTCACCCCCCTACATCCATGGCGGGGGGCAGAATTTCGGGTCGGCGTTTCTGCCCGCGGTCTACCAGGGAACCGGGATCGGCGATGGCGCCACCCAGTTCGTCCAGGGGGAGATACCCAACCTGAAGGCCGAGGGGAGGGACCTGGGGGCGCAACGCCGGCAACTCGACCTGATGGGGGCCTGGAACCGGCGGCATCTCGCCTCGAGCGCCTACGATGCCCGGCTGGAAGCCCGCATCCAGGCCTTCGAGCTGGCCTTTCGCATGCAGCGCCACGCTCCGGAAGCCCTGGATTTCTCCAGGGAGTCGAAGAGCACCCTGGATCTCTACGGCATCGGGGTGGAGCCGACCGACGAGTATGGGCGCCAGTGTCTGCTGGCCCGGCGTCTGGCGGAGCGGGGGGTGCGTTTCGTGCAGGTGTCGCACAGCTATCCCAGAAACTACTGGGATCAGCATTCCAAGTTGCGGGAGAAGCACCAGAAGAACGCCCTCAAGGTCGACAAGCCCATTGCGGGATTGCTCAAGGACCTCAAGAGCCGCGGGTTGCTGGAGGACACCCTGGTCATCTTCGGCACCGAGTTCGGGCGCTCACCCGCGGTGCAGGGGAAGGACGGGCGCGACCACAACCCCACCGGGTTCACCATCTGGATGGCCGGCGGCGGGATCCGCCCCGGGATTCGCTACGGCGCCACCGACGAGTTCGGCTGGTATGCCGTGGAAAACAAGATGACCTTCAACGATTTTCACGCCACCGTGCTCCACCTGATGGGTCTGGACCACACCAGGCTCACCTACCGCCACGCCGGGCGCGATTTCCGTCTCACGGATGTCGCCGGCGAGGTGCCGCAGGCAATCCTCCTGTAACCGCCGGGAATACTTCCGCAGTCGTTCAGTATTCGATCGGTTGATCTTCGAAGTGTCGATGGCGTCGATACTGGATGCGGCAGTCGACCCGTTCGACCGAGAGATTTCCGGAGATGTTCGGATCTCGCTTGAGCAGCTTTACGGTCAGGAAGTTGCGGCCCTTTTTCGGGAAGTGAGTCGGGCTCAGATGATAGTCATAGGCATAGCCGTAAGGCGTGATGGAGTGAGCGGAAGACCGTTGATCCACCAGGCGATAGGTCATGTCCACCTTTTCGAGGATGGCTTCCGGCAGTTTCTGCCCATTGAACTCGACCGCAACCCTGTCGTAGTTTGGGATGATGTCCCCGAAGCGGACTCTCAGCACCACCGATTTGAGCCTGCCCAATCCGTGCCAGCGGTCCAGGTCGTCGGCCACCCGGAACGACACCCCGCATAGTTCTCCCGGAGCCAGTTCCTTGGGAAGTTGAGTGGATCTTCCAGGCAGCCAGCCCGCCGTGGCTTCATCCCGGATGTCGGAACGAACCAGATAATGCTTGTCGGCATGGGCCAGAAGCTCCGGATGCCCCAACAGGCGGAGCGTTTCGTACTCCCGCGGTGTCCAGGGCCAGCCATTGGGTGTCCACACGTGATCGGCGATGGCGAAGCCGTCCACGCCCTGGTCGTAGGCGTTGGCGGCGGCTGCCCAGATCACGGCAGGGGTGGCGTTGCGGGCGAATTGACGGAAGAGGTTGGTGTGGAAAGCATAGTAGACCCGGCAGCGGGTGCCGCGGGTCAAGGCCACCACCGGAGCAAGATCAACGTCCTGATCCACGCCTTCTTCTTCCGTGTAGCTGCTCTCGCAGAAAAGGCCATCCACCAGCTTTTCCGAAATCCAGGTCTCAACCTGGTATCCCACCATTCTCCAGGCTTCCGGGTGCGCGGGAATACGTGCGTGAATGTGCTTGGGGCGTTTCTGGAGATTCTGGGCCCGGTCTGCGACCAGACGCAGATCTCGTAGCCATTGGGTGAGCAGAGAGGCCAGCCGGTCGACTTCGCTGAATCGGCAATAGGGCATGGCGAAGGTCAAATTCAACTCGACGCCGTCGGTTTCATAATCGGAAAGCATCTCTGACAAAAGCCGGAAGCGCTCCTCCCGCACCTCGGCGTGAAGCAGACTGAATCGGGTCTTCATGATGCCTGCAGCCCTGGGGTCGGGATCCTCACCCACCTGAAACTGGGGATGGTCCAGGACGAAAGAGGACCACCGGCCCAGGTTTTCATGGGTTTCCCGACTGGCGCCATGCAGGCTGATCCAGGCACTGGCGATCATCAGGAGTCCGTTCCTGTGGCAGTGGTCACAGAGCAGCTTCAGAGGATCATGACCGTCAGCGATCAACTGTCTCAACACCCTTCCGGTTCTGGCCCAGACGTAGTGGTTCCATCGCTTGACGGTGGCGCCCCAGAGATCGGCGACCCGGCTGGGGTAGAGAACGGTTCCATGGGCTCCGCCCGCAAACAGCACCAGGGCGTCCACCCCGCTTCCGGCCAGTTGATCGGCGATGAAGACGTGATCTTCCGCAGTGACCGGCGGCTCAAAGCTGTCCAGTCCCCCGGCGTGGCGCCCGTCGTTGAAGAGGAAGACACGAGGCGGGCCGGTCGGGTCCCGGCGGGCCTTTTTGGCCCCGGAACCGGAAGCCGTCGGAGAAGGCGGAGCTGTCGGGAGGCCGGCGGCGTGGGTTTGCAGAAATTGTCTGCGTTTCATTCGGGACCGGAATTCGGGGGATTCAACCAATGGCCGCGGCGGCGGGGTCGACATCACCTGGGAGCGCGGGCGTCCCGCCCGCACAAAGCCTGGCAGGGCCTCGGCCATCTCCCCCACTGGGATCAACCGGGAACACTGCCATGATTCTCCTTCGAGCTTCTTGGTGGATTGAGTTCGGGAATTGGTGAGAAAGGAAGACTACGCCAGAATCTTGTGAGCCACCACTCCCGCCACGTCGGTCAAGCGGAAGTTCCGGCCGCCGTAGGTGTAGGTCAGTTTTTCGTGGTCGATCCCCAGCAGGTGGAGCACGGTGGCGTGGAAATCGTGAATGTGCATGCGATCCTCGACCGCGTGGTAGCCGAACTCGTCGGTGGCCCCGTAGGCAAAGCCGCCCTTGACTCCGCCGCCCGCCATCCAGATGGAGTAGCCGTAGGGGTTGTGGTCTCGGCCATCGCCGTTCTGGGATACGGGGGTGCGGCCGAACTCGCCGGCCCAGATGACCAGCGTATCCTCCAGCAGCCCCCGCCCCTTCAGGTCCTTCAGCAAGCCGGCTATGGGGCGGTCGACCTGCCGGGCGTTGTCGGTATGCTTGGCGTAGAGCTCACCGTGCTGGTCCCAGCCGACCCCACCCGGCATGTAGGTGTGAGTGCACTGAATGTAGCGGACCCCCCGTTCGGCCATGCGCCTGGCCAGCAGGCATTGCCAGCCGAAGTCGGCGGTGAGGGGGTCGTCCAGGCCGTAGAGCTTCCGGGTGGGTTCCGACTCCTTTTCCACTTCAAACACTTCCGGGGCTGCCGCCTGCATCCGAAAGGCCAGCTCGAAGGCCTGAATGCGGGCTTCCAACTCGGGGTCCTGTTGGCGCAGCAGGCGGTGCCGCCGATTGATGTTCTGCAGCATGTCGAGCTCGTAGCGGGCCAGATCGGGAGAATAGCGCTTGTTCAGGAGGTAGCGGATGGGCTCTTTTTGGACATCCTTGACATACAGCCCTCCATGTCCGACGGCCGTGCCCTGATAGGCCCCCGGCAAGAAAGCCGAGCCCCAGTTCTTGGCGCCGCCGTGGGAGAGGGCCGGCTTGATCATGATGAATCCCGGAAGGTTCCGGTTCTCCGTCCCCAGGCCGTAGACCACCCAGGAGCCCATGCTGGGCCGCACGAAGGTGCTGGTGCCGGTGAAGGTCTGGAGCATGGCCGCGCCATGGTCGACCCCTTCCCCCACCATGGAGCGGATCACGCAGAGGTCGTCGGCACAGCCGCGGACCTGGGGAAACAGATCGCTGATGGGAAGGCCGCTCTGTCCCCCGGGTCGAAACTCCCAGGGAGACTGCATCAGCGGACCCGCCGGATTCTCGTCGTCGAAGGCCAGAGGCCGCTCGATGGGAAGGGGCTGGCCGTGGTCTCGGGTCAGGCGCTTCTTGGGGTCCAGAATGTCGATTCCGGAAGGCCCTCCGTGCATGAAGAGGAAGATGACCCGTCGGGCTCTGGCATTGAAATGGGGCGTCCGCCCTGCCAGCGGGTTCCCCGAGGGCTCAGCCAGAAGGCCGGATTCCCCGGCAAGCAATCCAGCCAGACCCAAAAATCCGAATCCGCCGGCCGAAGCCCTCAGCATGGCTCGCCTGGAAACCGGCATTTGAGGTTTTCGGTAAAGGGAGTGGAGATCATTCATGGTCGGATCCGTAAGTAGGCCGCGCCCAGCGCAGTCTGTATCCGCGTGCCGTCAAAACAGGACCAATAAGGTACTGAAGATAAACTACCCTTCATAATATATCCAGCGACCCGGTGAGAAATGCGGGCCAGGATCACGGGCCGTGACGGAAGGGGCTCAATCCACGTAAATGAATGCATTGGAGGACAACAGGGCCTTGCAGTAACTCTGCCAACCCTGGAGTCGGCTCTCGTCGCCCGGCGACCGCTCCTGAAATCCCCGGATGTAATCCAGGGCCCGGTCCAGCTCCTCACTTTGAGGGTGTCGACTCAGGGTCCTGAGATGGGCAAGATTCAGCCGTTCCCGGTCACTGGAGTGCGGGTCCTTCAGCAGAAGCTCGGCCAGCTTGCGGGAGCGTGCCTCCACGAAATGGCTGTTGAGCATGAACAGGGCCTGGGGCGCCACGTTGGTCTGGAGGCGCTCTCCCGAGGAAGTGGTGGCGTCGCCGAAGTCGAACAGGTTGAGCAGCGGTGGGAGATTGGCGCGTCGCAACGGCAGATAGATGGTGCGGAGGCGCTGTGTTTCCGGGTCCACGCTCAGCCGCTCACTGCTGTTTTCGGGCTGGTGTCCGGTCCCGCTCTGCAAGGTGCCCCCCATCTTCAGGTCGAGCGAGTCGTCCAGGGCCAGCATGCCGTCGCGGATTTCTTCCACCTTCAGCCGCCGCCTGGGGAAATGGGACACCCAGAGGTTCCTGGGATCGGTTCGAGCCGTCAACTCCGAGCGTGAACTCGCCATCCGGTAGGTGCGGGACCGCATGATCAAACGGTGGAGGTATTTCAGGGACCAGCCGTTCTCCCTGAACTCTTGGGCCAGAAAGTCCAGCAGTCGGGGATGGGTCGGCGCCTCCCCTTTGGCTCCAAAGTTGTCGGGCGTCCGCACCAGGCCCTGGCCGAAGTGCCAGTGCCAGACCCGGTTGACCATCACCCGAGCCGTGAGTGGATGCTCCGGCTGGATGAGCCAGCGGGCCAGTTGCAGGCGACCGCTGCCCTGGCTGGCTTCCATGGGACGGAACCTGGGGTCGAACACCTTGGGAGACACCTTGGGAGCGTCCTCGCCCGGATTGGCGGGATCGCCTCGGACGAAAACCTTCTGCTCGACCACCTCTCCGTCCTCCACGGCGTTGGCCATGTCGGGTTCCGGAGGAAATTCCTTATCCAACTGCTCGATCTCTTTCTGGAGCCGTACGATGGCTTCCCTGTGTTCTTCGGAGAAGAGCTGGGTGTCGCTGGGCGTGAGGATAAATGGCGTCTGGTAGCTATCGTCCCTCGGGTTGCCCTGCAGATAGACTTCGTGGAAGAAGCGGTCCCTGCCGGGGATGAACTTGGGTCGGTCTTCCTTGGCTTCATCCGGCCCCGCCTTCTCGACCCGCTGCCGCCAGTCCTCCAATTCCCGGTTCCACTCGTGGAAGCGGTGCCGGAACTTGTCCTGAAAGTCTTTGGCGACCGCCGGACGCTGGTCCTCCCCAGATCGGCGCCAGGCGAGCAGGTGGGGGCGGAAGCCCTGGCCGGGCTTGAGATAGCCGGCCCAGCGTTCCAGGATCGATTCTTTCAGATCCAGCTTGCGGGACAGCTCCCCCGGATCGGCTCCCTGGGCGTAGACCCGATGGGCAGCCAGCATGTAGTCGGCCAGACGCCGGCTTTCGGCCTCCGCGAACCTTTCCTTTTCCTTTTCCACCAGCTTCCCCTGGGTCTGCTTGCGGTCGTCGATTTTCTTCTTGTGATCGAGATAGATCCGGTGCTCTTCGGGGAGGACCAGGGGCTTCATGAACATTTCGGAGACATGGGCGGTCGGGTCCACGAAGCTGCGGGTGCTGGCAAAGATGGAGATCAGGGAGTAGTAGTCCCGGGTCAGGATGGGGTCGAACTTGTGGTCGTGGCAGCGGGCGCAGGTGATGCTCAATCCCAGAACGCTCTTGGAGACTACGTCAAGCTGCTCGTCGTAGACGTCGTAGACCATCCGGATCTTGTCCTGCTGGGCGATGGCCTTGGGCCCCAGGGCCAGAAACCCGGTGGCGATGATCCTGCGCCGGTCGGTCTCCAGGCGACCTGTCCTGGGAAGCAGATCTCCGGCGATCTGTTCCAGGATGAATTGGTCGTATGGAAGGTCCCGGTTGAAGACATCGATCACGTAGTCCCGGTAACGCCAGGCATGGGGGTACTTGTGGTCCTCGTCGTTGCCGGTGGAGTCCGCGTAGCGGGCCACGTCCAGCCAGTGCCTGCCCCAGTGCTCCCCGTATCTTGGTGAGTCGAGCAGCCGCCCGATGACTTTGTCGAAGGCGTCGGGGGAGTTGTCGTTCAGGAAACGCTCGATGTCCTCGACGGCGGGCGGCAGGCCGGTCAAGTCGAAAGTGGCTCGCCTCAGCAGGGTCAGTTTGTCTGCCGGAGGCGCCGGTTCCAGGCCTTGCTCTTCCAGCTCGGCCAGAATGAATCGATCGATGGGGGTCCTTGCCCAGTCCTGGCGGGCCACCGGCGGCGGCTCGGGATCGGCCACTGGCTGCAAGGACCAGAGGCCTGCCGGACCCTCGGGCCTCGTTACGGCCTCGTCGCCCGGTTCGGCTGAAGGTTCCGGCCACGGGGCTCCCAGCCTGATCCAGGTTTCGAGGTCGGCAATTTCGGGTGGGTCCAGCTTGCCGGCCGGGGGCATCTTGACCGCTTCCTGGTAGCGGACGGCCTTGAGGAGGCGGCTTTGAGAGGGAGATTCGGCCGAGATCAGAGGGCTGCCCGCCACCCCCTGGCGGAACCCTTCGGCGGTCGAAAGATCCAGCCCGGCGGTTGCCAGCTCGGAGTTGTGGCAGGCCAGACAGTGCCGGTCGAACAGAGGGCGGATCTTCCTCTCGAACAGCTCTTCCGGCTCCGCCGTCTGGCTCGAGGCCGGGGCGCCGCCGCCGCAGAGGGCCAGCGCCGGCAGGAGTAGAAGCTTTGCGATCCGGGAGGGCTGAATCAGGCTCATTCGATACATGCGGACTGTCTGCTTTGGACCCGAGGTCCTTTGGGGTGCTCCCCGCAGTATACCGCGATGCGGGACGTGAAGAAAGAGATCAGGACATTCCGGCGATTGTTGTATGCTCCTGGAGGATCACACTCAAGGGCGGGAGGCAGCACATGACCTACCAGCCGTTCCAGCTCGGAAGCCGGAAGCACGTATTTGTGGATTGGGACCTGATCGAGCCGGGCTACGGTCTGTCCTTTGGCGGCGACCGGCCCGATAGCTGGGAGATGCCCTACGGGGTTCGCCTGAAGGCCCATCTGCCTCGCCTGGACCGCATTCCCCTGGTGACGGCCGACAAGCCGTGGGAGGGCGGAAACGCCCTTTCCGGCCTGGGGGTTTACAGCACTCTGCTGGAGGACGAAGATCGCTGGAGGCTTTACTACGACAGCGGCGACCTGAGCGGCGAGCTGGAGGTGGACGAGGACGTGGGAACCCAGCGGGTGATGGCCTATGCCGAGTCCAGCGACGGGACCCATTGGGTCAAGCCGGAACTGGGGTTGGTGACCTACCGGGGGTCGCGCCGCAACAATCTGGTCTTCGGGCTGGATGCCTCACCGGGCCGGGATGCCCACGGGGCGACAGTCTTCAAGGACCCTTCAGCGCCGCCCCCGGAGCGCTACAAGATGGTCCACCTCGGTTCGCACGAGGGGCGCTTCTGTGTCTTCGGAGCTCTCTCCTCCGACGGGCTGCACTGGAGAATGATCCGGCAGCCGTTGATTCCGGGGTACCTCAGCGATACTCAGATCGTGGTCGACTTCGATCCGGACAGGGGCGTTTACGTGGGTTATTTCAGAGGCTGGACAGGCCACGAGCATGGAACCTCCCACGCCCGCCGCATCATCAGCTACGCCGAGACGGACCGCTTCGAGCACTGGCCGGTTCCCCGGCCGCTGGTCGGGATCGGCATGCACGACGACCCCGACACCGACGTCTACACCAACTCCTATGCCCGCTGGCCCGGAGCCGACGCCCACCTGATGTTCCCGGCTTTCTACCGCCACTCGGGCGATTTCGCCGAGGTGCACCTGATGACCAGCCGCGACGGCCTGAATTGGCAAAGACCCCTGCGGCAACCGGTTATTCCGGCGGGCGAGCCGGGTTCCGACGCCGAGGGAGGCGCCTATGCCGGCTGCGGCTTGGCCAGCCTGACCCCGGGGGAGTGGTCGCTGCCCTACTCGCCCCGGCGGGGCTCCCACAACCAGGTCTTCTTCGACAACTCCCGTCCCGAGAGCGGCGTGTTGACCGCAAGCTGGCGGCAGGACGGGTTTGTCTCCCTGGAGGCGGAGTCGCTGGGCGGGTGCTCCACCCTGATCCTGGCCTTCAGCGGGTCCCGCCTGGTGCTCAACGCCTGGACCCGATTCGGCGGGGAAATCCTGGTGGAGTTGGCAGACGCCTCCCGGGACAACCGCAGGACCCATGCTCCGGCCATTCCCGGCCGCGCTTTCGAAGACTGCGATCCCATCTCGGGCGACCATCTCGACCGCACCGTCACCTGGAGGGGACAGTCGGACCTGTCCGCCTGGAACGGCCGGCCGGTCCGGTTGCGCATTCGGATGCGCCGGGCCAGGCTCTACTCCCTTCGCTTCGTCTGACAGCGACCATGTTCAACCCGCATTTCTCAGTGCGCCATGGAAAGGCGCCTTCTTCTAACGGGTGCGAAACCCGTCCAACAACTGTCGCTCCGGTTGGTAGCAGCCAGGGCGGATCATGGAGGCAACGATATGGTCTGAAGCACCCTGGTGTCAAAGGGCCGCTTTGGGCGGTTCAGCGAACATGCGGGCCGGAACGCGAGTGAACGTCGAGCAGGCCTCGAAACGGGCAATGCGGGGGCCGACCCCTCCGACGGGCTGCACTGGAGAATGATCCGGCAGCCGTTGATTCCGGGGTACCTGAGAAATGGGGAAGGCCGAAGACGGAGGGGGAAGCGAGCGACGCGGGCACCCCTTTGGACCCGCCGGGGTAGTGACGCTGGCACGCATGGAAGGGGAAGGAGGCAGCAACATGGGAAGCCCTGTGGGTGGTGAGGCACGCACCGAACCGGGACCCCGTGAGGGGGAGGCTGGGCTGGCAGGGTGGCGGAGAGGCTCGTAGTACTGGAGAAGCCGGGTAATGCCGGTGGAGGGAAGGAGCCTCAGGTGAGGAGCGGTGACCGAAGGGGGAAGGGTCCCGGGAGTGGCGAAAGCCTGAAACCCCGGTAAAAGGACCGGAGACTCCGGAAGCATCACATGCAAAAGTGAAGGGGTCGTCTGATGAGGACGGCGTCGTCAGGGCGTCAACAGGCCTGGCGGCACTCCGGGAGCGGACGTGGATGGAGTAGGGGACGGGTGCCAAACCCATGGGAGTCGTCCACGGATGCGAGCGGGGACCTGCGTGCGAGACGCATGATCCCACTGGAGAGCCGAGATGCGGGAAAACCGCACGTCCGGTTCGGAGAGCGGGGACTGGAAACGTGATAAGGGAGCCGGACTGAGGCCCGAAGCGAAAGCGACGGAACAGCCACCGGACCCTATAGTCAACGCGCCAGTCCTCGACTCTACCCGGGTCGCTGGAACCATGATGAGAAGTTGTTTATCTTCAATATGTTCATTGGGCTCAATTTAAAGGAATTGCAAGTAGAGAGTGCGCTGGGCGCGCTCTGGCTTGTCCTTTTCCCCTCAGCGCGCACATGCTCGCTCGACCGTAGTGACCGCTACGCTCTTCGCTCGCGAGCATACGCTGAGGGAAAAATTCCTGCGCCATCCTGCACTCTTCTCAAGCGTGCAGCCCCCCGGTGAGAAATGCGGGTTAACCGCGCACTGCTGGCCTGCTCTTTGGCCGTTGCGGCCTCGGTCGCCTGGGTCCCCGTCGCCTGGTCCGGGCAGCCCGGCCGCAGCCTGCCCAGGACGGGCTATGACCAGTGGAGCGCCTACGGAGGCGGCAACCGGCAGATCCGCTACTCCCGCCTGGATCAGATCAACCGCCGGAACCTGCACCGTCTGCAAGTCGCCTGGACCTATGACACGGGGGATGCCTTTCCGGGCTCGGAGATGCAATGCAATCCTCTGGTGGTGGGTGCACTGCTGTATGCCACCAGCCCCGGGGGGCGGGTCTTTGCACTCCATGCGGCCACCGGCAGGGAAATCTGGTCGTTCCGTCCGGCCCTTCCAGGCGAGCCCTCCCACGGTGGGGTTCGCAATCGGGGGTTGATGTACTGGAGCCGGGACGGCCAGGCGCGGATTTACTTCTCCTACCGGCACCTGTTGTATGCCCTGGACGCGGCCACCGGCCGGCTCTGCCTCGATTTCGGAAGCCGGGGAGCCATCGACCTGAGGCGCCACCTGGGGCGGCCGCCGGATTCGGTCACCGTTTCACTGAACACGCCCGGAGTCGTCTACCGGGATCTGCTCATCCTCGGCAGCACGGTGGGTGAAAGCCTGCCCAGCGCCCCCGGGGATATTCGGGCCTATGACGCCCGCAGCGGCAAGCTTCGCTGGAGTTTCCGCACCATTCCCCGTCCGGGTGAGCCGGGCCACGACACCTGGCCGGCGCAGGCCTGGAAGACCGCTGGCGGGGCCAATAGCTGGGCCGGTATGAGCCTGGACGAGCAACGCGGCCTGGTCTACGTTCCCACCGGTTCGGCCGCTTTCGACTTTTTTGGCGGGAACCGTCCCGGCCACAACCTCTTCGCCAACTCGTTGCTCTGCCTGAAGGCCGAGACCGGCGAACGGGTCTGGCATTTTCAAGCGGTCAGGCACGACGTGTGGGACCGGGACCTGCCGGCGCCCCCCAGCCTGGTAACGGTGTTCAGGGAGGGCAGGCCGGTTGAGGCCGTGGCCCAGATCACCAAGTCGGGGCACGTTTTTACCTTTGACCGAGAGACCGGACGTCCGCTGTTCCCGCTCAGGGAATTCAGGGTCCCCGCCTCCGGCGTCCCGGGCGAGCGGCTGGCCGCAACCCAGGTCCTTCCTTTGAAACCGCCTCCATTCGCCCGCCAACGCCTGACGGAAGACCTGTTGACCGATCGCACTCCGGAAGCGCACCGGGAGGTCCGGAAGCGCTTCCGCAAGCTGCGCAATGGACCCCAGTTCACGCCTCCCAGCAAGGAGGGGACCCTCATCTTTCCGGGTTTCGACGGTGGGGGACAGTGGGGCGGGGCGGCTTTCGATCCGGAATCGGGACGGCTGTTTGTCAACTCCAGCGAGATGGCCTGGGTTCTGCGGCTGGTGGAGAAGAAGGCGGCCGAAGGTCCCGTCACCGCCCAAAGGCTCTACCAATGGAACTGCAGCGGGTGCCACCGGCAGGACCGCACCGGTACCCCCCCGGAGTTTCCCTCGCTGGTGGACCTGGAGCAACGCCGGCCGGAGGGGATGGTGCGCCGGACCCTGCGTCAGGGCCGCGGCCGGATGCCCGGCTTCGCCCACCTGGGTGACAGGGCGCTGGAGGCCATCCTCGGGTTTGTTCTCTACGGCAGGGACACTCCCGTTCCCGCCTCCCAGGCCGGTGCTCCTCTCTACCACCTGCCCTACGGTCACGACGGATACAACCGCTTTCTGGATCCGGAGGGCTACCCGGCGGTGAAACCGCCCTGGGGAACCCTCAACGCCATCGACCTGGACAAAGGCGAGATCGTCTGGCAGGTTCCCTTGGGTGAAATTCCGGAACTGGCGGCAAAAGGGATGGAGAGGACCGGATCGGAAAACTATGGCGGCCCCATAGTGACCGCGGGCGGACTGGTGTTCATCGGCGCCGGCAACTTCGACCGCAAGTTTCGGGCCTTCGACAAGACCAATGGACGCCTCTTGTGGGAAGCGCTGCTGCCGGCCTCGGGAAACGCAACCCCGGCCACCTATGAAGTGGCAGGTCGCCAGTATGTGGTGATTGCAGCCGGGGGAGGCAAGAGCGGAGCCCCCTCGGGCGGGAGCTACGTCGCTTTCGCCTTACCTGAAACCATTGAGGGTTATCCACAAAGGCCAAAAAAAGATATCCACGAAGGGCCACGAAGGACGACGAAGGGCCACTAAGGGGTTGGAGAAAACTCAAGAGGGATCCGCCAAAGGTTGGGAAGGGAGAAAAGATTTCCACCAAGGGCGATAAAGGATCTGTTAAGAGGGCAAAAGATGAATCCGGGAAGGGATTCCAAGGGGTTGGAATAGACTCGAAAGGGATCCGTGAAGGGCCACGAAGAAAGACACGAAGGGGAAAAAGTTATCCACGAAGGGCACGAAGTCACGCCAAGGCCACGAAGCTATGTTCCCGGCGTTTGGTCTCGGCCTCGGGCATGAGTCGATCCTTGATTTACATGGATGGACAGGATAGACAGGATGTGTTGTCGCTAACCGGCTTCTCCCGAAAGCGGACCTTGGCGGGCTTGTGAGACTGAATGGCAAGTCCTGCCTCAGAGAGGCCCATCATCATCGCCTTCTCCTAATACCGATTCCAAAAACCCGCTCCCAAGCTCATAGATCAGCTCAAACGCACACCCGATCATCGAGCGAGTCCGCTTCGCCTGCAGCAGCTTCTTATCCTGTCTATCCTGTGTATCGATGTTCAATGATGCAGCCAACCGGTTTAACGGAACATGTCCCTACTCCCGAAAGGCCATGAAGGACCGGTTGTTTCACTCTCGAATGATCCGCCAGCCAGGGTGGGGGGGCGACTTGTCCGAAGATTAGCCCGGCTCTCTCCCGCTCCCCGGGACGGCGACCCGGGCGGCCTCCCCTTCTGCGGCTTGGCCGGCCCGAGAGGGTCGCGGAATGCCCTCCGGCCAGGAAAGCCCCTTCGGCCACTGGTCCGAAAACCAGCGCAGGGCCCGCTCGTAGCTGCCGACGGTGAAGTCCCGCCCGGCCCGGATCCTGGCGATGCGTCCCCCGTGGTTGAAGACCAGCGTCGAGACACGCGCCTGGCTGAGTTTCACCCTCCCGCAGTAGCATTTGAACAGCGTCAGAAGAACTTCACGGTGAGTCATTCCGCTACTATACGGTTATAAAACCGTATTACAAGCCCTTTCTTATTGCGTTGAAGTTTGTGGTATGCTTACCTCATGGGTTTTCGCCAACGCCTCCTGGACCTCATCGACCGTTGCGGCGTTTCCGACCGCCACCTCTCCATCCTGGCTACCGGCAGCTCCGATACGGTCCGCAACATCCGCCGCGGCTCCTCTCCGCGCCTGGACTCGCTTGAGGCCCTGTGCCGCGTCCTAGGCCTCCGGCTCCAGACCGCTCCTCTGGATGAGCCCGGTCAGTCACCTGAGGGGGTTCCCGTAGTCGAGAAGCGCCCCGATTGGGCCCGGCGGCTTCGGGAAGACATCCGCCGAGACCTGGTTGAACTTCTCGGCCAGTCGAAAGATCCGGCGATTCTGGATGGTATCCGCCAGGCCGAGATCCACGAGCTGTCAGCCGCTGCCGGGGGCAGCGAAGATTTCAACGAGTCCATCGCCGCCTATATCACCTTCACGCGAAGCTGGCTCGACCGCCACAGGGTCTACCCCCACCAGTACACCATCGTGGGCGTCCAGGGAGAATCGATGGAGCCCACCCTCCCGGATGGCTCCGCCATTGTGGTCGACCGCAACCGCTCTCGGCTCAGGGAGGGCCGCATCTATGTGGTCCGGACCGATGACGGCCTGTTGGTCAAGCGCGTGGAACGGGACTCCGGCGGCGAGTGGCGGCTTATCAGCGACAACCCCGACTGGGACCCGGTTTCCTGGCCCGTCGCCGCCAAGGTCTACGGCGAGGTCAAGTGGGTGGCAAAGCAGCTGTGACGGTTGTGGGGAGAGGAAAAACCCTGGAATTGTCCGGCTTGCCGCCGCGCTGACGCCCTGGGAGCGCGGGCGTCCCGCCCGCACACGGCCTGGCGCCATAGCGGCTGGCGCCGCCACGGCGACCTCCCCCCGTCGCTCCGCCGGGAACGGCTCCCTGTCTCACCGCCCACTTGGCTGAGGCGGTTCCCGCCGATGGGGTCGCTGCCGGGACAATCGAACTGAAGCTCCCCGGCCGCCAGGCGGCGGAGGATCCCCGCTGCCTGCAGCTTCGCAAGCGAATCCATGGTAACGCCGATCAGGGACAGGGCGCATGCTGGCTGCAAGACGACCGCTTGGCCGCGGTGGTCCGGAATGCGCTGCCGCCTGTTGACGGGGAGGAAAAAGATGCGGGCGGGACGCCCGCGCTCCCAGGGGACACCCTAGATCATATGGTTGATCCCGTCTATCAGTATCGGGACGCCCGCGCTCCCAGGGGACACCTCCCGCCAGGCCGGCAGGAAGGCGATTTCGAGGCCAACAGTCCGGGAACCGGAGTTTGTGGTAACATGCCGAAAGCGGCCCGGCAGGGCGGTTGATCCGCAACATCGGGGCGGGGAATCATGAGAAGGAAGAGAAAGCTGGGACGTGGGGTGGCCTTGGTTGGCGCGGGCATGTCACAGTTCGGCATGTTCAGGGACAGGGACTCCAAAGACCTTTTTCTGGAGGCCTTCCGGGCAATGACAGCCTCGGTGGACAAGGGGCTGGACCCCGCGGATATCGACGCTCTCTACCTGGGCAATTTCACCAACGACTTTTTCGTTCACCAATCCCACTGGGGCGCCATTCTTTCCGACACGCTGGGTCTGGTTCCACGGCCGGCGACCCGGACCGAGGGAGCCTGCGCTTCCAGCGCCCTGGCCTTCCGGGAGGGCGTTTTCGCCATCGCCTCGGGTTTCTACGATGCGGTCCTGGTCGGCGGCGTGGAGGATATGTCCAAGGGTGCGACTGAAGTGGTGGCCGAAGGTTTGGGCATGGCGGCGGTGCCCTATGAACGGGAGGTGGGGTTCACCTTTCCCGGGGTCTTCGGCACCATCGCAACCGCCTATTTTGAAAAGTACGGGGCCTCCCGCGAACACCTCATGAACGTTACCATCAAGAGTCATGACAATGCGGCCCGGAACCCCAGAGCCCAACTGAGCGCCACCCTGGAAGACGTCATGGCCGCCAAGATCAAACGGGCCGAGAGCAAAGGGCGCCCGGTTCCCCATTGGCCGGACCCGAAGGCGTTTCTGCGAGACCCCAAGGCCAATCCGGTGGTGGCCTGGCCGATTCACCTGTATGACTGCTGTCCCATCAGCGATGGAGCCTGCGCTCTCCTGCTGGTGGGTGAAGAGCTGGCCAGGAACTTCACCGACGATCCGCTTTACGTTGCGGGTATAGGGCAGGCCAGCGGGCGGGGCCTCCACGCCTCCGAGGAGCTGACAACCTTTGAAGCTACCCGATATGCGGCCCGGGAAGCCTACGACATGGCCAGGGTCGGTCCGGAAGACATCCAGTTCGCCGAGGTACACGACTGTTTCTCCATTGCGGAGCTGCTGCATATCGAGGATCTGGGCTTCTTTCAAGCCGGTCAGGGATACAAGGCGGTAGAGGAGGGTCAGACGCGTTTGGACGGACCCAAGCCCATCAATACCTCGGGCGGGCTCAAATGCAAGGGCCATCCCGTGGGTGCCACCGGGGCGGCCCAACTGTTCGAGGTCTGGACCCAGCTCCGGGGCGAAGCCGGGGAGAGGCAGGTGCCTGGCCATCCGCGCCTGGGTGCGGCCCACAACCTGGGAGGGACCGGAGGCACTTCCACCGTCACCATTCTCGAAAGGAGATAGTCCCCCTGGACTCAAGGCCCTTCACCGATCAGTCCTTTCATGCCTTCCTCGAGGAAGGAAAACTGATGGGCTCGCGATGCCTGGCCTGCCAGGCGGTTTTTGTGCCTCCTCGAGCCCTGTGTCCCGGGTGTGACAGCTTGACGATGGAGTGGGAGCGGATGGAAGGACGAGGGAAGCTGGTGGCTTTCACCTGCATTGCCATCGGTCCACCCTCCATGCTGAAGCTGGGCTACAGTCGGGAGAACCCCTATTGCACGGGCGTGGTCGAACTTGAGGAAAAAGCCCGGGTGGTGGCCCGAATACAGGGCGTCGATACGCGCAATCCAGGCAGGATTGCCATCGGGATGCCGCTCCAGGTCGATTTCCTGCAGGAGGATAGCGATTCAGGGTCGCGGACGGTTCTGGCCTTCAAGCCATTGCATGCGGGTTAACCTTGACAGCATTGGACTTAGCCGGTAGACTCTGTCGGCATCTCTTCGAGGAGAGGTTTAAGCCGTGATCAAACTAGACATCATCAACCATGTCGTCGACCGGACCGGCATTCCCAGAACCAAGGCCGAGGCGGCCGTCGACGCCGTGTTCAATGCGATGAAGAGCGCACTTCGGCGCAATGATCGAATTGAGCTGCGGGGATTCGGCGTATTCAATATCAAGCCTCGCAAGACCGGAATCGGCCGCAACCCCAGAACCGGGGAAGAGGTCTCCATTCCACCCGGCAAGGCCGTCCGCTTCAAGCCCGGCAAGGACTTGCAATCGATTTAGCTGCCCGCCCGCCAGTCAATCCATCCGGATGAAAGCCGCCGGATGTTGGTTCCGTTGATCCCCGGAAACCGGCGTCTTCCCAACAGGTCGTTGAACTGCCGCTCCCGCGGCTGTCCCCCATCTTCCCCTTGAAGTCCCGAACAGTTCCAGCTTGATCCCTGAACGGACTGCCCCCTCCCCAACCACGCTTGTCTGAAACAAAAGAAAAAAGAGTTATCCACGAAGGGCCACTAAGAACGACGAAGGGCCACTAAGGCGTTGAGGTTGACCGCGACGGGATACCAAGGTCACGAAAGGATTATCGATTTCTGATTGTTTCACTCTCGAATGATCCGCACGGCAGGGCGGGGGCGGGACTTATCTGAAACAAAACCTGTTTCACCCTCGAATGATCCGCCCGGTCCGGGGGCAGGGGCACGGCTGGCGGGCAAACGGGAGTTTCCCAAAGGGGACAGGCCGGCTTTCAGAGAAGTCGCCCGCCGGATACCCCCCACCTCACCATCGGGACGACACCCCCCGGGAGCGCGGGCGTCCCGCCCGCATGCTGTCCCTTCGGTTGCCGCTCAGTTTCCCTGCGATGTTGCAGCCGACCGCCCTGCCGGCGGGAACCGCATGGGCCCGGCCGAAGCAGGGGCAGGGCGCCGCTGCCGGTTGATTCCGGTGGAGGAGATGGCCGAAGCTGCGGGAGGATTTGTGCGGGCGGGACGCCCGCGCTCCCGGGGGGGCTTCCTCCCATGACAGGGTCACACCAACGGGACAAAAGTGCAGAAGTATTTTGGCGCCAGTTGTCGTTGAAGGAGGTCCATCAGTCCTCGTGCCTTATCTGAAACAAAACCTGGCCGGCGTGACGCAAAACCGTCTCAGGAGATTGAAATAAAAGGGGTTGTAGAGGAATTGACATCGTACCTGAATCACCCCTGTTTCACCCTCGGATGATCCGCCCCGTCGTGGGGGGCGGGGGCTGGACTCGCGGGCAAACGGGAGTTTCCCAAAGGGCGCAGGTCGGCTTTCAGAGAAGTCGCCCGCCAGACACCCCCCACCGCATCAGCCTTCGCCTGGCGGCTCGGCTTCTGCGACTCCCCCTCAAGGGGGGAGTGATTGCCCTGGGAGCGCGGGCGTCCCGCCCGCATTCTGTCCCTTTGGCCGCCACTGAGCTTCAGTGCGATGCTGCAGGCAGCCCACCCTGTCGGCGGCAACAGCAGCGGCCAGGCCGAAGGAGAGCCATGGCGCCGTTCCCGGTTGATTCAAGTGGGGGAGATGGCCGAGGCTGTGCCGGGCTTGGTGCGGGCGGGACGCCCGCGCTCCCAGGAAACCATCATCGTGCGGGCGGGACGCCCGCGCTCCCAGGAAGCCATCATCCCATGACATCGTCACACCAAGGGCACAAAATTGCAGAGGCATTTTGGTGCCGCTTGTCGTTGAAGCAGGTCCATCTGTCTTCTGGTCTATTCGTGTTTATTCGTGTCCATTTGTGGTTCGTCTTCATGAACGATCGGCTGTTTTTCCTCGAATGATCCGCACGGCAGGCGCCCGGCTAAACACGACCCTCATTCCCCGCACTCTTCTCAAGAGTGCAACCCCCGGTGAGAAATGCGGTCCAGACCTGCGCCATTGGGTTACATCAGGTTCACGGGGTCGATGTCGATGTGTATCCTGCGGAGATCCAGGCCCTGCGTCTGAGCCTGGCGGAGGGTGTTCCGGAGAAGTGCCTGGAGCCGGGATCGACTCCTGGATTTTATCAGGATCTGAAAACGGTGCTCCGACCGGATTCGGGCCAGTGGGGACTGGGTGGGTCCCAGAATACGAATCTCCGGGCTGCGGGACCCTTGGAGCAACTCGGCGAAGCGGTCTATGGTCTCGGTTGCCGCCGCCAGGTTCTTGTGGCGGACCAGGACCAGCGCCAGGGCGGTGAAGGGCGGATAGTGCATGAACCTCCGGAACTGGATCTCCTTCTCGTAGAACCCGTGGTAGTCGTGGGAGGTCACGAAACGGAAGCAGTAGTGTTCCGGGCAGTAACTCTGAATCAGGACCTCGCCCAGCAACTCCCCCCTTCCGGCGCGCCCGGAGACCTGGCTCAAGAGCTGAAAGGTCCTCTCGGCGGCGCGAAAATCGGGAAAAGACAGGCTATGGTCCGCCGAAACCACCCCCACCAGGGTGACGAAGGGAAAGTCGTGGCCCTTGGAGATCATCTGCGTACCGGTGAGGATGTCCGTCTTGCGCTGTCTGAACCGGCTCAGGATTTGACGGTGAGCATCCTTCCTGCGGACCGCGTCCCGGTCGAGCCGGGCCACACGGGCCTGGGGGAATGCATCCGTTAGCAGGCCTTCCACCTTTTCGGTGCCCTCCCCCATGAAGTAGAGGTGCTGGCCGCCACAGCCCGGGCATTGCTTCGGAACCCTCTGGGAGTAGCCGCAGTAGTGGCAGACCAGGGCTTTTCGAATCTTGTGGTAAACCATTGCAATGCTGCAGAAGCGGCATTGAATGCTTTCTCCGCAACCGCGGCAGAGCAGGTGGGCGGCGTATCCCCGGCGGTTGAGCAGGATGAGAATCTGTTCCTGTCTGTCCAGGCGGTCCCTGACGGCGGCGTTGAGTTCGTCGGAAAGGGGGGATTTTCGGTCGGTGGTCTTGAAGTCCTCCCGCATGTCGACCAGGCGGGTCTCGGGCAGGGGACGGGAGTGAATGCGAGCCGCCAGTCGAAGGTATCCATATTTCCCCGTTTGGGAATGGTGGAAAGTCTCGATCGAGGGTGTGGCCGAACCGAGAACCACCACCGCCCCGGCCTGTTTGCCCAGAACGATGGCCGTGTCGCGCCCGTGGTAGCGGGGACTCTCCTGTTGTTTGTAAGAGGGGTCGTGCTCCTCGTCCACCACTACCAGGCCGGGATTCTCCAGGGGAGCGAAAACCGCCGAGCGGGTGCCGATGACGACCCGGGCCTCTCCCCGCTTGATTCGCCACCACTGGTCATGACGTTCTCCGTGGGACAATCCACTGTGCAGGATGGCTACGGTGTTGCCCAGGCGAGCCCGAAATTCCTGCGCAGCCCCGGGGGTGAGTGCGATCTCCGGCATCAGCACCAGGGCGGTCTTTTCCGACTGCAAGGCGTGCTCGATCAGGCGGAGATAGACTTCCGTCTTGCCGCTGCCGGTGACGCCATGCAAGAGCACGGCCGAAAATCTGCCGGCGTTCAGTGCCGGAATCAGTGCCGCCAGGGCCCTCTCCTGCTCCCGGGACGGGACCCTGGGCTGCGGCCGGCCGGCCGGATCCGGCGAACCGAAGGGATCGCGCGCCACTTCTTCCCGGCTCAGCCGGACCAGTCGCCGTTGCTCCAACCGCTCCAGCGCGGGTCGGGAGACGGAAAAGAGCTTGCGAAGGCTGGCCAGCCTCACCGGGCCGTCGGTATTCCGGAGATGGGAGATCAAGGCTCTTTGATTGGCGGTCAGCCTGGCGGCGGGCAAGGCATCTTCCCAGCCGGGGTGGAGTGAGAGGAACCACTGTTTCTTGGCCCCGACGACCGGTCCCCGGGGAGCCTGCTCGATTCGGAGCCAGCCTGCGGCCGCCAGTGCTCCGAGCTCGGCGGAGGAGACTCTACGTTCCGCCAACCTTTCCAGAGACCGGCGGTCCTGCTCCGGGCGCCGGTCCAGCAACTCCAGGATTTGCCTTTTTCTTTGGCTGATCTCTGGGGTATTCTTCGTCTGCCTCAGGAGGCGCACACCCGAAGGCGTCAGGCTGAAGCGCTGTTCCATCCTGGGATTGATCCTGGGCGGCAGGCAGGCCTTCAGAACCTCCCCCAGCGACGCGAAGTAATAGCCGGACACCCAGCGGCCGAGGTCGAAGAGACGGCGGGGGATCAGGCTGGCGTCGTCCAGCACTTCCAGGATGGGCTTCAACTCGGCAGTCCGGGGAAAATCCGGCGGGAGTTGGCGGCGGGTCCCCAAGACATAACCTGTCACCCTCCGGTTTCCAAGGGGCACCAGCACCCGTTGACCCGGCTGCATCGGCTCGGAGCGTCCGTCCGGAAGACGGTAGTAAAAGTTCTGGGTGATCGGGAGCGGCAGGCTCACTTCCACGTACATGGGTCTTTACTTACCCGATTTCCACGGGGTTGGAAAGGGGAATGATGATTGGGTCACAGGGCATGAGGAATGAGCGGTGGAGGAAGCCGAGAGGTGAGCCGGATCCCGGGAGGTCGATGTTCCTCCGGGGCGGAATTCAGGACTCCGAAACAGGGGAGGAAACCTCTTGAGCGCGATGCGGCAAGCCCCGATCATTGATTTTGAGAAGTACCGTCTGGCCAACGGTCTTCAGGTCATTCTCCATTCCGACCCCAAACTTCCCGTGGCCCACGTCAACTTGTGGTACCACGTCGGCTCCAAGAACGAGCAGCCGGGCCGCACCGGAATGGCCCACCTGTTCGAGCACATGATGTTCCAGGGGTCCAAGAACGCCGATGGGGAATATCTGACCTATCTGGAAACGGCGGGTGCCAACATGCGGGAGGGTGGGGTCAACGGCACCACCAGCTTCGACCGCACCAACTACTTCGAGACGGTGCCCAGCGAGGCGCTGGAATACGTATTGTGGCTGGAGTCGGACCGGATGGGCTTTCTGGCTGAGGCCCTCACTCAGGAGAAACTGGATAACCAGCGTGGCGTGGTCAAGAACGAGCGCCGGCAGAGCTATGAAAATGTTCCCTACGGCCGAGCGCTGCAGTTGATCTTCGAAAACCTGTTCCCCCGGGGGCACCCCTATTCCTGGATCGTGATCGGCTCGCAAGAGGACCTGGACGCGGCTTCCCTGCAAGAGACCAAGGACTTTTTCCATAAGCACTACGCACCCAACAACTGCAGCCTGGTGATTGCCGGCGATTTCGACGCGGCTCAGGCCAGGCGTTGGGTGGAGAAGTATTTCGGGCCGCTGCCCCCCGGACCCCCGTTGGAACGCCCCCGCTTGTGGGTGCCCCGGTTGGAAGGCGAGCGCAGAGTCACCGTCTCCGACCGGGTGCCTCTGGAGCGGCTCTACCTGGTGTGGCCGGCGCCGGCCTATTTCCACGCCGGAGACGCCGAGCTCGACCTGGCCTCACGCATTCTTTCCCGGGGCAAGAATTCGCGGCTGTACCGGCGACTGGTCTATCAGGAGCAGGTGGCCTCGGATGTGTCCGCCTTCAACTATTCCCTGGAGATCACCGGGCTGTTCGGCGTGGTGGCCACCGCCCGCCCGGGTCAGTCCCTGGGCGGCCTGGACGACCTCATCCGGGAGGAGATCGCGGCCTTTGCCGAAGAGGGACCCAGCCCGGAGGAGTTGGAGCGGGAAAAAGCCAAGCAGGAGTTCGAGTTCGTGAGCGGACTGGAGCGCATTGGGGGTTTTGGGGGGAAGGCCGATCGTCTGAACCAGTACAACACCTTCCTTAGAGAGCCCGGTTACTTCCAGGAGGACTACCTGCGCTATCAGCAGTTGGGAGCGGAAGAGGTGCGGAAAGCGGTGGCAGCCTGCCTGAAACCCTCCCACAGAGTCGCCCTCAGCTTCGTTCCCGAGCCGTCGGCCCGTCCCCAGGGGGTCGAGCCGAACCGGGAGCATCGGCCCGGCATCGGAAGCCCGAAATCCTTTCGACCGCCCGCTCTGGCTGCCGAGACCATTGCCCCGGGGCTGACGGTGGCGGTGGCCGAAAGGCATGATCTTCCCAAGGTGGCGGTCAGCCTGTTGTTGAAGTCGGGGTCTTCCTCGGATCCGATATCCAGGCCGGGAGTTGCCTGGATGACCACCGCCATGCTGGACGAAGGCACCGGGTCGAGGACGACCCTGGAGATCCAGGGGGAGCTGGACCGGATCGGCGCCTCCTTCGGTTCCGGCGCCGAGTCCGAGAACTGTCATCTGGCCCTGGAAGTGCTCAAGGTGCACCTGGAGCCGGCAGTCCGGCTTTTGGCCGACTTGATTCTGAACGCGACCTTCCCGCCGGAGGAGCTGGAACGGCAGCGGAAGTTGCGGCTGGACCGCATTCTTCAGGAGCGGAACAGTCCCTCGGCCACGGCCGGGAGGGTCTTCCGATCCCTCTTGTTCGCAGAGGGGCATCCCTTGGGGCTTCCGACCGGCGGCAACGAAGCCTCGGTGCAGGCCCTGACCCGCCGGGAACTGATCGAATTTCACCGAGTTCACTGGAGGCCGGGCAATGCGGTTCTGCTGTTTGCGGGTGACATCACCCGGGCCGAGGCCGCCCGGCTGGCCGGCGACTGCCTGGGCGGCTGGGAAGCGGGTGCCGTGCCCCAGGTTGGCCTGCCTGCAGCCTCCCCTCCCAATGGAATTCGAGTGGTCCTGGTGGACCGGCAGGACGCCCCCCAGTCGCAGATTCGCATCGGGTCGATCGGGCCTGCCCGCAAGGTTGCCGACTACCACGCCATCGAGTTGATGAACGCCGTCCTGGGGGGCAGCTTCAGCAGCCGCCTGAATCTCAACCTGCGGGAGGACAAGGGGTACACCTATGGAGCCTCCACCCGGTTCGCCTACGCCCGCCAGGGTGGATTCTGGGTGGGAGGGACGGCGGTGCAGACCTCGGTGACCACCCAGACGCTGCTTGAGCTGCACAAGGAAATTGCGGCCATCGGCGAAGCCCGGCCCATCACCCAGGCCGAGTTGTCGGCGGCCCAGCAGAACCTGGTTCGGGGTTTTGCCCAGCGTTTCGAGACCGTGGGTCGGGTGGCGGATCAAATGTCGGAGCTCTTTGCCTATGATCTTCCCCTGGAGACGCTGGCCGGCTACCCGGCAGCCATCGATTCGGTGCCGCTCGAACAGGTACGGGCCGCGGCGCGACGCTACCTGGACGAAACCCGGCTGTTGGTGGTTGTGGTTGGCGACCTGAAACAGTTGGAGGACCCGGTGCGCCAACTCGATCTGGGACCGGTGGAGATCGTGGACCCCGGCGGCAAGCCGGTGTGCTCGTAGCCTTCCGGCGGCGCCTCGCGGCCGCTGGCGGCGGTCCCGGGCGAGCTTGACAGCCATCCGCTCGATGCAATAGATTGTGCCGCGAGAAACCGGGGGCACCGTCTCATTCACCCCTCTGTCCGGCTGCCCTGCCTGAACCCGTCTCGCCCAGTTTCCAACGTTTAAGGAGAATTCAGATGAGTCAACCTTGGAAGACCGATCGCTGGTTCGCCAGCCCCTGGAACTACGCGCCCGAAGCCACCCAGGGAATGAATTTCCCGGAGCAGATCCGGATTCACGACGTCACGCTACGTGACGGAGAGCAGCAGACGGGGATCGTGTTTCGCCGTCAGGAGAAGGTGGCGATCGCCAAGAAGCTGGCCGCGGCCGGTGTCCACCGCATCGAGGCGGGCATGCCGGCGGTTTCGGCTGAAGACGAGGCGGCCATCAAGGACATCGTGAGCCTGGACCTGGGGCCGGAGATCTTCTCCTTCGCCCGCTGCATGCCGGCCGATGTCAAGATGGCCCAGGAATGCGGGGTCAAGGGCATCATCACCGAGATCCCCTCCAGCGACCACATCATCAAGCACGCCTACGGCAAGTCCATGGACTGGGCCATCAAGGCTTCCATCGACACCACCCTGGCGGCCAAGGAGGCGGGCCTGTACACGGTCTTCTTCACCATTGACAGTACCCGTTCCGACCTGAACAGGTATCTCGACCTCATGGAGCGGGTCTCCACCGAGGGGCACATGGACTCGATGACCCTGGCGGACTCCTTCGGCGTGTGCACGCCCCAGGGCATCGCCATGGTGGTGAGCAAGCTGCGGGACCGCTTCACTCAGCCCATCGAGATCCACTGCCACGAAGACTTCGGTCTTGGGGTGGCCAACACCATCTCGGCCCTGGCCAACGGGGCCTCGGTGGCCCACGTCACCGTCACGGCCACCGGAGAGCGTGCCGGCAACGTTCCCCTGGAGGACACCATCATGGCCCTGAAGGTCCTCTACGGTGTGGATACCGGCGTCAGGACCGAGGGCCTCTACGAGCTGTCCAAGCTGGTTCAGGAGTTGAGCGGGTTCAGCGTGCCTCCCAACCGACCCATCGTTGGCGATTCTCTCTACCATATCGAGTCGGGCATCGTGGCCATGTTCCATAGCCGCTGCAAGCAGGCCCAGCCTCTGGAATACATTCCCTTCCTTCCGGAAGTGGTCGGCCGGCCGGCTGTAGATATTGCCCTGGGCAAAGGGAGCGGCCTGTTCAATATCGAGGAGCACCTGGAACGCAGGGGACTGCAGGCCACGCCGGAGCAGGCCAACGAGATGCTGGCTCAGGTCAAGCAGGCTTCCATCGACAGCAAGCGTCTCCTCTCCGACACCGAGTTCGACGGGATTGTGAAGTCGGTCCTGCAAGGGACGCCGGCTTCGGTCTGAGCCTGGCTCCGGAGGATCGCCGTCGATCCAGCCCAGAGGTTTCGTTAAAGGAGGCAGCTTTTCAATGGTCAAGAGCCTGGATGAACTGGTGGCCGCGGCCGTCAGCGACGGGCCGGCCAGCATCGCCGTGGCCGCCGGCCAGGACCCGGACGTGCTGCAGGCGCTCAAGCAGGCCCAGTCCATGGGCTTGGCTGAAGGCATCCTGGTGGGCGACCGGTCCAGGATGGAACCCATGGTCGAGAAGGTCGGACTGGAGCTGGCTCCCGACCGGTTGATCCACGAGCCCGACCAGGCCCGGGCGGCCAAGAAAGCCATCGGCCTTATTCGAGAAGGCCGGGCCAGCTTGCTGATGAAGGGCAAGATCAACACCTCGACCCTGATCCGGGCTGTGCTCGACAGGGAGACCGGCCTTCGCACCGGGCGCCTCCTTAGCCAGGTGATCGTCTTCCAGGTGCCCGGAATCCAGCGGCTGATGGTCATGACCGACGCCGCCATCAATATCGCTCCCAACCTGGCGCAAAAAGCCGAGATCTGCCGCAACGCCATAGAAGTCGCTCATGCGATCGGCGTGACCAAACCCAACCTGGCGGTGCTTTGCGCCCTGGAGTTCGTCAACCCCGAGATGCCCGCGACCTTGGACGCGGCCGGATTGACACTGATGAATCGCCGGGGCCAGATCTCGGGAGCCTATGTCGAAGGGCCCATCGCCCTGGATTCCCCCTTGAGCCGGTTTGCCGCCGAGCGGAAGGGCATCGACAGCCCGCTGGTGGAAGCCACCGATATTTTCCTGGCCCCCGATATCGAGGCGGCCAACATCCTCTACCGTGCCATTCTCTATTTTGCCCGGGGAGAATCGGGGGGCATCGTCCTGGGAGCCCGGGTCCCGCTCATCCTGCTGTCCCGGGCGGAGACTCCCGAAACCAAGATCCGGTCCATCGCGCTGGCCGTTCTGGTCGGCAAGGCCGCGGGCGGCTCCGCCGGCTGAGTCGGACCGGAAGGGTCATTTGAAACCGTCATGAAGATTCTGGTGGTCAACGTCGGTTCCACCTCGTTGAAGTTCCGGCTGTTCCAGATGGAAGATGAATCGGTGGCTGCGGTCGGCAAGGTCGAGCGGGTGGGCAGCCCCCGTTCGCCGCTGAGCTACCAGTTGGGGGATGGTCCCAAGCAGGAAGGGGACATCCGGTGCCCTGACCATCGCGCGGCCATCGAGCAGGTGCTCGAGATCCTGACCGACCCGGCGTCCGGGGTCCTGACCAGCCTGCAGGAGCTTGACGCCATTGGCTTCAAGCCGGTTCACGCCAAGGGCATTGCCGACTCGGTGGTGGTGACCGACGAGGTCATCCGGGCCATGGAGGATTACATCTTCCTGGCCCCGGCCCACAATCCCCCCTACATCGAGGCCTTCCGCATCTTCCAGCAACTCCTTCCCGACAAGATCCTGGTCGGGGTGTTCGAAGCCGCCTTTCACAAGACCATTCCCGACTACGCCAGAACCTATGGGATTCCCTATGAATGGGCCGAGAAACACGCCATTCAACGCTACGGGTTTCACGGAGCTTCCCATCGATACATTTCGTGGCGAGCTCCCGAACTTTCCGGGCGCTCGGGCCGGGACCTGAAAATCATCTCCTGCCACATGGGCGGCAGCGCCAGCATCTGCGCCATCAGGAATGGCCGGTCTATTGAAACCAGCATGGGTTTTTCGCCCCAGGCGGGCCTGTCCCACGCCACTCGCAACGGCGATCTGGATCCCTTTGTTCCGCTTTATCTCATGCAGGAGGAGGGCCTGAGCGTAGACCAGGTGCGGGAGGGCCTTTCTCAGAGGGGAGGGCTCAAGGGAATCTCGGGATTGAGCGGGGACGTGCGGGACCTGGAGGAAGCGGCAGCGGCGGGGAACCCAAGGGCCCGGCTGGCCCTGGATGTCCTGGTGCACGAAACCAGGAAGTACATCGGAGCCTATTCCGCCGTTCTGGAAGGCCTGGATATTCTGGCCTTTACCGGTGGAATTGGTGAAAATGGCATCCGGATCCGACAATCCGTCTGCCAGGGCCTGGAGTATCTGGGGATTCGACTCGACCCCGCCAGGAACCAGGTTCGGGGCAGGGATGCGGTGATCTCAGCCGATGGGTCCAAGGTCGCGGTCCTGGTCATTCTGGCCAATGAAGAGTTGGTGATCGCTCGCGAGACGGCGCGGCTGGCGGCCGAGGCGGGCGATGGCCGGGGGTAGATGTCTCGAGCCGAAACAAGATTGACGGATGAGTCCAGTTTTCGGATCGTGAAATTCATTGCAGATTGTGGATTTCAGGAAGAGTCAGCCTCCGCAACTCCCCAATCAACAATCAGAAATCAGCAATCAACAATTTTCCAACGCAACACTGACAGCGGTCCATCCCGGGGGTGCCGGTCAGGGTCAGCCCACGTCCTGTACCGAAACCGACACGCCGGACCGGGCGCTGCGGGTCACCGCTTCCGTAAACTGCATGTACTTGAGGCCATCCTCGAAGGTGGTGTGAGAGATTTTTTCCTGGCCGCGGATGGCATTGATGAACTCCTCCTCCACCCGCCAGTCTCCTTCCAGCTCAGCCGGAATGGCGATCGGCGCGAGATCGCTGTCCGCCCGCTTTCCGCCTGACAGTTGATCGGCGTCGAGATCGTAGCAAAGAGTTCCCTCGCTGCCGAACAGCCAAGCCCTGGAGATGGAAGCCGCCAGGCCGGTCACCGCGCTGAACTGCAATCGCGCCTGGGCCCCGCAGGCCATCTTCGCCAGGATGTCCACGTGGTCGGGGATGGTGATGGTCTCCAGCACTCCCTCGGAGGTGCCGCGCTGGGTGACGTTGACCTGGGTCATGGCCACTACCTGGACGGCTTCCCCCACCCAGCGCATCAGGGCTTCATACCAGATCCCCATGGCCAGAATGTTCAAGCCGCTCAGGTTGCGATCGTGGCGCCAGTGCAGCGGGCTGGATCGATCCACGAAGGTGTTGGAGTTGTTGGTGACGTCCACCGCCAGGATCTCTCCCAGGTATCCTTCGGCCACCAGTTTCCGGATCATGCCATCCACCCGCAGGGTGATGGGAGAGGGAACGATCTGGGTGACCAGGTGAGGGTTGGCCCGAGACTTCTCCAGCATCTGCCGGGCCTGTCCGGCGTCCATGGCCATGCGGGCCTCGGTCATCACGTGCTTGCCGGCCTCCAGGGCCGCCAGGGTGATGGGGCAGTGGAGATAGGGCCAGGTCCCGATCACCACGGCATCGATCCCGTCCGAGGCGATCAGCTCCCTCCAGTGGCCGTGAGTGGTGGGAATGCCGAACTCCCGGGCCACCCGTTGACTGGAGGCCTGGCTGCGGTTGCAGACGGAGACGATCTCGACGCCCTCCTGTGCCTGCAGACCTGGAATGTGACGCACGCGGGTGTTGTCTCCCGCGCCCACGATGCCGATGCGAATGGCCGATGCCATGGATTTAACCTCCTGCTCGAATTTCAGGGATGTTTCCGGTTGTCATAAAAGGGGTGGTGCCACCGGTCAAGGGTTGCCGCTCTCCCGCCAAGGGCCGTGCTCCGGATGAGGATGGCGGAGTGCGGCCTCTGCCCGCTCCGGTGCGGCGGGTGCGGTCAGCTTCCACGGGCCGCCTGCCGCCATGGAGGCTTCCAGGCTCAGCAGTCTGCGCTTCCGCTGCAACCCCCAGCGATAGCCTCCCAACCCGCCGTCGCTGCGAATGACCCGGTGACAGGGGATGACCAGAGCCACCGGATTGGCGGCGCAGGCCCCGGCCACTGCCCGGGCCGCGCCGGGACTAGCCAAGGCTTCCGCCAGGCGTGCATAGGTGAGGGTTCGGCCGAGCGGAATCTCCTGGATTCGAGCCCAAACGGTCCGTTGAAAAGCCGATCCACCCGGGTCGAGCGGGAAGGACAGGTCGACCGGTTCCCCCGCGAGAAAGCGGTTGACGGGTTCGAACCACTGTTGGGGCGCCTCCAGGCCGCGGCGGAGGGTTTGCCGCCGAAACCGCCCAGCCAGCGCCTCCAGAAGCTCCGGATCGCGGTCTCCCCACATCAGGCCGCACAACCCCTTCGAGGTGGCCGCGATCAACAGCCGCCCCAAGGGAGAGTCGCTGATGTGGTAGCCGATCTGCCGGTTGTGGTCAACGCCCATGGCTTCTTCCCCAGCGGCCGGCCCTGTCACTGGATCTCGCCATGCCGCCGCCGGCCTCACCCCGGCCTCATTGTACTGTAGCCGATTCCCATTCCCAATGGTTAACTGCCGTGGACCTTGGCGGATCCTTGCGGCAACTATAGTCGTTTCTGACAGCCCGAAACGGAGTAAGGGCTTTCCGGTCCTGGAGCGATTTCCTCTGGTTGAGAGGCAGGTTGTTTATTGGATAAAGTGCTCCATATGAGCGCGGCCGCTCTTGCGCGCCGGCTCCAGGTGCCTACGAACCGCATCACCCAGATTCTAAACGGCCGCCGGGCCATCACCGGCGATACGGCCCTACGCCTGGCCCACTTCTTCGGCACCAGTGCGGAATTCTGGCTCAATCTGCAAAAGCTCTATGAGCTGCGCCTTGCCGAGAAGAAAGCCGGCAAGGCGATCAAGGCCCTGCCGACGCTTAAGAACGAACACGTTCACGCCTGAAATCTCAACAATGAGTTTCTGCGCCACCAAGTGGCGGCGGCCGGAACAATGGCCCTCAAGCTCCAGCGGTTTACTGTCACACTGCGTGCGCATCGTTTCTGCTCCAAGAATCTCGTTAACTTCTTTTTTAAGAATATGTTAACAGATTCCGAGAACCGATGCGTCCACCCCTTGGCGAGAAATGCCGGCTAGGGCTGGCTGAGCAGGAAAGCCCCGTCGCCGCTTCGTTGACCAGGCCGGCCGCCGTCATTGATCACCCCGTAGGTGATAAACGGGTTGTTGCCTGAAACCTTCCTCACCTGAACGTATCCTTGACTCGTTTTCCCTAGAATCCCATTCACCTGATCCCAACGCCGGGGACCGAGCGTCACGCTCTTGGTTTTCGGCTCGGAATCTCCCTCACCATCGTAAATGTCAATCTCAAAGGTGCTGTCGCTGTCGTCGACTTCTCCCGTGTTGACCAGGGCCAGGTTGCTGCGGTTCTCCTCGTTCTGCTGCAAACCATAGATCCAGGCGCTCATCGTCGAAGCCGAACCAGAGGGCACCCCATTGTAGAAGAGGCTGTATTGTCCCCCTCTCATGTCCGGAGCTCCCGTCCTCGCTCCCATCACTATCCCGCTCATGTCCCCCTCGGCCACCGCAGCGAACACGGCCCCCACAAAGGGCTCATCGGCCGCACCAATCCCCGCCACTTCCTGCTGGCGCAGCCAGTCGACAATGCGGGGAAGGATCCGCTGCTCACCGGCCTCGAGCTTTAAACTGAAGCCGGCCGTGTCGTCATCGGTCTCAACCGCCTCGGCCACAAAGCGGAAATCCACCGTCTTGGAAACCGGGGAGAAGTTCGTCACCGTCAGGTCGCTCGCGAAGGCTCCCGTTTCGATGATGACCGGCAGGGTCTGCCCCCTCTTGCCCGCCAGAGAGTCCTCCCTCACCGGAAAGACAAACGACCCGTCCGAGTTGAAATTGTCATTGATCACCCCGTAGGCATAGAACGGCGCCGTCCCCGCCACCCGCTCCACCTTCACGTAGCCGTTGTCAAAGGGGGCCTCGTTCAGGATGCGGTTGTACTGGTAGAAACCTCCCGGAGGCAGCGACAGGTCCGGCAGCACCAGGCTCCCCGGCGCTTCCGGGTCTCCGGAGTAGACCGTCACCCTCAGGGTAAGGTTCCCGTCGCTTGAGTCCCCCGCGTTCTGAAGCGCTACGTTGGAGCGGTCCTGGTTGTTCTGACGCAGGCCGGTGATGAAGGCAGGGCCGGTGAGCAGACCCTCAGGGTTCAATCCCAGGTAGGCCAGGCCGGCGCGCCCCTCTTCGACCGGGGTGCTGACCCTCACGGTGACGGCGGCATCGGAAGGGGAGGAGAGGTTGGAGAAATCCACCGCCAGCGTCCCACCTGACGATCCCTCCCCGATGGGAACGCCCAAGGAGGTCAGATAGGCGATGGCGTCAGGAATCACTCGTTGCCGGCCGGCTTCTAGAAAGTCCACCGCCGTGCCCGAACCCTTTCCGATGGAGGCATAATAGGTGTATTGGATGACCGCGTCCCGACTCCCCCGGTTGGCGAGAGTCAGCTCCGAGGTGAAGAAGGAATCTGCAGTCCGTCCCTGAGATCGCAGCACGATGGGCACGAAAAGCCGGCTCTGGATTCCTCCCTCGGTCACCGTGAAGGGGTCGGCGCTCACAGCTGTTCCCCCCGGAGTCACTACGCTGATCGGGCCGCTGGACGCGCCCGGAGGCACGAAGGCCCAGATGCTCGTGCCCGAGACGACCTTGAATCGGGGGGTTCTGACTCCGTTGAACGTAACAGCCGTCGCCCCGAGGAAATAGGTTCCGGTAAGGGTGACCCGGGTGCCCGGCGGACCCGTTGTCGGGCTGAACCGCGTCAGGGTCGGGGGAAGCGCTTCCTGGGTTCTCGCCGCGGCTTCATTCGAGAAGGGGGACGATTCGGTGTTGTCGAAGGCCTTCACGCGGTAGTGATAGGTGGTGGTGGGTTTTAGCCCCTTATCTGAAAACGTGGTGACGTTGGCCTTTGTTTTCCCGATCTCAACCCAATCGGCCGAGCCCGCAATCCGGCGCTGCACGATGAAACCCGCCTCATCGTCGCTGTTGTCCTGCCATGAAAGGTTAATTTGATGAAAGGACACAGTTGCTGCCTTCAGGTCAGTGGGGGCACGTGGCGGTCGCGCTAACACTCGAATACGATGGTTGTCGGAATCAGCAAAGTAGACCTTGCCTGATTCGTGCACTGCTATACCAGTGGGATTGGCCAATTTTACTTCACGCGCCGGACCACTGTCCCCGTTGTAGTCTGCCTGTGTATAACCAATGATATTCAAAGTTCCTGCGATGGTTGTGAGGATGTCCCTGGTATCCACCCGGCGTATATGTTGGTTCCAGGTATCAGCAATATAGAGGTTGCCCGAACCATCCACGGCTATGTCCAAGACAAAGCTCAGCGCTGCCATGTTCGCCGGGCCGTCCATCCTGCTCAATGTACCAAGGCCTATCCCAGCGACCGTAGTGATGATCCCTGAGGCATCGACTCGCCGAATGCGGCGGTTACTGCTATCGGCAATATAGAGGTTGCCGGCGTCGTCCACGGCCACGCTTGTCGGACCTCTCAGTTGTGCTTCAACCGCCGGCCCGTTATCCCCGCTGTAGCTACCTCCATAGCTTTTTCTCTCAACTCCCGCGACCGTAGTGATGATCCCGGAAGCATCCACGCGTCGAACGCGACTGTTAAAAGTATCGGCGATATAGAGGTTGCCTGCCTTGTCCACGGCCAAGCCACTTGGATGGTAAAGACGCCCCTCGACCCCCGGACCGCCGTCTCCGCCGTAGCCGCCTTGATAATATCTCTCCTCCCCGGGGCCCTCCCCGGTCCCCGCGATGGTCGTGATGATACCTTTGGTATCCACACGACGAATCAGGTGATTCCCGTAATCAGCGATATAGAGGTTGCCCGCCTCGTCCACGGCCACAGCCTTTGGAAAGTTCAGCTGCGCCTTGACCGCGGGTCCTCCGTCTCCGCCATAGCCGCCTATCCCGCCCTCGAAAAAAAACGGACTCTCCGTGAACTCCCCGGTGCCCGCAATGGTGGTGATGATCCCAGAGGTATCCACACGTCGAATACGTTGGTTCCAGGTATCGGCGATGTAGAGGTTTCCCATCCGGTCCACGGCCACAGCCTGTGGGTAATTCAGATGTGCCTCGACCGCCGGACCGCCGTCTCCGCTATAGCTGCCCATTCCCTCTGCTCGAGTGAAATGTACGGGCGCGACCTTCCCGGTTCCCGCGATGGTATTGATTTTCCAATCGACTTGTGTCAGAGGTCCTGCAGCGGCCACCACCTCAACCTCGTTAGAGAAGGCGGAAAGTTCATCGCCGTTGAAAGCCTGCACCCGATACATATAGTTGGATCCTGGGAATAATCCGCTATCTGAAAACCTCGTTGTGTTGGCAGCGGTTCTATCAACTTCAGTCCAATGTCCCCACCCTCCCCTCCGGCGCTGCACGATGTAACCCATCTCATTGGCGCTATTGTCCTGCCAAGACAGATCGATCCGAGAGAAAGAAGCCTGTGAAAAGGAGGAAGCCGTGATCTCCAGGTCGGTTGGCGGCTGGAAATCAATCGGTAGAGGAGTCAAACAGCCGTTGTTGCTTGAAACGTAGCTTGAAATTTCTTCTCGTGACAATTTACAGAACGTCAACCCCGAGCCGCCAACCGTACCGGGCCACATGATGCTGGTGGAGCAACTATCCAAGGAAGGACTTCGTTCACGGGAAAGTACCTCGTTGGGATGTAACGCCCCGAAGATGTGCCCGATTTCATGGGCGGGAGTGCTGTACTTTGCTAGTAGGCCAAACCCAACATGGTTGTACTTCGACAGACCGTAGCTCCGAGACCTGTCACTGCAGACAACCGACCAGGGGGCCACTCCCCTGGGGATGTCATGGTCCGTTCCGGTCCAGATGTTGGCGAGGTCATAATTCTGATCCGCCGCATGGTGGACGTTCCAATATGCTTCAAACTCATCCAACAGATCGTACACATTCGTGGCGGTGTAGGGATCATCCTCCATATCCCAAACGTGCTGGAAGCTAATCCGGAACTGCAGCAACAGTTCGCTCTGATACACCCCATCCACTAGGTTGAGGATGCCCTCAATCTCACGTTTGGCTTCCTCCGGACCCCCCAGAGCCTGCACATATTCGTAATCAGCTTCAGTGGCAATTTCAAACTCATACTTGGTGGGGGTGCCTGCTTCCGCTTGAACCGCCACCCGGTTCACACCTCGCTGCAGGCGCTCGGGTAACGACACGCCGCACTTCAGAGCTTCGTCTGTCTTGATGTCCGCATGCCTGTAGACGACCAGTTCCCCGGCCGGAGCACTCGGAAGATAGTTCCGCAAGGGCTCCACGTAGTACCAGCCCTCGGGGGCGTAGACGACTCCCTCCACCCCGCCGTCGGTGAGGTTGAATCGTCCTCGGGTGTCTTCCCGTCCGACCAGTACTCCCTTGAAGGTGTGCACTGGTTGAAGAGGAAGCGTCCGCCTCACCCCTCCGGGCCCGGTCGCCTCTGCCCCATAGTTGGGGGCACGCATGTTGTGAGGCTCGAGATTGAAGTAGAAATCGGTCTCGTCGAACCGAAACCGCAGCTCTCCAGTGGTGCGGACCTGACGTTCGATTTCACCGGGTGCCATACGGATGACTTCATAGCTCGACAGGACCGGGCTCAGCACCCTTGAGACCTCGGCTGTCCGGGTCAGGACCTGATGGGGGCTGACCGAGATGCCAAGACCGGTCAGAATCAGAATCGACAGCCAGGAGGGAGTCTTGTTTGGGTTCGTCATAGCCACTTCAGCTCATAGGAATCCGGGTGGGATCGGTTTTACGGATCCATTGCGAAGGTAAGGCCTCAGTACCAATCTCGGATCCTGACTTCGATGTCCGGGTGGGATTCCAGGGCCTGGGTGAATATTTTGAGGTCGGAGCCCCGGTAGTGGTAGGGATAGACGATCTTGGGCTTGAAGGCCTTGACGCACTCGGCCGCTTCCTCTGGCGGCATGGTGTAGGGCAGATTCATGGTGACGAAGGCGATGTCGATGGCGGTCAGAGACTTCATCTCCGGAATGCAGGCGGTGTCGCCCGAGATGTAGACCCTCTTGCCACCCAGGGTCAACAGGTAGCCGTTGCCTCGTCCCCGATCGTGGAAGAGCTTGCCGGGGCTGGGCCCCCGCTTGTGGTTGTACATGGGGACGGCTTCGATCTCCAAGCCGGCCACCACCTTTTTCTGGCCGTTATGCAGCACCACGGCCTCGGTGACGGTTTGGGCCACCGCCTGCGGAGCCACGATCAGGGTGCCGTTTTTTTTCAGTTGCTTTACCTGAGCCGGATCCATGTGGTCTCCATGGATGTCGGTGATGAGGATCAGGTCGGCCTTGGGCAGCCCGGTGTAGTCTCCCCGGCTCCAGGGGTCCACGTGGATGACCTTACCCTTGAACTCCAGCATCAGACTGCCGTGAGTCACCGGGGTGATCTTGAGCACTCCCTCGGTCGTCTGGACCGAGTCGGTCGAGCCGGCCAGCAGGTTGGCAAAGGGCGCGAAAAGGGCAAACGTCAGTGCGATTTTTTTCATGGGTAGATCTCCAGAAAGAGACTCAAATGTGGGATGGCGGACTCAATCCCGGGTTCTCGGAAACACCCTTACTCCCCCAGGATCTTCACCAGCACTCTCTTTTTTCTTCGGCCGTCGAACTCGCCGTAAAAAATCTGTTCCCAGGGGCCGAAGTCCAGCTTCCCCTTGGTGATGGCTACCACGACTTCCCGGCCCATGATCTGGCGCTTCAGATGAGCGTCCGCATTGTCCTCGCCGGTGTCGTTATGTCGATACTGTCGAACCGGCTCGTGAGGCGCCGTCTTCTCCAGCCAGGCTTCGTAATCGTGATGGAGGCCCGGTTCGTCGTCGTTGATGAACACCGAAGCGGTGATGTGCATGGCGTTGATCAGCACCAGGCCCTCTCGGATTCCGCTCTCCCGAAGGCAGGATTCAACCTGGGGGGTGATGTTGACGAATCCACGGCGGGCGGGAATTTCAAACCACAGTTCCTTTCGGTAGCTCTTCATGGGGATCAGGCCTCCGGCCGGTCTCTGTGCTCAGGGCGCCAGCCTTTCCAGGACCCACTGGGCTTCCGTCTGGCGGCGGTAGCGAAGCCGGTCGTTCAGGCGGTCGGGGCGTCCCTGCCAGAATTCGATCCGGGTGGGGGAAAGGCAATACCCTCCCCAGAAGGGAGGAAGGGGAATTTTACCGTCGCCGAATCGGGTTCGTAAGCGCTGCATCCGCTCTTCCAGCACCTGGCGGCTGTCGATCACCTCGCTCTGGCAAGAGGCCCAGGCGCTGAGCCGGCTACCGGCCGGCCGGGTCTCGAAGTAGCGGGCCGATTGCTCCCTGGAGATTTGCTCGACCTTTCCGGAGATGCGGACCTGACGGGCCAGCTCCACCCAGGCCACCACCAGGGAGGCTCGAGGATTTTCGGCCAAGTCCCGGGCCTTGGGGCTCCCGTAATTGGTGAAGAAAATGAATCCGCGCTCCTCCACACCCTTCAGCAGGACCATTCGGGCCGAAGGCTCGCCCTGTCGGCTGGCCGTCGCCAGGCAGGCGGCGCTGGGCTCGAAGACCCCGGCGGCGGCGGCCTCCTGAAGCCACTGCTCGAATTGCAGGATCGGATCGGGGTTCAAGGCCGTTTCGCTCAGGCCCGCCTGGCTGTACCGTTCTCGAATCTCGTCGATGGACATCGGCTTCCGAGAGGGAGTTTGTGCGACCGAAGTTTCTGAATCGCAACTGACTGAGATCTTCAGAAGGGCACGAATTATATCAGATTGGGGGAGCCGGGCGGGCCGGTTGCTCGAGCTGGAGCCAATGCCTCCGGCGATGCCGGCTCACGAGCGAATTCCGTGCCTGCCGGTGGAGGAATCATGGATAATAGGCGGATCTTAACGACAGGAGCCTTTTGCAAAATTCGTCGTGCAGCGCTGCCCTTTTCACGTCTCCTACCTGCGGAATCTTGCAAAAGGCTCGACAGGAGTGAACCATCATGCCGCCAATCAAGATCGACCTCTACAGCGACACCGTCACCCGGCCGACGGCGCCCATGCGGAAGTTCATGTCCGAGGCTGAGGTTGGAGACGAGCAAAAGTTTGAAGATCCTACCGTCAATCGGCTGCAAGAGAGGGTGGCCGAACTGCTGGGCAAGGAGGCCGGGCTCTACCTGCCTTCGGGCACCATGTGCAACCAGATTGCCTTCAGGATCCACTGCCGGCCGGGAGACGAGGTGCTGCTGCATCGCTCGGCGCACCCCGTGATCTCGGAAGCGGGGGGGCTGGCGGCTCTCTCCAGCGCCCTCCCCACCGGCCTGGAGGCTCGGCGGGGGGTCTTCGGCGCCGAGCAGGTCAGGGCGGCCATCCGTCCGCTGAACCGCTATGCGCCGCGCACACGGGTGGTTTCGATCGAACAGACGTCCAATTCCGGCGGAGGGACTCCCTGGTCCGTCGAGGCCATTGGAGAGGTCGCCGCGGTCGCCCGCGAGCACGGCCTGATCCTTCATATGGACGGGGCTCGGCTGTTCAACGCGGTGGTGGCCACCGGGACTCCGGCCCGGGACTTCGCCGCCCCATTCGACACCGTCTGGGTGGATTTCAGCAAGGGTCTGGGAGCGCCGGTGGGAGCCGTCCTGGCGGGACGCCGGGAGCTGATCGAGGAAGCCTGGGTGTGGAAGCAGCGCCTGGGCGGGGCCATGCGGCAAGCCGGAATCATTGCCGCCGGGGGACTCTACGCCTTGGAGCACCACATCGAGCGCCTGGCTGAAGATCACGCTAACGCCAAGGTCCTGGCCGAGGGCCTGGCGGAAATTCCGGGCGTCACCCTGGACCCCGGCGAGGTCGAGACCAACATCGTGATCTTCGACGTGTCCGAGCCGGCGGCGGCCGTGGCGGGCCGGCTGCTGGAGCAAGGGGTGCGGGTGAGCCAGCCGGGTCCGCACCGGTTGCGGGCCGTCACCCACCTCGATATCACCCGCCGGGACGTGGAGGAAGCCGTTCAAATCGCCCGGCGGTGTTTCGGCTAGAGCGGCGGATCTCACCGGGTCGCCGGATATAGGAAGAAAGGGGGTTGTCAGTCGCCTCCCGCCGGGCTGTGTTTGGAGCCTTTTGGTAGGTTGCACAGAATGCGTTGACGGTGACGGGGACCTCCGCCGGCCAGGCGGTCTCCTGTAGAGGCGGCGGTGCCATGGACTTCAAGGGAGGAACCAAGGTAGCTGCCTAACCGACCATCCCTGGAAGGGGACCTGTCAGGCGACTACTGTCAATTCACACACTTTTATTACGTCCATACCTTTCCAGTTTACTGAGAGAGGCAAGAGCCTGCCTCGCGGTGAGTATCTTCTTTTCTCGCATTCTCACGAGAAGCGCCATCGCTGTTGTGAAAGGGATTCCCATCAGCTTACAAGCGTTAATGCCTTATTACATAGGGGGCGCCGGGAGGGCGAACGAGCGTCCAGGGGCGATCATGATGAAGATGGGAGGCGTTCATCTTGCTCCGAGGGAGCGGAGGAGGAGTGCCTCCCGCAACGTGACAGCCTGATATCGGTGTCCGTGGATGGAGGGTGATGGCTGAGGGTTTAGGATGACCGGCAGCTATCCGTTGTGTCAGACCCTTCGGATATGCAAAGCAGGGGAAAGCCGAACCCCCATCACGGCGCCGGAACTCTGATCTATTCGGGACTCACCCAAGGGCTTGCAGAGTGGTTGAGGACGCGGAAGCGTGGGCGGCCAATGCCGCGCTGAATCCGGTTCGGAAGGACGCAAGTTTGTCGTTGAAGGCCTTGACAGTCGAGTGACGACGGAAGATCCTCCTGCAATGTCGAAGCCGCCCACGACCGGCAGGATCTCTCTCCCGGCCAAAATCGGCTTGGCTCACTGAGTGAGGGTCTTGTAAAGCAGGGCGAACATGGGAATGGCCAGCAAACTGATGAGCGGCCAAATCACCTTGTTCAGGGTGTTCATCTCCGCCCGGAGCCCGGTGATCTGAGCTTGCGTCTCCGTGTTCAGGGCATTCATTTCCGTCCGGAGCCCGGTGATTTGAGCTTGCGTCTCCGTATTCAGGGTATTCATCTCCGCCCGGAGCTCGGTGATCTGAGCTCCGATGGCGGCGATGACGTTCTGCCCACTCAAATGACGTATCTCTTCGATGGCAGGATGGATCAGCTTGGGATCCGCACCGCTGTCCAGCAGCACGCGATGGATTGCGCCGGTGTCCGGTTCCGTCGAGGTTGGCATCAATGTTCTCCTTGTTCGGATTGGGGTGTTCCCGCTCACCCAACCCGGCGGAAACGATTCAATCCTGAAGAGGGAGAACAGCAGGCCCGCTGGGGACGGACAGGACCGATAAGCACCAGCCAAGCCAAGCATTCAACAGCATACCTCAACCGGCTTACTTCTGCCGCCATAAATCCTTGCCCGGCTGCCCTGCCTCGGCCTCCAGGCGAATGAACTCCGCTCGAAAGGAGGGGCTCTCTTAGATCCATCCGGAACTCACCCCGGTGCCTGCAAAGGGGTTGACGACGCGGAAGCGCAAGCGGTCCATGTCAAGCTGAATCCGGTTCGGAACGGCGCCAGTTCGTCGTTGACGACAAGACGCAGGCTCGTTGTCAAACCCTTCGGCTGGCGAGGGTGCAGGTCGGCTTTCTGAGAAGTCGCCCGCCAGACACCCCCCACGGCACCGCCGGGACGGCATCGCCTGGGAGCGCGGGCGTCCCGCCCGCATCCTGTCCCTTTGGCCGCCGCTGAGCTTCAGTGCGATGCTGCTGGCAGCCACCCTGTCGGCGGGAACAGCATCGGCCAGGCCGAAGGAGAGCCATGGCGCCATTCCCGGTTGATCCAAGTGGGGGAGATGGCCGAGGCTGTGCCAGGCTTTGTGCGGGCGTCCCGCCCGCGCTCCCAGGAAGCCGTCATCCCATGACATCACTTTTCTGACGTACACCCTTCCCCAAACCGTCAAGGCTAGCGATAGCGTCTTGCGGGCCTGGAGTCGCGCAAGTTATAGTTTTCCCGTACTTATCCAGAGTCATAAAATGAACCCTATTGCAAGAGCAACGATAACAGTCGCTGTGGCGGCGGCCGTGATCGGCGGGGGACCGCCGGCGCTCTCTCAAAACCGCAGGCAGGTCAAAAGCAGCTTGCTGCTGCTGATCGACGCCTCCGGCAGCATGGGCGACGAAATAGGGAGCGGGAATTCCCAGGTCAAGATCGAGGCCGCCAAGCAGGCTGCCATTACCGCGTTGGGCAGGGCGGCGCAAAGCGGCTCGGTCGAAGTGGCGGTGCTGGCCTTCAGCGGCGACTGCCAGAATCCTGTGCCGCGCCATCAGGACTTCACCCGTGACGTCAATCGACTCACCCAATTTATCGGCAGCCTGCAACCGGGCGGCGGCACCCCGATGGCGGACGCCTTGCTCTTCGCCAATCGCTACATGGGCGGAAGCGGCGACGCCGGCGCCTCCACCCGGATGATCATGTTGCTTGCGGACGGCCACAACGACTGCGGTGATGTCGGCGAGGCGATGGCCAGCTTGAAGTCCGGCGGGATCATCTTCCGCCATGAAACCGTGGGGTTCGGCATTGCCCCCAGCTCGCCAGCGGCGCAGGATCTGCGCCAGATCGCCACCCAGACCGGGGGCGCCTACCACCATGCCGTGGACGCCAACCAGCTTGCGGACGTGTTCATGGAGTTCGTGGACACCTTTACGGTCATCGACATGCTGGGGATGTTCGGCCGCAGCGGTACGCCGGCAACGGCGGCAAACCGGCAAGGGAAGCCAGCGGGCACGCCACCGCCGGCCTCTTCCCCTCCGGCGACGGGACAGGTCACCGACTTGCTCGGCCTGTTCAAGCCGAAACCGCCCGCCCCCAAGGCTGAGGATCTTCCTCTTCCACGACAACCCGGTGGTGGACGGGATGAATCTCTGGAACCCGTTTCCCCAGGCCGGAGTCAGCGCCTGCAACAAGTATGGCATCTGCACGCCGGTGGTCTATGGAGAACGGGGCGACTGCGGGCCGTAGAGGGACCAAGACGTTTCAATTCACTGGTGCGCTCCTGGGGTTGCACGCGGCGATAACAGGCCAAAGTTGAGGAGAGGAGAGAGACCATGCGGGGAGTGATCGGGAGCGTTTTGGTTTCGGTCTTGTTGGGGTTGTTCACGATTGCAGCCGCCCAACTTCCGCCGGATGTTGTGGCTGACAAATATCTGGTGCAGGCTGAGCGGCTGATTGCCGCAAAACGGTATGGGGCTGCTCTCGAGGTGATGGATAAGATCGTGGCTCTGCAAAGAGAGCACGATCTCGCGTTGCCGGAGGAGTTCCACTTCAAGTATGCGCGGGCGGCCTTGTCGGCAGGCTCGATAAAGACCGCGATGGACTCAGCCAACAAGTATCTGGCGGCGGCAGGCAGGGCGGGTGAGTTCTACCGGGAGGCGCTGGAGTTGTTGGTCAAGGCTGAAGGGAGACTGCTTGCGCCGGAGATGGTGGAAATCCGGGCGGGGAGTTTTCGCATGGGCTGCGTGTCCGGTAGAGACTGCTGGGACCGCGAGAAGCCGGTGCACGTGGTGAGGATTGCGTCGTTTGCGCTGTCGAAGTACGAGGTGACGTTTGAGGAATACGACCGTTTCACCGATGCGACGGGCCGCGAGAGGGTGGCCGACGAAGGCTGGGGACGAGGCCGGCGTCCGGTGATCAACGTCTCGTGGTCCGACGCGGTGGCTTATGCGGAGTGGCTGTCGGACCAGACGGGCGAAACTTACCGCTTGCCGAGCGAGGCGGAGTGGGAGTACGCGGCGCGGGCGGGGTCGGAGAGGAAGTATCATTTTGGGGACGACGAATCCCAACTCTGTCGCTATGGGAATCACGCGGATACGAGCACGGACTTGGATTGGCGCAACACGGCCTGTTCGGATGGTGTCGGCAAACGTACCGCCACGGTAGGAAGCTACCAGCCGAATGCCTTTGGACTTCACGACGTGCACGGCAATGTGTGGGAGTGGGTGCAGGACTGCTGGAACGAGAATTATCGGGGCGCGCCGACGGACGGATCGGCTTGGCAGAGCGGCGACTGCTCGCAACGCGTGGTGCGCGGCGGCTCCTGGCTCTTCAGGCCCGGAGACCTCCGCGCCGCCGACCGCAACTGGAACGCCTCCGGCGATCGGTACCGCTACCTCGGCTTCCGTGTGGCCCGGACGCTCGCCCCTTGAGTCTTTACCTCTTTACCTCGGGGGTCCAGGGGGCTGGCCCCCTGGTCGCTTTTTTGCTCGCAACTGACGATCAATCTTGAGCGAAGAGTCCACTCGGTCCCATGTCAGCCGCCGACATCAAGGCCGCCACCCGCGCCGCTCCCGCCTCCGAGGTGAGGGTTTCCAGAATGCAGTGCTGCTGGTACATGCGCAGGTTATGCCATGCGCTTGAGGGTGTGTTAAGGAAAAAGTTGTGTGCCTGGGGCAGGGCGCGGCAGCTCGCGCATGTCCGCCTGGACGGCGGTGGCGGCCGTTGCCGACTTCCGAGTCATGGCCGACATGGCGGCCAAGGGGCCGCTTGCCGGCAGGAACCTGCGCCTGGTAATTGAGGCGAGGCTTATTCCGGTTCGAAGGGGCGATAGTTCCTGAAGAAGCTGACGTAGCGCAGGGAGGTCTTGTCGGTGGTTTGGAAACCGGTGACCCCGCCGGCGTTCAGCCCGCCATCCCCCATGGCGTTGGTTTTGAGGATGACATGCAGCTCGGCGGGGAGCCAGACCAGCTTGTCGGCCAGCATCACTTCCTTGTAGCGGAGCACCAGTTGCTCATCGGTGATGGGGGCTTTCCGATGCATGTCGGTGGATTGGGACTCCAGCCGGACCACCAGCTGGGTGTCGAGATCCACCCAGAAACGGCCGCGATAGCCAAAGGGGACCATTCCCTCGTCCTTGACATTCATGGCACGCGGGGAGGTTTCTCGGGGGACCTGAAAGGACACTTTCGCGGTGTTTCGGCCATGCTTTTTCTCCAGGCCTTGCAGCTTGAAGGTTGCCTTGGACTGAGGTGTAAACAGTCCCGTCAATACGGGCCCGAATTCTCCCACCTCACGAAAAAGAGGGTGGTGGCTGACCTGCTTGTAGTGGGGCAACTGATCGAAGTAGGCAACCTCGACCTCAAAGATTCCCCTCTGGGTCCAGCCCCTCCGCCCGAAAGCCTGGTAGGACCGGGTTCCCTGGTTGCAGAAAAAATCCGGTAAGGAGTGGGCGTATCTCAGCACCCTGTCTCTGACCGACTCCAGGAATTGAGACCAGTTCTCGACCGTGGGCACGGTCCCGCCCGGCAGGAGATCCACATTGGGTGGAGGAGGAGGCGCCCTCTCCGCGCCGTTGGGTTCGGTGGGGATACTGCCGGGGGCTACGGTGGGCTGGATGGTGGTCTTTCGCTTTGCCCCCAATTCTTTCACGACGCTCACAATGGCCGCGTCTGCCTCCTGGGCTTCCAACTGCTTCAGGAAGCCGCCGGTGACTTCAAACCCGATCCCGCGCTCGCGAATCATCTCGACCGCCCGTTCGACGGTGATTCCGAACTTGGAGGCGATGACGATGGTGCTGACCTGATCCGCCGTCAAAGGCGGCTTGGCTTCCGCGGTCCCGGCCAGACCGGCCATGAGCATGAGAGCCAGCAAAACCGGAAGCCCAATCCTGGGGGATGGCGTCGCCATGGTGGTGTCGTTCCTTTTTTCGAGGGCGGTTTCCGGAGTATAGCATGCCACGGGTAGCCGTCTCCTCCACCAAATGGCCCGCTTCGGGGCCGGGCTTTCAGACAACCGGAAGAGGGGAACGGTCCCGATTCCATCGGGCCGTTGCCTGGCCTCGCCTCATCGCCTATAATCCAAGGGTTCAGTGGATGGCCTCCGGTTGCGGCCCGATCCGCTGGCCCTCCCTCGGTCCCATCTCCCTCACAATTCAAGCCGGCCTGCGGTCTTCCCGGCCATGTATCGCCAATGGGGCCGATTCCGCAGGATTGTGTCCCGGCGCCGGGCGGCAACCCATTGCCGCCGGCCAATCGCTGGAGGTGAGGATGCTGTTCAAAACGCTGAGTGCGGCCGTCTTCGGGATCGATGCCTACCTGGTCGAGGTGGAGGTGGATGTTTCCCCCGGAAAACCCGGCTTCCTGACGGTAGGGTTGCCGGATGCGGCAGTCAAGGAGAGCAAGGAACGGATCCGCTCGGCCGTCAAGAACTGCGGACTGGACTATCCCTTTCAAAACATTACCGTAAATCTGGCGCCGGCCAACGTCAGGAAGGCAGGCTCCGCGTTCGACCTTCCCATGGCCCTGGGCATCCTGGGAACAACTGGAACGCTACAGAGACAGGACCTCGGCGACTGGCTTTTTCTGGGCGAACTCTCGCTGGATGGGGGATTGCGTCCTGTCCGGGGAGCGCTTTCCATTGCCGTGGCCGCCCGTCAGAAAGGGATTCGCCATCTGGTTCTGCCCGCGGAGAATGCCCGGGAGGCCGTGGTTGTCGGCGGCGTGTCGGTCTTCGGTCTGAACAATCTGACGGAAGTGGTGGACCTGGTCAGCGGCGCCCGGGAGTTTCAGCCGAGCGAGGTGGATCCCCAGTGTCTGCTGGAGGCGCCGGCCCGGTCCCCGCTGGACTACCGGGACGTGAAGGGGCAGATCACGGCCAAGCGGGCCCTGGAGGTGGCGACCGCCGGCGGGCACAACCTCATCATGATCGGTCCGCCCGGTTCCGGAAAGACCATGCTGGCCAAGCGCATCCCCACCATCCTGCCGCCGCCGAGTTTCGCAGAGGCCATCGAAACCACCAAGATCCACTCCGTCGGCGGCGCCCTCGCGAATGGATCCGGGCTGATCAACCAGCGTCCCTTTCGCGCTCCTCACCACACCATCTCCGATGCCGGGTTGATTGGCGGGGGTGCGTTGCCGAAACCGGGAGAGGTCAGCCTGGCCCACAACGGCGTCCTGTTCCTGGATGAGCTTCCCGAATTTGCGCGCAATGTGCTGGAGGTATTGCGCCAGCCGCTGGAGGACGGTGAAGTGACCATCGCCCGGGCCGCCGTCTCGCTGACGTTTCCGTCCCGCTTCACCCTGGTGGGAGCCATGAATCCCTGCCCCTGCGGCTTCTACAACGATCCCGGCCGGGAGTGTTCCTGCACCCCGGGTTTGATCCAGCGCTACGTCGCCCGGATCTCGGGACCGCTGCTGGACCGTATCGACATCCACATCGACGTCCCACCGGTCGCCTACGCCGAACTGTCGTCGAGGACCGCCGGGGAGCCCTCGCGGGACATCCGGGGAAGAGTCACCCGGACCCGGGAAATTCAACAGCGGCGCTTCGCCGGTGAAGGGATCTACTCCAACGCCCAGATGACGCCTCGCCTGATTCGCCGGTTCTGCGATATCGGAGCGGAGGCGCAGCGACATCTGGAGCAGGCCATGGCCCGAATGGGCTTCAGTGCCCGCGCCTACGATCGGATCCTCAAAGTGGCCCGCACCGTTGCCGATCTGGAACAGGCCGAGGCCATTCAGGCCCGCCACATCTCGGAGTCCATTCAGTATCGCAATCTGGACCGGAATTACTGGATGCGGGCGGCGCCGGGGGGGCAAGGTTAGCGCGCATCACCGATGTCGGATCTCAATCCACGAAGGGGCACGAAAAACAAAAAATATCCACGAAGGGGCACGAAGAACCACGAAGGGACACGAAGAAAAACTAAAAGAAAAGGAACACGAAGAGACACGAAGACAGATGGACCTGCTTCAACGACACGCGGCACCAAAATGCTTCTGCAATTTTGTGTCCTTGGAGTGACGATGTCATGGGATGAAGGCTTGCTGGGAGCGCGGGCGTCCCGCCCGCACCAAGCCTGGCACGGCCTCGACCATCTCCCCCACTTGCATCAACCGGCAATGGCGCCATGGCTCTCCTTCGGCCTGGCCGCTGCTGTTCCCGCCGACAGGGTGGCTGCCTGCAGCATCGCGCTGAAGCTCAGCGGCGGCCCAAGGGACAGGATGCGGGCGGGACGCCCGCGCTCCCAGGCGATTCCGTCCCGGCGGTGCCGTGGAGGAGGCTAGTGGGCGACTTTCGGCCCGGAGGATCCAGCCCGGACTATCAACAAACAATCCTGTATATCCTATGCATCGATGTTAATCAGGGATCTACCCATGCTCGACATCGAGATCAACCGGATGCTTTACGCATGGATCAAATCACTCTCCACTCTCCACTCTCCACTCCTCAGGCCGGGTAGGAGAGAGCCAGGTGAACCTCCTCGAGCCTCAAGCCGGCCGGGCAGTTGGGATGGACCCGGACGGTGAACTCATTGGTTCCCTGATGCACACGGCCCGGCGGGAGCTTCCAATCCATCCAGGCCGCGCCGCCGGAACCGGGGCGTCGGGCGGCGTCATTGGCGGCCAGGCGAACCCCGTTGAATTCAAAGGCCGCCTGATCCGGCAGGATCGGCTTCGACCAGCTAATGCGCAATTCCGTCTTCGGATGGGCGCCGCCGGCGGGGCTCTCTTTCAAGTCATCCCCCACCGGGATGGGAATCCGTTTCTCTTGAGAACCGGCGGCGGTGGAGAACGTCACCGGCAGCGGCGCCGGGGGGCAGATGTGGGCAATGTAGCCGGCCTCCTGGGTGCGATCCACCGTGTAGAGCTTGTCGAGGCGGGACAGCACCGCGGCCTCTCCCGTTTCCTCGACGATTTGCTGCTGGTGGGGGTCGTGAACCTCGGGAGCGCTTCTGCCGCCGCGAATGCCGGACATCACAAAGAGGTTGAACCAGTAGAGGCCGTCGGCTCCCGCCGACCAGAAGCGCTGAGCCGCGGCCCGGGCCGCTCGAATATCCTGGAAGGCGCGGGTGGAGCCGCTCAGGCAGGGATAGACCGGGATGCCCTTGGCATGGCCCAGGTCAATCCAGGCCTCGACCGGGGTGGTGAAGGGGACATAGCCGGCCCCGGCAACCAGCAGGTCCACCAGGCCTTCCTCGATCCAGGAGGCGGCGTCCACGCCGTTGTTCAGGGAGAGCTCGGGGGTGTCGGCCACCCGCATGGCCAGTTGGATGGCTTTGCCCTTCTGCCGCGCAATGTCGCGGATGCGGCGGCGCACCGTCCTCACGAAGTCGGTCAGGAGGGGGACGTTTTGTCTTTCGGTTCCCGGTTGGAAGAAGAAGGGGTGGCGGCACCAGTCCAGCTCCACGCCGTCCAGATCGTAGCGCCGGCAGGTCTCTTCAATCGTTTGCAGGAACCTTTGGCGCACCTGGGGTTGGGCGTAGTCCAGCGCCGACCAACTGAACCACTCGGAGGAACGGATCCCGAAGGCTTTCCGGCTTGGCATCAGGGGATGTTCGGCCTCCTTTCGATTCCAGCGGAGGAAGGGCTGAAAGGAGTCCGAATCGGGAAAGCTTGCCAGCAGAAATTGAGGGTTTTGACGCTTGAAACGGTTGAGCCGTCCGGCGATGAAGGCGTCGTGGATGTCGTTCATGCGCACGGAGAAGACGCACTCCAGGCCGTGCTGCCGGGCAAACTCCACGGTCACCTGGATGGGATCGTTTTCCCGTCCCATGGGATAGGAGGTTTCCCAGTGGGGCACGGTCACGAATCCGCAGTAGTAGATGCTGTCCACGTGGGTGCCCGGAAGGGTCTTCATCCGCCGCGCCAGAAAGCCCTCGGGGGTGGTGGCCAGGGGGGAGTAGCTGTCGTCGCCGTCGTTGTTGTAGATCAGGCGAGGCCGCCTGCCGCTGCTGGGGGAGCCCTGTGCCGGGGCGGCCGGGGGCCGGCTCAAGCTGCGGGCGCCCACCAGGCCCAGGGAGGTGGCCGAGGTTCTTAGAAATTCTCTTCTGCTTTGCACTGGGTTTTCCTCCAGGCCAGGCTGGGCCGGAGTCGCCTGGCTCCTCAAGTTTCCTGCAATCCGGACACTTCCCCGGGCGTCTTCCGGCGCCACAGGGTGTATTCCCGGTCGGCGGGTGGGAGACGCCGCACCCTGGCAAAAATCAGGCTGAAGGGGTAGGAGACTGCCAGGCAGATGACGGTTCCCAGGGGGCCGAAGAAGATCCAATGAGTGTCGGTGTAGTTCTGGATGTAGACCTGCATGGGAATGCTGACCAGGCAGGTGGCGATCAGCCACCCCCCGAAATTTCCCCTCAGCGTCAGAATCCCCATGAGGAACAGAGCGGTGACGGGTGAGGCCACGTAGCCGCCTATCATACTGATTGCCTTGAGGATTCCCTCGATCTGAGAGACCAGCAGGCCGGAAATGGTCGCCAGAATTCCCAGGGCGATGGTCAGTCCGCGGGCGATCTCGAGACTGCGGCGAGATCCCAGGGGCTTCCGGCTCAACGGCTGGATGAAGTCCACCAGCATCAGGGTGCTCATGGAGTGAATTCCCGAATCGACGGTGGACATGGCGGCTGCAAAGATGGCGGCGATGATCAGTCCTGAATAGCCTGCCGGCAGGGCATGGATGATGTAGAAAGGGAGAATTTTATCGCCACTGATCCCTTCGGCCAGCCGTTCGGGAAACAGGGAGAAGTAAGTGAAAAGGCCTAACCCGATGAAGAAGAGAAGCCCCAGAAGGATGATTTCCAAGACGTGATCCAGAATCAATGCCTTGACCATCCCTCCAAAAGTCCTGATCGAGAGCAGGCGTTGGACCGGCACCTGACTGGTGCCGTACTGGCCGAAGGCGACGATGAAGTAGCAGATCACCACCGTCAGGCCGTTGATTTCCGAGAAGCTGAAGGTCAGATCCAGCAGCGGCAGCTTGTCGTTGGCCGAAGCCATTTCCATGATCCGGTCCATCCCCCCGGGCACACGCTCTACCAGAGAAAAGGTGATCAGGATTGCCCCGAAGGCCAGAACCAGAAACTGCACAACGTCGGTCCAGATCACTGCAGCCATCCCGCCCAAGGCGGTGTATGCGGCGGCCACCAACCCCATGACAATGATCGCACTCCACAGATTGAGACCGGTGACCGTCGAAAGCGCTATTGCCGGGGCGTAGAGGGCGATGCCCATCCAACCCAGGAGCTGGAGAATCGAGAAGAAGGAGGCGGCGTAACGGGCTCGGCTCCCGAAACGTGAGCCCACGTATTCGTAGATGCTGGTGACCTGGAGCCTGCGGTAGATGGGAAAGAAAAGCCAGATAACCAGCGGCGCCGCCAGCAGGACAGCCGGTAGTCCCACCACCAGGGCGGCATTCTCCGCGTAGGCCACCGCTGGTGCACCGAGGTAGGTGAGCGCGCTCAGAACACTGGCGACCACGCTGAGTGAAACCGCCAGCCAGGGCATGCGCCGGTTGGCCAGGAAGTAAGCCCCGGTGTCCTTCTGCTTGCCGGAGAGGGCCAGAGCCAGACCGACCACCACCGCGAAGTAACCCACCAGGACCAGGGTGTTCAACGTTCCGAAGGATGGCGCTTCCAGAGACTCACCTCCTCAGGGCTGTGGTTGGGGCAGGGCGCCGCCGCCGCTTCTCAGGCCGGAGCCGCCGTGTCCGGCCGGTGGAGGATCAGCTTGTCTGCCCGGCGGCTTCGTCGGTCGACTGGGGGCGATTGGTGACGTCTCCGCCCAGCCAGCGGTAGGGTCTGGGGTAGAGGGCCAGGGACCGGTCTTCCAGGGGCAGTTTGACCGGACGATTGCCCAGCCGGGCCGACAGCTTGCAGGCAATGGCGATTTCCAGGGCCTGTCGCAGATCGTGGCCCGAAATGAACAGCTCCCGTCCCTTGTCCACGGCATCCAGGAAGGAGCGGATGGAAGTGACCAGGTAATCGTCCCCGTACCAGGGGTTTTGTTCTGTTCCGGGAATGGTCCCCTTGGCCTGATTGAAGTAGTCCAGCCAGAGGTTGGGAGCATATTGGGGGTCCACCTCCTGGCGGGCGCCCTTGGCATCCGTGCCCTGAAACACCTGAGGTTCGTTCCAATTCCAGCGGACCAGCGCGTCTTCCGTCCAGACCTCCACGCCGCCGTAGGGCGTCTTCTGGCCGAATACCGTAGCCTCCAGCCCGGAACCGAGGTAGAAGAGACCGTTGATGATCAGCCCCGAGTCGTCTTTCTCCGGAGCCAGCGCTTCCAGCGGGCTGCCCCAAGCCAGAACTTCCTGGACTTCGGCTTTGGCGAAAAGCCGGAGGATCGAGAGGTGCTGGCATCCTCCCCCAGAGATCTCGCCGCCGAAACCGTGGACCGACGCTCCCTGGAGAGTGCCCCATTTCCCTCGGCTTAACTGGCGGGCGGCCTCCTGAACGTTCCACTTGGCCCGCTGCAGGTTGCCGCCGGCGAAAACCACGCCGCGCTCCTTGCAGGCCGACACCATGGCATCGGCGTCCGACAACCGGGCCGCGATAGGCTTGTCGGTGGAGACCCCTTTGACTCCGGCCTCGGCGCAGGCGATGACCGCCTCTTTCATGAACTTGGTGGGAGTGATGATGGCGGCGATGTCGGGCACCGTTTCCTTCAGGAGGCCGTCAACGTCCTTGAAAAGGGCCTTGACCCCGAAACGCTCGCCGACCACCTTGCGCCGCTCCGGGTTCCATTCGGCAATGGCCACCAGCTCGGCGTCGGGCAGAGCGCGGTAGACGTCCGCATAGTACTGGCCCATCCGCCCGCAACCGATAATGGCCACCCGGTGTTTCTCTTTGCGGCCCACGGCCTGGCTGGGACCCGTCAGCCCCTGGGAGGCATTGCATCGCAGCCCCGTGGCCGCCAGGGTCAGCGCGGCCGATTGCAGCAAGAAGTGTCTTCTTTCCATGGATTGTCTCCCCTCGGGTCGTTCCCGGCAGGTCGTTTTTTTGCTGGGCCTAGTGATCTTAGCAGATTGGTCCGGGGCTCGCCATCCCGGGCGAGACCGTCACGCAAGGCCATCCCGCGCTGCTCCCCATCGTAGGGGCAACCCGAGCCCGCACTTCTCACCGGGTCGCTGGAACCATAGTGAAAGGCAGTCTGTCTTCCGTTCCATGATTGGCTCCAGTGCAAGGGCTCGTGTGTTCAGACGGTGCTGGGCGCGCTCTGGCTTGGCCTTTTCCCTTCAGCGCGCACATGCTCGCTCGACCGTAGTGACCGCTACGCTCTTCGCTCGCGAGCACGCGCTGAAGGAAAAATTCCTGCGCCATCATCACGCCCCCCGGTGAGAAATGCGGGCTTGTGGTTGCCCAGTTGTTCCCGTTCGCCCGGTCATCGCCGCGTTGGGCGTCCACAAGGGACGCCCCTACGGTTTCGTCAGGACTATCCCACATGCAATGTGGGCGTGATCCGGGTGCCTTGACATATCTGTCACCCTGAATTCGGTAGCTTGGGATAGCCCTGGGCCGTCGCGGGACCCGATCTCCATTCCGCAGCGGATCGGGGTCAGACGATGACGAAGAGATCGGTCGTGTCCATGAGACGGGTCAGGATCCTGGGTTCGGTTTCGGTCACCACAAAGAGGTCCTCCAGATGGTAGAGGAAGCCCTGCGAGTCCAGGACGGCGGGCTCCAGGTTGAGCACCATGCCGGGCCGGATCTCGGCCGTTTCCCCGCCTTGCAGCACCGGGAACTCATGCAGGCCGATACCCAGTCCGTGTCCGACCGCCTGGCTGGTGATGGACAAACCCCGCTGTGCAAGCGCCCGTTTACAGGTCAAATAGAGGTCGCAGGCTCTGACGCCGGGCCGGGCTGCCTCAATGGTTTGTCGCTGTGCTTCCCTGAGCCGTCGATACACCGAGGCCTGCTCGGATGTGACGGTGGCGATGGCCGCGGTGCGCGCCACGTCCGATTGATAACCCTGAAAGGTTCCGCCGACATCCACGCGCAGGATCTCCCCCGGAGTCAACCGCTTGGAGCTGGGGAAGGGATGATTGACGGCGGTATTGGCTCCCACGGCCAGCGTGATCCATTGCGAGGTTGCTCCCGCGTTCAGGACGCGGGCTGAGAGATCATCGGCCATCGCCTTCTCGGAACGGCCCGGGCGGGCGGACTGGAAGGAGGCCTGAATGGCTCGCTCGGTCAGGGAGGCCGCACGGGTCAGGATCTCCAGCTCGGCGGGTGTCTTGATGGCCCTCACCCGGTCGAAAAGCCGATCGGAGCCGCGCAGCCTGGCTTGGGGCAGCTCTCGGCCAAGCCGGTCGACGTCGGCGGCGGTGAGGAAATGCCTTTCAATGCCGATGTCGGCCCTGGCCAGTCCCATTTCTTTCAGGGTTTCAGCCAGGACCGTCATGGGGTGCTCCCGGTATTCCAGATAGGTGCGAATGTCGGTCATCCAGGAGTCCTGCCGGGTCTGCCGCTCCTCACAGTAGCAAACCAGGGCTGCCGGGGGGCTTCCTGAAGGCGCTATCGCCAGACAGAGACGGCTGGGTATGATCTTCTGAGAGAGAAGGAGGCAGTTGGACAGGTAAAAGAAGTTCTCGGGAGATGCGGCCACCACGGCGTCCAGGTCTTCCGCATCCATTGCCTGCTGCAGGCCGGACCAGTTGATGCGTGAGATGGGTCGAGGTTGGTCAGCCTTGCGGCCGGCGTTGCCCATGGGAACCCCCTGGTTATCTTCATGCAGGACCGGCTGCACCACTCTTGCGGCGCAGCCGGCGGGTTTCGGCTTCGTCCACCCTCCAGAGGGCGGTGTCGACCCCAACTCCGTAGACGCTACCTGCCCGTTCCGCACTGACCTTGCCTTCCCGAACGTCCTGCAGGACAGCCTGGGGTGAACGATGGTGAGGCGGACCGTAGCCGCCGCCGCCGCAGGTGCGGTAGCTGACGATCTCACCCGGTTTGAGCTGCAGCGTAAGCTTGGACCCCACCTCGGCGCCAGGGCTGCCCGGGTTGAGGAGGTATCTGGACCTGCGGCCCGGGAGTCCGCCGAAGAGGCCGTGCGGGCCCCAGCGTTCCCGGTCCGCCAGAATGGTGAACGAGACCTCGTGGTCGGTAAACAGGTAGTCCCGGCGCAGACCCAGTCCGCCGCGGCAGGTTCCGGCCCCTTCGGAATCGTTGACCAGCTCATAGCGCAGAATGCGTACCGGGTAGTTGGACTCGGTTTCCTCGATGGGCGCGTTTTCGGTGTTCTGACCATGAGTCTGGACGGCATCCGGTCCATCCTTGGCCGCCCGGGCGCCGTAGCCGCCGCCCAGGGTTTCCAGGAAACAGTAGTAATCGCCGGTGACGGGATGGATGCCCCCGAACCCGGCGTGGCACTGCATGGCCTTGGAACCCGCCGGAATCTTCCGGGGAAAGGCCGGAGCCAGAGCCTTGAACATCACGTCAACCAGGCGGGTCTGGACTTCCCATCCCCCGACCACCGGGGCCGGCGGCTTGCAATGGACCACGCTGCCGGCCGGAGCCACCATCCGCAGCAGGCGGTAGAAGCCGTGGTTGACCGGCAGATCCGGATCGATCAGCGATTTGAGCACGTAGGCGCAGGCCGAATAGGTTTGAGCGTAGGTGGAATTGACTGGCGCCCGTCTCTGGGGGTCGGAGCCGGTGAAATCGAATCGAACCTCCCGGGCGCCCTCAAAGTGGACCCTGGCGACCAGGCGCACCGGGCGGTCGGTGAAGCCGTCGCTGTCCACCACGCCCTCGGCGCTGAATTCACCCTGGGGAAGCTTGGCCACTTCCGCTCGCGTCCGCCGCTCGGTGTAGTCGAAAAGTTCCTCGGTATAGTCGGTGATCGTCTCCAATCCCAGCCGCTCGATCAGGGCGGCCAACCGGCGGATCCCGGTATGGTTGGCGGCTACCTGGGCCCGAAAATCGCCGCCGGTCTCATGCTTGGAGCGGATCTGGGCCAGGACCAGCCGGAAGACATCCTCCACCAGCTCCCCATTCTCCACCACTTTGACCGGAGGGATGATGACGCCTTCCTGAAACACCTCCTGGAAGGCCCCGACGCTGGCGGGCGCCCCGCCCCCGACATCCACGTGGTGGGCCAGGTTGGCGACATAGCCAAAGAGACGGTCCCGGTGGAAAAGGGGCGAAATGAAGGTGATGTCGTTGAGATGGACTCCCCCCTGATAGGGATGGTTGGCGATGAGCGTGTCCCCCGGCCCGAGCCGGTCGGGGCCGTAGGCGCGCACCACGCTTGGCACGCTGTGAACCAGTGAGCCCAGATGGTTCGGTTGATTGAAGGCCTGGGCCACGGCCCGCAGGCGGCAATCGAAAAGGGCGCAGGAGAAGTCGTTTCGGGTCTTGATGTTGGTGGAATAGGCGCTGCGGCGCAGCGAGACCGACATCTCCTCGGTAGCTTCCATCAGGGCGTTTCGGATGACTTCGAATCGAATCGGATCCAGCCGGGGAGAAGACGCCATGATTCAGACCTTTCCTGATCGAGGACAGGCCGCATGATATCACCATTGCCGGCCGGCAACTTCCACCTCTGCAGAAAACCGGGACCTTCTCCGCGGTCTGGAGAAAGGACACTCCAGCCGTTTCTCGAGACGGAAGAGTTGGGTCGATGGGCTGCCAGCGGTTGGCTTTGGGAGACGCCGCTGTTCCAAACCGCGGGTGAAAGCGATAGAGTTGGAGGATGACCGGCCTGCCGGGTCGACGAGGGAGCCGGTCCCCAATCGCAACGGGCGGCGCCTTGCCGGTCAGGCAATGACTTGGGTGGCCCTTGGCCCCCCCTACGGCCCTGCCTTGCAATTCCTCTCAGGAGCGCATCCATGATCAAAGGTCTCCACCACACCAATATCGTGGTTTCCGACATGGCCAGAACCAAGCGGTTCTACACGGAAACTCTCGGACTCGAAATTTCCCTTGAGGTATCGATCGAAGACAGCGAATTCAGCCGCGGGGCGGGTTTGGCCGACACCAGGGTGGCCGCAACCTTCTTCTCCGTCCCGGGGTCCAACACTCTGGTCGAGACCTTTCAGTACCTCAATCCTCCCAGCCGTCCGATGCCATCCGATTCCAAGGCCAACGACATGGGATTCGGTCATATCTGTTTTGAAGTTGCCGACATCCAGCAGGTCTATCGGTTCCTTCGGGACAAGGGGGTGGAATTCGCCTCCACCCCGGTGACCATGGCCAACGGAGTGCGCTGGTGCTACTTCTACGGGCCGGACGGGGAGAGGCTGGAGCTGTTGCAGTTGCCTCGGGAATCGGAATAGCGCGCGTTTCTCACCACGGGGCTGCATTTTTGACAAGAGGTGCCGGTTGGCGCGGTCTTGGAGAGGCAGTGCGTTGCCGGGGCGGCGTAGCTGGTCCGCCGCCTACGCGGCGGCAGCAGCGGCGTGTAGCCCCGCTCGCCCCAGCCCGTTTCGCTTCAGAAGTCGAAGAGATAGTTGAACTTGACGAACAGGGCCCGGGTCAGGGTCCGGCGGGGAAGGCGATGGGAGTCGAGCAAGGGTGTGGTGGAATTGCTGGTGTTGTAAACCACGAACAGACCGGTGCTGGCCGACGCAAGGAGCCCCAGACGGATGTTGTGGCCCAATGTCTGCGACACGGTGTTGTACTGACTGAAGGTTTGCAGGAAGCTCTTGGAGGTGAAGGACCAGTTGAAGCGCAGCCCCACCAGGTCGACGTTGAAGTCTCCAACCGGCAGCCTGACCATATTGCGAAGGTAGGAAGCCGTCCAGGAAAGGTTGTGGCTGTGGCGGTAGCCGCCGTTCAGGTTGAGGCTCCGGATTTTTCCGTCGTAGAAGCCGCCGGCCGCGGCGGTGCCGCTGAGGAAGACCGGCGCGCTGGGGTCGGTGCGGTAGTTGGCGATGATCTCGTCGTAGGCGTACCGTCCCACCGGAATGGTGACCCCCGGCACCACCTCCAGGGGTTCGTCCAGGCGCTCGAAGTTTCGGTTCCAGGAGACACCCAGCCGGGCGCCGTTCTGCCACTTGGAATCCATGTGGTAGTGCTGGAAGTCGGATTCGATGTCGTTGTTTTCCAGCGAGTACCAGGCCCTTCTGGAGGCGTGAGGTTCGTAGCTGCGTATCAGGCTGCTGTTTGGATAGTAGTGGTATCGGTAGAAGTAGTTGGTCTTGCGGTATCCGACTCTGGGAACAAAGCCGACCTCGGGATTGAAATGGTCACCCACCTCCAGGTAACCAAGTCTGAACTCATGGGTGGAATCGTCGTACTCCAGGTGCGAGGAATAGGCGTGGTTGCCGCCCTCGAGTCCCGGGGTTTGGGTGAAGGAAGCGAAGTTGAACCAGTTGGCGAATCGTCCCAGGCCGAAATTGGCATCGGCCCCGAAGGTTCGATTGTAGGGACGGTTGTTCTCGATGGCGGAAGTCGAACTCCGGTTGACGCCGATGACCCCGATTGAGGAGCGGTTGGGAAGCTCGCGGCTGAAGCGCGCCACCGAATAGTTGTCGGCAGGTACCACGCCGTCGACTTTGCGGGTCTGCATGTTGAGCATACCCATCTGGTAGGGACCGGACTTGCCGCTCAACCGCACCCCTCCGTCGATGGGAACCTGGTGCTGGTATTGGTCGATGCCAATACGCCTGGAAAAGAAAATCTCCACCTCCCGTGGGGAGCCGAATTCGAAGAAGCCCGAGTTTTCCAGAAAGAAGGGGCGTTTTTCGGGAAAGAAGAGATCGAAGCGGGTGAGGTTGATTTGCTCTTCGTCAACTTCAACCTGGGCGAAATCGGTATTGACGGTGCCGTCCAAGGTGAGGCTGGGAGTGAGACTGTACTTGACATCCAGTCCGACGTTTCTCTCGAATTTTGATGGATCTCCGGGATGGGTGTAGTTCTGACTGAATCCCCCCAGCACGTAGGGAAGTAGCTTGAGACTTCGATGATTCCGGATTTCCAGTCCCTGCAGCGTCCCGGCCAGGTCCACATGGATGAATCGGAAGGCCCGTGAAACCGGGGACCAGTGGGACAACTCATTGCGGCGCCTCAGGTTGCGCTCGATGTTGAGCCCCCAGGATTGGTCCGGCCCCGGCCGGTAACGCAAGGTCCGGAAGGGAATGGCCATCTCGCTTTCCCAACCGCGCCGCGTAATCTGCGATTTCACCTCCCAGACGCCGTCCCAGTTCAAGCTCAGTGCGCTGGAGCCTCCCCGTTGGGCGCCTCCGCCGCCGCCGGCGCGCGAGGGGCCGCCCCCGCCTCCGCGGGTCTGACCCGCCTTGGAGACCTGGGCGTCGTGCTCGATGCCGGTGGGGGTGGTGCCGAATACGAAAGCGTTCTGCCTGTCGTGGAAGGTGTCCAGCAAAAGGATGACATAGTCCGAATCGTTTTTCAGCCCGTCCCGCCGGTTGTGGTTGATCACGATCTCTTCGGGCCGGGAATCGAAACAGATGATGCCGATGTAGAGGTTCTTGTCGTCGAAGGCGATCCGCACCTCGGTGTTCTCGCTGGAAGGCCTTCCTTCCTCCGGATTCTTTTGGATGAACCCGGTGGCCGGCTCTATCGGCTGCCACAGGGGTTCGTCAACCCGCCCGTCCAGACGAGGCGGCTGCGCAACGCGCGAGGCCCGGAGGGTTCTTGGGGAACCGTTGCCCTCAGGGGGGTCGGATTGAGCCGCGGCCTCTGGCGGGGCAGTGACGGGCAGGGCCATCACCAGCAGGATCATCAGGGAGTGCAGAAAACGCGGCATGGAAACCGAGAGAGGCTGGATGAGGAGCCGGGCCGGCGGTCGCTACTGGTTCTTCGGGTTGGCGCCGATCGGGTGCGATTGGGGAAGCTCCCGGGCAATGTCCTGGACTGCCGCCCCCGCGCAATCGTGGGGGTGACCGAAGCCTCCCTGGCTCACCGCCGGACCGGTGGCGGGATCGGCCTTCATGTCAAAGATAATGTTGTCGTCCCCGGTGGGGCTGATGCCGACTGGCACATGGTCCAGAGCCAGGGCATCCCGCACCTTCCAGGCGACCACATGATCGGTGCAGGAAGTGTCGCCGCTCACACCCAGGCCGCCCTGGAGATCTCCCTGGCTGTCATAGAGGCCCAGACCCCCTCCGGTGACGTCGATACCCCCCACCCTTCGTCCGACCATCGGGTCCTTCGGCTCTCCATGGTTTTTAACATTGCCGCGATAGGCGACCCGGGGATCGACCGGATGGCTGAACTGGAGCCCGAAGAGACTGCCTCCCGGCTGTGCGGCGGCATAGAGATTGGCCGTCGAAAGCGCCAGGCCCGGCAGCGCCCCTCCGGTTCCCTTGGGAAGGCTGAAGGCATTGGCGGTAGTGGCTTTCTGAGCCGAGATCACCCGGCTTCCCGGCCACTGGCTGCCCCTGTCTTCGCCGGAGAATGTGACCACGCAAACCACGCCGTCCCGGTTGACGATGGCGGCCCACAGGTCGTTGCCCAGTCCGCCGTTTCCGGTAGGATCCTTGACGACCTGCTTGAGGATCTCGGTCAACCGCTCGTGGTCCGGCAGTTCCTTGCATACCCTCTTGGCGTCAAATTCCTCTTGAGCCAAAAGGGGATGGACGGTCGAGAACAGACCGATCAGTGCCACTGCGGAAAAAACCCCCCAATGGTGCCAGCGGGTTGAAGCCATCCGTCCTCTCCGTCTGCCTTGGGCGATGCTCATCATGGTGGTGAGCACTCTACCACGTGACCTGGGGTGTCGCCAATGGACACCCGGACCTCATAGTCCAAGGAGTCTACAGCGAAAACGCCGTCAAAGCAGGAACGGAGGGAATAGAGATCAAGACCACTCGCAAGCCTGGAGGAGCGGTAGATACCCACGGTGCCCGAAATCAGTGGACGTGCGTCTTTGTTTACCGGGTGGACACGGAGTCCGAGCCGGCACGAGACCGGGAGCCGATGACAATCACCGAAGTTTACCTGGGGCAGGTGACGGTAGAAGACTTCCGACGAAATCCTCGCGGCGAGCTTGGTACGCGGACCGCAACGCTGCACAAGAAAGGGATCCGGAGGTTTCGTGAGAATCGGGTCTATCGAGTCGACTCACCTCGGTTAGGGGAATAGCGAATCAATTTGGGAATGGCGTCGGCGGCCAACTCGAAATACAGCTCGTCCTTCTCCACTCCAATGCTGGTGTAACCGACAGCTTCGGCAGCCGCCAAGGTTGACCCTGAGCCCGCGAACGGATCCAGAATAATGCCTTCTCTCAACGGTAGGACAGCGCCTACCAGTTTCCGAAGAAAGGATTGAGGCTTAAGGCTCGGGTGCGGCGCCAATTTGCGTTCGCTTTTTCTTGTAGGCGAAGAAGAGATCACGTCCCCAAACGGTTTGTCGTGGCTTGGTCGGCGAAAGCCGCCCGTCTTCCATTTCCCCTAACGTTATGGACGTCTGGACGTCTTTAGTCAAGAGTTGAGAACCATGGTTAGCCGGTCCCCGCCCTGCCGCGCGGATCATTCGAGGAAAAACAGCCGATCGTTGACGAAGACGAACCACGAATGGACACGAATGAACACGAATAGACACGAAGAGAGATAGACCTCCTTCAACCACAAGCGGCACCAAAATGCTTCTGCAATTTTGTGCCCTTGGTGTGGCGATGTCATGGGATGAAGGATTCCTGGGAGCGCGGGCGTCCCGCCCGCACGATGATGGCTTCCTGGGAGCGCGGGCGTCCCGCCCGCACCAAGCCTGGCACAATCTCGGTCATCTCCCCCACTTGGATCAACCGGGAACGGAGCCATGGCTTTCCTTCGGCCTGGCCGATGCGGTTCCCGCCCACAGGGTGGCTGCCTGCGGCATCGCGCTGAAGCTCAGCGGCGGCCAAAGGGAGAGGATGCGGGCGGGACGCCCGCGCTCCCAGGGCAATCACTCCCCCCTTGAGGGAGAGTCGCAGAAGCCGAGCCGCCAGGCGAAGGCTGATGCGGTGGGGGGTGGGCGCCAGGCGACTTCTCAGAAAGCCGACCTGCACCCTTTGGGAAACTCCCGTGTGCCCGCGAGCCGTGCCCCTGCCCCCGGACCGGGCGGATCACTCCAGAGTGATACAACGGATTATTGTGGCTTATTCAGAGCAAGGACTCTTTCGGGAGAAGCCGGTTGGCGACAAAGCATCCTGTCTATCCCGTCCATAAATTGACATTGGCGAGGTCCGGGCGGTATGGTGTTGCCGGGAATAAACCTCACTGGATTTCGGCCGGCCCGGGGGCTTGTGGCCGCGAATTGAATGAACGTGTTTTCGCCATGGAGCAGGATCGCCGGATCAGGTGCGGCGGTACTGCTGGCAGCTACGTTTCCGGCAGGTCCGCTGCGGGCCCAGGTACCGGAGCCCCCCACCGAGCCCACGATTCTCTCCGTCCATCCCTTGGGAGCCCGGGCCGGCTCCACACTGGAAGTGGAAGTCCAGGGGCATCTGCTGGAGGGTGCGCGCGCGGTCTGGTTCGAGCAGGGCCGGATTCAGGGCCGGGTCCAGGACATCCGGACGGTCTCTGCTGAGGAGTCCACCGATGCCGAAGCCGCGGGCCGAGACACGCCCGTGCTCCTCGGTGTCCGGATCAAGCTGGAGATCCCTTCCACGGCCTCTACCGGCGTCCATCGCTTCCGGCTGGTCGCCCAACGCGGAGTTTCCAATGCCCTGATGTTTCGGGTGAACTCCGATGCCGTCCTGGACGAGACCAGCCAACCTCATCAGACACCCTCCACGGCCCAGCAGGTCTCCCTTCCAGCGGTGGTCAACGGCCGGGTGGCCAGCGACGGGGAGGAAGACTTCTATGCCTTTGAGGTCACCGAGGCCCGGGAACTGCGTTTCGAGGTCTTCTCCAAGCCGCCGGGCAAACCCCCCGATGTCGTGGGCCTGGATCCGGAACTGACCCTCTACGAGCCCACCGGCAGTTGGTTCGACAAGGAACGAACCACTCGGCTGGCCTACAACGACGACCCCAGCTCCTATCACGTGAGCCGGCTTCCCCGGTTGACCTACCGGTTCCGCAAGAAGGGGCGCTACCTGGTCGGTGTGGGGTCGTTTCTGGGCGGCGGCAGTCCCCACTTTTCCTATCAACTGAGAATCTCCGACTCCAGCGCCCCCACTTTCGCCCAACTGGATCGAAACGGCCGCAACCGGGTACGCCCCCCCTGGAACGAGCGCGCCTTTCGCCGCACCATTGACGGCGACCGGCTCGGCCTCCTCCGGTCGAGGGCGGCGGGGTCCAACGGGGCCGGTACCGGCCGCCCGTCGACCAACGGCGCAGCTACCAGTCTTGGGGTGGCTGAGCATCCCGGAACCAAAGGCCGAGGCGACCCGGCCTCGATTGCGCTGGTGAAAGAACAGGAGAACGGGGAAAAAGAGGGGAACCTTCTCTTTGTGTCCATTCCCGGCCTGGTCGAGGGAACCATCGATCGTCCCGGTGACGTGGATCGCTATGCAATCAAAGCCGAACGCGGGCAGCAGGTAGCTTTCGAAGTGGAGACCCCGCAGGTCGGTCCTCCGCAGTTCAACCCCCGTTTCGGCATTCTGGATGAAGAGGGAAGAGAACTGTTCAGCAACGTCTACAAGCGCTTGGGCAGGCAACTTACCTTTTACCTGAAGACGGTTGAGCCCAAGACCCTTTACACCTTTGAGCGTTCGGGGGAATATTCGCTGGTGGTCAGCGACCTGACTCGCCGCTTCGGAAATGCCGGGTTTCGCTATTGCCTGCTGCTGCGGCCGCAGATCCCTCACGTGGGGGAGGTTCGGACTGATACCGATCGCTTGAATCTGGTTGCCGGACAGGCGAGCAAGATCACCGTGACCACCGACCAGGAGGAGGGATTTTCAGGGGACATCGCCCTGGTGCTGGAGGGGCTTCCCGAGGGCGTGGAGTTCTTCCCGGGCACCGAGGTGAAGGCCTACCAGGGCCCGGTACCGGAGGATCGGATGAGGCTGCGGTTCTCCCCCCAGAGCGAGAGCGTTACCATACTCCTGCTGGCCGGCGCTGACGCTCCCGCTACCTCGCTGCCTGTGAAGCTGCGGCTGCTGGCTCGGCCGATTTCGGATGAGGGTCCGGGACCGGGCCTGTTGATCCAGGAGATCCCCACCATGGTGGTTCGTCCCACTGGGGGCGTTGAGGAGAGTTGATGTTCAGAAGACATGGTTCCGGAATGAGGCAGCGGTTCCGCCTCGGTCGACTTGGCGCCTTGGTGCTGGGGATCCTCCTGGCGGGGGCGGAGGCCGGTTCCCTCTGGGCTGGCGGTGACCAGCCTGGCGGCAGTTCGCGGCCCTTCAGCTTCGCTCGCGACGTGGGAGGGATCCTCACCAAGCGGGGATGCAACAACCAGGAATGTCACGGCAGCGTCAAGGGTCGAGGGGGGTTCAAGCTCTCGGCCAATGCGCTCTATCCCAAGGATGACTATGAGTGGATCGTTGAGGGAGGCGTCTACCAGGTGCTGAGTCCGGAGCCGTTGGGGCGCCGTCAGGCCAGAATCGATCTGAAGCAACCGGAAAACAGCCTCCTGCTGACCAAGTCCACCATGGAAACCCCTCACGGCGGAGGCGAGCGGCTGAGCCGAGGCTCGGCAGACTACCGGACGCTGGTGCAGTGGATTCGTGACGGGGCCCCCTACGGCAGGGAAGAGGATCGTCAAGCCAGGCAGATTCACCGGCTGGAGGTGGCGCCCCGCCAGCCGGTGATGCGGGTGGGCGGGGAACAGCAGCTCCTGGTGACGGCCACTCTTGCCGGGGGGCGGCTGGAAGACGTGACCGATCAGGTAAATTTCGAGTCGAACGACCCCGAGGTGGTGGAGGTCACAGACGGCGGCCTGGTCCGGGCCAGGCAGCCCGGTGAGACTGCCGTCGTCATCCGGGCGGCGGGGCGGGCCGCAACCGTGGTCATCGGGGTGATTCGACAGCCCCTGGCCGACTATCCCCAGGTTTCCCAAAGGAACTTCATCGATCGGTTGGTGTTTGCCAAGCTGAAGCGGTTGCACATCCTGCCGTCGGAGCCGTCGGACGACCACCAGTTCCTGAGGCGGGTGTGCCTGGATTTGACCGGCACTCTTCCCCCGCCGCAGAGAGTGAGGGAATTCCTGGCCAGCGATCGTCCCGACAAGCGGGACGAGCTGATCGAAACCTTGCTGAATTCTCCCGAGTTTCCGGACTATTGGACCTTCAGGTTTGCCGATCTCTTTCGGGTCGGGAAGGCGGTGCAAGGCTTTACCAAGTACAGCCGCCTCTACTGGGAGTGGATTCGGGACGGGATCGCCCGCAACAAGCCCTACGACCAGATGGCCCGCGAGCGCATCGCGGCTCAGGGCTACGGCGGTCCGGCCCTGCACTACTATCTCATCGGGGGAGATCTGCCCTCTCCCCAGGACATGATGGGAGAACAGGTGCGGGTCTTTCTGGGCAGGCGGCTGGACTGCGCCCAGTGCCACAACCACCCCTACGAGCCCTGGAGCCAGAATCAGTTCTGGGGCATGACCGCCTTCTACGGTCAGTTGACCCGGGTGGGGGATATCAACACGGCCACCGCGCCCTACAACATCATCATGGATGACCCCGAAGGGCATGGGGTGCTGGGAAAGGGCGGGCCGGTGATCCACCCGCGCAACAAGACGGAGGTTGGACCGGCCTTCCTGACCGGAGAGCTGGGCAGGAAAAACGGGCTTGAGGATCCACGGGCCAGCCTGGCGGAGTGGATGACCTCACCCGACCGGCCCGAATTTGCCGAGGCCATCGTCAACCGCATCTGGGGCCATTTCTTCGGACGGGGGATCGTGGATCCGGTGGACGATTTCAAGCTGGCCAATCCCGCCACCCATCCCGACCTGCTGGCGGCCCTGGCCGAGGATTTCAGGGCCGGCGGCTACGACCTGAGACAATTGATGCGCAGAATCGTTCGGTCCAGGGTCTATCAGCTTTCCAGCGCCCCCAACGCCAGCAACCGGACGGACCGAACCAACTACGCCCGGGCCCATCCCCGGCCTCTGGATGCCGAAGTGCTGCTGGACGCCATTTCCCAGGTCACCGGCGTGCCCGAGCGTTTTGGAACCAAGCCTGAAGGGACGCGGGCGATCAACCTGGTCTCCAGCGACATGTATCCTTCCCGCTTTCTGGATCTCTACGGTCGGCCCAACCGGCAGATGGTGCCCCAGCGGAAGGTTGAAGCCAGCCTGGGCCAGGCCCTCCATCTTCTGGCCGGTTCCACCTACACCGACAAGCTGTCGGGGGAGGGAAGCCGGATCGGACGCTTGCTCGCCGCCGGGGCTTCCAATGCCGAAATAATCGAGGAGTTCTATCTGGCGGCGCTTTCGCGGTTTCCCACCGCCGAGGAGTTGGGGGAGTTGGAACAGTGGCTCGGGGGGAGCCAATCGCGGCTGCAGGCGGTGGAAGACCTGGTCTGGGCCTTGATCGGTTCTCGCGAATTCGCCTATGTTCACTGAGTTTCGGGTTTATACTTGACATGAAAAGTCCCATGCTTATGCCGGGAGCGACGCCATGAAGTGGTCAGGCTGCTTGCAGTGCACCGGGGAAAATCTTCGGCGGCGCGATTTCCTGCGGGTCGGTTCGCTGAGTCTGCTGGGCTTCAACCTGAGCCAGTACCTGCTGCTGAAAGACTTGATGGCCAAGGCGGGGCCGTCGGGGAAGGCCCAGGCCGAGTCCTGCATTCTCCTCTGGCTGGAGGGTGGACCCAGCCAAGTCGACACCTGGGATCCCAAGCCCAACAGCGGGTTCAAGGCCATTCCCACCAACGTGGACGGCATTCAGGTCTCGGAGCTGCTGCCCCGCGTGTCCCGCCACATGGACAAGCTGTCCATCATCCGATCCATGCACACCGAGGAGATCGATCACCCCGAGGCAACCCACTACGCCATCACCGGGCATCGCCCCAACCCCGCCATGCAGTTCCCCAGCCTGGGATCGATCATGGCCAGGGAACTGGGCCAGCGAAACGGAATGCCGGCCTATGTTCGCCATGGCGAGCACGACGACTGGAAAGGTTACGAGCGCTATTTCGGCTCGGCCTTCATCGGTCCGAAATATGCGCCCATGGTGGTTCCGGATCCGGACCGCAAGGACTTCGCGGTTCCGGACCTCTCTCTGCCAAAGGGGATCTCGGTGGAGCGCATTCAGGATCGACGCTCGCTGCTGGGGATTGTGGATCGACTGTGTCGCCAGAAGGAGGAGGTGGCCGACTACTCCAGGATGGACAGCTTCACCCAACAGGCCCTCAGCCTGATCCTTTCTCCCGAGGTCAAGAAGGCCTTCGACCTCTCCCGCGAAAGCGAAAAGACCCGGGATGCCTATGGTCGCCACGGTTTCGGACAGAGTGTGCTGCTGGCCCGCCGCCTGGTCGAGCATGGATGCCGGTTCGCGACGGCGGCCGGCTACAAGTACAACCAATGGGATTCGCACTCCAAGAACAATCAGGACCATCGGGACAAGCTCTGTCCTCCGCTGGACCAGGCACTGGCCGCCTTGATGGAAGACCTGGAGCAGAGGGGCTTGCTGGCCTCCACCGTGGTGCTGGTCATGGGTGAATTCGGGCGCACGCCCCACATCAATCCCAACAACGGCCGGGACCACTGGCCCCACTGCTGGTCGCTGGCCCTGGGGGGCGGCGGCATACGCGGCGGCCAGGTGATCGGGGCCAGCGACGAGCGAGGGGCCCAGGTGGCCGAGGGCCGGGTCACGGTGGGAGACCTCTATGCCACCCTCTACAAGGCCTTCGGCATCGATTGGGAGAAGACCTATATGACGCCGGTGGGCCGCCCCATCAAGATCGCCAATTCGATTGGAGACGCCACCGGAGTGCCGATCGAGGGCCTGGTATAGAGGCCTGCGGCTGTTCCGTGATGGGGGCGTTCTAACCGGACACCCATCGAGGACCGAAAGCGGATTAGGAGAAAACCATGAGAACGCACCGAATCGCTTGCAGCATCCTGGTTGTCGCTTCCCTGGCCTTGGCCGGCTCCGTTCCGGCGTGGAGCAAGGGGAAAAAGGCCAAGCCCCGCGTCTTTATCAAGGAGAGCCAGTCCTGGGAACTCGAAGGCGGCGTCGGCGGCGCCAGCGTCGGTAAGGGTATCGGAGGCTTCGGAGGAAAGTTCGGCGGGGGCGCCCGTCCTCAGACAGCCGAAATCATCAAGACGTTCCACAAGAAATGCGGTAATTGCATCGTCACCATGAAAGAGGAACGCGCCGACTACGTGGTGATCCTGGAACACGAGGGCGGGAAGGATCTCTTGAGAAAAGACAACAAGTTCGTGGTTTTTCGCGGGGACGGCGATGCCATCAAGAGCGGGTCGACCCGGTCGCTGGGAAACGCGGTCAAGAAAGCCTGTTCGGCTCTGATGCGTGACTGGAAAGACAGTAGGGAGGAAGAGAAGAAGTAGATCCCTCTCTGCTCCTCGTATCTCCGAGATGCCCCCGGGGCGTGAGCCCGGGGGCATCTGCATTTCTACCCCCCGCGGCCGATCCGGTGGGGAGGCCTCGCCTCGTGACTCACAGGGATAATCTAAATCGATGGACCGGATATACAGGTTTGCCATTGCCAGTCCGGCGTCTTGTAATCCGGGGCATCATTTGAATGAATGATTCACATGGATGCACAGGATGCACAGGATTTTTTCAGGAAACGGCTAGCTTGGGATCCTGAGCATCCGCAAGTCCGCACGCGATCATCGCCGGAGCCGGCTTCTGGTGCAGCAGCGTCCCGTCCTGTTTATCCTGTGCATCCTGTGCATCCATGTTCAATTTATGGTCCTTCTCGATTAGTCTGCCCCGTCTCGTACCCCTGCTGTGCCCAACACTCCGATGTGGCATTTAGTATCGGCGTCGCCCATGAGTAGATCCGTGATTCACATGGATGGACAGGAATGATAGGACAATTCAAGGAAGTCGGTTGTCTAGTTCCAAAGGGCCATGAGCGCCCCTGCTACCATCAACTCCCCTATGTACTTCGGAAAGCGGGGGTCATCTACGAACCAGGCTTCATGACCAGTGCGGAATGCGACAGCTTACTGGGATCGATTGGCGGACGACCGTGGATGAACGATCTCAAGCGCCGCGTGCAGCATTACGGCTGGAGATACGATTACTCGTCCCGACTTATCACCGAGAACATGAAGGCCGAGCCGTTACCGGACTTCATCCAAGATGTCGCCGAGAGGCTGCGCAGGAGAGGCTGGTTCACGCAGACTCCCGATCAAGTCATCGTCAATGAGTACGAACCCGGCCAGGGTATTGCCCCCCATGTGGACCGCGACTGTTTCGGGCCAGCGGTGGCGATGCTTTCTCTCGGCGATTGCTGGCCGATGCAGTTCATCTCTGCAGGAAGAAACGCCGATCGAGTCGAGCGGCAAGAGGTCCTGCTCAACGTCGGGTCAGTCCTGGTACTGACAGGTGGAGCCCGAAACAAGTGGATGCACGGTATCGCCAGACGGAAGACCGATGGCCGAGGACCAGACAAGCGAGAGCGCCAACGACGAGTGTCCGTGACATTTCGGACCATTAGACTCTAATTCTGATGCACCCTTGCCTGGTTCATTCTTGCTGCCGTAAAAGGAGACAAGACTTTCGCCAAATCCAAGGACTATCTGAGGGCGAGGATGCCCCCTGAGCAAGTGGCTGAGGCCCAAAAGCTCGCCGCCTTCCTTTTCAAGCGCATCGAAGTCAACAAAAAAGCTCGCCAGCGTCGGTGATCAGTAACCACTAACCCCCCAACGCGCCCTATCTCGTAGATCTGTTACCGGAAGACCCCATCAGCCGGCAAGCATGGCTGATTTTCACCGGAAACAGATCGCTTTGAAGATCGTCTCAGCACAACTCGCCAGACCAAAGCCGGTTCAAGAATGATTGCCAAGGCATGATTTCGATGTCGTCCTCGGTCATCCTTGGGCGGGGCGCGCGGCAGACGAGGAGGCAGCGGCTGTCCTTGTGCTCGGTCTTCCAGGCCCGCAGTCCTTTCATGTGGTCGCGGGTGGGGTTGTCAGTCGACTTGACCTCAACGGCCAGGGTCGCGTCCCCCAGGACGAAATCGACTTCGAAGCCGGAGGAGGTGCGCCAGCAGGTAAATGAAAATGCTAGTTTGTATATACATGCAAAACAAAAATTAAACTTGGGTCAGAATGGATGCCTTGGTGACCTTTTTGTTGGTTTCTCCCGCAACCTCTTCCAGGTTCGAACCCGCACGGGCTTTTGCTATCGGAGCAATGGAAGTTATGACTTACCAGTGCGTCTCTCGAACAACTTCAAACCCCGTCCGGCGCTGTCCCTCACAATCCGTTTGTTGTCCCGTGTCAAGTGTGTTTAAATCCCCGCACCATGTTTAAACCCGTCCGGCAACAGGGAGTTGCTCATGCGAATTGAACCCGTGGAAATACTGGTGCAGCGCAAGGACAGGACCGAGAGGAAAATCATTCCCATCGGGTCGGCGGCGGGCGCCCGATTCTCGTCCCGGGACGTGGCCGGCATGCGCAAGGAACTCGACGCCGCGCTGGCTCGAGGCGAGTCCGGCACCAAGACCAATCCGGCCATCTTTCACATCGGACGCTATCTGCTGACCCAGGCGTCGGAGTTTGAGGTCCAGGGCCCGCTGACCGGCGGCGAGGCCGAGATCGTGGCCATTCGGGATGGGAACGAGATTCTCATTACGGTGGGGAGCGACCAGTGCGATCGCGAGTTGGACCCGCTGTTTCAGGACAAGCCCAAGCAGATGTGCCCCCATCCGATCGCCCGGACGGCCTGGCCCTACAGCGAGGTGCGCGGCCATTGGGATCGACTGCAGATATCCAGCCAGGTGACGGTGGGTGGTCAGGTCGTCCCGCTGCAGGACTGTGCCGCCTCGGCGCTGGTGGACCTGGAGTATCTTCTGGCCATGGAGGACGTGCGGTCGCTGGTCCTGCCCTCCTTTCTCTATTGCGGGTCGGTGTCTTTCCTGGATTCGGTGGCCCAGGCCATCCGGGACAATTCACTTCCCGAAGAAACCAGCCACGGCGTCGGCGACGCCTTTCTGGCCCGGTTGCACGACCCTGTGCTGGATCGAACCATTGAACACCGTTACCGGGCTGTCCCGGTCGGAGATGATCTGGCGGAACGTCGCTGACGGGCGCCGGCAGGCTGAAGCGCCCGTTGGGACGATATCTGCCGGAAGGGGGGTTGGGGTGAAGATCAGTTGCCGAACACTTGCCGGATTAGTAGGGCTGGGTTGGATGGCGGTTTCCTGTTCCCCGCCCGGACCCTCAGGGTCGGACGCGGAGCCGCCCCTCATGGAGGTGATCACCGATCCGACGGTGATGACCCGCGAGCTGGGAGGGGTGCCGCCACCCTCCAAGGAAGCCCTGGAGAGCATCCACCGGTCGGACTACGTCCTGCATGCAAAGGCGGGAAAGCTCACCCGGGTTCCGGTCAAGAAGGTTCTGCTGCCGCATGCCCAGCCCATGACTCCCCAGGGCGGCACCTCGGTCGACCAGGGGCCGGACGGAACCGTCTACGTCCGTCAGGCCAACAAGCTGTCCAGCTCTTCCGACGGTGGGCTCACCTGGTCGGAGCGGGAGGTGAATGCCCCTGCCGGATTTGAGATCCACCAGACCGGCCGCTGGAAGGTCTTGAGCGACGGTTCCTTCATCTGCGTGGCAGTAGTCACCGGAAAGGACGAGCGGGCGCCGGCCGAGGTGTGGACCTCGCAGGACAAGGGCCAATCCTGGAACAGGACGGCCCGGATCGAACTGGACCTGAAGATGCCCGGCACGGGCTCCCCTTACGATGAGCGCTACTGCCATCGGGGGCTGGACCGTTTGCAGGACGATACCCTGCTGTGGACCATCGATGTTCGCAGCGACGCCGACCCCGAGGATGGGCTGCCGAGGCAGCACGGTCTGTTCCTGTTTCGTTCCCGGGACAAGGGGCGGACCTGGCAGGGACCGACCTTGATGTGGGATTGGGGTTCGGAGGGGTCGGCGACCCGGCTCCCCTCGGGAGAGATCCTGGCCACCATGCGTTACCAGCGCGACAGCCATCCCCAGGACTCGGCGAAGATCGTCGAGCACATGGGGGCCTACCCCGGCACCCCGGAGCGCGTTGGATTCAAAAACGTCTTCCTGGTGAACTCCAGAGACGACGGCGCCACCTGGACCCGGCCACGCATGCTGACCACGGTCTACGGGCAAACCTTCGGGTACCCGGCGGTGCAGAGCGACGGCACCGCGGTGGTCGTCCACGATACCCGCTATGGTCCGGGACCGCCGGGGAGCCGCGCCATGGTGAGCCGGGATGAAGGGCAAACCTGGGAGGATGAAGTCTATTATCTGGACTCCACCAACTTCACCGGCAGCTACAGCGCCAGCCTGGTGCTGAAGGACGACACCATTCTGACCATCGCTGCCTCTTCGGTGGGCCGCTCCTGGGATGCCGTCCGGGACAAGACCGACCTCTACGCCATCCGCTGGACACCGGTCAAGGACGGGGAGCCGCCAACCAGATAGCGGGAATTCCTCCGGAGGACAGCGACGGCACCGGGGATGAGGGACGCCGGGAGAGCCGACTTCGCCCAGCCGGCCTCAGTAGTTGGTGAAAGCGCCGTCGCGACGCCGGAAGTGGGGAGCCTCCCAGGGCAGCGGGGGATAGCGGCGGGCGGCCTCTTCGTCGAACTCGATGCCCAGACCGGGACCCTGCGGCAGCGGGAAGCCGTCTCCCTGCAGTTGAAGCTGCCGGGGGAAGAGGTCCTGGGGAAGGTGAGGCATCTGCCAGTTGTATTCGAGAATGGCGAAGTTGTGGACGGCCGCGCACAGGTGCACGGACGCGGCCAGGCAGATGGTCCCCTGTGGGGTGTGGGGGACGATGTCGAGGTAATGGGCCTCGGCCATGGCGGCCACCTTGCGACTGGCCGTGAAGCCGCCCACGTTGCAGACGTCCAGGCGGACATAGTTGGCCAGCCCGCGTTCGATGAAGGGGGCAAAGGGGTAGATCCCCGAGAACTCTTCTCCGATGGCGAAGGGCATCGGCGTCATGGCCCTGAGAGCGGCGTAGGCGTCCGGGCTCTCCGACCGGATGGGTTCTTCCAGAAACATGAGATCCACGTCCCGGATGCGCTGGCAGAAAGCGGCCGCCTCGGCCACGTTGAGGCGGTGGTGGTAGTCGATGGCCAGTCGGATCTTGGGTCCCACACGCTTTCGGGCCTGCCGGATCTGGTCGGCCGTCCAATCGATGGACTCCCAGGGCTCGAAAATGCTGTCCCGGTCCTGGCGGAAGTCGGGATCTCCGGTCTCGGGGGCGAAGCGGATGGTTTTCCAGCCTCTCCTGACCAGGTCCTCGGCCTGATCGGCGTAGCTGTCGCCGACCCCGGCCGGGCCGTCGATGAAGCAGGTGACCTGTTGGCGGGTGGCTCCCCCCAGCAATTGCCAGACGGGCGTGTTCAGGTGCTTTCCCAGGATGTCCCAAAGGGCGATGTCGATGGCGGAGGTGGTGGCGGTAATGATGGTTCCGCCTTCATAGTACTGTCCGCGGTACATCTCCTGGTTGATGTCTTCGATGCGGCGAGGGTCCTTCCCGACCAGAAAGTGGCGCATGTGCTCGATGGTCCCGGTCATGGCCTGCTCGCGGGTGGTGGTGCCTCCCTGTCCGATGCCGTGGATGCCCTGGTCGGTTTCGACTTTGACGACCAGCAGGTTTTTGCCCTGGACACCCACGAAATAGGTCTTGATGTCGGTAATCTTCATGCTTGTTCCTTCCGGGTTGGGGCCGCGGAAGCGATGGGTGTGCTCACGGCTCCGGAATGCTCCAGCCGGGCGTGGCGGGCTGGAGCGTTCATCATAGGCCAAGAGCGGTTTCAAGGAAAGCAGGGCCTCGAGCCCGGGTCCATTGGCCATCGACCGGGCCGGTTGGCTGAGAATGCTTGACGGGATGCCGGTGACCGTCCGTCCGGGGTGCACTGAGAGGAGTTGACGGCGTGGTTCTGGACAGCCGCCGATGGGATGCGCGGTACGGATGGAATCTGATCTCCCGGCATGCCCCTCGGTTTCAGGATGCGGTGGTGGTGTCTTCCCCCAGCGCCATGGCGCTGGTGGAGCCTCTGCTGGTCCACCCCCCCGTCCAGGTGGTGTTTCAGAGAGGCATGGGCGAGCGCATGCTGGAAGAGATGCTGGCGGCTCTTCCCCAGGCGCAACGGTTGCTGGCGGTCGGCGGCGGCAATGCGCTGGATGTCGGCAAGTATCTGGCCTGGAAGAAGGGCTGGCCCCTGGTCATGATTCCCACCATCGTCTCCACCGGAGCCGTCTTTCAGTCTCCGCTGGCGCTGAGGCGCCGGGAACGGTTCGAGTGGCTCATGAAAACGATCGCTCCTGAGTACCTGCTGTTCGACTACGGCGTCATCCGCCAGGCTCCTGCCCACCTGAATTGTTCCGGCATGGCCGAGTGTATCTGTTATCTTGCCCAGTTGGGGGCCTGGAAGTGGTGGCTGGACCAGAATCTGGAGGCTCCGGCCTGGGACCAGGGGGTGGCCGATGAGCTTCTGGGCTGGGTCGACAGCCGGGTGCGGGAATTTCGTCAGAGTCTGGATGAAGGCGGCCAGCCCGGGGAAGCCGGCATCAGAGTCGCGGCCGAAGTCAACCGCGAGCGATACGACTTGAAGCTCTACTCCCTCAACGTGGGGCACAGTCTAGACCATGCCTTCTGCATCACCTTCGAGTGGGTCCACGGCCGGGAACTGCTGCATGGGGAAGCCGTGGCCCTGGGCTCGTTGATCAACGGCTATCTCTACGGTTGGGGGTTCGATCGGACCAAGGCTATGCTGGAGGAGTGCCGCACCCGTTTTCGGCCGGCCGAGATCGGATGCACCCACGAGGAGGTGTTGGAGACCCTGAACCGTCTGGTGGCCTTCGCCGATCTTGTCGGCCATCCTCGGAATTACTTTCATTATCGCGGCCTGGACCGCAAGACCTTCGATGCCATGATGGCTGCGATCGAGGCGTAGATATCGATGTGAGCCGGCCCGGGTCAATCGCGCCCCGGTTGCGGCCAACGGGAAGTGACGGATGGATCCATCTGGGAAAGGAGCAGTGGAATGAAACGACGTGAATTCGTAGGGACGGCCCTGGCTGCAGGGCTGGCGTCGGGTGCGGCGCCCTCGCGGGCACTGGGCCTGACACCGCCCTCTGCCGGGCCCAAAAAGCACGGCGGCAGGAAAAAGCCGCGGGTCATGTTCTATCACGACAGCCGCCACCCGGCCATCTACATGTACGAGCCCCCCATGGAGAAGGAGGAGTTCGAGGCGGCGGTGGATGAGATCGTGGGAACCCCGGTGGATGCCCTGATGTACGGGCTGGCCGACGGGCGAACCATGTTTCACGACACCAAGGTCAGCGAGGTTCTGGGGGACCCGGTGAAGAAGTGGCCCCACCTGATCTTCCGCCGAGCGCACCAGAACGCTCGCATGATGCTGGACTCGGGCCGGGATCCCCTCCGCATCATCTGCGAGCGGGCTCAAGCCAAGGGGGTGGCCATCTATCCCACCCTGTTGGTGAATCAGGGCAGGAGGGGAACGCGGGAAGAGGACGTGCGCAGCTCCAACTTCCGCTGGGAGAATCTGCACCTGGAGATCGGCGCCAAGGGTGATTTGAAGGATCTGGAGGGAAGCACCAACCTCGACTTCAAGCACCAGGAGGTGCGCGACGAACGTTTTGCGGTGATCGACGAGGTGCTGCGAAACTACCCGGTGGACGGCTTCGAGCTGAATTTGAACTACAAGAGCTCCACGGTGCTCTTCTTCCACCCCGGAGAGGTGGATCAGGGGCGCCCCCTCATGACGGCCTGGATCAAGCGGGTCTACGATGCCGTCAAGGCCAGCGGGGAGGGAAGAGAGCTGGCCATCCGGGTTCCGGCCAGCATTGAGACCTCCAATGCTCTGGGTCTGGACGTGCGCGAATGGATCCGGCAGGGCATTGTGGACGTCCTGATCGGAGAGACCTACCAGCACGCCATGGATCAGCAGGCGGATTTCCGGCCCCTGGTTCAGGCGGCAAAGGGTTCGAGCTGCCGTATTCACGGAGCCATCGGCCTGGCAGTCCATTCCGACCGGCTGAAAGACGGTCCCATTGAAATCACCCGGGCCGTCGCCTGCAACTGCTGGGATCAAGGCGTGGACGGACTCTACCTGGCCCAGTGGTTCGCCGCCTGGCCCTACGAACCCAGTTTCTATGAACGGCTGCGGGAAGTGGGTCATCCGGACATCATGGCTCCCAGGGATAAGTTCTATTACGTCTCGACCCAGAGTGTCTTCTCCCCTAAGCCGTCCGAGCCGAAACCGGCGCTGCCCCGGACGCTGAAGATGAATCAGCCGGTCCAGGTGCCGTTGCCGATCGCAGACGACCTGGATCGTTGGGACAAGGTAGGACGGGTGCATGAGGTGCTGCTCCGCTTGAGGCTCATTGGTTCCACCGAGACCGATCAAGTGAGGTTTCGCTTCAACGGAAAGGAGCTGCCCGATTCCGGCTTGAGAAAGATTAATCGGTACTACAGTTTGAGAGCCCCGCTCTTCCGGGTGCACAGCTACTGGTTCGTGTGGCGTCTTCCCCGGGAACACTGGCCCGAGAGAGGCTCGAACCAGGTGGAGGTAACCCTGTTGCGGCGCGATGCCGACATCGTTCCCGAACTGATCCTGAGGGACGCGGAAATGGAAATCAAGTATCTGGGAGGAAAGAACTTTGCCCGCGGCCAGGGCGGCCAGGATCCCGACGCTGGTTCCTACCGGGTGCATATGTCCTAGCCTGAAGGAGCCGGGAACGGGGTGGTCCCTGACCTGGTTCGGAAAAGTTCGACAATCTTTGGAAAGGAGTCTTGAAAAATGAAGCGACGCGAATTCGTGAGGACGGCACTCACCGCAGGCCTGGCCTCTACGGCCGCATCCGCCGGAGCCGCCGGTTTGGCGCCATCGGCTCCCGGCCCCGGGAGTCACGGCTCGAGCAGGAAACCGCGGCTGATGTACTACGACGACAGCCGCCATTCCTCCATCTACATGTACGAGCCCCCCATGCTGAAGGAAGAGTTCGAAGCCTCGGTGGACGACTTGGTGGGCACTCCGGTGGATGCCTTGATGTTCGGTTTGGGAGATGGCCGGACGGTGTTGCACGATACCAAGGTCGGCGAGCTTTGGGGGGATCCGGTGAAGGAGTGGACCCACCTGGTCTTCCGCCGGGCCCACCAGAACGCCCGCATGATGTTGGATTCCGGAGGGGATCCCCTGCGTATCGTGTGCGAGCGGGCCCGGGCCAAGGGACTGGCCATCTTTCCTTCCCTATTTCTCAACCGGGGGAGAGGGAAAAACCGCCGGGGGGACGTTCGGTCGGCTAATTTCACCTGGGAAAACCAGCACTTGGAGATCGGAGCCAGGGGCGATCTGGACGAGAGTTTTCCGGCATTGAGAAAACTGGACTTCAAGCACCAGGAAGTTCGGGACGAGCGCTTCGCTCTCATCCAGGAAGTGCTGCAGAACTACCCGGTGGACGGCTTTGAGTTGCATTTTGGCCACTACCACTACCTCCATCCCAAGGAGGTAGATGCTGGTCGAGACCTCATGACCGCCTGGGTCCAGCGGATTCATGACGCCCTCAAGGCCAGCGGATCCAACCGCGATCTGGCGGTTCGGGTGCCGGTCAGCCTGGAGGAGGCCAACTCCCGGGGCCTGGACGTGCGGGAGTGGGTTGATCGGGGGATCGTGGAGGTTGTGATTGGAGAGAGCTACTCCTACAGGATGGATCAACTGGCCGATTTTCGTCCCATGGTGGAAGCGGCCCAGAACAGGGATTGCCGGGTGCATGCCGTCATCCAGCCCGAAGTTCACTCCGACAGGCTGGACAACGGCACCATCGAGTTCATTCGAGCTGTGGCCTGCAACTACTGGGCCCAGGGCATCGATGGACTCTATCTATCCCAGTGGTTCACGGCCTATCCCTACCGCGCTGAGTTCTATGCCCAGTTGCGGGAGATGAGCCACCCCGATATCATGACCGCCAAGGATAAGTTTTACTACGTCCCCACCAGACAGAGGGCGACCGGACCTCAGATGCCTCTGCCCAAGACTCTGAAAGTGAACCAGCCAGTGAAGACCCACCTGGCGGTCTCGGACGACCTGCCCCGCTGGGACAAGATGGGCCGCGTCCACGAGGTCCTGCTTCGTTTCCGGCTGTCCGGAGCCACCGAAACCGACCGACTGGAGTTCCGCTTCAACGGCAAGAAGCTGCCCAAATCGGGCCTGAGAAAAATCAATCGGGTCTACCGGATGAGAGCTCCGCGTTACCGGGTGTTCGGCTACTGGTTCGTTTACCGGCTCCCCAGAGACCACTGGCCCATGCAGGGGAAAAACCAGGTGGAAGTGACGCTCCTGCACCGCGACGGCGACATCATCCCCGAGCTGGCCCTCAAGGACGTGGAGATGGAGGTGAAATACCTGGACGGCAAGAACTTCGCCCGTGGCCAGGACCCCGACACGGGGCCCTACCGGGTTTGGACGCCGTAGTGAATAGTGGCTAGTGGCTGGTGGGTAGCGGGGAGATGATATTCAGGGGTTGCCCCCGAGAGAAACGAGGTGCCCAAGTGGCCAAAATTACTCAATATTCAGGCTATCAAAAAGGTGAGGAACCGCCGATTCCCAAGCCGGCGGAACCGGTTCAGCCCAACGTGGTGACCGTCCAGGATGGGTTGCCGCTCAAGTTTCCGGGCAGCGAAGGCATCGGGGTGCGGGTGCTGCATCCCACCAACCCCAAGGCCCCTTCCAAGAACTTCGGGCTGACCATGTACTATCTGCCGCCCCACGTGACCTCGGAGACGGCCAGCCACTATACGGAGGAGTGCTATCTGGTCCTGAGGGGCAGCGGCGACATGATCCTGGCAGGCCGGAGGGTTCCGGTGAAGCCGGGAGTGTTTGTCCACCTTCCCGCCTGGTGTGAACATGCCGTAGACAATACCGGCGAGGAAACCATGGAAATCCTGGTCTGCACCGCGCCGACCAATCCGTAAGCGCCTGGCCCGCCGGTTGGCGGTGAGTCGGAATTCCGCTGCCGCCGCCTACGCGGCTCGGGGGTGGAGTTGCCGTTACCATGGGCTTACGCCCACGGCTACATGCTGCCGCCGCTTTGCGGCTTACTCGAACTCCCGGGCCTTCGCCCGGGCATTTTCATTTGAAATCCTTGCTCCCAGGGCCCATCGTGGTTTTGGGGACACCAGCTTCTCCGTGGCCTGCGCCCAGGAAACGCGCCTGTATGGGTCGTTTTCGCAGGACCAGAAGAGCCCACCCCGCACTTGCTTCGCCCGTGCGCCCCTTATCGGCGGTCGAGTTCAATCTCTCTTCGTGTTCCTTCGTCGTCCTTCGTGCCCCTTCGTGGATAATGTCGTTCGCGGATAACCCCTCAAGTCGTCCATCTTCGCCTCCCTACCCTTCGGAGTTGGCGGCGGCGCTCCTGCCGGCGGGCAGGATCAAGCTGGCCAGCCAGCCCACGGTGAAGGAGGCGATGTTTCCCAGGCCCAGGATCATCCAGGGATGCCAGGGAAAGCGCACGCTTTCGGTGAATCCGGGCGAGGCGCCGAGCATCTCCAGAACGCTGTCTGCTCCTCCCCAGACCGAAATGGCTATTCCGGTGATCACCCCCACCCAGACGCCGCGGGTATGGGCCCGCGGGACGAACATCCCCAGCAGGAAGAGCCCCAGAATGCCGCCGCCGATGAAGGAGCTCACGGTGGCGCCGAAATAGTAGGCCCGCTCCACCCCGGCCAGCATCAACAGTCCCGAACCCATGCCCAGCAGGCCCCAGACGCCGGAAGCGATCCGGCCGAGAAGAAGCTGCCGGCGGTCGCTGGCATGAGGACGGAAGTGAAGGTAGAAGTCCCGAACCGAGATCATGGCCAGGCTGTTGATGGTGGTGTCCAGGCTGGACATGGCCGCCGCGCACATGCCGGCCAGGATGAGTCCGGTGATTCCGGGGGGAATCGTCTGCATCACGAAGAAGGGGAAGATCTGGGTCTCCTTGGCCGCAATTTCCGCCGGCAACTGTCCGGGGTGAATCTGGTAAAAGGCGTAGAGGAGCGAGCCGATCAGCAGGAAGAGGGTCCAGGTGGTCACGATGCTGAGCCCACCGAACAAGAGCGCCTTTTGAGAGGAACGGGTGCTGGCAGCGGCCAGGTAGCGTTGGGCCACGTCCTGGCTGGTGGTGTAGTAGGTGCCGTGATGGAAGAGTCCGTAGAGAATGATCACCACAATGGTTGGATGGGACAAGTCCAGCGACCAGTCCACCAGCTTGAACTTGCCGGCGGCCCCGGCGACCTGAAACAGGTGAAGGGCGCCGCCATCCGAGCCAAAGGTCAGAAACCAGAGACAGAACAGTCCCCCGCCGAACAGCGTGACCGATTGCAGGACGTCGGTCCAGATCACGGCCTCCAGTCCTCCCAGCATGGTGTAGAGGAGAGCCAGGATGCCACTCACAATCAGAATGGCCACCGGGTCCCATCCCGTCATGGCGTTTAGCGCTTTGGCCATCAGGAACAGGATCATTCCATTGCGGAAAAGGTGGTAGACGACATAGATCGCCGAGGCGTAGCAGCGGGTGCCGTATCCGAAGCGCTGTTCCAGAAATTCGTAGGCGCTCATGCGGACCCGCTGCCGGTAGTAGGGAATCACCCACCAGGCGGCCAGCAAAGCGATGATGGGGAAGATCAGGTGGGAGAGGTGGGGGATCCAGTCGCCCCCGAACCCCTGCCCGGAAAGGCCAGAAAGGTCCCGGTGCTGATGGAGGAGCCGAAAAAGGAGAAGCCCACCGCCCACCAGGGGACGGAGCGCCCTGCCAGGAAAAAGGCTTCGGTGCTGTGTTGGCGGCGCGCAAACCAGCCCCCCATGAACACGATCAGCACCAGGTAAGCCGCCAGGATCAACCAGTCGACAGTGGCCATGGGGAATCGGTCTCCGTAAACGATTTACCGGAATGACGCCTGACCATGGCTCCAAACAGGGGATGACTCACCTTTGCCTGTTGGGAGCAAGGACCATGTCCCGTTAAATTGGTTTGCTGTATAGGGAACATGGATAGACAGGATTAACAGGATAAAAAGCTGATGCAGGAGAAGCTGACTGGCTCGATGACCGGGTGCGCGTTCGTGGAAAACCTCAGTGTCCTTGGTGGCCCTTCACGGACCCCTTTCGAGTCTTTTCCAACCCCTTGGGATCCCTTCGCGGATTCATCTTTTGCCCTCTTGACAGATCCTTTATCGCCCCTGGTGGAAATTTTTTCTCCCTTTCCAACCTTTGGCGGATCCCTCTTGAGTTTTCTCCAACCCCTTCGTGGCCCTTCGTCGTCCTTCGTGGCCCTTCGTGGATTTCTTTTTTTGGCCTTTGTGGATAACCCTCAATGGTTTCAAATAAGTCAGGACTGCATCCACCAGGAGAAGGCCAAAGCCGCCCCGATCAGGCCCAGGCACCAGAGGGTGATCGACACAAACCCCCTGTAGAACCACTGCAGCTCTGCTTCCCACCGCAGCTCGATGGTGCTGGAGGATCCGTAGATCTTGTCCCGGGCATAGAACCGGTAAAGCTCACCGATCTTCTCCGGGTCTGGCGCCGGCGGTCGAGCGGCATCCGTCCCGGCCATGGCGGGGAGTTGAATGCCGGCCTCGAGCAGCTTCTCGTCCTGGCCCACCGGGGTGCTGAGGATGGCGTAAAAGCGGTTGAGCAGGGTTTCATCTTCGGGAGGTGTCCGAAGGCTGACCAGCCAGGTCACCAGGGCGCATGCAAGCGTGGGAATGAAGACGGTGTACTCGAAGGATGCTTGCAGCCACACTTTGAGAAAAAGGAACAGCAGGGCGCCGGTCATCACCCCGGCCCACAGTGCCTGGCGATTGGCGCGTCTCCAGACCAGTCCGAAATAGAGGGGGACGGAGATGAACGAAATCAGCGACCAGCCCAACTCGATGTATTGAACGATGTTCTCCAGAAACCGGGTGGTGACGTACCCCAGGAAGACGGCGATGAACCCCCAGATCCGTGCATGGGTGATGTAGAAGCGCGGCGAGCGGTCGCGGAAGAGCCTCTTGCGGTAGAGGTAGTCGACCACCAGGCCCGAGGTGGTGGTGGCGAAGGTATCCACCGAGGACATCAAGGCGGCGGCAAAGCTGGCCACCAGCAGTCCCAGGACTCCGGCCGGCAGCAGCGACTTCATCAGCGTGCCCCAGGCCAGTTCGGGGTCTTCCAGGCCGGGGTAGTAGATGGCGAAGAGAATGCCGTAAAGGGCGAAGAGGATGGTGATGAGCCGCTTCCAGACGTGAGCCCAGCCGCACTGGGTGCCGGTCTTCTCGTCGCGGGCGATGGCAATCCAGGTCAGGATGTTGGGCGACACCACCGAGCCCACGGCGCCCGAGAAGAGGAGGGCGATTACGTAGGTCCAGGGGATCTCCGCCGACTGCAGCGACCAGGTCGTGCCAGGCAGGGCCGCCAGGGCTTCCATGCCGCCGGCGGCCTTCCAGAGGAAGGGAAGGAGGCCGAAGCTCAGGACCACCAGGCAGAGGATTCCCTGAAAGAGATCGGTGAGCAGGGAGGACATGGCTCCGCCGGTGGCCACGTAGAGGGCCACCAGGGTGCAGCAGATCAGCACGGCCGAGTCCACCGAGAGGGTGGTGGTGGCCGCCAGGACTTTTCCTCCTCCGGTGATGAAGATCCCGATGAAATTGACCGAGATGAGCAGTCCCAGAACGGAATAGAGAGTGGCCACGCCGACACCGAAGCGCAGCTCGAAGAATTCCGCCATGTTGAAGACCCGGGCCCGCTTGTAAACCACCGAGAAGAGGTAGTACATGGGTGTGGCCAGCAACTGGGACCACCACAGCCAGATACCCGACAACCCGCTGCGGTAGGCGGCGGCGCTGACCACCACCGCTTCCGCCCCGGCCAACGCCGAACTGAAGTTGAAGAGGAAGGCCGGCAGCTTTCCCCAGGTTCCGCCGGCGATGAAGAAATCACCCAGGGTTCGGGTCTTCCTGGCTCCCAGGAAGAGGCCCAGGTAGGCCACGATGGAGATGTAGATGATCAGAATGGCCCAGTCCAGGGCCTGCAGTCCCAGCATAGGTGCTCACTTTCGTCGGATGGATTCTGTTGGTAGTTCGACCAACAGCAGCCCCTTAATTTTCAGGGGATTGCAGATGCTAGGGCGCGTACCTGGCCACGCTTACCGTATGAATAAAGCCGGATGGACATAGGCGCCTGCGACTTACTGGCGGCCAATGCGGATGCTTCATGGGCAGAAAGATTTGTCCACTTGCGATCAGAAACTGTAACTACCCACTCGATGCCTGCTCTTCCTCGAACCAATCGAGCGCTTCGTATAACACTTCGCTGGGCTGGTCATCGCTGAGCAGAAAGAGATGGTCCCGCGCTCGTGTCATCGCTACGAACAATTCGCTAATCTGCAACATACGCCACTCCTCGTACTCGGCTTTGGTCTGATTAGGTTTTTTTGGAGTCGGGAGAGATTTTTCAGTTATTCCAAACAGAAATACGACTTTGAACTCCAGGCCCTTGGCGCGCTTAAAGGTTCCTATTTTGATAAGGTCGAAGTCTTTGGGGGCCCCTTTGAATTGCTCCAGATTCTGAAAACGTTGATCGAGTTGGGTACGGCGGAACTTTTCCCGCACTCGACCGACCTTCTCATTGGTGGCAGCAAAGATGCCGATGTCGCCAAATTTCAAATCGCGGGATTCACGCAATTCCTCGATCTTTCCGACAACATAGTCGACTTGTTCTCTGAATTTCTTGGCTCGCACCAGACAGGGCTTGACACCACTGTTCCGCACCGCATCTGCGGCAGCGTCGCTCCTTACATACTCTTCGCCAAAGTCATTGACCGTTTCTGAACCGGAACACTTCATGGCGGCGTCGATAATCTCGCGCGTGTTGCGATAATTCACGCGCAGAACCGCACTGTTGCCGCGCACATCCAAGCCTGCTTGGGCGAGCGTGAACCCTCCAGGATAAATCTTCTGGGCGCCGTCACCCACGATGAACAGCGCGTCCGTTCGGTCTTGCTCATCCGCGCCGCTGACGAGGGCACGGATCAACTGCAAGCCGACCAGAGTAATGTCCTGCGATTCGTCCACAATGGCGGCGCGGTAGGTCGGCTCTGGCAGTTGTCGCGCAATGTTGCGAGCCTTGCGGATACGGTCGGGAAAGTCCACAAACCCCTCTTGGTCAAGATGTCTGTCGTACTCTTGGCGAAGCTCCCAAGTCTGTTTGCGCATCGCCTCAGTGAACCGTGTCCTTCGCCCGGTCCGTTCCATTTCCAGGTACTCATCCAGAGAGTTCACGCCTCGGCCCTTCAGCACCTCATTGACTTCGTCGCGCAGGTAGTAGCGTGTCAGCCCGTCACGATGCAACGGCGTGCCGGGTCGGACTACTTGCGAAAATGCTTGATCGAATAGTGCATTGGTTTTGGTTTTGTTAATCCGCTTGAGTTGCTGACCGGTGGCTTGAGTGCAGATACGGTAGGCCAGGCTATCGACATTGATAAACTCGACGGCACCTGCCACGGCAGTTGGGAGCTTGTTGTAAAGGTTCTCGAACACAGGCGGCAGACTCTTGATAAAGGTCGTAAACAGGATCGGCCGCCGCTGTCTACCTTGCTGGACAGTCTGGATGGCGTATCGCTTCGCTAGGGTGGCGGCCCGATGCAGCGCAACCACGGTCTTGCCTGTCCCAGCCGACCCGCGCACGCGCGCCGGGCCGGAGAACCGGCGGTCCACCCAGGCGCGCTGGTCGGGATGGAGGAAAATCATCCAATCCTCGATTGGTGCTGACATCAATCGCTGGAATTCCTTCGGGCCAAGCAGCGAAGACAGGCCTCCCAGCGCCCCTCGTTCTACAATGGCTTCGCGAAATCGTTTATTCGTGGCTTCGTTGTCGGCGATGAGTTTGCGTTGGAACCAGTCCTTTGGAGACTGGTCGATGCACTGTACAACCAGATCGAGTTTTCCTTCGTCGTCGACCTCTGGCCACACGTTGAACAATGTGTCCTGGGTTGCGCGCCGTAGCCGTTCAACTTGTGCTTTGATAAACCCTACCCGCACAAGCTCGCTGTCGCTCCAGTGCTTAAGAATCCACGATTTGTTGTCAATTGCGGGCACTGGCTTGGCAGGCTTGCTTGCCAGTGGGGCACCGTCCAAGTCCATGGCGTCCGGCCTTGTCGGCATCAGGCCGGGGATTCCAGTGGGGGGAGCCACGAACACCGCTCGGTTCGCCAAGCGATAAATTTCTTCATGGTAGCCTGCGCGCAGAAACACCGATGTGGAACCTTCGCGCGCCAGCAGCACCCGCAATTTGTCTGAGACACGGATTGTCCACAAGCTATTCTTGCCCGCGACACCCTTGAGTTGTTCGAGATTCAGCCCCCGCATGTCGGGTGCTTGCTGGTACTTCTCGACCGCATTCCACACGCGCTGCCCATCGCTCGTGTCAAGCTTGTTGACCGACGAAGTGAATTTCTGGTCCAAGGAGACTTCCATTGGTCGGTTCATTCATGGACCTCCGGTCTGCGCTGTCCCCGAAACGTATCCCCCGACCAGTTCCCCAACATTCACCAGCCAATCAGTGGCGGCAACATGGGCCCGCTCAGCGGGCAAGGTGTCGTAGCCCTGACGTTCCGCCAGGACCGACCGGGCTTTCCAACCTGACCGGTGTTGGGAACGGGGATTGACCGAACGGCTGAACTGACGGGTGCCGGGAAGGCGGCCAAATTGGGTAAGGGGCAAGGTGTGGGTCTTGCCTGCTCCGGCATGTGAGCAACGCGCAGGCAGGCGGCTCCGTGCTGTCGGTGCTGGCTCAAAACAACTTGATGACGGCGACAGCGGCGCCCATCAAGGCAGTGACGGCGCCTACCAGACCGATGCCCTGAATCCACAAAGCCCGGAATATCTCGGCCTTGAGCTCGGACATGGCGGCGGTCATCTCGCCCTTGAGCTCGGTCAAGTCCGACTTGGTGGCGACTGCTTCCCCGCTTTGGCGGATAACGGTAACGATAGCCTTGGCCTGCCTGGTCTCGATGCCGGCGTCCTCAAGCTGGCCGGCGGCGGTCAGAGTGTCGAAAGCGGTGGTTGGCATTGGTCATTCCCCCAATTGCGTCTCAAATCATCATACCGGGAGTTTTCGTTGCCGAGGAGGAAAAGATCGTCCCGCGCGTGTCATCGCCATGAACAACCGGCTGATTGCTGAGGCTTGCTGCTTGTCGTATTCGGTGCCGACCTCGCCGGATTCGCGTGTCTTCTGCTGGAAGAGTGCGTCGCGCAGGAACGTCGACCCAGCAGGACTCTTCCTAGACTCCCGGGATCCCTTCCACCGCCACCACCCGCACCGGACAGGAGTCCAGTCCGTGAATGGGCAGGGGGGTGAAGGTGATCATGAAGGTCTCTGCCCGGAGCTGATCGATGTTGCAAACCACCTCCAGCAGGAGAATGTCATTCCCCAGCAACAGCTCGTGGCAGGCGATGCACCCCTGGACGTGGTTCTCGATGGCGATGCCGTCACCCCAGCCGACGCATTTGACCTTCTTTTCCAGGAACCAGCGTCCCGCTTCCTCGGACATGTCTGGGCGCTGGTCGTCGGGAGATTGAATGAAGGGAGTGCTGTGAAAGGGAGAATCCAGCAGTACCGTGTCCCCCGGCCGTATCCGGCCGCGGTCGGCCAGCTCCAGGTCCTCGAACCGGATCAATTCCCGTGGACGGGTGGTCTTCAGGTTCAACAGGATGCCCCGTCCCATAAAGCGGTCAATGGGCAGCTTCATGCCGTCCTTCCACTCGTTCCTGAAGTGATAGGGAAACTCCAGGTGAGTCCCCAGGTGGGAAGTGATGTCGATGTGGGAATGGTATCCGTCCACACCGCCGATGAAGGTGTGATGGCGATGGAGCTTACAGCGCCTCTTTTCGGTGGCGGGATCCAGAGGCTTGGAAAGGTCGACCACTCTCAGCTTGTCAAAATCCAGGATTGACGAGGTCATGGGAGGGGCTGTCCTTTTTTCAGGGAACGGGGTTTGAAAAAGAGATCGGGCAACAACGGTTGTCCTTGATCGTCTGTAGTCAATTGACTACAATTACAACAATGACGAAGGTTGTCCACTACGTTTCGGAAGACGGTACTGACCCCTTCGATACCTGGTTTGTCAGCCTGTCCTCCGAAGCACGCGCCCGTGTCCAAACGCGTATCGATCGAGTGGAGTTAGGAAACTTTGGTGACCATAAAATTGTCGGCCAAGGTGTCTGCGAGCTTCGCATCGACTTCGGACCTGGATACCGAGTGTACTACGGCCGCGATGGTGAGAAGTTTGTGATTTTGTTGGGCGGCGGAACCAAGAAACGTCAATCCAATGACATCGCGAGGGCTCAGGCATACTGGAAAGCCTACAAACAGGAGAAACGGGATGCCCATTAGAGAACATAAAGCCAGCCAATACCTCAAAACACCCCAGGATATCGCGGCCTACCTGAATGCGGCAATCGAAGAAATGGACGACGATCCCCGCTTGCTCATGAAAGCGTTTCGCAACGTTGCCGAGGCGCAAGGCGGCGTGTCAGAGATCGCGCGGCAGGCAAGGTTGGATCGGGTGGCGCTCTCCCGGGCACTCTCCGGACGCAGAAACCCTCGGCTTGACACGCTGGCTAAGTTATCCGCCGCCTGCGGCATCAAACTTCGGTTTTCCGTATAGGGCCGTTTGCCCTGCAGTCATGACCGGAGCACCGAATTTCCGCCGGGTGGCGCCATTCAGGTAGCCCACTCGGACGCTTACATGGGAGGGTCATTCAGAAAAAACGACAGTATTCCGTCTACCGGAACCAGTCGTAGAGCAACCCCAGGGACCGATCCTGCAGCGGCAGGGAAACCCGGGCTCCGCCCTGGGCCGAGGACTGCTTGAGCGCGATCTCGACCTCGATGGCCGTGGTCACCCGCCGGCCGGAATTCTTGGGTTGGTCCATCTCGCCGGCCAGGCACTGCATCAGGTCGTCCAAGCTGTAAACCGCCCCGTAAGGGGGAATGAACTGGGGCTCCGGCCAGGGCATCTCCACCATCTGCTTTCTGCCCGAGGGCGGTTCCACTTCTTGCATCAATTGCCAGCCGGGCCGGAAGCTGAACTGGATCTCGCCCTGGGTCCCGCTGATCCGCACCCCCGGGCTTCCCTTCCTGAAGTGGACCACTTGTCCGTTCTCCGCCACCAGGATCCCCTGGCCGCCAAACTCGGTGCTGCCTCCGGGACGGCGAGGCGGATCTCCGGTCCCGCTGACCCAGGCCGGCGGGCTGTCCAGGAAGTAGGACCAGTTCTGGTGCTGAGCGCCGGGGCCTCTGGCTTCGATCGAGGTCACCTCGCCGATGGCGCCGCCGGTCACCAGCTCCTTGGCCTTGGCAAAGGAAGGGTGGGTGGTGGTGATGGCGCCGCAGGAAAGGGGGATTCCCCGGTCGGCGCAGACCTTTACCATTCGGTCGGCCTCCTCCAGGGTGAAGGCCATCGGCTTCTCGGTGAAGATCGCTTTGGCTCCGGCCTCGACGGCCTTGACCGTCAGGAAGGCCCGACCCTTGGTGTTGGTGCAAACGGCCACGATATCCAGCGCTTCCTGCTTGTACATTTCCAGGGCGTCGGTATAGAGGGCCTTGAGGCCGTAACGTTCCCCGAAAATCTTCAAGCGTGCCTCATCCCGCTCGGCCCCGGCCACCAGCTCCACCTCGGGACGATCCCACAAAGCCTCGGCGTAGGAAGAGGGCAGCCCCTCGTTGCCCGGGTGGTCATGGTGGTGAAACCCGCGATGGACGTCCACCTCGGGGGTAATTCGCTTGGTGTCTTCCACCTTGTAGGCCGGATCCCAATGGGGCCCCTGGCGGTGAGACCCGTCCCGTTTGGCGACATCATAGAGGACCCCTGTCCATCCCAGGCCGACCACCCCGGCACGATACTTTGCCCCCGAAGTTTTCTTTGCGAGGGGCGTGGTAGGGGTACCCAGAGACAGGCCCGTCCCCGAGGTGATGCCCAGAGCCAGGGCGGACCTCATGAAGTTTCGTCGAATCATAGTTGCCCTCCTTTTGTTCTCTATGCACAGATCAGGATCACGACAAGAATTCAGGTGGACTTAAACAATCCGTCTTGTCGGTCTCCGCTGCGTTCCTTGTTTTAACGACGATAACCGGTTCAAGACAAACAACGCAGAATCTGAACGCGACTCCGTGGTTCCCATAGGCAGTAGAGTATCTCCTCACTGGAAGTCGAAGATCACGGCAAGTACTTGACAGGCACTTACGCCACCGGACTCAGCTACGATTCCCTTCAATAGATATCTCCGGTTTCCTGTGCAATCGCTGGACCCAGCCTGGGAAGAGTCTTAAACGGTGTGAAATTCAACCTAAACCAGAGATAACCCGTATTTTCGTAATGGGCGTTGCGGTTTAGCGGCATGTTAGACAACCAACTGACATCCCCCACAAAAAGCGCTTTGCCCAAGCTGAGTTGGGCCAGGACAATGATGGGTTGTTTCTGGTAAGTGAGGATCACCCCTTGGCGAACACCGGGCCTCGCCGATAGCGCCATGGTGCACCCTTGGCTATTTTGGAAGTAATTGACGTCCCCTAAGTATCGGTGAGAATCGGGAATGGGTACTTTGACATCGCCGCAGCCAGTGACATTCTGCCCATAGGAATCTTAGTTCGGCAATGGTTGCGGTGTCCAGAGCCTCGCGCGCGGAAGGCAGAGAACTTGGCTGGCCACATCGAGTTTAGCTGACACACAACCTTGCACTATTTTTGCCCGGGTTGTTGTCGCACACATACAAGCAGGAATTTCCATTTTCAACTTATCTTTGCGCAAAATCATGCGCCAGAACTCTCCCGCTACAAGCTCAAATCGCCAGGGATCAGGGAATTTCACCTTGACAAAGATCGTCATAAACCTTAGGTTAATGGCACATTTCTAGCGCTGTCTCCACGGTCGTTCCAAGATCCGTTGTTCGTCCCCAAAAGCCATCTCATGGGTGAAGTTGCCACTTGAGACAGGGGAGACCCCAACGTTGAGGATATTACTCAGCTCTTCGGGCTTTTTCATCGGGATGTTTGCACTGAGCCTGATATCGGTGTGGGCTACCGACGATAACCGGTTCAAGATAAACAAGTCCGAACCCGAACTCCACTCCGTGGTTCCCATAGGCGGTAGAGTGGGTTCCTCCCTGGAAGTCGAAGTTCGCGGCAAGTACTTGGCGGGCACCTACGCCGCCTGGCTCAGCCACGATTCCTTTCAAGCCAAAATTAAATCAGTGGAGGTGCTGGAGCCCTCTGCTGCGGGCGATGTTGCCAAGAAACCGCCCAAGGATGATAGCGAGTACCGGGTGCTCCTCCAGATCACCATTTCCCCAAATGCTAATCCGGGTTCCCGCTCTCTGAGAGTCGTTTCTCCTCGGGGAGTCTCCAATAGGATTTACTTTCAGATTTATGACGATCCCGTTATGGCCGAAACAGAGCAACCGCACCATATGCCGGCTCAGGCGCAGCCCGTCGCTGTGCCCGTCGTGGTCAACGGCCGAATCGGCAGACAGGGGGAACTAGACTACTATAGCCTTGATATCACGGAGGCCCAAGAGCTGGCCTTCGAGGTCATTCTCAGTCGAGAAGCCATGGCGAAAGGGTTTCGTCCCCAATTGAAGCTTCTCGAGCCGGCCGGGAGTTGGTTCGATTCGAAGCAGCCGGAGCAGTTGGCCTTCAATAGCGAGATCGGGGGAGCAGTCACCGGAAGTGCGGGGTCCGGATGGAGCTTTGCCGACCTCGCGCCTATCAATTCGGGTTTGAACTACCGGTTCGCGAAAGCGGGCCGCTACTGGGTGGAAGTGGCCTCGGAGCGTTATCAAGGGAAACCCGACTACGCCTACCAGCTGCGCATTGTCCCCGTCGGCTCGGAGTTTGACCGTTATCTTGTGAGCTCGGCCTGGAGAGAACGAACCTTTACCCGGGAATTGGGCGTCGACCGATTGGCAAGGCTCCGGGCTCGGAAAGTGACAGTCGATCAACCGGCCCATGTGGCCGTCGAAGGCGAGCCTTCTTCGAGTCGACGGCAAAAGGCGGCGGGCGACGGTCGCGATGGGGGGATCCGTTCGCCCCCAGTTCCCCGCAAGATCACCGGATGGCGGGAGCGAGAGCCGAACGATGGGCAGGACCGGGCCATGCGTGTCGAGCATCCCGCTCTCATCGAGGGGACCATCGACCGGCCGGGGGACGTTGATTACTTCAAATTCAAAGTGACGTCGTCTCAGCGCTTGGCTTTCGAGATAGAGACCCCTGAGTTAAAGCCGCCGCACTTCAATCCCAGGCTGGAGATCAGGGACGCAGCAGGCCGCAGTATGTTGACCAACATTCATCGAATGAATGAGGTGAAGAATCCGGAGCGATGGGAGCTTGCAGGCAACGAGCCCAAGGTCATCGAGACGTTTGACCAGGAGGGGGAATACTCTCTGGAAATTCGTGACGTCACCTCGAGAAGCGGCGGCCCGGACTGCCGGTATCGGCTGCTGATTCGGCCTCAGATTCCCCATGTGGGGGAAATAACCGTAGAAACCTTGATACGAGGGTATGAGGACAATCGGATTGATCCTCGACGGATTAACCTGAAACCGGGAGAGGCCAAGATCCTCAACATCACCACCCGGATCGAGGAGATCGACGCCAGAGTGGTGGAAGGCGGGGGGCAACGGGCATTCGACGGGAGTGCCGGAGAGATCATCTTCCTGGTGGAAGGTTTACCCGAGGGTGTCAGGGCCTTTCCCGGTACGGCCATCCTGGACATTGGGGGGAGGCCCCGTCATGAAACGGTAAAGCGGTACAGCTTTCTTCCGGATGTCCAAAGGACGGTTCTGATGCTGCGAGCCGACCCCGATGCTGCGCTGATGACCCTTCCGGAGTCCATTCGCATCGTGCTTCACCCTTTGGTCGGGGGGCGACTGGGAAACCGTCTGTTGGCAGCGGAGCTCCCGTTGATGGTGGTTGCCGGCAGTCCCAAGATCGACCCCGGAGACGAGGGGAAATAGCGCAAGGGGAGGCGGTCATGAAGAAACGGCGGGCAGGGAGAAGGAGCCGTCAGCGGGGTGTGCTGAAGTCGGTGCTTGCCCTGCTGACGGGTTTGGGGTTGACCGCCGGTCCACCCCCGGGCGAGGCAGCTGCCAGGGAGTCGCCGGTTTCGCCCGAAGCAGGCGCCCGGGTTGTTTCCTTGCGGCTGATGCCGGAAAAGGCTCGACTTTGGGGGTCGGATGCCTCCCAGCGTTTTCTGGTGCTGGCCGAATACGCCGACGGGCTGGAACGGGATGTGACGGGCCAAAGCCGCTTTGCGGTCTCCGACCCGGACGTGGCCGAAGTGGATACGGGGGGGAAGCTGATCGCCCGCACGAACGGAGCAGTGGAGCTGAGGAGCTGGTTTGAAGGCAGGAGTGGGGCGACGAAGGTTGTGATCCAGGGGATCTCACAGACCCGCCCCTTCAGCTATGCGCGGGATATCGGAGCGGTGTTCACCAAACGGGGCTGCAACAACAGTGAGTGTCATGGAGGAGTGAAGGGACAGGGAGGGCTGAAGCTTTCGGTCAACGCCCTGTTTCCCAAGGAGGACTACCGGTGGATCGTCGAAGGGGGCGCCTTTCAGGTGATGTCAGCGGAGGCGGCCGGGGAGAAGACACCGCGGGTGAATCTCAAGGAACCGGAGAATAGTCTGCTTCTGTCGAAGCCCACCCTGGCGGTGCCGCACGGAGGAGGGCGGCAGCTGAATGTCGACTCCCCCGGTTACCGGACGGTCTTGGAATGGATCCGGAACGGGGCGCCCTATGGGGAGGAGGGGAGTGAAGAGAGTGCCCGTATTGAGCGGTTGGAGGTCTTTCCCCGAGAGGTGGTGTTGGATCGGGCCGGAGCGCACGGGCTCCTGGTGACAGCCCATCTGTCGGATGGACGGCGGGAAGACATCACCGAGCAGGTGCTGTATGAATCCAACGACCCTGAGATTGTCGAAGTGGATGAGAATGGGCGGGTGAAGGCCAACAACATCGGTGAAAGCGCGGTGATGATACGAGCGGCCGGACACGCAATCAGTGCCCGGTTTGGAGTGATTGCCGAACCCTTGGCCGATTATCCTGTCGTGGCCGGGAGAAACTTCATCGACGAGCACGTGTTCGGCAAGCTGCAGCGCTTCAACATCATTCCCTCGGAACTCTCCGGCGACGCGGAGTTCTTGCGGCGAATCTGTTTGGATGTGACGGGAAGGCTGCCGCCGGCGGATCGGGTGCGGGAGTTCGTGTCGAGCCGGGATCCCGACAAGAGGGATCGGCTGATCGGGATTCTGCTCAATTCGACCGAATACACGGAGTACTGGACCTATTTCTTCAGTGAGCTTTTCAGAGTGTATTCGGGGGCGACCGGAAACGTGGAGCATGCGCTGCTCTACCAGGATTGGGTGCGGAACAACATGGCTCGGAACGTGCCCTACGATCGGGTGGCGAGGCAGCGGCTGGCGGCCCAGGGCTTCAACGCTCCGGCCTGGTCCTATTGGACGTTTAGAGACCTGACACCGGTTCCGGAAATTGCCACCGAGCAGATTCGGGTGTTTCTGGGCCGAAGACTGGGTTGCGCCCAGTGCCACAACCATCCTTACGAGAATTGGAGCCAGGACCAATTCTGGGGACTGGCCGCCTTTTTCGGAGACATGACCCAACTGATGGCGGTCGAACCCTCGAAAATGCGGGGGCCTTACTTCGTCATTGACGATCCTGCCGGCCATGGCCGACGCAAGGATCGCAGCCCGGCCAGGGTGCTGCACCCACGAACGAAGCAGCCGGTGCGGCCCGCGTTCCCTGATGGAAGGGTTCTGCCCGAGAATCAGAGGCGGGACCTGCGGATGCGATTGGCCGAGTGGATGACTGCGCCGGAGAATCCCTTCTTCGCCGAGGCGATCGTCAATCGCATCTGGGGTCACTTTTTCGGAAGGGGCATCGTGGAACCGGTGGACGACTTTCGCACCACCAACCCTCCGACCCACCCCGAGCTGTTGAAGGCCCTGGCGGAAGATTTCGTCAGGTGCGGGTATGATTTGAAACACTTGATGGGGGTCATTCTGCAGTCTCGAACCTATCAGCTGTCGTCCAGGGCCAACGACACCAATCGGAATGACAAGGTCAACTATTCTCGAGCTCTGCCCCGACTGCTGGAGGCACCGGTGCTTTTGGATGCCATTTCCCAGGCGACGGGGGTTGATTCGGAACTCATCGTTTCCGGTGAGGCCGACGCTTCAAGCGGAGCTCCCCCCGGCACGCGCGCGATCAGCCTGATTCCCGGTCTGGTGCCTTCGCGTTTCTTTGAAGTCTACAACCGCAACGACCGGCGGGGCCTGCCCGAGAACAAACCTCAGTTGACGCTGCTGCAGAGCTTGCACCGCTTGGCGGGTCCAACCTTCACCACCCGGCTCGCCCAGGAGGGAAGCCGGGTCGACCGGCTGCTGAAGAAGGGTTTTGAGGACGAGCAGATTATTGAAGAGCTGTATCTGACGTCCCTTTCACGCTTCCCGACGGCACGGGAGGTTGCCGGGCTGGAGAAGATGATCGCCGGGCAGCCCTCTCGTCGGGAGGGGTTTCGTTCGCTGACCTGGGCACTCGTCAGCTCTCGGGACTTTGTTCAAAATCACTGAGGCCGATGGGTCGGAGTCGCCGGGCCTCTGGAATTCGCCAGAAGGAGAGAGGAGAACCGCATGAAAACGCGAGCGAACGGCAAGGAAATGTGGCCGCACCTGGTGGGACGTCGAGAGTTCCTGCGGGTAGGCTCTTTGAGTTATCTGGGCCTCGGCTTGAGTGAGTATCTCCAGTCCTCGAGCGTCATGGCCTTGGGGGCAGGGGAGAAGCGTAAAGCCCAATCCTGCATTTTGATCTGGATGCATGGAGGACAGAGCCACCTGGATACCTGGGACGTCAAAGGGAACAGCGGTTTCAAGCCCATCTCGACCAATGTGCCGGGGATTGAGATTTCAGAGCTCCTGCCTCGGGTCGCCCGACACATGGATAAGCTGGCGGTCATCCGCTCGATGAAGAATGAATCCAATGCCCACTCGGAAGGCAGCTACTATGCCATGACGGGCCATCTCCCCACAACCACCACGCGGTTCCCGAGCGTAGGCTCCGTCGTATCGAAGGAATTAGGCCGGTTGAGCGACGTTCCCCCCTACGTGACGACGGGTCGAGGACGATTGAACTGTCGCAGCGCCGGGTTCATTTCTCCTCAATATGAACCCTTTATGATTCCCGAGCCGGGCAGGGAAGACTTCAACGTCGCGGATCTCACTTTGCCGGGAGAGATTTCGGTCGAGGCCTTGCATGCGCGTCAATCCTTCCTGAAGTTCGTGGACGAGCGACACCGGCTGCTGGAGCGCAACGCCGACTACGCCAAGGTCGACGCATTCGATGAACGTGCTCTGAACCTGATTACGTCCCCTGCCGTCAAGAAGGCCTTCGACCTCTCTCAGGAGTCCACCAGGATCAAAGAGGCCTATGGGTCGGGGCGATTCGGGCAGGGGGCCCTCCTGGCCCGCCGATTGGTCGAGGCGGGGTGCCGGTTCGTGACCCTCGACGGCTGGAATCGTGAGGCCAAGCACGACTGGGACACTCACTATCGGAACGACTACTACTTGAAAGAGCAGCTCGTTCCCCCCTTGGACCAGGCGCTCTCGACGTTGCTGGTGGACCTGGAAGAACGCGGCCTCTTCGAGTCGACCATTGTCCTGGTGATGGGCGAGTTCGGGCGGACGCCCGATATCAATCCGGGCAGAGGCCGCGACCACTGGGGCCATTGCTGGTCGCTGGTGCTGGGAGGTGGCGGCATCAAAGGCGGTCAGGTCGTGGGTGCCAGCGACGAGAGGGGGGCCTATGTCGCTGAGCGACTGGTCACCATCGGGGATCTTTTCGCCACTGTTTACAAGGCATTGGGCATCGACTGGACCAAGACCTACGTGGGGCCCGGCCGAAGGCCCATCTACATTGCCAATTCCATCGGCGACAAACAGGGTGAGCCTGTCCACGAGTTGGTATAAGCCTCGACACGGTTTCCGGTCGAGGTGTCATGGACAAGAAGTCTGGTTGGACCGGCCACAACTTTCTGCTCCAACCTGCCCTGTTGTATCCGCGTCAAGTCGGAGAGCACCGAGGTTGTTTCCAAATCCAGAAATCGGTCGCCGTTCCCGTCGGTCAGCAAGGGAGCCAGCGCCCCATCGGCCGGCACCGAACTGAGATGGGAAACCGGAAATCCTGCTGAAGAACCCCAATAGATGAAGGAACCGATATCCTCAGATTAACGGAACCAGTCGTAGGTCAGTCCCAGGCTGCGGTCCTTCAAGGGCAGATCGACGCGCTCGCCGCCCCGGGCCGAGGACTGCTTCATCGCCAATTCCGCCTCGAGAGCCGCGGCCACGATGCGCCCCGAGTTCTTGGGCTCCTTCATGCGGCCCTCCATGGTGGCGATCAGGTCGTCCAGGCACCAGGGGGTGCGCATGCCCCCGAACTGGGGATCGGGCCAGGGCATCTCCACCCGCCCCTTGCGTCCCGAGAGGGTATCGACGTCCTGCCATAGGGTCCAGCGCTTGCCGTCGAAGACGATTTCCCCCGTGCTTCCCGAGATTTTGACGGTAGGGGCTCCGTCCCGGATGTGGACCACCGTGCCGTCCTTGGCCACGATGATCCCCTGTCCCATGAACTCGCTGCTGCCGCGCTCTCGCCGGGGCTTGTCGCCGATGCCGCTCACCCAGGCCAGCTCGCTGTCCACAAAGTAGCACCAGTCCTGGTGTTGGGACAACAGGGGGACGCGGGCTTCGATGGAGGTGACGTCCCCGATGGCGCCGGTGGTAATCAGTTCCTTGGCCTTGCCGAACGACGGATGGGACGTCGTGGTGGCCCCCCCCACCAGAGGCACACCGGCCTTGGCGCAGGCGTTGACCATATCGTCGGCCTCCTTCAGGGTGAAGGTCATGGGCTTGTCCACGAAGATCCCCTTCACTCCGGCCTCCACCGCCTTGACCGTCAGGAAGGAACGGCCCTTGGTGTTGGTGGCGATGGCCAGGATGTCGAGGTTCTCCTTCTGGTACATCTCCAGGGCGTCGGTATAGAGCGCCTCGACGCCGTAGCGCTCGCCGAACATGGCCAGGCGCTTCTCGTCGCGGTCGGCGCCGGCCACCAGGTCGACTTCGGGCCGGTCCCAGATGGCCTCGGCGTAAGTGGACACCAGTCCCTCCCTGCCCGGGTGGTCGTGATGGTGGAACTTGCGGTGGACGTCCAGCCAGTCGGGGGTGGGGCGCCTGGTGCTCTCCAGGTCGTACTTGGGAGTCTTGTAGGACCCCCCAATGTTCTCGTAGTCGCGCGTGCCCATGTCGTAGAGCACGCCCATCCAGCCCAAACCCAACACGCCGCCTCGGTATTTCGCCTTTCCCTTCTTCTTGGGCAGGGCGGCGGGTGCCGCACCCAGGGAAAGGCCGCTTGCCGAAACCGCTCCCAGGGTCACGGCCGACTTCATGAACTCACGTCGAATCATCTTGGATCTCCTTATGTATTTTTCATTGCAGATCGCGCCGAAAGCCGAAATGCAGACTCGGCGCATGGGTTCCGACAAACCGATTCGGTGCGACGATTGACGGTCTCCTTACCGGAACCAGTCGTAGGTCAAACCCAGGCTGCGGTCCTTCAAAGGCAGCTCGACACGCTCGCCCCCTCGGGCCGAGGACTGCTTCAGACCCAACTCGGCTTGCAGGGCCACCGCCACCAGGCGGCCCGAGTTCTTGGGTTCCTTCATGCGGCCCTCCATGCAGGCGATCAGGTCGTCCAGACAGTAGACCGTGCGCATTCCCAGGCCGAACTGCGGGCCAGGCCAGGGCATCCGGACCCGTCGCTTGCCTGCGGGTGTGTCGATATCCTGCCACAGCCGCCAGTAGTATCGAGTCCTGTCGAAACTCATCTCGCCTTGGCTGCCGGAGATGCGCACCATGGGGGCACCGTCCCGGATATGGACGACCGTGCCGTCCTTGGCCACGATGATCCCCTGTCCCATGAACTCGCTGCTGCCGCGCTCGCGCCGCGGCTTGTCTCCGGTGCCGCTGACCCAGGCCAGCTCGCTGTCCACAAAATAGCTCCAGTCCTGATGTTGAGAGGTGAGGGGTGCCTGGGCCTCGATCGAGGTGACCTCTCCGATGGCCCCGCTCTTGATCAGTTCCTTGGCCTTGCCGAAGGAAGGATGGGACACGGTGGTGGCCCCGCCCACCAGGGGCACACCGGCCTTGGCGCAGGCGTTGACCATGTCGTCGGCCTCCTTCAGGGTGAAGGTCATGGGCTTGTCCACGAAGATCCCCTTCACTCCGGCCTCCACCGCCTTGACCGTCAGGAAGGAGCGGCCCCTGGTGTTGGTGGCGATGGCCAGGATGTCCAGGTTTTCCTTCTCGTACATCTCCAGGGCGTCGGTGTAGAGCGCCTTGATGCCGTAGCGCTCGCCGAACATGTCCAGGCGCTTCTTGTCCCGGTCGGCGCCGGCCACCAGGTCGACCTCGGGCCGGTCCCACAGGGCCTCGGCGTAGGTGGCCACCAGTCCCTCCTTGCCGGGATGGTCGTGGTGGTAGAACTTGCGGTGGACGTCCAGCCAGTCGGGGGTGGGGCGCTTGGCACTCTCCAGGTCGTACTTGGGAGTCTTGTAGGAGCCCAGAATATTGTCATAGTCGCGCCTGCCCATGTCATAGAGCACACCCATCCAGCCCAGACCCAGCACGCCGCCCCGGTACTTTTTGGTGGATTTGCCTGGCGGCCTGCCGGAGGCGCCGGCCGGCGACACCCCTCCAAGCCCGGCAGCCGTTGTGGCGGCCAAGGCCGACTTGATGAATTCACGTCTGATCACAAGAAACCTCCCTACTTGACTGGCGATTCCGAGTCCGGGCGAGAGAGCCTCACCCTTCCGTCCCGGGCGAGGCTGCGGCAGCCTGGCTGCAGCGCGGTCACAGGCGCCGGCCGGTCACCACGCCGCCTCGGCCTCGATCTTGCGGTAGACCTGCTGTCCCTTGCGGAACAGTTGAATCATGGCCTCTTTGTCGGCCGAATCCCTGAATACGCCTTGGGTCTCTACTCTGTGGATGAGCTGGTCGATTTGCCGGATGAAAAAGGCGGCCGACTTCCTGAGAGCGATCTTCCTGTCTCCCCGGTAACAATACACGGGACTGCTGTGAGCGTAAAGAGCCGTATCGTTGGGGATCAGCTTGTGGGGGCCGCCGTGGACCCGCACGGCCACCCAGGCGCTGTCCGAGATCTCCAGCACGCGGGACAGGCGAATGAGTTTGCCGTCCCCTTCGGCCTTTTGACTGGCCGCGACCTGCCCGTTGATGACCACGTCCATGCGGGTCATGGGCACATGGGAGACAGCCTCGGCCTCGATCTCCAACGGCAGGCTTCCCGCCTCCCAGCGGATTTCCTCACCGGCGCCTTTTCCGTTGACCTGGAACGTCAGCAGCGGTCCGTTGGTGGCGAAGCTGCGGCCCTCGCGATAGGCCTGGAGCCAACCCTCATAGGTGAGGGGGGAACCGGCCCGGACGTAGACCCGTCCGGCCCCCGCGGTCAGGTGGTAGGGGGTGTTGAGGAAGGAGTCGGTTCCCGCCGAGATGGGGCACTGAAAGCCGCAGTTGAGCAGTTGGTACCAGTGTTCGGTGTTGACCTCTTCGTTGCGCTGGCACACCACGTCGATGGTGTCGGCGGCCCCCAGCGCGATATCCACCGGGTATTGGGAAGGCAGGCCGGGATGCACGTAGGTGACCACCGCCCCCTGGGCCTTGGCCGCCAGACCCATCCGGTAGTTGGGAGGATAGTCGTAGGGCAGCGGAGTCCGCGGCCAGCCCACGAAGGCCGGCTGAACCAGCGCCTTCAAGCCCAGGTAGCCCACGTGGTTGTTGACGTCACCGGCTCTCATCTCCTGGTTCCAGTAGAGGATGTAATTCCCCTCGGAGAGATGATGAGGCCGCCCCTGGAAATACTGCCGGTCGTTGATATGGGAGGAAACGTCGTTGCTGTTCAGCAACTGGGGGAGGTTGAGGTCTTCGGCCTTGGCGATGAGAAGGACGTCGGCGGGCCGGATGAGATGATCGTCGTAGACGTTGGGGTGAACGTGGGTATCTCCGGAGAACCAACCCTGCCGGCGCAGGTCGAACGGCTTCTGCAGCCGGATTTCCGTCGTGCCGGATGCTCCGGGCGCGATGGAGACCGTCTGGGACACCGGCTGGTATTCGAAGCCCTTCACCACCTCCAGCGTGGCCTCCCCGGGGGGCAGATCGACCTGGAAATCCCCGCCGCTGTAAAAGTAGTAGTCCCCGCCGAAGGGCTGCCCGTAGTCGGCATTCGACACCCGGGCCAGCGCCTCCGCCGGCCGGTAGGCCCGCCCGTCTGAGCCGGTGAGGTATATTCGGGCCGGCGTCACCAAGCCCTCCTCGTCCTGCACCCGCACTTTCAGCCGGCCCGCCCGCACTACCGAACCCTCCAGCGGAATGGGCTTGGTCCGGCGGTTGGCTCGCACTTCCAGAGTAGGCATAGCCTCCGAGTTCCCGTCCGTGTGCAGCGTCATATAGGTGCCCGCCGCTTGTCCGGGCTGTAGACGAAACGTGTCAGCCCCCGTTCCTTTGCTGCTGGTGGTTACGAGGGTGGCCGTCAGAGGGGAGGCGCCGCCGTTTCGCAGGACCACCGGAAGCGGATAGGGCTTGCCCCCAAGCAGACGCAGCTCCCGCGGAATCTCGATCATCTCGATGTCTTCCCCGACCTCGATCTTGACCAGATGGGGACTCTCCAGCGACCAGTAGCCGTCGCCGGCCATGCGAATGGCCTCGGCCAGGGTCGGAGTCTTGGCTCCGCCACCCAACGGGGTCTGTTTGTAGAGCTCCGTCTTGAGCCATCGCTGCGTCTTGATCACGGACGGACGGTCGGTGTCTTTCCACTGCAGGAGTCGAATGGAAAACTCCGCCAGGCTGGCGAAGCGGTCGGCAACCTGCCGGTCCCGGGCGAACCGGGCGATTTGGGGAATCTGGGTCATGGGGACTTCCCGGGCCGTTTGTCCCCAAAGCGTGGAGCCGTCGCACCAGCAAAGCAGCAGGAAAAGGATCGTCCAGAGTCTGGTCGATGGGCACATGCCGTCTGTTCCTCTTACTAAATTCCCCCAACCCGGATTTCTCACCAAGGGCAGGTCGCATCGGTTCTCGAAATCGTTTAACATATTCTTAAAAAAGAAGTTAAAGAGATTCTAGGAGCGGATACGGCGCACACACCGTGTGCCAGTAAACCGCTGGAGTTTGAGGTTCATTGTTCCCGCCGCCGCCGCTTGGTGGCGAAGAAACCCATCTTTCTAGTCTTTCTTCGTGTGTCTTCGTGGTCCTTCGTGGATTCCTTTTGAGAAATGCAGACTACGCTCGCGGCCTCGATATCGCGGCAGGACCAAGATCGGAATCCTCGCTGCTGCGGTAGTAGTTCCTCCCCATCAAGTACCGGGTCTCGATCTCGATGTCGCGGAGTTGCAGCGGGGGGGTGATGTCGGGGTCCCGCTTGTTGAGGGTGACCTCGATGGTATTTTTCCCCTGTTTGGGCCAGTGGCCGCGGTCCAGCCGGTAGATGAACCAGTAGCTGTTGTTGACCCGGAAACGCGGCGCATGCATGCGATAGAGGTGATTGATCTTGCGCGCCTGGGATTGGGGCAGTTCCTTGCCGTTGAGCTTGAACTCCACTTGGTCGAGTTCGGTGCTGTCGGCCAGACGGATTCTCAGGAGGACTTCATGAACCCGTTTCTGCGCATCCCAGCGAGGCAGGTCGTCGGCAATAGGCAGTTCGAACTTGACGGGTCGGTTTTCCTTGAGCTCGACGGGGAGGGGAGCCGTTTGCGTCGGCGGCCTGCTTCGAGTCTGATCAGCCGTGGGGACCATGTAGAACTTGTCCTTGGGGGCCATGAGCTTGGGATAGGCGACCTCTCTCAACTGCTCGTAGAAGGGAGCCTGGTAGGGCCAGTTGGTGCCGGCAAACCACTGGCCGAGGTAGAGGCCGTCGACTCCCTGGGCCCAGTAGTTGCATGCCACGCCGCGGATCATTTCGATGGTGCCGCCGCTGACGCGGTCCGAGTTCAGGATGGCGTTGGTGCCGGCGTGAATGCGGCAGGAGGTGCCCTTGGCAATCTCAAGCAGGGGCCGGAAGTCCGCCAGGTTGTCGATCTTCTGATAGTAGTTCTGGCCGTTGATCACGTCCACGATGCCCTGGCGAATCCACTCCGGCAGATCCAGCCCCAGCGATCGAGCCCACTCGATGTTGGCGGGGACCAGAACCGCCAGCTCACGATCCTTGCCGCTGGCCTTGACGGCCTTATGGACCCGCTTGACCCAGGCGGTCATGGTTTCCAGGCCGGCTTCCACCTCCTTGGGGTGGAAGAAGTAGTGGTGGCCGAACCACAACTCGAACCCGTCGATGGGGTAGTTCTTCAGCACTTCCTCGATGAGCGCGAAACGCTCGTCCTGCACTTCCTGGTGTTTGAAGTCCAGTTGCCTCAAGCCGGTAAAGCTCTCGTCCAGGTCGCCCCTGGCTCCAATTTCCAGATGCCGGTTTTCCCAGGTGAAATTGGCTGCGCGAACGTCCCGATGGCGGTCCGCTCCCCGCCCCCGGTTGAGCAAAAGAGACGGATAGAGCATCAGCCCGTTGGAGCGGGCGTGGTCGCACACGATGCGCAAGGAATCCTGTCCCGATTCCAGCATCATCTTGGCGTTCTGGTGGGCCCGGCGGAAGATCAGGTGAGGCCACTTCTTGACCGGATCTCCCCAGAGCTCGCCGACCTCGGTCTTGTGGAAAACCGTGCGCCCGTCTCCCAACCCGAACACCAGGGTGTCGACCGGAGTTCCCAGCACTTCATCGACCGCGGCCTCGAACTGCTCCTTCTCCATGGGAGGTTCGTACATGTAGATGGCGGGATGGCGAGCGTCGTTATAGAACATGATCCGGGGTTTCTTTCTGCCCCCGTGACCACTGGCTCCGGAGGCCGGCCTCCCCGCGCCCGATGCCGCCGGCACGGCCGCCGAGGTCAGACCGGCGGCCAGGGCTGTTTTCATAAATTGGCGTCTGATCATCGCAAATCTCCTTGCACGGAGCGGACCTGAAGCCACCAGGTCCTGTGAAGGGACCTCCAGTCGAGGCTGTCGCCGCGGCTTCCCGGTCCACAGAGGTTTTGAAGGACATGCAGGATATCATGAACCCCTCTTGCCGGGAGACTTTTGCCTCCCGGTTTCGTCCCGCTTTTTGCCATCGCCCGCCGGGGTTTTCGTTTCAATTTTCCACGGGATCGGCACCGGGTTTACCTCCACTCACTTACACCGCGACACCATTTCTCTCACGTTTCTCCTGAAGCCGTCTGAGTACGCTGAGCAATTTGCAATATTCGGAATCGGGCATCTCCATGAAACAATGGACACAATTATTGACTAGTCGTATAATATGTCCACTTTGGAAGGAGAGACGAGATGAAAACCATTGGAGCTGCAAAGTTCAAGGAACAGTGCTTGTCGTTGTTGGACCGGCTTGACGCGGACGGCTTGATTGTCACCAAGCACGGTAAGCCGGTCGCACGCGTTGTTCCCTATGACCGGCAGTGCGCCGACCTGATCGGCAGCCTGCGACACAAGATCAGGATTCGGGGAGATATTATGACGACCGGCCTGCGTTGGGATGCAGATGCTGAATCTTGATACCCACATTCTTGTGCTTGCGGTCGGTGGTGGGCTCCAACCGTCCGAAAAAGCTCTCTTGGAGCGAAACCGGTGGTCTGTTTCCGCCATTGTGTGGTGGGAACTCGCTAAACTCGTGCAACGTGGCCGGTTGGATTTAGACCTCGACGATCGTGAGTTTGTCCACGCATTGAACCCCGTGCATGTGTGGCCAATCGACCTCGCCATTGCGCGTGCATCGACCCGACTGGACTTCAAGAGCGACCCGGCGGACGAGATCATTGCCGCTACCAGCGTTGTGCATAATGTGCCGCTGCTCACGCGCGACCGTACCATTCGGGGTTCGAAGATGGTCCCGCTGGCCTCGTAGATCCACACGCAGATCCGTCAGATCACGAAGCGCCCGATCGACTCAAGAGATATGGAGGCTCGCGGTGATAGAGAGTATGATGGCCCTTTTCCCCACCGGCGGCCTCAGCCCGTAGGGGTCAGGCAGGCCGGGGACGAACCCATCCAAGCCTTGGCAATCGACATTAACTCCGGAGGAGCAGATAGCATGAAAACGGTAAACAGAAGAGATTTTCTCATTCAATCGGTAACGGCAGCCGTAGTGGCCGGAGGGCTCTACCCTCGAAAGGCGGCCGGCGCCGCGGCAAAGGGCAGGCTGAGCGTGGCCATCGTCGGCTGCGGCCGCCTGGGCCAGCAATACGCGGAGATTTATCGGGCTCTCCCCCAGACCGATCTGGTGGCCATCGCGGAATGGAACCCGGAGCGGCTCAAGGTGGTGGGGGAGCGCTTTGGGGTGAAGGCTCTCTACCGGGATGCCGAGGCCATGCTGAAGGAGGTGGTCCCCGATCTGGCGGCGATCATCACCCCCACCAAATATATGACAGGCGCCGTGGTGGCCTGCGCCGAGGCCGGAGTCAAGGGAGTCCAAACCGACCGTCCCTTCGCGGCCAAGCTTGCCGATGCCGACCGGATGGTCGAGACCTGCAAGCGGCGCGGAACCGTGCTGGCGGGCGGCGCGCTGGAGCGGTCCAATTGGGAAGTTGAGGAGGCCGGGAGACGACTGGCGTCGGGAGAACTGGGGAAGCGCCTGGGAGCAGCCGTCCACAGCTACCGCGGCGAAATCCTGGCCGGTGGAACGGCCCGGATCCTGGTTCTGGAACACTTCGCCCAGGCCCGGGTGGCCGAGCTGATCGCCTGGGGAAACCCGCCCGAGGCTCTGGACGATGCCGCCACCGACTATGGACTGAACATCAACGGCCGTTTCCGTCTGACCTCCGGGCTGGAGTGCCAGGTCTTTGGAAGCGAGGCCGTGGCTCCCCATCGGGGGGTGGAAGTCTGGACGGAGGATGCGCTGGTGAGATGGGACCGTCACGGAGAGCCCCTGACCCAGATCTTTCAGGGGTTTGACGCCAAGGGGGCGCGCAAGGAAGTGGACCATGCCTATCGGCCCTGGTCCTGGGACTCGGTGTCCAAAGAGTTGGGGCCTTTATTGGATCGAATCGGCCACCATGGGTCGGAGCGGCACTACGTGCTGGCCCCCATCAGTTGCCTGATCGACGCCGTGGCCAAGGGGATTCCACCCCGTATCACCGGCGAGACCCAGCGCCACGCCCTGGAAGTGGCCATCGCCAGCAAGATGTCGGCCCAGAGGGGGAGCGTGCCCATCAAGCTGCCGCTGGAGGATCGCTCCCTGGCGCTCTACCCGCGCCCCTACCGCTGGCTGGGAGGCGATGTCTCCGGCCGTCCCCAGTCAGCCACCGAGGCCGCGGGTAAGAAATAAGCCCGAGTTGTTGAGGACGGTTTCAAGCGCAGCGGTTGATTGAGAATGTGTTTGCCTCAAGTGGAGGAGAGAGTCCATGGCAATAGTGAAAGAGAAAATGAAGGAAGTCATTGATTCGCAGCCGGATGATGCGACCTATGAGGAAATCCTGCGTGAACTTGCGTTCGAACGCATGGTGGAGCGTGGTCTTATGGATTCCCGAGAAGGCCGTGTGATATCCAATCGAGAGATGGGGCACCGTTTCCGCTCATGGCAGAAATAAGATGGACAGTAGAGGCAGAGAAATGGCTGAAAAACATCTACGACTATATTGCCCAGGACGATCCCAGGGCAGCAGCCAAGGTTGTGGAAGGGATCTATGGAAAGGCGCAATTGCTCAAGGAATATCCGGAGATAGGTTACAGGTACCGATCTGAACCCGAAGGCGAGATTCGTATATTGCTCTACGGACATTACAGAATTGCGTATCTATTGGCGGGCAATGAGCTAATCGACATCCTCGGAGTATTTCACGGCGCGTTGGAAATAGATCGATATCTTCCATAAAAAGGCACCGCACGTCATTCAAGCGGACACCGTAAAGTGGCGCTGCTTGATTCTGTGTCAGGCGCGCCCATTTCGGGCATTCCCGAAGCGAGTAGGGGACGTTGTTGAATTACTGGAATAACTTCGATCGGCCGCTCCCGAATTGCTTTTATTCGAAATCGTCTCCTTCGCGCGCTCTACAAGTAACTCCAGTAATTCAACAACTCACGCGGCGGGGTCTTTGTGGCTGAAGAGGGCTTGATAGAGGTTGTCGATGCGGGCGTTGAGGGAGGCAATGCCGGCGCGCATTTCCTGCCGGAGTTCGGCCAGGTCCTGGCGTAGGTCCTTGTGTCGGGAGTCTTCGTCCTGGCGCAGGATACGAAACAGGGAGACCGATAGGCCGATCAGGATCCCCAAAAGAGTGATGCCGGTTCCGACGACGGCAAGGATGATTTGGGCGGTGTCGCTCATGCAGACAGTCTACGACATCAGGGCTGCCGGATTTCCCAGGTACTCCAGGCTGTTGGAGGCAAAGAAACGCAATTGTAGGGCATCCTACGGCCGCTCTAAAAGTTATTCCAGTAATTCAACCAGGGTGATCCCACGCTACCGAATCTGGGGTGAGATGTAGGGTCAAAACGACCGAATCACGCCCATATTCCATGCACGAACCGCTTGCAAACCACCGAAAGCGGCCAAAATCAGCCTTCCCGGAGAGAAAAAAACAGCGTGGGATAGTCCTGGTAATTCAACAACCTCCCCAGCCCGCTATCTCATCCCGGGGCTGGACTTGTGGTCTCACTTTCCGACAGGACCTCGCCAGTCGATTCCGTTGGCAAGTCGTTTGTAGCGTGCCTATCAGACCCACTTGGTCATACACTCCCCACCTGATAGGGGCGTGGCTTTGTTGTTACATGGTGACAGGATAGTTCCGTGAGCAAGAACGCCATCTTTTCAACCTATTTCAAAGATCTGGCTGCCGTTGCCCATCGAGGCGATGCTCGGGAGGAGAGTTTCTATCCGGCACTTGGGAAAATGCTGGGCGGCATAGCCAGAGAAACCGGCAGGGCGCACGTACACGTCACCACGCTTCCCAAGCCCACCGAGGGCGGAAACCCGGATTTCCGCCTCTGGAACGGCAAGGACCGCATCATCGGCTACGTTGAGGCCAAGAAACCAACCGAAGAGCGGCTGGACCTGATCGAGCATTCCGAACAACTCAAGCGCTATCGCTCCACTTTTCCCAACCTCATTCTCACCAATTTCCTCGAGTTCCGGTTGTACCGGAACGGCCAACGGGAACAGACGGTTTTGGCTGCCAGGCCGTTGGTCCTCAACACGCTGCGACTGACGCCGACCATTGAAAGGCCGGATGAGCTCTACGCTCTCCTGGACCGATACCTGGATTTTGCTCTACCCCAGACTTTCACGGCCGCGTCGCTCGCCGTCGGTAGCGCTGGGGACGTTGTTGAATTACTGGAATAACTTCGATCAACCGCTCCTAAATTGCTTTGATTCAATAACATCTCCTACGTGCTCTCTACCAGTTATTCCAGTAATTCAACAACGTCCCCTATTCGCTTTGCCGTTCGTTTCTCTTGAAGACGCGTATCGCCTCGACGATGTAAGGCAGGCTCTCCGTCGAGGTGACATTAGGACTACCGCAAAATATTCCCGCGTATACAGTGTCAGCACTGTCTCCTGGTAAGGCACATCAACCGTCATTTATGCGGTTGCCGGATAGCAGAGCCGCCTAACAGTACGTAAAGTGGAATTGATGATCGCCATGGCCCATGAGACGTTTCGCTATTTCGCATATGGTTCGAATATGCTCACGCGCCGGCTCAAAGCGGACGAGCGGGCACCGTCTGCCGTGTCCGTCGATATCGGGTTCATTCCCTGTCGCCGGCTGACTTTCGACAAACTGAGCCGGGATGGTTCTGGAAAATGCGACGCCGAGGAAACTGGAAACGAATCGGACCGTGTCTACGGCGTCATCTTTGAGATCAGCTACATGGAAAAACCTGATTTGGACAGAGTGGAGGGTTGTGGGAAAGGATACGAGCTGGAGACTGTTGACGTAATTACGAAACAAAGGACGGTTTTGGCGCAAACCTACATCGCCACAAGAAAGCAGCGGCCGCTGCGACCGTATCATTGGTACAAGGCACTGGTGGTCGCAGGCGCTGTCGAGCATGACCTTCCCAATAGCTATGTGGAGTGGCTTCGAGTTTTCGAGTCTAAAGATGATCCGGACCCGAAGCGCCGAACAGAAAACGAGGCGTTACTTTTTGCCGGCTGACGAAGCGCCCCAACTGATTGCCAACCCCCGACGCGGCTTGTCCGTGGCTGAGCTTGGGCGTTAGGCTGCCTGTGAATGGCGAATCGCGAATGAGTAATCCAAAGTCACACCACTTCGTGCCGCGTTCGTACTTGGCGAGGTTCAGCGATAACGAGGGATTCCTTCACGTCTTTGACCGCCAAACTAGTATACTGTCCGATAATTAAGTAATACTAACTATTGCCTCCCCGTGGGCCATCCAAGGCCTGTCGGGCACGCTGGATCTTGCGCAGAATGTCGACGCCCTTCGCTTTCCATTGGTAGGGCTTGGGATTTCGGTTTCTTTCGATCAGGTAACTCTTGATGTCGCTCACCAACTCCCCAACGCTGGTGAAACTGCCGTCCCGGAGGACATCCTGCGTCAGTTCGCCAAAGAAGCGTTCCACCAAGTTGAGCCAGGACGAACCGGTCGGCGTGAAGTGCAAGTGGAATCGGGGACGCCTCCCCAACCACTCCCGTACCTTCTCGTGCTTGTGCGTGCCGTAGTTGTCGATGATCAGGTACAGTTCCAGCTGTTTGGGTGTTTCCCGGTCGATCTGCTTGAGGAATCGTAACCATTCCACATGGGTGTGGCGGGATTCGGTTCGGGCAATCAGCTTGCCGTCCAGATAGTTCAAGGCCGCAAACAAGGTGATGGTTCCGTGTCGCTTGTAGTCGTGGGTTCGGGTGCGGACTCGCCCCATCCCCAGAGGCAACCCCGGTTGGGTGCGTTCCAGGGCTTGGCACTGACTCTTCTCGTCACAGCAAAGCACCAGGCTTCTCTCAGGCGGATGGAGGTACAACCCGATGACATCCCAGAACTTCTCCTCGAATCGCGGGTCGCTGGAAAGCTTGAAGGTCTCCACCCGGTGGGGCTTCATGTCGTTGGCCCGCCAGATGCGGTGGACGCTGTCGGGTGAAATCCCGACGGCCTTGGCCATGGTGCGCACACTCCATCGCTGGCGTGGATGGGGGGGCTGGGTGGCCCGAGTGATCACTTGCTCCACCTTGTGCGCGGGAATCGAGGCCGGTCGTCCTCGTCCTTTTCGGTCCTCCAGACCCTCCAATCCCTCACGCTCGAAGCGCTGGGACCATTTGTTCACGCAGGTCTTGCTGACGCCGAGTTGTTCGGCCACCTGCAGTTGGGTGATGCCTTCTCCGCGCCGTAACACGATGGCGGCCCGCAGGCTGTCTCGCTGGGCCGTGGTGGGGGAGTTGAGGCGCCGCTGGAGTTCCGTTCGCTCTGATTCGGTGATATCGAGGATCGATACCGGTCGGGCCATGAGACAAGCATACGGCCCATTACTTTATTGGTCAACTTAATTATCGGACAGTACACTAGGTCATTTCGACGCCAGCGCCCGAAGGACGTTATGACCATTAACAACTACTATCGCCAAGAGTGGGCTTCATCTGGGGTTGATCCGAATATCATGGAAAAGACGTTGGGTGAATGGCTTGAAACGGACGCAAAGGAATCGATCGATCGATTAATTCATGAACCTTCGACGCTTACGGAAACAAATACAGAGACGCTTCTTAACTATTTAGAGGTGCAGCGCATCAGGGTTCCGAGGCAAGCCGAAATGGCGAAGGCATTAATTCGGGAAACGCTTTTGCGGCTCGCGCCGCCCGAAGCCGCTGCGGAGATACGTGCCGGGAGAGTTCTGCTAACCATTAAGGACTCAGCTCGTTTTGAATTTATGCGGACGCTTCTGGGAAAGCTTCAAACTTGGTTTGGGAGAATGGAGTGGGAGGTTGTGCGGGCTGAGGATGGCGCAAGTTTTGTGACGACAGATAGCCCAGTTTCCCTCTACAATCCCGCAACGCCACCGCCGGCCGAGCCCGGACTTGCCCTCACGGGAACGGTTGTGTTTTTTCCGCTCGATTCGACCCATGTGTTGCTTATGCGACATTCGATATTTCGCACAGAGGAGGGTATGCCACCGTTGACAGTACTGGAAGACCCATGTGTCGAAAACGACCAGATTTCACTTTCACGTGGCCCGGTATGGAGCACAGACGTTGTAAACGAATTTAACTGGAAAATGGTGCAACTTTGTGACCGCTTGGTCGTTGGCGAGAGTAAGAGAGTTTTGGAGGCGTGTGTTTCGGATGATAGCCGTCCCACATGTTCACGCTAACCAACTGGCGAAGCAGACGCAGGAAATCTTGGAGGCTCTGCGTATGTTTGCGTGGCCGAGCAGCTTGTCTGTGCCGTAAGGCGGCGATACAAGTGCGTAGAAGGCAACATGCCAATTATCAGTAGATTCCTCGGAATTGTTATCGCCATGTACTGGGTTGATCATGCGCCGGCACACTTTCACGCGAAGTACGGGGAGTATGAGATAATCGTTCACATAACCGCGGCTGTCGTGGAGGGTCGGTTTCCGAAGTGAGCCCTGCGACATGTGATGGAGTGGTACGAGCTACACACGGACGAACTATTGGATAACTGGCAAAGGTGTCGAAGTAAAGAAGCTCCCAACCCCATCGACCCATTGGAATAACTCAATGTTTCTTCATGTAATGAGTGCAAAACCTCTTAACGGCTACACGGTGGAAGTGTCCTTCGACGACGGACGCAAAGGCATCGCGGATCTGACGGAGGCACTTGAAGGCCCCCTGTTCGATTCACTGAAGGAGCCGGAGGTGTTCAGGAAGTTGCGGGTGGACGAAGAACTTCAGACCATCGTGTGGCCCAACGGAACAGACCTGGCGCCGGAATATATTTACTATCAGGCGTTTCGAGATGATTCGGAACTCCAAGCCACCTTCCGCAAATGGGGCTACATCGCCTGATGCCACGCTCTACGCCGACCCGCAACAGCTAGACGCACAGGACGACTGCCAAGTCGGCCATTGGTTCGTTAGAATCCCAAGCGATACTCAAGCGGGTTCCATATCCGACTACAGTCCGAGCCTTCTGATACTCGATGTTTGGGCATTGGGCGGCAGTGGATGTCAGAGGGGAAATCGGAAAATACTATTCTCAGGTCTTCATGGAATATCTCTGATGGCGCAGACACTTTCTGTCGCTGAAGTTGTCCGACACTTCGGCGAGTACATCAACCGCGTTTCCTATCGTGGCGAATATTTTGTTCTCGTGCGTGGCAATAAACCCGTCGCGGAACTCCGCCCGATTCCTCCGGGGAAACGACTTTCGGAGCTCCCCGCGCTATTGGCGTCGCTTCCTCATCTCTCCCCGGCCGAAGCCACCCAGCTTGGCGACGACCTTGCGGCAGCTCGTCAGACGCTCACCCGTGCAGCGGTCAATAACCCACCGCGGTCGTGATTGACGCCCGTGGCCGGTAAGTTCGCCCCCCGCCCTTCCGGACGGATCATACGAGAGTAAAACAATGGACCCATAGGGCCTTATGAACAGGAGGAGAAGCCGGTGCGCAGCAAGCGGAGCACGCCGGTCAGAGTCTTGAGAGGCCAACCGGATGCCCCCGGGAGCGCGGGCGTCCCGCCCGCATCCTCTCCCCGCTGCCCCTGTCGACCTTCCCGGCCGGCGCCGCCGCTGTCAGGGCGGGAGGAGAGCCATGGCTCGGTTCCCGCTTGATCCGGGACGGGGGAGCGGGGCCGGGCTGCGCCCGGAACGGGGCGGGCGGGACGCCCGCGCTCCCGGGGGGGCCTCCTCCCACACTCTTGCTCCACAAGGAGGCCCGCGCCGGCTTGCCGGGCCGCAGCCCTGCCGATGTGGCAGAGCCGTCATGCTTGGTGGCCCTTCGTGATCCTTCGTGTCACTTCGTGGATCACTCTTTTTTTCGTTTTTTTCAAATAAGTCCCGACCCCGGACCGCCCCGGGTCACCTCACTCCGAGGAGTCGTGCGGCGTTGTTCCAGAAGATGTCTTCCACCTGGGTGTCGCTGAGCCGCTCGGACCAGCAGGCCCACTTGAGAGAGCGCAAGTGCTCCAGGCCGGTGAGCACCGGCTTGAGCTGTAGGTGTTTTTCCCGCCAGTGGGGGGAGTCTCCGCCCAGCCAGAGAAAAGAATCCTCGACTGAAACCGAGCGGCCCCGCGCGTGGGTCACCGGCAAGTCCCCTCCATAGAGCAGCTTGTCGTGCCCGATGATGCGGATGATGGCCTGGTGAGCCATGGATTCGCAGTTGGCGCTGGTGTCGAACCAGAGGTTGTCCAGCCCCCTCAGGTGGGGCAGTCCCTCCAGGTTGTGGGCGGGCTGGAAACCCCGGGCCGAATGGGCCAGAATCAACTGCATGTCGGGATAATTCTCGCAGTAATGCCGGATCCAGTGGATGTTACCCGGATCGGCGGCGGCTCGGGCCTTGACCATGTGCAGGGTGATGGTCCAGCCCTCCTCGTGAGCCACCCGGATGTGCGATTCGGGCAGGTAGTCGGGGATCTCGGCTTCCCAGGTCGGGTCCGCGTGACGGGCCAGGGTGTGGTAGCACTTCAGGCCGTGCAGCTTCAGGCGCTTGACCTCCTGGCGCACCCACTCGGGATCGTCCTCGGGAGTGATGAAGAAGTGCCCACGGCAGCTCGGGTCCTTGGCGGTCTGCTCTCCCGTCCATTGGTTGGCCGCGGGGATATTCACGGGATCGCGAAAGGTGGGTATGAACAAGCCCTTGGCGACTCTGCCGGGATAGATGTCCTCCATCAATCGCAGGTAGTTCTCGTAGTCCACCAGGGGAGGGAAACTCCCCGAAAAGACGTTGTGGTCCGGGTGCCAGACGTGGGTGTGGGCGTCGAACACCTTGTCGGGTACGAACGAGGCCAGCTCGCGCTGGTAAAACTCCCGGTCTTCCTCGCGGAGGATATATTCGGGATGAACGGTTGCCATGGGTGCCTCCTGTGGCCTTGAACTTATTCAACTCCGAAGAGTTCGGCCGCGTTGTTCCAGAAAATGTCTTCGACCTGTTGGTCGCTCAGGCGTTCCGACCAGCAGGCCCACTTGAGCGAACGCAAGTGCTCCAGTCCGATCAGTACCGGCTTGATCTCGGAGTGCTTCTCACCCCAGACGGGCGAGTCTTGGTAAGCCCAGAAAAAGGTATCGGCCGCGGCCGCCGACCTTCCCCGCAAGTGGCTGACGGGGATGTCGGTGCCGTACATGAGCCGCCGGTGGCCGATGATGCGGATGATGGCCTGGTGGGCCATGGCCTCGCAATTGGCGCTGGTATCGAACCAGAGATTGTCGAGCCCGGTCAGGTGGGGCAGTCCCTCCAGGTTGTGGGCCGGCTGGAAGCCCCGGGCCGAATGGGCCAGAATCAGCTTCATGTTGGGGTAGGTGGTGCAGTAGTGGCGGATCCAGTGCAGGTTGCCGGGGTCGGCGCAGGCTCTGGACCTGACCATGTGCAGCATGATGGCCCAGCCTTCCTGGTGAGCCATGCGGACGTGGGATTCGGGGAGGAAGTCGGGAATCCGGGCCTCCCAGGTCGGTTTGACCTTGGCGTAGACGTGGTAGCACTTGAGTCCGGCCAGTCCCAGCCGCCTCACCTCCTGCCTCAGCCACTCGGGGTCGACCTCCGGGCCGGTCAGGAACAGACCCCGGTATTGGGGATTGCAGGCCACCTGCCGGCTGGTCCAGCGGTTGGCCTCCTGGAAGTGTTCCGGCGGGCAGATGCGGTGAAAGATGTTGGCCGCGCAGGTCCGTCCGGGATGCAGCGCCTGCTGCATGCGGGAGAACTCCTGGTAGTCTCCGTCCCTGGGCAGGGAGGCGATCCTGCGTCCGGGGTGCATGGCGCCGTGAGCCCACACGTGAGCGTGTGCGTCGAACACCCGATCGGGCAGGAAGGAAGCCAGCTCCCGGTCGAAGAAGTCGCGGTCTTCGGGTTGGATGAGCGCCAAGGATTTTCCGGAAATGGTTGGGGGCTGCCGCCCCGGACTGGTTTGGACCTGGGAGCCGAGCGAGGCAAGGGATGATATCCTCATGCCTGTTCCATTTCAACCCGTGCAGGCGCCGGCCTCGAAGCAAGGAAGGCAGGTCCGGCGGCGAATGCCGGAACAAGGGAGAAAGTCGAATGAGATCCATTAGATTTAGCAGTTTGGTGGCGGGAATGGCAGTCCTGGTCCTGGCCTTGCCGGTAGCCGGTGTTTCCCAGGCGCTGTCCCTGGGCTCGCAGCGCCAGCTCTTTGTGGACCGGTACCTGGTGGACCGGCTGGAAGGACTGGAACTCAGGCTGGAGCAACCGAGACCGGAAAACGTCGCAATCAAGTATGACCAGCCCTGGGAGGATTCGCTGGCCTTTTACACCACCGTTCTGAAGGATGGCGACGTCTACCGGATGTACTACCGTTGCCGACTCGCCAGGCCCCGCCTGACCTGCTATGCCGAGAGTCGGGACGGGATACGCTGGACCAAGCCCCACCTGGGGTTGGTGGAAGTCGACGGCTCGACGGCCAACAACGTCATCGTGCCCGTTTCGGGTCAGTTCTGCGCCTTCCTGGATACTCGTCCCGGGGTGCCCCGGTCGGAACGCTACAAGGCCAACGCGCGGGATGTCCAGGCACCGTACAGCCTGGTGGGCTACGTTTCGGAAGACGGCGTTCGCTGGCGAAAGATTCGGGAAGCCCCCATCGTTCCCTATGCCATGGAAAACAACTTCGATTCGCAGAACGTCATGTTCTGGTCGGAGGTGGAACAGCAGTACGTGCTCTACGCCCGCCACATGGTGGGCGGACGCCGGGCAACGGCTCGGGCCACCTCCGGTGATTTTCTCAACTGGAGTCCGCAAACGCTCATGAGCTACAGCGACACGGGCACCACCACGCCCTCCCAGCACCTCTACACCAACCAGACCCAACCCTATTTCCGTGCCCCCCAGATCTATATATCCCTTCCGGGCCGCATCCATTTCGGCCGGCGCTTGCTGACGCCGGACGAGCTGAAATTCCTCGATTTGCGCCACAACCGCATCAGCGGGGGCATGCGGGATGTTTCCGACGCCGTGCTGCTGTCTTCGCGGGCGGGGTCAAACCGCTACGACTTCACCTTCAAGGAGAGCCTTGTCAGGCCCGGACGCGGTCAGAGCAACTGGTCCACCCGCACCAACTACCCGGCCCTGGGGGTGGTGCAGACCGGTCCGGCAGAGATGTCTCTCTACCTACAGCGGGACTACGGCCAGTCCACCGCCCACCTGCAACGGCTGTCGTTGCGCCTGGACGGATTCGCCTCGCTGCATGCTCCCTATCACGGGGGAGAGATGGTGACGAAGCCCATTACCTTCGAGGGGAACAGGCTGGAGATCAATTACTCCACCAGCGCCGCCGGCAGCATTCGGGCTGAGATCCAAACCGCGGACGGAAAACCCATTCCGGGTTTTTCCCTGGCGGAGTGTCCGGAGATCATCGGAGACGAGATCTCGCGTATCGTGGCTTGGGGAAAGGTGCCGCCCCCGCTGAGCACCGGCCGGGACCCGAAAAGCACGGTTGCCGAGAGCAACCTCAGCTACCAGACCCCGATCGTGGCCTGGGAGGGCAGCCAGGATGTGAGTGGGTTGGCGGGGAAACCGGTGCGCCTCCGTTTCGTGATGAAGGACGCCGACCTGTTCTCCTTCCGCTTTCGGGATTGACTTGAAGAAACGCTGAAGATTCAGGAAGCGGGCTTGTACGCCAACCGGAAGTACCGGCTCAGCCGGCAGCCCTTCCCACCCTGTCGCTGGGGCCGGTGAAACCGAGACCGCCGGCAGCCACATTCTCCATCCCGGTAAAGTCCCGGCTTTGCCGAGAGTTTCACGGTGTTTGACTACGTAAAGGGGTTGGTGACTCGAAGATCCGAGAACCTCAGGAAATCCCGATCCCCCGTGACAAACTCGGAGACGCCATGCTCGAGACAGAGCGCCGCAATGTGGGCGTCGTGGATCAGGTTGCCGGCGGCGCCAGATGCCCTGATGACCTGCTGAAAAATTCCATTGTGACGCTCGGTTTCCGATAACAGGATGAGAGTCGGAGAGGCGAGAATGCGGCTCAGGTCTTCCAAGGCCCTTGGTACGGGGACTGGCGGGTAATAGACCCGCGGGTAGGTAACGACGCGAAGGAATTCGTAAACGCAGGGCCATGGCAGAGCCCACGGGCCGGATCCTTCTGCCGCCTCACTGAGAAGTTGGCGAGCTGTTTCGTGGAAACGGCTGGTCCTGATTTCAGCGAAGACCAGAACGTTGGTGTCGAAGGCGCGCACGGATTAGCTTTTACTCAGGATGTCGAGCATCTTGTCCCGGTCGAGCACGTCGACACCCGGCAGTTCCGCCGCATCCCAACCTTCGAGTTCGAGTCGGTAGTCCAACCGCTGCGGTCGCATGTCCAGACCCTGCCGCAACAGTTCGTTGGCAACCTGCTGAAGAGTACTTCCCTCGCGAGCTGCCTTCTCCTTGAGACGGCGGAGAAGACGGTCTTCAATGGCAAGCGTTGTCCGTGGCATACATCAAAATGTATCAGACAGACATCAAGATGTCAAAATGACCGGGATCGTTTCGTGTGCCGACCATAGTGTTGCCTGCGCTCGCCTCGCCCCCGCCTCAGCCGGCACCTCTTCCCACCGTGTCGCTGGGGCCGGTGAAACCGGAACCGCCGGCAGCCACGTAGCCGTGGCTGGCTCCGGTCTCCGAGGGGCTGACCCAGAAGGAGTAGAGTCTGCCGTTGGTCAGGTGAAATCGGAAGCGGACGGGACGGCCGGCCAGCCGGGAGAGATCGGCAGCCTCCTTCCAAACGACCCGGTTGAGGGTGCTGTCTCCCGTCACCGGCAGGCAGTCTTGCCTGGAAAACGGGGCAATGGTGACGCCTTGCGCGTCAAGGACCTCGGCTTGCAGCTGCCCCCGCGGCGCCTGCAGGTTGACGAACAGATAACGGCCCTGGAAGCGCACCGGCCGGGTAGTGACCATGCCCCCCGATTGCAGGGCGTCCAGCGAGGCGAAGCCATCCCGGCGCAGGACGGCCAGTCCCGTGCTGCCACCCGCATACATGTCGCCCCCCAACTTGGGAGACTCCCCGGACCAGGCCCCGAAGTAGAAGTGGAGCTGGTCTCCCACCACCAGGCAGCAGCCCCCGGCCGAATGGAGGTAGGCTCGGTTCCAGGTGCCCTTGCGGCGGGAGGGGGCGATGAAGGAGCGCCGGTCGGGGCGGTGCCAGTGGAAGCCGTCTCGACTGAAGCCCAGGCACAGCTCGGTGAGTTTGGGAAACCCGCCCTCCAGGCAAATCTGGTTGGGCGGTCCCCGGTGGATGGCCAGCAGGCCGATCATCAGGCTCTCGTAGCCGGCCGCATCCACGTTGTAGAGCTGGGTGGGATAGCCCAGGTCGGGAGCCGGCGGGTCCAGCTCGTCGGCGCCGGCCCAGTGGTGGACGTCGCTCTCTTCCCAGGCGGCTCCACCCACGAAGTCGGAGTGTTCCCGGTAACCACGCAGCCGGCTCAGCCTGGGCTGGAATTGAAAGGTGCGAATGCTGTAGACCCAGACCTTGCGGAAGGGATTGTAGAAAAAGGTGGTGTTGTCGCCGCAGGGGCCGGTGGGTGTGGGCTCGCCCCAATGAATGCCGTCCGCCGAGGTATAGACTTCTCCTCTCCGAAAGTTGTCCGGCCCCCTGAAGAAGGCAAACATCTTGAATCGCTGCTGCCGGTCGGCAGTCTCCTGGTCGAGCCAGATTCCTACGCCGTCCCTTTCATATCCCTTTCCCCGAACCAGGACCCTGTTGGTTCCCGGTTCGACGTCCAGGCGCGGTCGGGTCCAGTGAATCCCGTCCCGGCTGGTGGCGTAGGCGATGCCGTCGAACCAGCCGGCGTGGTACCACATCTTGAACAAACGGTCCTCGGGGTCGTAAAACACGCCGTCGTTGAAAGGGCAGGCCACCGGCCGCAGGCCCCCGTTCATCTCCAGGGAGGTCTCCGGCTTCAGGACCGGGTTCTCCGGGTGCAGGCTGGCCCTGTGATAGGAGCGTTTGAGAGTGCTGCTGGAGATGAGGAAGTCGTCCACGAACAGTTGCCGCCCCCGGTCGATGGGGATGACCTGGGGGATTTCCGTCAGGTAAGGAGGTTCGACAGGCGTGCGGAAGTCTTCCGGGGGATAGCGGGGAGGCCAGGGGTCCGATAGCTGGATGCCGTTATGGAGAGTCTCCCGGCGGGCGGTCTCTTTGGGCCGAGGCCGGCCTGAAGCCGCCGCGGGCGGAGGGGATGAGTCAGGCAACGCCAGCCGAGGCAGCGCCAAGCCCCCGGTGAGTCCGGTGAGCTGTTTCAGAAACCGTCGGCGGTTCAAGGCGGCGCTCCTGCAGTGGTTGGTAAACGAGCCTTTTGCAATATTCGTAGTGGGGCATGACATCGGGATGGCAAAGGTGATGATCCGGAAGCTCTGGACGGATCTGCGTTTGTCTGGCCATGGATTTCCCCCCGGGAGCGCGGGCGTCCCGCCCGCATTCTTGTCCAGGCGCTGGCCCGGCCCCAGCGGGCGAGTGAACCGACGAACCCTGTGCAACCAATCGCCACGACTCTGCCAGTTCTGGTGCGGGCGGGACGCCCGCGCTCCCGGGGGGCACAACCCTCCCCGCAAAAAGTCCCGCTACCTGAAGAATTTTGCAAAAGGCTCAAACTTAATTGAAAACGCGCCATTGCCGGACCCACAGTGGGCCACTCGGGTTAAACATCCAGCAGGTACAGGGCCGCCTGGCCGAGCCGTTGGGAGGTGGCCGGTTGAATTGCCTGACGCTGATCGGTCTGCTGAGGTTGATCCCTCCGGCAGAAATAGGCGGTGATGGATCTCCGCGGCGCATCCGTTCGGTTTCTGACGCCGCTGTGCCAGGTGTGTCCGGTGAAGACCACTACGCTTCCGGCGGGCCCGGTGAGGCAGATTTCCTTGGCGTGCGGCTGTTCGAGATCGTCCATTTCATCCTCGGGGAAGGTCAGTCCCAGATGGGATCCCGGCACAATCCGGGTAGCGCCGTTGTCCGAGGTGAAGTCGTCCAGCATCCAGAGCGTGTTGCAGGAAAAGTGGTCGCTGGGCTGCTTGCGGTCCCTCCACCAGGCGGGATGCCAGTCGGGGTGAAGCTCCTGGTGCCCGCCCCCGGATAGCACGGCCCGGGAACAGAGAGACGAGAGCCGAAACCCCTCCGGCAGAACGCGGTCGACGGCCGCCAGAATCCGGGGGTGGCTGATGCAGATATCGAAGACAGGGTCCTTATTGACCAGGTCCAGAACCACGATGGTGCCCTGTTGAAAGCCCTCCTCCACCCGGCCGCAGTTCTCCTCCTTCTCTGCCAGCGCCGCCAAGTGATGGTTGAAGGTCCGGACTTGGCTCCGGGTGAGTATCTCGGGAAAGACGAGGTATCCGTTCTCGTCCAGAAACGATTTTTCCCGGGCTGAAAGCAGGTCTGCCCGAACTCCCATTCCATCCAGCGCCGAATGCATATTCATTTACTGTCAGCCTCCCAGTGGGTCTATCCCAATTCTGTGCGAGAGGGAGAATTGTCAGAGGAGTCCTTCAGGCAGAAGGTGAGCGAAAGCGCCCCGGTTCCGGTGACGCTGGAACATGGCGGCCGGCGCCCGCTCTCCATGACGCTTGACCCTGATGATGTTGCCTGATACCGAAACGACTCTCCATACTCTCCCTCCGAGAGTGAACACCTCATCGAATACACCCGCGATGGTCCCAATCTTCCTCCCCGAGTTGACGTCGACAACATCGTAGGTCTGTGTATCAGGGATGTTGGAATGAATTTTCCCCCGAATCCCGATGTTCATCAACCTCGAGGTTGCGTACCACCGGCCTCTAGCCTGGACGATGTAATCCTTCTGACGCAGGTGATTGAGTATCAATTGCACGCTCTCCTCAGGGCATAGAGTCGATAGCAGGCCGATAAGGGTTGACTCGTGAACTCCTTGAGGAAATTGAAACAGGCAGGAGAATATCTGCTGGACGGCTACTGAAAAATCAGCCTGGTAGCTCTCTGCGGGAAGCTGTCCGCAAGTGGCGCTGTTGAACATCAATTCCAGGTGTCCTTTTTCTTCGTCCGAATTGGCGATGGCGGCGGCGTGTATGATCTCTTTCCGCCGGTTGCCCCGTCCAGTGCGCTGGAGCAGCGATGAGAGGCTCCAGGGCGTTTCCGCAATCACGATCAGGTCGATATCGCCAATGTCAATTCCAACTTCCAGGGTTGAGGTTGCGACACAGGCGGCAACCTCCGCGCTCTTCATGACCGCCTCGGCTTCCTCTCTTATGCGGCGGTCGAGGCTTCCATGATGGACAACCACGGGATACGGATGCCACAACCCGATGAGTTCATCCCCGATGCGCTCCACCGACTCGCGCATATTGCAGAAGACAAGAAGTTTTTTCCATCCTCGTTCACGCGCCAGTCTACGGACGTCCTCAAGAGAATCCAGGATATGGTGGTCAATTTTCCGCTGTCCCCCTGATGTCACCACGTCGAATTCGTTGACGTATCTTGATGCGACTTCCCAGGGAGACGACAGAGTGGCGGACATCAATTGAACGCTGAAATCAGCGTGAGCCGCCAAGCTCCGGAGCCTTTGTATCAGCAGGCGAATCTGGTCGCCGCGACAGGTGTTGTCCAGGAGATGGATTTCATCGATTATGAGCGCCTGCAAATGATGGAAGACATCCGGTCTGCGGCAAATCAGGGAGTCGAGGGACTCCGGGGTGGTAATCAGGAAGTCTGGCAGATTGCCAGACAGATAGGGCCGGTCTCCGTGTTTCAAAACAACATTCAGTCCCATGTCCTGCAAGGGATCCTGGATGCGAGTCAGGGTGTCATTGGCCAGCGCGCGCGTGGGAACCACGTACACGACCGACAGGTTCGGCCAGCCCTCGCCGACACACCGCTCGGCAAGAGGCGCTACGATTGCTTCGGTCTTGCCGGACGCAGTGGGCGCCGTGACTACCAGGCTTCTGCCCTTCAGGATTGAGGGTATGGCGTCGAGCTGTGTTCGGGTGAGCCGGCCAAACCGGGCGAAGAAGGGTGTCCATGCGCGTCTCAGTCTGCGCCTTACGGCAGAGTCTTCGTTGTAAGGAATCATCTCAAAGTGGCGTCTGGGACTTTGCCGCGTCAAAGGTTCTGAAAACCCTGAAATTGAAGGAGTCGATTCCGAATGATGCGGCATTGTTCATGTGGTTGTGTTCAGCGCCTCCTCCAGGGGCTTCCCGGGATTGAATCGCGCCCAGTCCAGCGCCTCAACCGATCCCTTGACGAACGTCCTGGTGTGATTTTTGCTTGAATTCACGCTGGCGAACAGCCTGCTCGTATTGAAGTTCCCTCCCAGGTCATAGGCGTCCCGGTAAAATTTGCAGACCTGCTCGAAAACATCCCGCAGCGCCTGGACGGACAAGGATTCCAACTCGAGGCCCGGCGCGCGCTTCAGTTCTGAAATCCGGTACAAGTCAAAGTCGGAGGCGAACGCGAAAAGCAGTTTCACGCCGCAGGGGATACGGTACAGGAAAGGTATGTCGTTCGCATGGCGAGCGTAGGGAAGGCCGGAGTTTCCGGGGAGCTTCACCAGGCGCCGGTTGTTTCCGGCCATCCTTGTCAGCGCGGTTATGAAATGACGCCCCCGTCGGGACTGGTAAGGGTGGAAACGGGCGCCGATGGTTTCGGCTTCGTCAAAGAGCAGCAGTAGTCCTCTGAGCCCCAGAGCCTCGCGCGCGGCCCAGCCCAGGGCGCTGATCAGGTAGCAGTAGATGTTTGCGGCAGTGGAATAGTCGAACAGGGACAGGTAGCGCTTGTATTTGGGGTCATAGGCTGGCACCGGGCGCGGGGCCGCTTCACGTGCCTCTATCCAGTTCCACAGATCGTCGTCCGGCTGGACGAGCCGGCTGAAATACCGGTGGTCCTCCAGGAAACCCGCGCCAAGCGCCTCTTGCAGGAAGTCACGAAAGCCTCTTTCCCTGTGATCGACCCTGGAAATATAACGAAAGCTCTGAACCAGTCGCGCATAGACGCGCTTTGGCTTGTGGAATGGATTTTCGTTGGGGTCCATGTCAACCGAGGCCACCGCAAAGCCATCCAGAAGAGCCCGGCCACGAGCGTAGCCAAGGAGATGGCTCTTGCCTGTCCCATATTCCCCAACCACCCGGAGCGTACCCTTCGACGGCGCACCCAGCCACTTCCGCAACTTGTCCATTTCTCTCTTGCGCCCGAAGGTGAAGTCTTCAACATGTTGGTAGGGCACGATTCCCAAGCGGAGCGCCTCGATGAGTTGGCGGGCGCTCAACTTTTCAACAGGAATGTGCTGAAATGTCGGGCAAGTGAAGGACACCGGCCGGCGGCGGTTCACATCCTTGAGGTCGTCCAGCCTGACCCAGCGTTCCAGGCCGTTCCGGAACACCATCCGCTTCTCAAAGCCCCCATACCGCTCGGCGACAACTTTTCCAGCGCCATACCTGGAATGTAACAGTTCTTCTTCAGACATGATTGTGGAGGGTCTTTCATTATTTCATCCGGAGTTGCTCCGGTGACGGAGGTGAAGCCGTGTCTCGCAGGATATCAAGCCCTTTGACCAGATTCTGCATGAATATGCGCTTGTAACCGGTGTCGCCATATCGCAGTTCGTGGGCCTTGGATGCGACCAGATCGACTGTCTTCCGGAGTTTCGCCTCCTCAAAAGAGTGGTGGTACGCGGATGAGTAGACATTCGCAAGTTTGGCGCCGACCTCGCGCAGGAACTCGACCGGATTGGGTATCATCTTTTCCAGATCGATCTTCACACCGGACGGGTTGGGGATTTCAAACACGGTGGAAACGCGCTGGCGCAACGCTTCGTAGGTCTGGGTTCTGCCTTCCAGAAAGGTCTCATCCGGAACGGCGTACAGAATCATCACATGCTGAAAATTCGAGTGTCCGCATTCATCGATAATCTCGCGCAGATTGCTCAGGTGCTGCTCGCGTTGTCTTGCCGCCAGGCTTGGGATACGCTCGGCTTCGTCCAGCGCAATCACCAGACCGGAATAACCGATCTGGCGAATCCACTGCACAAGGGAGCGCAGCAGGGTGAACGCGGTAGTCCGGTCAAGCCGCTGGAGAATGCCGTGCCGCCCATGAGCCCGGCGGTCGTAGCCCTCGCCGCTCAGCCACTGGCAGATGTCTGTGAATTCATCTTCCTGGCGGTCCAGCGATGCCTTGAACGCCGCTTTGACGGCTCTGGAAAAGCTGATGCTCTCAATGCCTGCGATACTGTCAACATAGTTGAGCATCTCTTGGCGCACCCCATCCCCCAGCCCCATATTGTTGAACTCCTGGAACTTCCGGGCGTACCAGGTTCTGAGAAAGCTGGTGATTCCCGAGTCGTGTTCACCACTTCCTGAAAGAAAACCCTCGTCCTTGAATGGCGGCATGATGACCCGGGCGATTGCCCTGTACACCAGTTCCAGCCTGTGGAACGGGCTTTCGCCCTGCCTGAGGTCAACGTATGACACCACGAAGTTGTGCTTCCAGGCGAGGTCCCGGACACAGTACAGGAAGTGAGTCTTTCCCCCGCCATACACGCCCACGACCATTTTGAAGGCGGAACTGCCCTGCCGGACAAAGCCGGAAAGATATTCTTTTTCGATGACTGACAGGTAGGGCTCCAGTCCGACCGTGAACAGGTGAGAACCATACTCAGGCGGCTGGCCGCTGCCTCCAACTCTTTCAATGATCCCGCGGGCTGCATCAGGGGCAATTTCGGTCAACTCACCACCTCCTCTTCGAACGTGATGTGGGAGTAAGCAGAACCTCTGCCGTCTTCACTTTCCGGAATCCAGAGGTGTCTGGCGCGCTGCTCCGTCTGGGACCTGGTGGCAATGGCGAGGTGCAGCTTTTTCCCCTGCCGGGTTTGCCCCGCTTCTCGCTGGACGCGATACAGGTCATAACTGAAGTCGGCGCGGCCATACCCCCTGTAATTCTCCCTCTTGGGGTCACTCCTGAAGTTTGGCGTCTGGAGCAAGAAGGAAAGCTGGCAGAGAACCTGGATGATGGGCGCCTTCCTGCTTCTTCTCCCTTCGATGCAACTGAGGTAGGCTTCCTCCAATCGCGTCAGAAAGTCTTCAACCGGCAGCTCTACTCCAAGGTCTCGCTCGCTTTTCTGCACGCGACTGGCTACTTCCCGGGGAGACAGACGGTATCGTCCCAACTGCTCCTGTCTCGGACCGTACCAGAGGATTGCATAACCTCCATCGAAGTCGAGTTCGATGGTGAACAGCCCGGTTTTCAGTTCAGGGTAATGTCCTGACAGGGAACGGCCCGTTTCCTCCAGCCACTGCTCCAGTTCTACTCCAAATCGCTGCCCCAACTCGCCCCGCGCCTCTTCCAATTGGTTCGCGTACTCATCCAGCCATGCCTGCAGGTCAGGCACCTGCCGGCTTCCCGGCTCCATCTGGCCCGTCATGTCGCCTATCTTCACCATGCGCGACTGAATTTGCCGAAAATTGGCGGCGCGGTCTTCATCCAGCCTGGAAATTTGCTTGAGAGTCCGTACGATCGCGTCTGTGGTTTTCTTGGTGTCTGTAAACGTGTTGAGCAGCTTGTCAAGGTCCATGAGTGTCCTCGTATGGGGCTCTTAACTTCCTCACAGGGATATCGTCCGCCGCAAGTATGCCACATGAGCTGGAATGATAGCTTCCGGCGAAAACAGTCAAGCTCCGGCCAGCAACAGGATCAGGAAGATGACCCCGTTGATGGCGTGAGAGGTAAAGCACAGCACACATCGTATCCGGGTCAGGTAGAGCAGGGAATAGCTGAGATAGATCCCCAGCAGCACGGTGAGGAAACTGGCCGACAGAAACAGGAAAAAGAACGGTTTCAGAAATATCAGATCGGCGAAGGTCGCCGCCAGGATTGCAACGTAAAAGAGCTGGCCCAGCAGGGAATTGGGAAGGCCGAAGACACGGGCCCTGGGGGAAAATATCACCCGGCTGCAGGTCTGCTCTCCCATGCGGCAGAAGGACGGGATCCACTTTTCCGTGGGATCGATCCAGCCGTATGCGACCGCCGTAAAGTAGCTGGAAATCGTCAGGCCGACAGCGGCCAGGAGGATGAGGGCAAACGAAACCAAGGGGTGCTCTCCGGAAAGATGGTTAGGGTGCTGCCCTGCCTGGGCAGGCTACGGAGCCGGAATGACGATCGGACGATCGACAAGCTGATTGCCCTTGAACCGCTGTGGCTCCCCCAATCCGGGCGCCGAGGGAGGGGGAGAAATTCCTCGACAAGCTGCCGCTCCGACCCTCCCTCCTCTAAACAAGACCCACGGCGTTCAGGAAAATTAGCAGGATGGCGACAGGAACCGGATACTTCAGCAGGAACAGCCAGCTCTGGTAGAACCCGCGCAGGCGGCTGCCCGAGAGGAATTCCTCCTGGCGCAACCGCTGGTTCATGCGCCAGGCGGTAAACAGGGCCATCCCCAGTCCGCCCAGTGGAAGCATCCAGTTGGTGACCAGGTAGTCCAGGCTGTCGAACCAGTTCCTGCCCACCAGCGCCTCCATGCCGGAGCCGAACATTCGGGTCCCACCGCTGAGCGCTGACGGCAGCCCCACCAGGGCGGTGGTCAATCCCGCCGCCACCGCCGCCCACCGGCGCTGCCAGCCTCGTTGGTCGATGAGGTAGGAGGTAGCGACCTCCAGCATGGAAATGGCGCTGGTCAGGGCGGCAAAGACCAGCAGGGCAAAGAAGATCGTTGCCAGAAACGTCGTTCCCGGCATCTGGCTCAGGGCGATGGGCACGCTGATGAACACCAGGCCCGGGCCTGCAGCCGGCTCCATGCCGTAGCTGAAGATGATGGGGAAGAGCATCAGCGAGGCGACCAGAGCAATGGAGGTATCCAGGGCGGAAATGGTGACGGAGGCCCCCACGATGTCGTCCCGGCGGCGCAGGTAGCTGCCGTAGGTGAGCATCGCACCCATCCCCAGGCTGAGGCTGAAGAAGGCGTGTCCCAAAGCTTCCAAAGCCCCGGCGGCCGTGAACTTGTCCTGGTGAAAGCCGAACAGGAATTGCACCGCCTTGCCAAATCCATCCAGCGTCAAGGAGTTTCCCAGCAGAACCAGCATCATGATCAACAGGGCCGGCATCAGGATCCGCGACCAGCGTTCGACCCCCTTGGAGACTCCTCCGAAAACCACCGCGATGGTCAAGCCCATGAAGATCAGGTGCCAAAAGAGATTCGCACCGACCGACGCATGGAGGCTTCCGAAAACGGGAGCCACATTGTCCGGCCCCAGGCCAGCCAACTGTCCGCTGACGGAGAGCCAAGTGTAGTGGAGAGACCATCCGGCCACCACGCTGTAGAAGGAAAGGAGGATGAATGCGGAGACGACTGACAGCCAACCCATCCCTACCCATGGGCTCCGGGTTCCGGCCAGAGACTGGAAGGCTCCCACCGGAGAGCTTTGGGTGGTACGCCCGATAAGGATCTCGGCGATCATGATCGGCAGACCGACCAGAAGCACGCAAGCCAGGTAGACGAGGACGAAGATGCCTCCACCGTTTTCACCGGTCACGTAGGGGAACTTCCAGATGTTGCCCAGCCCCACCGCCGAACCGGCAGCCGCCAGGATGAAACCGATTCTGGATCCCCAATGGCCTCGCTGTTTCAATGATGCTTCCATAGGTAACCCGTGGGCCGAATTTCAGAGCGACAAGATAGCACAAATTCCTGCCGGCCTGCATTGCTCATCCGGGGCCTGCGGTCAGGGCCCGGGCGGTTTCCGTCTCAGCGAACGTGACCGTTGGAGCCGGCCCTTTTGGCGGCAATTTCGGTTCGGCGCAGGCGGGGAAGATTTTCGTTGAAGTAGGCGGTGAGAATGGCCACTCTTTCCGTTTCGCTGCGCCCTTCCAAAACCCTTTGCTTGACTTCTTTCGGTAGTGCGAAGGCTGAGGCGATCTGAAAACTCAATCCCTGGTAGCCGGGCGGGGAGACCGCGACCTTGTCGGCCTCCTTGCGGTTGAGGATGTAGGCGGTTTCGCGATAGAGCTCCAGCAGTCGCTCGACTGCCTTTCCGTCGGGTGGTTGGGGCTGGCCCCGGTCGGTAAAAGGCTCCGACCATCCCCGCAGATAGGAGGCCGAAGTGTCGAAATGCAGGATCTCGAAGCGGTCGCCGCCCTGGGTCAACAGATCCATTCTGCCGTCTTCGTATTTCTTGAGGACCTTGAGGATTCCGGCCAGACAGCCGACCTTTTCCGTGGTGCGGTCATGGGCATACAACACTCCGAAGCGTGTCCTGGACCGGAGGCATTCCCCTATCATCTCCTTGTACCTCTCCTCGAAAATATGGAGAGGAAGGACCATTTTGGGAAACAGGACAATGTCCAGGGGAAACAGCGGCAGGAACTGAGTCATGAGGCATGGTAGCCGCAGGCTTCTTCCGAGGTCAAGGCGGGTTCAACCAACGGATCGTCAATCGGGGAAGCGCCGGTGCTCGGGCAGCCACGGGAAAACGGCCCCCCCGGGACCGTTCCGGCTGAGCCTGCCGCCGAAGATTCACTTCCAGGATCGTAAAGCACCCGATTTTGCACCGCTCACCCCTCAAATGGCACCATTCCCTGCAAGGTGCTTTTCAGGTGTTCCGGCAGCGTAATATATTGCACCAGCTTGATAACGGTAATGTTTCCGGACAGCCCGGAAAGCCGGTCCCAAGGCTCTCACCGGCCGGTTGCCCAAACGGGCTACCAATTATTGTCAGTTTTGAGTTAATATTGCCGGATCAGCCAGAGCGGCTTCTCCTGAACATCATCCGGGGACAGTCCCGGTTTCAGCAATCGTCATCGGTGAGTTCAGGGTCTCTAGAGCTAACCTGTCGGGAATTGCGCCTCTCCGGAAGAGACGCGATTCGACGGGCTATCAGCCTTTCACTTCCTGCAGGCAGGGGGTGAAAGAACCTTATTTGGGAGAAAGAGAACATGTCTATCGCAACAGGCAAGCGCCTGATGAAATACGCGGACACCGCCGTATGCTCGGCGGCCGGGGTGGTGTTCAACACCGTCCAGTTCTTCAACAAGCATTTCCCCAATCCTTCCTTTACGCCCAAATGGTCGGACAAGCCTCTGCAGAAGTCATGGGAGAAGTCGAAACCCACCTTGGGATTCCCCAGAACCACCGACTCCCTTTGCCCCGTCTGTGTCATGGAGGCCAGGGAAAAGATCATCAATGGAGAACAGGACTGGCGCTCGCTGGTGACCGAACACGTGGGTGAAATCAAGGCGCAGATCATTGAGCGGAACGGCGAAGTCTGGATGGTCAAGGAGTGTCCGCAGCACGGCAAGTTCGAGGACATGATGGCCAAGGACGTGGCATTCCTGGAGTGGATCGAGGGCAACTTTCCCGGCAGGGACATCCGTGCTCACAACGACGAGCGGTTGCACAAGCACGGCACCAGCACCATCAAATATGGCAGGGGATCGGTCTTGACCGTGGACCTTACCAACCGCTGCAACATGATGTGCGACCCTTGTTTCATGGATGCCAATCAGGTCGGCTATGTTCACGAGCTCAGTTGGGAAGAGATCCGGGAGATTATGACCAATGCCCTGGAAATCAAGCCCAAGAGACAGATGTCCATTCAATTTTCCGGTGGTGAGCCGACCATGTCGCCCTACTTTCTGAAGGCTGTGAGTTTGGCGCGCGAGCTGGGATACAACAGCGTGCAGGCGGCCACCAACGGCATTGAGTTTGCCAAGAGCAAGGAGTTCTCTCGCAAGGCCGCCGAGGCCGGACTTCGCTACGCCTACCTGCAATTCGACGGAATCGGCAACGATGCCAACAGCCATCGCCAGATCGGCAATCTCTTCGACGTCAAGCTGAGAGCCATCAACAACATGCACGAAGCCGGCATCGAGATCGTTCTGGTGACCACCCTGATCAACGAAGTCAACAACGACCAGGTCGGCCCCATCATCCGCTTCGCTATCGACAACCCCAAGAAGATCGCCTTCATCGCTTTCCAGCCGGTCTCCTTCACCGGCCGGGATGAGGAGATCACCCCCGATCGCCGCCACCGCCAGCGCTACACCCTGTCTCACATGGCCAGCGACGTGAAGACCCAGACCGGGATCGCGGAACCGACCCGGGACTGGTTTCCGATCTCGATCATGGGGGGCTTTGCCGACTACGCGGACTTGGTGCACGGTCCCGACCGGGAATGGGGCACCTTCAGTTGCGGCTGCCACCCCAATTGCGGCGTGGGCACGGCCTTAATGATCAACAAGGAGAACAAGGAGGTGGCGGCGGTTCCCCAGTTCATCGACGTTCCCGGGTTGATGGGGGACATGCGCATGATTACCGACGCGGCTCGAGGCAAGAGCTTCTCCAACTTCATGATGGCGATGGCGCTGCTGAAGAACTACTCCCCCTTCAAGGCGCCGCCGAGTCTGGTTCTGTCCGATATCCTCAAGAAGTTCGACAAGACCTGGAATACCTCCGGCGACGCCGACCTCAAGTATGGCAAGTCGGACCCCAGCCGAACCATTGAGGACGTCAAGAAGCGCCGCTCGGATCCCTGGAACTTCCTCTTTATTTCGGGAATGTGGTTCCAGGACCTGTTCAACTACGACTTCCGGCGAACTGAAATGTGTATCATTCCCTATGCCACCCAGGAGGGAGAGATCTCCTTCTGTGCTTACAACACCGGGGTGGGGTGGCGGAAGATCATCGAGAACATGCACAAGAACGCGACCGTGGCCGATTGGTACAAGAATCACGGGAAGCACGAGGTGTTCGCCAAGGGCAAGAAGGTCGGTCTGGAGAGCTACGATCACTTTCTCAAGGTGGATGCCGAGGATGCCGCCAGAGTGAGAGCGCTGGGCGATGGCCCGCAGACGGCGGCTGACGAGGCGCGGATGCGCAGAAAGGCGGCCCGGGAGGCGGCCAAGGTGCGCAAGGTTTACGAGGAAATAGTCCTCAACAAGAAACCGGACGAACTGGTCCAGATCTCAGCTCCTTCCAAGTAGCGGTGGGTTGTGGGGATTGCGGCCAGGAGAGGCGCTCAATGGGCTATCCTTGAAGGATAGCCCATTTTTTGGTTGGGCGGAAAAGGTGGGAGTCCCGAAATATGGCTGCCGGCAAGACGGTTTTCGAAAGCTATTTGACTCAGTTGGAGGAGAGTGACTGGGCCGAGGCCCTGACTCGAATCCTTCCCCGAATCCACCCGGTTGACAGCCAGGCCACCCGGATCTGGTTTGCCTTCTGGCCCCTGAAGCTCCGGCTGGCTCTGGACCGCTCCCCCGATCCGGCCCAGGTATTCAAGGACTTTCAGTTGGACGGAAAGCCGCGTTTGGAGGAGCAGATCGATACCTCCGTGGCCTTTCTGTTCGGGTCGAGGTATTGGCCGGAGGTCAAGCAGGCGGTGCTGGCCTATGCGGAGGAGGTCTCGGAGCCCCCCAAGACCAGCCTGGATGCTCACATCCTGGAATTGTCCCGTGGGCTGGCAAACAGGCTGCAGGTGGAGCAGGCCCTGTTGACGGGCATCACGGCGGTGGGAATGATGGTGCTGCGGCAGGTAGGACTGTCCTCGTTGGCCAAGTGCGCCAGCGGTCCAGCCCCGAACGGGCGACGGAAGTCGGCGGCCGGAGTGCTGAAGTTGCGAAAGGGGCAGGGCGGCTGGAAGACCCTGATCTGGAAGTCCAAGAGGTACCGGGTGACCTATGACGAGAGTGTCCGGGAGTCTCACTTTGAGGCCCTGGAAGGACAGGACCTGTCGATGGCCAGCGGCAACGACCCGCGGGATTTTCGGGAACTGGATCACCGGCGGATTGCCGGGCCGGTGCCGGTGCAGTGCCGAAGCGCTGCTTGTGGTTACTGCTGGATCGGTGTGCTGTCCGGACGGGAAAACCTTTCGGAAATCACCGCATTCGAAAAGCGCCGTCTGCAGTATTTCGGCTACGCCCCCCCGGGAGAGACCGCCCGCAAGCACCCGGTCGTCCGATTGGCCTGTCAATCCAAGTGCTACGGGGACGTGTCCGTCGTGGTGCCTCCCTGGAACGGAGTGCTTCAGGAACGCGCTCCGGCAGCTTCCTCTGATGTGGGGGATTGATTTTTCTGCCGGAACCGCTACAATAGCTCTATTGAGGATTCGTCATCGCTGGAGGGCTGAAAGGAGCCGCAAACGCAATGCTGAAGATCACCGACAAAGCTCAGGGTAAAGTCAAGGAAATACTGGAAGGCCAGCAGGAGCAGTACGCCGGCTTGCGAGTGCAGATCGTAGGCGGGGGGTGTTCGGGCTTTCAGTATCAGATGGGCTTCGAGAAGCAAGCCAATGGAGGGGATGAGGTTCTTGAGTTGATGGGGTTCAAGGTCTTCGTGGACAAGGGAAGCATGATTTACCTGGACGGGACCGAGATCGACTATATTGAAAGCCTCACCGGCGCCGGCTTCAAGTTTCACAACCCCAACGTCAAGAGCACCTGCGGTTGCGGCGAATCCTTCCACGTGTAGCTCGGCAGCCGTTCGAGGCTTGGTTGCGGATCCGGGTTGCAAAGATTCGAAGGCCATTTTTCCGAGAGGAGGAATGGCCTTTTTTCATAGGTGGCTGCCGACGCCTGCGCAGCGCTTGTTTCCATCATGCTGGTTGATACCTTTCAACGCCCTCTGAAGGACCTGAGAATATCGGTGACGGATCGGTGCAACTTCCGCTGCTCCTATTGCATGCCCTTTGACGAGTATGTCTGGATCGCGAAGCATGAGATCCTGACCTTTGAGGAAATGGAACGCTTGGCCCGCATTTTCGTCGGGCTGGGTGTGGAGAGAATTCGCCTGACCGGGGGTGAGCCTCTCTTGCGCAAGGATCTGCACCGGCTGGTGGAGCGGCTGGCTGCCATCGGCGGCTTGCAGGATCTGTGTCTTACCACCAACGGAGCCCTGCTGGCCGAGCAGGCCCCCCTCCTCAAGGCGGCGGGGCTGAAGCGAATCAACCTGAGCCTGGACACTCTGGATCCCGAGAAATTCAAGCGGATCGTCAAGCGAGGCAACCTGGCCAAAGTGTTGGAGGGGTTGTTTACCGCCCGGAGCCAGGGCTTTCATCCGATCAAGATCAACGCAGTCATAGAACGGGGAGTCAACGATGACGAGATTGTCTCCCTGGTGGAGTTTTCCCGCTCCCATGGGTTCGATATTCGGTTCATCGAGTACATGGACGTCGGGAATTCCAACAGTTGGAAGTCAGAGAAGATGGTTTCCAAGGATGAGATTCTGGAGCGAATCCATTCCGTCTTTCCCATGACCGAAGTGGGCCGCGATCAGGGCAGGGCGCCGGCGGTCGACTACCGGTTTGCCGACGGCGGGGGCGATTTCGGTGTGATTGCATCGGTAACCGAACCCTTTTGCGCAGGATGCAGCCGGGCCAGGCTGACCGCGGATGGAAAGTTCGTCACCTGCCTTTTTTCAGAGGTTGGACACGACCTCAAGACGCCAATGCGAGCGGGAGACTCCGATCGGGAGGTTCGGGAACGGGTGGTCTCGATCTGGAATCAGAGGTTCGATCGTTACTCGGAGTCCCGGCTGGAGGCCCTCCATTCTCAACAGGGCTACCGCGCCGGCGACCACAAGAAGATAGAGATGATCAGCCTGGGCGGGTGATTGCGAGGGCTCGGTGGGGCGATGGTTGAACTCAAGACGGTGTAGCCTCTCGCCAAATAATCCTGTGCATCCTGTGCATCGATGTTAATAAACAATCTACTCATGCTTGACTTTGAACCGGTCTCCCGCCACCCGGCGACGGTCGCTGTTTCAGGTAAGTTCGGCCCCCGCCCCCCGCGGCGGGGCGGATCATACGAGAGTGAAACAGGTTTTGTTTCAGGTAAGTGTCGCCCCCGCCACCACGACGGTGCGGATCACTCAGAGGAAAAACAGCCGTTCGTCAATGAAGACGAACCACCAATGAACACGAATAGGCACGAGGAGTGATGGACCTCCTTCAACGACAACTGGCGCCAAAATGCTTCTGCACTTTTGTCCCGTTGGTGTGACCCTGTCATGGGAGGAAGCCCCCCCGGGAGCGCGGGCGTCCCGCCCGCACAAATCCTCCCGCAGCTTCAGCCATCTCCTCCACCGGAATCAACCGGCAGCGGCGCCCTGCCTCTGCTTCGGCCGGGCCCATGCGGTTCCCGCCGGCAGGGCGGTCGGCTGCAACATCGCAGGGAAACTGAGCGGCAACCGAAGGGACAGCATGCGGGCGGGACGCCCGCGCTCCCGGGGGTGTCGTCCCGATGGTGAGGTGGGGGGTATCCGGCGGGCGACTTCTCTGAAAGCCGGCCTGTCCCCTTTGGGAAACTCCCGTTTGCCTGCGAGCCGGGCGCCCGCCCCCCGCGGCGGGGCGGATCATACGAGAGTGAAACAGGTTTTGTTTCAGGTAAGTGTCGCCCCCGCCACCACGACGGTGCGCATCACTCAGAGGGAAAACAGTCGTTCGTCAATGAAGACGAACCACCAATGAACACGAATAGGCACGAGGACTGATGGACCTCCTTCAACGACAACTGGCGCCAAAATGCTTCTGCACTTTTGTCCCGTTGGTGTGACCCTGTCATGGGAGGAAGCCCACCCGGGAGCGCGGGCGTCCCGCCCGCACAAATCCTCCCGCAGCTTCGGCCATCTCCTCCACCGGAATCAACCGGCAGCGGCGCCCTGCCTCTGCTTCGGCCGGGCCCATGCGGTTCCCGCCGGCAGGGCGGTCGGCTGCAACATCGCAGGGAAACTGAGCGGCAACCGAAGGGACAGCATGCGGGCGGGACGCCCGCGCTCCCGGGGGTGAGGTGGGGGGTATCCGGCGGGCGACTTCTCTGAAAGCCGGCCTGTCCCCTTTGGGAAACTCCCGTTTGCCCGCGAGCCGGGCGCCCGCCCCCCGCGACTGGGCAGATCCATCGAGAAGGACTATAAATGGAACATCGATGCACAGGATAATCAGGACGGGAGGCTGCTGCAGGAGACGCTGACTCGGGCGATGATCGTGTGCGGATTTGAGGATGTCCGGGAACACAAGCCAGCCGTCTCCGGAAAAAATCCTGTGCATCCTGTGCATCGATGTGAATCAAAAATCTACTCATGCTTGACTTTGAACCGGTCTCCCGCCACCCGGCGACGGTCGCTGTTTCAGGTAAGTTCGGCCCCGCCCTGCCATGCGGATCATACGAGAGTGAAACAGATTTGTTTCATGTAAGTTGCTGAATACACAATAGTTGTCATCATGCACCAGCGATCCGGAGAGACGAGCGGGCCGGACATGCCAGAAGAGGATCGTCGGTTTCGTCGGGCTCAGTGGCGCATTCTGTGGGTCACCATGTTCTGCTACCTGTTCTATTACACCGGCCGCCAGACCTTTGGTTTTGCCATTCCGGGGATCGAGCAGGAGCTGGGCATCGGCAAGGTCAGGCTGGGGTGGATCAGCAGCGCCATGCTGTGGTGCTATGCCATCGGGCAGGCCGTCAACGGCAACCTGGGAGACCGTTTTGGCGGCCGCCGGATGATGAGTCTGGGGGCATTGCTTTCCTGCCTGTTCAACTGGCTGGTCAGCTTTGCCGGCAGCCTGGCCGGTCTGATGGTCCCCTGGGCCATCAACGGCTACGCGCAGTCCATGGGTTGGGCCCCGGGAAGCCGGGTGCTGTCCAATTGGTGGAGCCGCCGGGAGCGCGGGAGAGTCTACGGCCTTTACGTGGGTGCGGCCGGCCTGTCCTCCGTTCTGGCCTTTACCACCTCCAATCTCATTCTGGCCCTGGATTTGAATTGGCGTTGGATATTTCGCCTCCCGGTGCTGTTGCTCCTGCTGGGTGGTGCGGTCTACTACCGGGTGGCTCGGGACCAGCCCTCCGAACTCGGCTTCACCGGCTCGAACAACTTGGAAGACGGACCGGCCGAAGGCCAGGCCCTGCCATACAGCCAGGAAGAAAATGAGGCGAACGCCTGGTATCGCTACCGGCGGGTGTGTTCCAATTGGCGCTTCATGACCGCCAGTCTGGCCATCGGTTTCCAGAGCCTTGCCCGCTACGGCCTGCTGACCTGGGTGCCTGTCCACTTCCTGGGGAAGGGGTGGAGAGGTTATTCGGGGCGGACCTGGATCACCCTGGCGCTACCCGTGGGCATGGCCTTGGGAGCGGTGAGCAGCGGCTGGCTATCCGACCGGGTCTTTGGTTCCAATCGGTCGAGGGTCATCTTCCTATTCATGATAGCCGCCTCCCTGGCCTCTACCGCCATGTACCTGTTGCCGTTTCACTTCTTCTGGTCCATGGCTCTGCTGGCCCTTTGCGGGTTCTTCACCTACGGTCCCCAGTCGGCGTTCTGGGCCCTGTGTCCGGATCTGTTGGGGACCCGTTACGCCGGCACGGGCACGGGAGTGATGAACATGCATGCCTATCTGCTGGCGGGACTGGGAGAGCCCTTCATCGGCTGGATGATCCAACGAAGCGGTGACGACACCGGCCTGGTGTTTCCGGTGGTCGCCGGCGCCTGCCTGCTCAGCGGGTCGATTGCAGTGTTTGTACGGCGTTAACCAATCCCATTGACCATGAATGCAACCTTCTCCACTTCGCCGTTCTCCGTCAACGGCCGCCGCTACCGGCCGCCGGCTAAGCCTGCGGTGGTGATCTGCATGGACGGCTGCGCGGACGACTACCTGACCGCGGCTATCGCCCGGGGCCGCATGCCCAACCTGGCCCGAATGGCTGCCGGCGGCTACCGCGGGCTGGCCCGGGCCGCCCTGCCCACCTACACCAACGTCAACAATGCCTGCATCGTCACGGGTGTTCCGCCTTCCGTCAACGGCATTTCCGGCAACTTCTTTCTCGATCCGGGGAGCCGTGCCGAGGTCATGATGAACTCGGCCCGCTACCTGCGTTGCGACACCATCCTGGCAGCCGCCGCCCGGTCGGGGAGGAAGGTGGCCATGGTTACGGCCAAGGAAAAGTTGCGGGACCTGTTGACCCGTGGACTTCGGGGAATCGCCTTTTCGGCGGAGCGGGCCGGGGAGCAGATCCGGGATCTTCCGGGCCTGGAAAATCTGGCCGAGTCCGTCCGGGAAGGCAGCCCCGACATCTACAGCGCCGAGGCCAGCCTGTTCGTCTTGCGCGCGGGAGTGGCCCTGTTGGAGAGCCGCCGTTCGGACTTCCTGTATCTGTCGCTGACCGACTACGTGCAGCACCAGTATCCACCGGCAGCTCCCGAGTCGCTGGATTTTTATGAGGCCATTGACGATCAGTTGGGCCGCCTGCTGGAGTTGGGCGCCGCCGTGGGAGCCACGGCCGATCATGGAATGAATGCCAAGACCAGGCCCGACGGTCAGCCCAACGTGATCTACCTGGAGAGTGAGCTCAGGGAGCGTTTTGGCGGGGGAGTGACGGTGATCTGTCCCATCACCGATCCCTACGTGGTGCATCATGGGGCTTTGGGGTCGGCAGTGACGATTCACCTGGCCGAAGGGCTGTCCGAGAAGAAGATCGGGCAATGGCTGGCTCGACGCCGGGGCGTGGCGGAGGTGTGGACGCGCTCCGAGGCGGCTACCCGGTTGGAGCTCCCGCCGGATCGCATTGGGGATCTGGTGGTTTTTTCGGGCCGGGACGTGGTGATGGGCCGCACGCCTGAATATCACGATCTGCATCGACTGAGGGGCGGTTTGAGGTCCCATGGAGGCCGCTTCGAGGAAACGGTGCCCCTGTTGCTTTCCGAACCCGGTTCCCGGGCGGGGACAGCCAAGGACCCGAGAAACTTCGACGTTTTTGCCTATCTTTGCGAGGGAGGTTCGTGATGAAGCTCAGCCTGTCCCCAAGGGAGACTCTGGATCTGCCGGGTTACCTGGCGGGTCAACCGGTCCGGACCGACAGGACACTGGAGGTTTTCAATCCCTATTCGGGCGAGTTGGTGGGGACCGTCTCCATGGCCGGGCACGATCATCTCGACCGGGCCTGTGAGGAGGCCTTGGCCTGGCGGTCGTCTCTGACCCACTACCAGCGTCATGAAATCCTGCAGAAGGCTCGCACCGCTCTGCAGCAACGGGCCGAGGAATTCGCCCTGCTGGTGACTCGAGAATCCGGTTTGTGTCTGCGAGATACGACCTACGAGATCGGGCGAGCCCTGGACGTCCTGCAGTGTGCCGCGGTCGAGGCTCTCAAGGACGAGGGCCAGGTATTTTCAGGGGATGTCTCGACTCACGGCAAGGCCCGGAAGATCTTCACCCTGCGGGAGCCGCTTCCCTTGGTGGCGGCCATCACGCCCTTCAACCATCCTCTGAACCAGGTGGTTCACAAAATCGCTCCCGCCGTGGCCGCCGGGGCGCCCCTGATTGTGAAGCCGTCGGAAAAGACGCCGCTGACGGCCATCCGATTTGCGGAATTGCTCTACGAGGTCGGGCTTCCCCGGCCGATGCTCAGTGTGCTGCTGGGTACCGTGGAGGAGTTTGCGGAGCCCCTGGTCAAGGATGAGCGTGTCGAGGCGGTGACCTTTACCGGAAGCGCGGCGGTCGGCCGCCGTCTGGCTGCCATCGCCGGCTACAAGAAGTTGTGCCTGGAGCTCGGGGGGAACTCGCCCCTGTTGATTCTGGAGGACGCCGATCTGGAGCTTGCCGTCGACCTGGCGGCCGAGGGGTGCTATCGCAATTCCGGTCAACGCTGCACGGCCGTCAAGCGGTTGCTGGTTCACGACAGGGTACTGGAGCCCTTCACCCGGCTGTTCGTGGAGAAAACCAGGGAGTACACCAGCGGCGACCCTGGCCAGTGGGCCACCCGTGTCGGCACCGTGATCGACGAGGCGGCTGCGGCCGGCCTTCAGCGGCGGGTGGAAGAGGCCGTGGCGGCCGGCGCCAGAATCCTCTACGGCGGCCGACGAAAAGGGGCTCGAATGGAACCCACGGTGGTGGCCGACGTCCCCAGAACCTGCGAGATGGTGGTCAACGAGTCCTTCGGTCCGCTGGCGCCCATCCTGGCCATCCGTGATCTGGAGGACGGGATCGACCTGGCCAACGCCACCCCTTACGGGCTTTCCGCCGGAGTGGTGACGCGGGATATCCAGGCGGCCATTCAGGTTGTCAAGGGCATTCGCACCGGGACCGTCAATATCAACCAGGTGCCGGGCTACCGTATCGAGTCCACCCCTTTCGGCGGTTTGAAGGATTCGGGGCTGGGGATCAAGGAAGGAGTCATCGAGGCCATGAAGTTCATGTCCTCGGTCAAGACCTTCTCTCTGCCCTGGTAGTTGCGGGGAGGTGGAGATGGAAAAGGCGCGTGCGGCAGTGTTTGCGGGACCCGGAGAACCCCTCCGGCTGGAAACCTTTCCACTGCCCCAGCCGGGACCTTCGCAATTGCTGGTTCGGGTGCGCTGTTGCTCGATCTGCGGCAGCGACCTCCACACCTACCAGGGACGACGCCAGACTCCCACGCCCACCATCCTGGGCCACGAAGTCCTGGGCGAAGTCGCTGAAGTCGGTCCGGGGCCGCCGGTACGCACCCTTGAAGGCAAAGTGGTGAGGGTGGGCGATCGCATCTCCTGGTCGATTGCGGCCAGTTGCGGACAGTGTTTTTTCTGCCGGCGTCACCTCCCGCAGAAGTGCGAACGTCTCTTCAAGTATGGACACGAACGCCTTCGGCCGGAACACTCCTTCAATGGGGGCTTGGCCGAGGTGTGCCATTTGATTCCCGGTACCGCGGTGGTTTCGGTTCCGGAGGACTTGCCCGACGAAGTGGCTTGCCCGGCAAACTGCGCCACGGCCACCGTCATGGCTGCCATGCGGGCCGGCGGGGGCTGTCGGGACGAGATCGTGCTGATTCAGGGCGCCGGCATGCTGGGGCTGACTGCCTGCGCTGTGGCCCGATCCCAAGGCGCCAGTCAGATTATCGTTTGTGACGTCGACGAATCGAGACTGATGCGGGCCGAACGCTTCGGCGCCAGCCGCTGCGTAGCGGTCAGAGAGGGCACAGGGAGCCTGGCCCGGACGGTGAAGGAACTCAGCCGGGGCCGCGGGGTGGATCTGGCCCTGGAGCTGTCGGGGTCTGCCAGCGCCATGGCGGCGGCCGTGCCTCTACTGAGGACCGGGGGCCGCTATGTCCTGGTCGGGGCCGTGTTTCCCAGCCAGCCACTTTCCCTGGATCCGGAACGGGTGGTGCGCGGCTGGTTGCAAATCCGGGGCGTTCACAACTACGCTCCGGAAGATCTGTCGGCGGCGGTCGCCTTCCTGCAGCAGCACCATACCCGGTTTCCCTTTTCCGAGCTGCTGACCCGGATGTTTCCGCTCACCCAGGTCACCCGGGCCTTTCAGCACGCCCTGGCCAGTCGTGCCCTTCGGGTCGGCATTCGGCCCTGTTGAGTTTCTAGAAGGTTTTGGGAGGGATATAACCTGGCGGGAGAGATGCACCCGGTCCAAAGAAATAGTCTTCGGTGTGCTTTTCGACCATCTCGTTGGCTTCCTGGGTGCCCAGGGTGAGGCGGTGCTCGTTGATGACCATCTTGAGATGCTCGCGGTACGCCGCCCAAGCTTCCTGAGAAACGTTCTGGTAGATCCGTTCTCCCAGTTCGCCGCTGAAGGGTGGATGGTCCAGGCCGGGCAATTCCTGCTTCAGCTTCACACACTGTACCAGTCGTTCTGCCATGGGATCGTCTCCTCGCAGTTTGCCGCAACCTGGAAGGATCGCGGCAGCCGGGGCATTATAGCACTTTACGGCAAGGTGCGATTTCGGGAAGGACCGGGAACCCGCCTCATGAGGCCAGACCTGCCGATCCCATTTCCCGCGTGTCCTCTGACCGCAGGTCAACCGGGAGAGGTTTGACAGGACCATCCGGCCCGAACAGCTTGGAGAATCCCCGATTGGGAGGGATTGGAGTGAGCACCGGGATCCAGGAGGAACTAGGCAAGCTCTTGCGGGGACAAGTGTTGGCCAAGGTCCCTCTGCGGGAACGCACCACCTACCGGATCGGCGGGGAAGCCAGCCTGCTGGCCTGTCCCGCGGACCTGGAGGACTTGCGCCATTTGCACGCCTATCTGGTCGAAAAGGACCTGCCCAGTTTTGTCCTGGGAGGTGGCGCCAACCTGCTGGTCAGCGATCGGGGTTTCTCGGGGGTGGCCGTGCATCTCAGCGGGTTCAACCGGCTCTCCTTTCAGGATGGAAGGGTGAAAGCCGGCGCTGGGCTGGTACTGGATGAGTTCATCAAGGCATGCCTGAAAAGGGGGTTGGTGGGTCTGGAGTGTCTTTCGGGGATCCCGGGGTCCCTGGGGGGGGCTCTGAGAATGAACGCAGGCGCCTTCGGAGCGGAGATATCCGACCACCTGGTCGAGATTGAGTGCCTGGACGGACAGGGTTGCTTCAAGGTGCTGCCAAAGGATGAGGTGGAGTTCTCCTACCGCCGGGCGCTTCGTATTCGGGAAACCTACATTACCGGCGCCACCTTTCGGTTTCCCCCGGGTTCCAAGGAGTCTCTCTTCCTCATCCGCGAGGATATCCTGGCTCGGCGAAGACAGCGCCAGCCGTGGCAGTATCCGACCGCCGGCAGTGTCTTCAAGCGACCTCGGGGGCACTACGCCGGAAAGCTCATTGAGGATGCGGGTCTGAAGGGAACAGTCCTCGGTCGGGCACAGATCTCGCCCAAGCATGCCGGAATCGTGATTAATCTGGGGGGCGCCAGGGCTTCCGATGTGCTGGGTCTGATTCGGCTGGCCCGGGACGAGGTGCTGCGGCGGTTTCGGATCGAGCTGGAACTGGAGCAGGAATTGATCGGCTTTGAGTCGGAGGAGTCGCTTTCGTCGGGTGGAATGCCGCTCACAGCGGCTGCCGGCCGGAGAATCCGCTGTTGAGATCATGCCACCAGGCGATTCCCTCTTCGTCCAGCTTCCAGCAGAGGTAAACCACCCGGCCATCGCGTTTGTGGGGAAAATCGCAGAGGCCGGCATCGAAGTCCTTGACCAGGACACCCAGCTCCTCGATATTGTGGATGCTCTCCTGGAAGTTCTCCAGGATCCTGATGTAGGCGGGACCCTGAGGGGTTCCCCAGTCCCGCATATGGCCTTGCTGAGCGCCTTCCACGGCGGGCTTCATGGCCACCAATCGCCGCTTCTCGGCCTGGACCCGCCTCAACAACTGCCTGAGGCGGGGAAGTAGGGCGTTGGCCTCCGCAACGGAGAAAAGTCTTTCCATACCCGGTCTCGACTGCCTCCAGATCTCCAAATCCAACCGACTTGCCAGAGTTAACATACCCGTTTGGCTTCTGTCAATGTTGCCTCTGCTCGATTATCCGAACAAGTCAATCCCACAGTCCTGTGAATCATGGCTTCGGTTCGGCCCTGTACCGATTCCGGCCGGGAAGGGAGAGGCCGGTGGAATTTCCGCCCTGCCGCCGAGGCTTCCCCGATCGTTTACATTTGGGGTGGCTTGGCCTAAGATAGGCGACCACGTCCGTCCCCTCGGCAGCGTGGAAGGGGTTGTTGGCGGGTGAACCCTTCTCCGTGGCTTCAGGAGTTCCTGTCGATGAGAGCTGGTTGCCCCGTCCAGATCAGCGGTGTTGGCTGTCATGTGCCTGAGCGGCTGCTCACCAATCAGGATCTCGAGAAGATGGTGGAAACCTCGGACAAGTGGATCCTGCAAAGGACCGGCATCGCCGAGCGCCATATTCTCGAGCCCGGCAAGGCCACTTCCGACATGGCGGTGGAGGCAGTCAAGTCCCTCTGTCTCTCGACGGGGATGGAACCGCGTGAGATCGAGGTGCTGATCATCGCCACCGTGACTCCGGACATGTCCTTTCCGGCCACTGCCTGCCTGGTGCAGGACAAGCTGGGGATTTCGCGGACTTGGGGTTTTGATCTCTCTGCGGCCTGTTGTGGTTTTGTCTACGCGGTCTCGGCAGGGGTGGCCTTTGTCGCCTCCGGAATGCACCGCCGCGTGGTAGTGGTTGGGGCCGATGCCATGTCCCGTATCATCGATTACGAGGATCGCAACACCTGCGTCCTCTTCGGCGATGGAGCCGGAGCGGTCCTGTTGGAGCCGGCGGTCCAGGTCGAGAATTCCTTCATCGACTCCCACCACGAAATCGACGGTTCGGGAGGGCCCAGCTTGTGCATGCCGGCTGGCGGAAGCTTGATGCCGCCCAGTTGTGAGACGGTCAAGCAGCGCTTGCACTATGTGAAACAGGAGGGCCAGCCGGTTTTCAAGTTCGCCACTCGAAAAATGGAAGAAGCCAGCCGGATCGTGCTGGAAAGAAACGGTCTGTCACCCGCAGACCTCCGACTTCTCATTCCTCATCAAGCCAACGCCCGCATTATCCGGGGCACGGCCGAGCGGCTCGGATTGCGTGAGGATCAGGTGATTTTGAATCTGCAGAAATTCGGAAACACCACAGCGGCCACCATTCCCCTGGCCCTTAGAGATGCCCTCTCCGACAACAAGCTGGTCAAGGGAGATGTGGTCTTGCTCGCCTCGGTGGGCGCGGGTTTCACCGTAGGTACGACTCTGCTTCGCTGGGCTTACTGAAGGCTGGAAACCGGACCGGCCATGGTTGACTGAGGATTTCGATCTCATTATGATTACCGGACGATTTCGAGCAGAATCGCCGGCGTCAATTGCCCGGGTCTTGAAGTGGGTGCTCTGCGCATGACCCTGGTTCCCTATCCAAGGAGGAAACCCGTATGGTTTATGAATGGAAGTTCAATCCGAGGCCTTATTCCGATGAGGAAGCCAAAGATTTGTTGAAGGATGTGGTCTCACCCGAAACGAGCAACTGGCACTACAACACCCACCACAAGGGATATGTCACTTTCCTGAATAACATTGAAAAGGAGTTGGAGACTGCGGACCGGGCCAAGGCAAACGGCAATTACAGCCAGGTTGGAGAGCTGAAGCGCCGTTTTACCTGGAACCATGCCGGAGCCCTGCTCCATGACGTGTACTGGGAAGTCATGGGTGGAGACGGGGATGCCTCCAAGGCTCCCGAGCTTTCCAAGGCACTGACCGCCCAGTTCGGTTCGATTGACAACTGGAAAGCCGATTTCAAGGCGGCCGCTTTTGCGGCAAAGCTGAGCGGTTGGGGATTGCTGGTCTACGATGCCCTCTGTTCACAGCGCCTGATCAATGTCCTGGTCGACGAGCATCAGTACGGCGCCATCTGGGGGGGGATCCCATTGATTTCCTGTGATGTGTTCGAGCACGCCTACTATCACAAGGATGGACCCGCCCGCGTCAAGTACATCGACAATTTCATTTCCAATCTCCATTGGGGAAGGATCGAGAGCCGGTATAAGAAGTACGTGGCGGGGTAGCCGTTGAATCCCTCCGGGGGAGCGGTGTTCGGGAAGCCTGTCAAACTCCGCGCCCCCAACCCTCGCCAGGATCGATGTTGAGCCCGCACTTCTCACCGGGTCGCTGGATAGATTGTGAAAGACCGTTTATTTTCAGTAACTTATTGGCCCTGTTTGAGGGCATGCGGGAACAGACTGAGCTGGGCGCGCTCTGGCTTGTCTTTTTCCCTTCAGCGCGCACATGCTCCCTCGAATGGTGTTCCGGCTACGCTCTTCGGTCGCGAGCACGCGCTGAAGGAAAAAATCCTGCGCCATTGTCACGCCCCCCGGTGAGAAATGCGGGCTGGCCCCACCTCGTCGCTGGATCCCTCGCTGCCCTAAGCGCTCCCTTTGCAAGGACGTCTGATTGCGGGTTAACGCCAAGCCCCCACTGGAGTGGAAACTCCTGATCCGATTGCGCTGGCAAAGCGCCGCGCATTTGCTATAATCGCCGTCGGATTTCTAAAATTACCGGAGTTTTTATGGAAGACAAAGATCAATTGGACGCAAGTAGCGAAGTCGGGGAGGAAGAGGAGGAAGATTTCGCCACTCTGTTCGCCAAGTACGAAGAAACCCGTCCTCAATTGAAACCGGGCCAAGTGGTCGAAGGTAAAATCGTGGGGATCTACGACAACGAGCTCCTGGTGGATGCGGGCGGCCGAGCGGAAGCCACCCTGCAGAAGGATGAGATCAAGGGGCCCGACGGAAAATTACTGTTCGGAATGGACGATTCCATTTCGGTCATGTTGGAAGGTTCGGCCGATTCCGACAACCAGCTCAGGGTTTCCTACAAGAAGGCGTTGCGAGCCAAGCAACTCACGGCGTTGCAGGAGTCCATCGACAGCGGCAAGAACCTCGAAGGCCGGGTTGTAGAGGTCGTCAAGGGCGGTTTGCTGGCAGACGTGGGCATGCGTGGCTTTATTCCCGCCTCTCAGGTCGACGAGTCCTATGTCGAGGACCTCAAGCCTTTTTTGGGAAAGACGCTGACACTCAAGGTCATGCAGCATGACCTGCCCAACGGCAAGCTGATCCTGTCGCGGCGAGCATTGCTCAATGAAGCCAGGGCCAAGAAGCGCAAGGTGACCCTGGCCACCCTGGCCGTTGGTCAACGCCTGCCGGGCGTGATTCGGAGGATCCTCGATTACGGGGTCTTTGTGGACATCGGAGGCGTCGAGGGACTGCTTCATATCTCCGAGATGTCCTGGCGGCGAATCAAGCATCCTTCCCAGCTCTTCAAGGTCGGAGACCACATCGAGGTAGCGGTTCTCAAATATGACAAGGACAGGTGCAGGATCTCCCTGGGGTATCGCAAGGCCGAGGACGATCCCTGGCGCAATGCCGCTGAACTCTACCCGGAAGGCACGGTCATCACCGGAACCGTGAAGAAACTGGAGCATTTTGGAGCATTTGTGGAACTCGAATCGGGCATCCAGGGACTGCTGCCCATCTCCGAGATTTCCTGGACCCGGCGTTTGTCCCATGCAGATCAGGTCCTGAAGGTCAACGACATTATCGACGCCCTGGTGACCAAGCTCGATCCCTCCAATCGGAAGATGTCCATGAGCCTGAAGCAGGTTACGGAACATCCCTGGGAGGCTTTTGCCCGCAGCGCCGAGGTGAATGCGATTCTCCATGGCATTGTGACCCGTACGGCCGACTTCGGGCTGTTTGTGGAAGTGGCCGAGGGGGTTGAAGGACTGGTGCACGTCTCCGAACTTCCGGACACAGGCGGGCGGGCCTCCGTGTCCAACTACCAGCCCGGCGAGGAGATTGTGGTGAAGATGCTGGGCATGGACCTCCACAACCGCAGGATTTCGCTCAGCGCCAAGGCAGTCAGCGAAGAGGAAGCCCGGACTGACGTTCAGGCATACCTGGAGAACGCGGCGGAAACCGAGGGAACCGGACAGGCTCTCGGTGACAGCTTCCCCGAGGAACTTCAGCAGGAATCCAAAAAGGCCCAGTAGCGGTCGGGCCGGACGGATGAGCACCGCCTTTCCTCGTTTGGAGCCCACACCCTTCCCCTGATTCACCTGGGCTGCCGTTGAGGCAGCCGCCCGTTTCGCTGCCCGGCAACTCCATTGCCGGTAGGCCCCGGCCTGTATTTCTCACCGGAGCGCGGCACCGCTAGCCCGCATTTCTCACCAGGACGCTGAACATAATGTCGAAAAGTGCTTGTCTTTAACATCTTGCGGCGCTTTGTTTGGAGTCTTCAGGGTACAGACGGTGCTGGGCGCGCCCTGGCTTGTCTTTTCCCCTTCAGCGCGCACAGGCTCCCTCGAATGGTGTTCCGGCTACGCCCTTCGGTCACGAGCACGCGCTGAAGCGGAAAATCCTGCGCCAAGTTGCACTCTTGAGAAGAGTGCAACCCCCTGGTGAGAAATGCGGGCTAGTGCCGGCAAGCCTTTTAGATAGAACCAATAAACCGCTGAAGATAAACTGTCTTTACAGGATGTATTCAGCCCGCATTTCTCACCGGGTCGCTGGAACCATGATGAGAAGCAGTTTATCTTCAGTACCTTGATTGGCCCCATGTAACGGGCATGCGGATACAGACGGCGCTGGGCGCGCTCTGGCTTGTCCTTTTCCCCTCAGCGCGCACAGGCTCCCTCGACCGTAGTGCCGGCTACGCTCTTCGCTCGCGAGCACGCGCTGAGGGAAAAATTCCTGCGCCATCATCACGCCCCCCGGTGAGAAATGCGAGCTAGCGATCCGGTGAGAAATTCGGCCTGGAGCCGGGAGGGGAGTTTCTCAGTGAGATCGATCTTTGACGGGCATCTGGACCTGGCCCTGTTCGCGTTGGCCTACAACCGGGATATGACCGAGCCTGCGGCGGTCAGCAACCAGCGCGAGGAGGGGATGACGGATGCATTGGATCGTGGCCTGGGCGCCGTCAGCCTCCCGGATATGAGACGAGGGAGGGTAGCGGTGTGCCAGTCATCCCTGGCGGCCCGGGTCAACCGCGAGGCCAGGCCCGTCAACCGCCTCGATCTGGACTTCGCCACCCAGAGCATGGCCTATGCCAACGCCCAAGGCCAATTGTCCTACTACCGGGTGCTGGAGGAGGTGGGTGAAGTAGGCCTGGTACGCAGTGTGCAGGACCTGGACCGACTGTGGGAGCGTTGGGAGACGGAAGAGGGTTCTGACTTGCCCGTGGGGATCATCGTCTCCATGGAGTGCGCAGATCCCATTTTGGGACCCGATCAGTTGGAATCCTGGTGGGAGGCCGGCCTGCGCAGTGTTTCTCTCACCCACTTCGGCCACGGCCAGTATGCGGCGGGCACCGGTGTCGAGGGTCCCCTCACCGGACGAGGCCGGGAACTGCTGTCCCAATTGGCTCAGGTTGGCATGACCCTGGACGTTTCCCACCTGGCGGAGGAGAGCTTCTACGGCGCCCTGGACCACTTTCCCGGCCCGGTGATCGCCAGTCATAACAACTGCCGGGCCCTGGTCCCCGGGGACCGGCAGCTATCCGACGAGCAGATTCGGCTGCTGTTGGATCGGTCCGCGGTCATCGGCCTGGTTCTGGATGCCTGGATGTTGGTTCCCGGTTGGGTTCACGGGGAATCTTCTCCGGAGAATCTCAGGCTTACCGCAGTGGCCGACCACATCGACCATGTCTGCCAGTTGGCGGGAAACAGCCGCCACGCCGCCATCGGGAGCGACGTGGGAGGACTCAACCACATGCCTGCCGATTTCCACACCATCGCCGATCTTCAAAAGCTGGAACCCATCCTGGCGGAGCGGGGATATTCCGAGAGCGACCTGGACAACATCTTCAACGCCAACTGGCTCCGGCACTTTCGACGTTGGCTCCCTAATTCCTGATTCCTTCACGCCGGCGTTTTACCCTTCTCAATCAGCGAGCAAACCGCCTTTCCGGCGGGTCCCGCCTGCAATTTCTTCTCCTATCTCCGGCACCGTGGCCGGCTGCACGTTGAAGCCACTGAGCTTGCCTCGCCTCTCTCACCCATCTTTAACAAAGGTGCACCAAGAAGGTGGCGTCATGATCCGGTATTGTGGTGGGGGACCGAATGCTGGGATAACTGAGCCGGCCTCTGTGAGTCATTTGTGAGTGCTTTTCAAGAGGCGGAAGCAGGAAAGAAGCCGGTGTGCTGGAGTTCCGTGCCCATCGTTCGATTGATGTTAGCAATTGATGGTGCAGCAGTGGTGTCAGGGGCACGGTCGGGGCGGTGAGTCATTACCATCGCGGCTCTCCGCCGGAAACAGCGTCAGTGATCCCTCTCAGGTCGGCGGTCAAGATCAGGAAGAGCCGGATCGAAAGAACTATGAGCGGGGCATTGCTCCGGATGTTGACCGCAGCCTACCCTATCTCACGACCACGACCTCGACACCGGCTTTTCCGGAGACATGGGACCAGTTCCTGTCCACAGTGACAACAGGAACCGATTCAGCGATGCCCAGTGCGAGACATGCCCGATCGCCGAGGGACAGGCCCCTCGATCGCGTGGCTTCTCGCAGAGCTCCAGCCGAGTAGGCCAGTGCCTCGTCAAATGCGCGAACTTCCAGGCCGAGCCCTGAGAGCAGATCCCGGGCCTCGACACTTGTCATTCCGCAGTCGGATAATTTCCCGGCAACCTCGCAGAGATTGACCGAGGAGACGATTCCTTCTTCGTAATGGGCCTCGACCACCTCTGCTCCCGGCTCTCGGAACAGCACAGCCAGGATGGCCGATGCGTCAAGGACTGTTTTACTCATCGTCAGATTCCCTGAGAGCCTCTGCCAAGCGGTCCTCTATAAGCTCCTCCGATACGAGTTTCGTTCCTGTCGGCGCGGTCCCGGCGAGCCGTTCTTGTGCCCGTCTGAGCGCTTGCATCTTCGTGGTGAGTGTGACTTCGCGATCCTGGACATGGAAGAGGATCTCCGCACGCTTGCCCTCAATGCCCAGCAGCTTGCGCAGCCTAGCGGGAACGACCATTCTGCCGTTCTCCGTCATCATTGCTTTGAAGCCGTGACCGTATTGATGAACCATAATCTTTACCTCGACATAAAACTTAGTTTATGCCATTTTTATTATAGTAGTCACTTAAAAAATAATGCCACAGATCGTTGGCTGGCGCGGACGGACCCCGGTTATCTCCTCAAGCTCTGGCAGCACGCTGGAGGCCGATGTGGGTCCGTCCCGTCCGGAAGACCCGGGCGCCGGCCAACTTCGAGCGGTGCAGCAGGTCCTCAAGCTCGGCTCGGGTGTAGGAAGCTCGCAGGGAGTCCCGGTAGAGCTGCCTCATCAACCCGAAATAGTGGCGCCCGAACCAGAGGGCGTGGAAGGGGAACTCCAGCCGGGAGGGCCTTCTCAGGTCCCGCAGCAGAAGGGCGCCCCCGGGCTTGCTCACCCGGGAGATCTCATTCAGCAGCACCAGGGGGTCGGGCAGGTGGTGCAGCAGAGAATTGCAGAGCACCAGGTCGAAGCTCCGCTCGGAAAAGGGCAGGGATTTGGCATCTCCCAGCCGGAAGTCGAGCCGGTCAGCCACTCCGGCCTCCTTGGCGGCCCTCCGGGCCTTCTGCAGCATGGCAGCCGAAAGGTCCACCCCTGTCAAGCGGAGCCGGGGGAGACTGGCGGCCAGCTTGATGGGGATGAGCCCGGGTCCGGTTCCGATATCCAGGGCATGGCCCTCGGTGACCCCCAGACCCAAGGCCTGGTCGACAAAGGTTCGGTCAATCCGTTCCAGATAGGCTTGAGCGGCCGTAGCGCTGTAGGCCTCGACTCCATCCCGGTCGTCCATGACTTCCGGCTCGGGGATTCGCTCCAGATGGAACCAGGACTGAAGGGCATGGTCGTTCGCTGCCGGCGGCTGGACGGACCCGCCGCTCAATAGCCGAGGGCTTCCAGGTCTTCCTCGGAAAGCCCGAAATAATGGCCGATTTCGTGTTTCAGGGTCTTCTCGATCTGGCGGCGCAGGTCGGCGTCGCCGTAACTGACCGCTTCGATGTTTCTTCTGGTAGAGATAGACCTGCTGGGGAAAGGCGGCGCTGGCAAAGACGGATTGACGGGTCTTCGGAACGCCGCGAAACAGGCCCAGGAGAAGTCCGGGAAATTGCCGTTGCAGTTCCGGCTCGGGGTAGTCCTGGACGATGACGGCAAGATTGTCCAGACGGTCCCTGAAGAATTGGGGCAAGCCTTCCAGGACCTCATCCACGATTTGCGAGAACCGGACCGAGTCCATGCCTTTCCTCAATCCGGCGGCCGACCCTCCTCCCTGCCGGGAGGGGCCCTCACTGGCCGGGTTTCTCGTTTTCCCGCAGGAGCTGATCGAGGCGTTTCTTCAGCCGCTCCAGCTCCGAACGCATCTGGGGGAGTCGGGAGAGGTGGGCCAGGATACGCTTGAACTCTCGCAGGGGACGGGCGGGCGTTCCCCAATAGACCTGGTTGCCCGGCAGGACCTTTCCGGGCAGGACCCCGGCCTGTCCTCCGATGACGGCGCCCTCTTTCACCCGAATATGCTCGCCGAATCCGGCCTGGCCGGCGATGACCACCCGATCTTCAATGACGGCGCTGCCGGAGATGCCCGTCTGAGAGGCGATGATCACCGCCGAACCGATTTGGGTGTTGTGGGCGATTTGGACCAGATTGTCGATTTTGCTGCCCCGGCCGATGCGAGTCATGCCCAGTGAGCCGCGATCCACGGTGGTATTGGCCCCGATTTCCACATCGTCCTCGATCACAATCCCGCCTGCTTGAGGAAACTTGATGTGGGAGGTCCCGTCGAACACGTAGCCGAATCCGTCGGCGCCCAGCACCACGCCGGCGTGCAGCGTCACCCGGCAACCCAGCTCCGTGCCCGGATAGAGGACCACCCGGGGATGGAGAATGGAGTCGCTGCCGATACGGCAATTTCTCCCACCACCACGCCCGCGTGCAGAATGCACCGGTCACCCACCCGGGCGCCGGCCCCCACCACCGCGTGAGGCCCCAGGTCCACCTGCTGTCCAAGGACCGCCTCGGGGGAGACCACCGCAGAAGGGTCCTGCACTCCCCGTCCGGTGGGACGGGGGTGGAGCAAGCGGGCTGCCCGGGAGAAGTCCAGCTTGGGACGATCGGAAACGATGGTGTTCCAGCCGGATCTCCGGAGGTCGGCGGTGGTGATGATGCAGCCGGCCGTCAGGTCATCCGGCAAGCGGCCGGCCTTGGCCGAGCCCTCGCAGTAAATCAGCGAGGCCTCGTCGGCTTCCTCCCAGTTGGAGATCCGCCGGATTTGCAGGGACCCGTCCCCGTGGAAGGGACATTGGAGGTAACGGGCGATTTCGGCAATGGAGGCACCCATGGCCCTCTATCTAGCAACTTTCCGGAGGCCTGTCCATGGAAATGTCGCGGCGGGCCTGGTTCGGGACAGCGCGAGTTTGTCGTTGGCGGCGAGGACGGCGGTTCGTTGTCAACCCCTTCGGCGTTCGATAGAGTTTCCCCGTACTTGTCCAGAGTCATCACAGGACCACTTGTCGCAGGAAACGTTCTTGCACCGCAAAGCCTCCCAACGGCGAGTTTCAAGAGCCGGGATCCGTAAGGTCTACGACGCGGCCAGGGCATGACTGACTTGCGTGCGGCGGTCCGGGTTGGTTTCACCACCGGCTGCAATGGGTCACTCTGCGTTCCGACAAGGAGTGAACGGCCGGAGACTCACCATGAACCCTGTTGCAAAAGCAACCATAACGGTAGCCCTGGCGGTGGCTGCGACTGGCTGGGGACCGCAGGCTCTCTCCCATCAGTCAGGGGATGGACACGCCATCTTGAGCCAGTAACGGCCCTGGCAAAAGCCGGTCGAACCGTTTTTCCGGTCGCGTTGGGTGGACGGGGAAGCCGTTCGGGTCCTGGGTCAAGCATGGCCGGGCCACCGGGTTCTACCCGGCGCGATGGATCTGCACAAGGCTTCGGACGCGGGTCGGGAGGTGGAAAGCTGAGCTTAATACAAGGAGATACAAGGTTGCCCCGTTGATTTATACCATCCAAAATGATATCTATCTTTAGACCATACCTAGGGGAATTGCTATGGGGAACACTGCAAAGGTATTCATGACTGGCCGCTCACAGGGCGTTCGCTTGCCGAAAGAGTTTCGCTTCAAATCCAATGAGGTTCGGATCAGAAAAGAGGGCAATGCCGTCATCCTCGAACCTCTGCCGGAGGATTGGTCGTGGCTAAATAGCATCACGCGCCCAATTGATGAGGATTTCCTTGAGGCCGTGGCTGAGAGGCCCGACCATCAATCTCGGCCAGAATTGGCTGTCTTCGAGTGAGATTCCTTCTGGACACGAACGCCGTGATTGCCCTGCTCGAAGGCAATCGGCCGTTCATCAATCGCCTTCGCACCTACCAACCATCCGACTTCGGCATGCCTTCGATCGTACATCACGAGTTGTGCTTCGGCGCGTACAAAAGCAAACGGGTAGCAGCCAACTTGCAGAACGTCCACTCCTTGCAATTCGAGGTGATCCCAATCTCCAAAGCCGACGCCGAACGGGCGGCAGAAATCCGCGCAAGCTTGCAGGCCAAGGGAACGCCTATAGGTCCCTACGATGTGCTGATTGCCGGACAGGCCGTTGCCCGTTCTCTGACTTTGATAACGCACAATGTAGGTGAATTTGAACGAGTGGAAAGTTTGACACTCGAGGACTGGCTGGCATGAGTGAAAAAGATGCGGCATTGCCGCAAATTGTTTCAAGATCCTGATCCATGGGAATTGAGGGAAAGAGTGCCCCCCGGAGCTGATGGTCTTCAATCCCATGGGGATCGTCATCACCTGTCTGCAAGGGGGAGAGACGATGCCACAGCGAGGCCTTGACTGGAATGCCCGGCAGCCATCTGACTGATCTGCAACGCCCCTGGTGTCGCATCCGCAAGCGCGCCGGTGACGATCCGAGATTCCTAGAAATTCCCAGACAGGGGAGTGCACGGATGAGACTCTCACCCGTTGGTTTTTCCGGTGGCCTATGCGGAGTGGCTGTCGGCCGAGACCGGCGAAAGCTACCGCTTGCCGAGCGAGGCGGAGTGGGAGTACGCGGCACAGGCGGGGTCGACGGCAAAGTATAGTTGGGGGGATGAGATTGGCCGCAACCGGGCCCATTACGATGGCTGCGGCAGTCAGTCGGATGATAAGGAGACGGCGCCGGAACTCTGATCCCTCCGGAACTCACCCAGGCGCTGGCAAAGCGGTTGACGAGGCAGAAGCGTAGGCTGCCAATGTCCCCCTGCATCCGCTTCGGAACGACGCCGGTTTGTCGTTGAAGGTCTTAACAGTCAGGAAACGATGGAAGATCCTCCCGGCATGGCGAAGCCGGTCACGACCGATAGGATTTCTCTCCTCCCGGCCAAAATCGGCTTTGCCTCACTGAGTGAGGATCTTGTAAAGCAGGGCGAACATGGGAATGGCCAGCAAACTGATGAGCGGCCAAATCACCTTGTTCAGGGTGTTCATCTCCGCCCGGAGCCCGGTGAATTGAGCTTGCGTCTCCGTGTTCAGGGTGTTCATCTCCGCGCGGAGCCCGGTGAATTGAGCTTGCGTCTCCGTGTTCAGGGTGTTCATCTCCGCCCGGAGCTCGGTGAATTGAGCTTGCGTCTCCGTGTTCAGGGTGTTCATCTCCGCGCGGAGCTCGGTGATTGAGCTTGAGCTCCGAGTGGTGATCTGGCTCCGATGACGTTCTGCCCACTCAAATGACGTATCTCTTCGATGGCAGGATGGATCAGCTTGGGATCCGCACCGCTGTCCAGCAGCACGCGATGGATTGCGCCGGTGTCCGGTTCCGTCGAGGTTGGCATCAATGTTCTCCTTGTTTGGACTGGGGTGTTCCCGCTCATCCAACCCGGCGGAAACGATTCAATCCTAAAGAGGGAGAACAGCGCGGCCAAGCTGGGGACGGACAGGACCGATAAGCACCAGCCAAGGCAAGCGCTGAACAGCATACCTCAACCGGCTTACTTCTGCCGCCATAAATCCTTGCCCGGCTTCCCTGCCTCGGCCTCCAGGCGAATGAACTCGGCTGGTCGCTCTCCAACCGCCCGTTGCAACGTTATAAGACGACGCTCCCGTTCAGTCCTGCCTGCCGGGCGCCGAACAAAAATCGGATTGGCTCACTGCGTGAGGATCATGTAAAGCAGGGCGAACATGGGAATGAACAGCAAACTGATGAGCGTCCAAATCACCTTGTTCAGGGTGTTCATCTCCGCCCGGAGCCCGCTGAACTGAGCTTGCATCTCCGTGTTCAGGGTATTCATCTCCGCCCGGAGCTCGGTGAATCGAGCTTGCGTCTCGGAGCGGAGTTCGGTGATCTGAGCTCCGATGGCGGCGATGACGTTCTGCCCACTCAAATGACGTATCTCTTCGATGGCAGGATGGATCAGCTTGGGATCCGCACCGCTGTCCAGCAGCACGCGATGGATTGCGCCGGTGTCTGGTTCCGTCGAGGTTGGCATCGATGTTCTCCTTGCTTGGACTGGGGTGTTTCCGCTCATCCAACCCGGCGGAAACGATTCAATCCTAAAGAGGGAGAACAACACGCCCCGCTGGGGACGGACAGAACCGATAAGCACCAGCCAAGGCAAGCGCTGAACAGCATACCTCAACCGGCTTACTTCTGCCGCCATAAATCCTTGCCCGGCTGCCCTGCCTCGGCCTCCAGGCGAATGAACTCGGCTGGTCGCTCTCCAACCGCCCGTTGCAACGTTATAAGACGACGCTCCCGTTCAGTCCTGCCTGCCGGGCGCCGAACAAAAAATCGGATTGGCTCACTGCGTGAGGATCATGTAAAGCAGGGCGAACATGGGAATGGCCAGCAAACTGATGAGCGGCCAAATCACCTTGTTCAGGGTGTTCATCTCCGCCCGGAGCCCGCTGAACTGAGCTTGCATCTCAGTGCGGAACTCGCTGATTTGAGCTTGCATCTCAGTCCGGAACTCAGTGATCTGAGTTTGCATCTCATCCAACCCGGCGGAAACGATTCAATCCTAGAGAGGGAGAACAGCACGCCCCGCTGGGGACGGACGGGACCGATAAGCACCAGCCAAGGCAAGCAGTCGATAGAATACCTCAACAGCCTTACTCTTGCCGCCATAAATCCTTGCCCGGCTTCCGTACCTCAGTCTCCAGGCGAATGAACTCCGCTTGATAGGATGCAAGTTTGTCTTTGAAAGCCTTGACAGTCAGGATAATGATGGAAGATCCTCCTGGCATGTCGAAGCCGGCCGCGACTGAAGCGGTCTTTCTCCCTCCAGCCGAAATCCGGCGCCTGCAGACCAGGTTGCTCGACTGGTATCAGCGCTGCCGCCGCCAACTTCCCTGGCGGCAATCTCGCGATTTTTACCCCGTCTGGGTGTCTGAGGTGATGCTCCAGCAAACCCAGGTACAAACCGTCGTCCCCTATTTTCTCCGGTTCATGAAGGCTTTCCCGACCCTTGAGGATCTGGCCGGCGCCGATGATCAGCACCTGTTGCGGATCTGGGCCGGACTGGGGTACTACTCTCGGGCCAGGAACCTTCAGAAGGCGGCCGGCATAGTGGTCGAGGAGCATGGAGGAGAGTTTCCGAAGAGCTGTTCAGAAGCCTTGAGGTTGCCCGGAATCGGACCCTACACGGCGGCCGCCATCCTCAGTATTGCTTTCGACCAGCCGCTGGCTGCCCTGGATGGCAATGTTGTGCGGGTCCTGACCCGACTGTTCTGTCTGGAGGGAGACCCCAACAAATCTCCCTTGCAGGGAATCCTGGCGGCTGCCGGACAACAGCTTCTTCCCGGCCGCAGGCCCGGGGACTTCAACCAGGCATTGATGGAGCTGGGGGCAACGGTGTGCCTGCCCCGCAACCCGCATTGTCTTGTCTGCCCCTGGGCTTCCCATTGCGGGGCCCGGAAACGGGGTATCCAGGAACGGCTGCCGGAGAAAGGGAGGCGGTCCGGGATTCGCTTGAGCCGCCAAGCTGCGGCGGTGATCTGGCATCGGGGTCGGTTCCTGATCCGGAGGCGTTCCGGCTCGCGGTTGCTCCGGGACATGTGGGAATTCCCCGGGGGAGAATTGCCTGGCTCGGACCTGGCCGCCTCCCTGGTGACCTATCTCGAAGGAGAGCTCCATTTGAAGGTCCGGCTGGGCGACCGGCTGGCCGTGGTCAAGCACGCCGTCACCAATCGGAGAATCAATCTCACGGTGTTTGAGGCCCGCCTGGCGGCGCCACTCCCGAGGAGTCTCTCGATCCCAGGGGCGCGCTGGGTTCTGCCGGGCCATGCCGGACGCTATCCTCTTGCCGCCGCGGCCTCTCGCATCCTTGAGGCGCTGACCCAGGCGAACTCGCGGGCCGCAGGGGGCTAGCCGGTGGAGGGAGGGCGTAACGCCATTAAAATCTTGACAAGCACCGGGGCCGGGGGCAAGACTAAGATGCATTGACGCAGTGATTTTAGGAAGGAGCAGGCGGAACGATGAGCGGAAACGTAGTGGAACTTACCGATGGGAATTTTGACGCGGAGGCCCTGCAAGCTGACCAGCCGGTGCTGGTGGATTTCTGGGCTCCCTGGTGTGGCCCCTGCCGCATGGTGGGTCCCATCATAGAGGAGCTGGCAGGCGCCTATGCCGGGAAGGTGAAGGTGGGAAAGCTCAACACCGACCACAACCCGGTGGTCGCCTCCAAGTACGGTATTCGCAGCATCCCTACGATCCTGCTTCTCAAGAATGGCCAGGTGGTTGGCAACCTGCTGGGCGCCATGCCCAAGTCGGAATTTCAAAAGATGATCGATCCGCACCTGCAATAGGCTCACCTGCAGGCGGTCCGAGACCGCCAAGCCTCGGGCCGAAGGAGCGGCCATAAGGCCCCCGATGCCGGTAGGCACTTTTTTGAACTCCTTCCCTTCAGACCTTCAAGAAAAGGCTTCTTCCCGGGAACGCCTGCCTGCCTCTCCCAACCGGCAACGGGATCCCAGCCAGTTCTGTCCTCAGTGCGGTTTGGAATTGCAGCCCGACCACTGCAAGCTGCGGTGCCCCCAATGCAACTACTACATGTCCTGCTCGGACTACTACTAGTGACGCCGTGCCTCAGACCAACAAGCAATGAAGGAAAAAGATATCCACGAAGGGGCACGAAGAGACTGATTAATGAATTGTTGATTGGGGGGTAGGACCACTAATTGTGCCCCAAATCCACAATCCACAATCTACAAACCGAAACTCACGATACTTGACTCATCTGTCAAGGTTGTTTCGACTCAAGAGATCCAGCCTCACCTCCGCCCGGGATAATCCCTTTCCGGTCAACGTGCTCAGGCGAATTCAACCCAGCCACCTGCTTCTGATTCTCGGGTTCGTCTGGGTCCAGTTCTTCCTGGGTCTTGGCGGCGTGGGACTGGTGGGTCCGGACGAGCCTCGCTACGCCCAGGTCGCCAGGGAAATGCTGGTCACGGGCGACTACGTGACGCCTCGCTACTTCGGAGAGCCCTGGCTGGAGAAGCCGGCCCTATACTTCTGGCTGGCTTCGGCGGCCTACTCGCTTTTCGGAATCAGTGAATTCGGCGCCCGGCTGCCTTCGGCGCTGGCCGCTGTCCTGGGAGTGTTTTGCGTCTATTATGTGGGCAGACAGCGGGAGGGTCCCGCGGAAGGGCTGCTCTCCTGTCTCGTCCTGGCTGCCTCGATTCTCTATTTCTCCCTGGCCCGGGCCGCATCCACGGATATGCTGTTTTCGGCGGCAATGGCGGCGGCCTGGGCCGGCTTGTACTTCCTGTTATTTGGCGGCAAGGGGCTCTGGAGGGATTCGGCCGCTTCCGGTTCCCAACTGGGGTTGCTGCTGGTCATCTATGCTTTCCTGGGATTGGCGACTCTGGCCAAGGGACCGGCCGGCTTCCTGCTGCCCCTGGTCAGCCTGGCTGTCTTCCTGGGCCTTACCGGGCGGTTGGACCTGGCGGCCAGGTTCAGACCCATCACCGGAGCACTGGTGTTGTTGGCGGTGGTCCTGCCCTGGTACGGGTTGTGCACCCTGGCCAATGGTTGGGGATTCGTGGAAGAATTCCTGATCCGGCACAATCTGGAACGGTTTTTTACCGGCCGCTATGAGCACCCTCAGCCTTTCTGGTTCTTTCCGGCGGTTGCCTTCATCGGCTTTTTCCCCTGGAGCCTGCAACTGCTTCCGTCGGCTCGGGGGCTGTTTCGACACGGGGACCGCTGGCGCTCGCTTGCCGGGGCCCAGGATCTCTTTTTGTGGCTGTGGCTGCTGACGCCGCTGGTTTTCTTCTCCCTCTCCCGATCCAAGTTGCCCGGTTACCTGTTGCCGGCGGCCCCCGCCATCGCCCTGCTGATCGGCCATCAGGTCCGGCTCTGGCTGAAGCCAGGGCCGGAAGGCTCCCGGCAGGTCTGGTTCAAGGACCTCTTTTTCTACCAGGGGCTGATCCTGTTGCTGACGGGTTTGGCTCTGCCCTTCTACGCCACCCGGCTGAACCTGCCGGTCCAGTGGCTGGCGGAGACTGCTTCCGGGCTCCTGGCCGGCACGGGTTTGCTTGCCTTGCTGTTTTATTGGCGCCGGCGGCGAACGGCGTCGGTGGCTTGCTACCTGGCGGCGGTTGCCTTGGCGATGGTTCTGGTGACAGGGGGCGTGTTCCGGCAGGTGGACTCCTCCCAGTCGTCCCGGCAATTGGCGGCCTTCCTTCAGGAGGAGGGATTCGTGGATCAACCGCTGTTCGTCTACGGAATCTCGCGCAATGTGGCCTATGGGCTGGGCTTCTACTTGAACAGCCGTGCCCGGATCGTCTATTCGGAAGGCGACGTGAAGTATCCGAGGGGGAAAGAAGCCTTCTTTGTGACCTCGCCCGAATTCGAGGCCGCGGACTTCTTCGCTCGCAACCAGGTCGGCGGAAGGAGGGAATTCCAGTCCCGCAGTATTCTCAGGATCAGGCACAGGCCGGAATGAGGACTGCAAGAACGACGCCGGAGCAGGTGGCCGAGGTCAGGGCCGGGTCACACCGTCGAAGCGCCTTGAAGATGGCCGCCTATCGCCGCCGACGGTCCAGCGCTCCGCCTTGGAACGTTCGTACCTGGCGCCCAACGTTTCGCGAGACCGTGAGGGGCTTTTATGGGACTTCGGTGAATTCGGAATTGAACAATAAGGAACGATTTTGCCATCGCCAAGGGGCTTATGGACGAAAGACGGCGTCGATTCCTGGTACGCAAAATAAAGTATCCCGAAGCTATGAAGAGGGTAATGATGGGAATTTCGGCGAGCGCGCCTTCATTTCGATTCCCGCTTGAATATGGACCGAATATTGGTACAATCTATACACAGTGTACAATCTAGAGATAGTCCGGTCGGCACAGAAAGACATCAAGCGATTAGACCGGCCTGTCCGGGTCCGCGTGATCGCCGCGATTGAGCTATTGCTCGCTGATCCTTACCGCCAAGGTGTACGCCAGTTGGCTAGCGGGATCTTTCGATACAGGGTCGGCCACTACCGGATTATCTACAACATCGACAAGGACACTGTGACCGTGAGAATCGTCCGTGTCAGGCACCGGAGGGAAGTGTACAGGGAGAAGAAATGAAAACTGAACTTGAAGCTACCGAGATTAGCGCTTCCTCGGCTCGTCAGAATTTCTCCAAGATCATCGATGCAGTTCGTGTAGCAGGAGAACGCATCCTTGTCACGCAGCACGGACGACCCGCAGCCGCCGTCGTCGGCGTTGAAGATCTGGAGTTGCTCCAACTTCTCGAGGATCGCATGGATGTGGCTGAGGCACGTCGCCGAATGAGAGAGCCGGCTGACAAGATAAGCTTGAAAGATTTGCGGAGCGGGTCGTTCCTGGAAGACAAATCGACTCGGCGAAAACCCAGGAAAGCGCGGGCCGCTCGGGAGTTGGTCTCGGTCGACTAAAATGATCGGGGATTCTGGTGAAGGTCCGAATGATGTCGGCGCAACCGCCCATATGAGCCAAAAGTACGAAAAACTGAAGACCCTGCTGATGGAATTGTTCCAGCTCGATCAGCCCGACCTGGACTTCGGCCTCTTCCGCGTGATGCATGCCAAGAGCGCCGAGGTGTTGCAGTTCCTCGACAAGGACCTGCTGCCGCAAGTGAAGGACGCCTTTGCGCTCTACCGAAGCGCTGACAAGGCACAGTTGGAGAAGGAACTGTCCAAGGTGATCACGGGCGTCGAGGCGGGTGGAATTAACCCGGACGATTCGCCCACGGTCAGGAACCTGCGAGCACGGCTGAAGAAGGATGCGGTGGACGTCAGCGCACTGGAGAGCGAGGTCTACGACCACCTGTTCAGCTTTTTCCGGCGCTATTACTCCGAGGGCGACTTTCTAGCCAAGCGCGTCTACAAGCCGGGCGTCTACGCCATCCCCTACGAGGGCGAGGAGGTCACGCTCCACTGGGCCAATAAAGACCGAAAGTTTGCTAGAATCAGATCGAATCAATTGACGAGTGCGAAATGGCCGAGGAAATCATTTTTTCCGTTCATGAATCGCCGGAAGGCGGCTACGAAGCAAAAGCATTGTCTGCCCCTATCTTCACTGCGGCAGACAATTTAGAGGAACTGCGCTCGGCTGTTCGGGATGCGACCGAATGCCATTTTGAGAGAGGCGAATGCCCCAAGCTCATCGTGCTCCACTTCGTGCGTGATGAAGTCATCGCCGTATGAAGTTGCCCAGGGACCTGAGCGGCGATTATCTTGCCGGCAAGCTCAGCCAGTTCGGTTACAAGCAGACTCGACAAACAGGAAGCCACCTGCGGTTAACGTGAACGGCCGCTGACGGCACTCACCACATTACGATTCCACGGCATAAGGGCCTCCGCGTGGGAACACTCAATGCCATCCTGGTAGAAATTGCCAGCCAACTGAGCCTTTTGCAAAATTCGTTAGGAAGCGGGATTTATTGTCGGGAAGAGTTGTTGTCCCTGGGAAACCCATGGCTAGCCAGGTGCAGATCCCTTTCGAGGGCGTTATTTTGCAGGAGCATTCTGCCCCCATCTCATGCCCGACTCCGAATTTTGTAAAAGGCTCAACTTGAAATCAGCAAAGCAGAATTGCTGGATCAGCTAAAGTAACTCCTTTTTCCCTGCGCCACAGCGCTGTTGGCCATTTCACGATTCCCCTTGATCTAAAACTCCGGCTGCTCCAAGTCCCTGGGAGTGTTCAGGTTGGTGAAGATCCTGCGATCCAGTCCCAGACCCTGCAGATCCGCCTCGGTGAGGTAGAGGGTCCTCAAGTCGGGAAACAGGTCGGAAAGCTTGAACCTCCCCCTCTCGTAGTTGGCTTTGACGGCCGGAAGACAGGAGCGATTGTAGACGGCGCACAGGGGTTCCAGGCTGCCGCCCGCCAGGCGCATCAGGACGGCATCGGCCGGGGGGGCCCGTTCCACCAGCAGTCTCAGAAAGGTCGCTTGCATCAGCGGCATGTCGCAAGCCAGAAAAACGTTGACAGACGTTTCGGAACGCTCCAGGCCGGTATAGATGGCGCTGAGAGGACCCCGGGAGGGGACCAGGTCGGGAAGCACCGGCAGGCCCAGGAACCCATATCGATCCGAAGGCCCCAGGATAACAACTCGATCGGTCAATTCCTTCAGCAGGCTCACCGCGGACTGGATCAGCGGCCGCCCTCCAATCTCGAGCAGGCCCTTGTCCCGGCCCATCCGGGCACTCTTGCCTCCTGCCAGGACAAACCCCGTGAAGGGAACCGGAGTGGCCCCTGATTTCGTTCGGCCCTGCTGCTGTTCCATTGCCGCCTGCCTTTGCTCGTGCCTGACGCTTCCCTCCTTCAATAAGGAGGGGGTGGGGGGTGGTCGAGCTCCGCTTCCAAAATGCAAGGTGTCCGCGCGCCCGGGAGGAGGAATCACTCCCCGGCGTATGGGCAACGGTCCTGCGGATGGCCGCGACCCCAATGCCCGGAGGGGCCGGGGCGTTGCCTGGATAGCCAGCCCTTAGTTACCACAACCCTGAGGAAGTTTCACCCTGAATGATCGGCAACGCCATGGCGGGGCCGGCTTGCCCGGTTGCCGGAACTTGTTGCAAAAAAACGTCATGAGGACCGATCTCCCCCTTCCGGTTGCCGCCGCCGGAGGGGAACTGTTCTGCTATAATTCCGCCCTTGGACCGGAGTCGGGCATAGACCGTCCGCGGTCCCCCGTTTCTATGATCCTCCGGCAGCCATAACCCAAGGTTTCCATGAAGTCTCTCCCTTTCAAGTGCTTCAAATGCACCGCCCGGCCCCGGTGGACCTGGAGCAGCCGCGCGGGCGCCATTCTGCCGCTCTTGCTGACCCTCTCCCTGCATGCAGGGCCGGCCGGGGGAGATCGCAACTTCATGCCCCTGGATCAGGTCAAGCCGGGGATGAAGGGTGTCGGCAAAACCGTCTTTCGGGGAGCGGAGGTTGAAGAATTCGAAGCTGAAGTTCTGGGAGTCCTCAAGAACATCACTCCCCGCCAGGACGCCATTCTGGCCCGCCTTTCCGGGGGCCCCCTGGAGAAGACCGGCGTGATGGGCGGCATGAGCGGGAGCCCGGTTTACGTGGACGGCCGGCTGATTGGGGCCGTTGCCTTCTCCTTTCCCTTCTCCAAGGAGGCCGTGGCGGGACTCACCCCTATCGAGCAGATGGTCGGCATCTTCGAGCAGTCGAATGAGCCGGTGCGGGGCGACCCCATCGTGGTCGAGGTGTCCTCGATCGCTCCTCACCGTACTCTTGGGATTCGAGGGCCCGGGATCCTCCCGGTCCCCAACTCCAGGACCGCACCCGTTTTTACCGTCTCCAAATCCATGGCCGCCGGAGCGGCTTCCCTGAAGCCCTTGAGCGGGCAGTTGTTCCGCTATATCGACACGCCCCTGGTCCTTTCGGGGGTTGCGGCGGAAGCTGCCGACCTTCTGGGAGGCGCTCTGGGAGCCTACGGGATGAGGGTGTTGCAGGGCGGCGGGTCGGGATCGGGAGCGGCCGGCGCCGAGCTGGCTGACGGATCCGACGTGGTCCCGGGCTCGTCGATAGCCGTCCAGTTGATGAGAGGAGATCTGGGATTCGGGGCCAGCGCTTCCGGCACGGTGACCCATCGCGAGGGAGACAGGATCTATGCTTTCGGGCATCCCTGGTTTTCGCTGGGACCGGTCGATCTTCCCGTCTCCAAGGCCCGGGTGATTTCGTTGCTTCCCAACCTGAACAATTCCTTCAAGATCGCCGTGCCGACCGATCTGGTGGGGTCGATCACGCAGGACCGGTCTCGGGGCCTGTATGGGACCATCGGTCAGGCCCCCAAGCTGATCCCGCTGGTTGTCAACCTCAGGTCGAGCCGGAATACCTCCCGCACCTTCAGGTTCGAGTTGGTCAACGACCGTCTCCTGACGCCCTTTCTGGCTAATTTCACCATTTTCAGCACCATTATCTCCCAGGAGCGGGCCCTGGGAGAATCGACGCTGCAGGTTCAGGGCAAAATCAGTCTCAAGGACCGTCCCGACGTGCGCATCGAGAACCTCTTTTCCGGAGAGGCCAACTCCCAACTATTCGCATCTCTGGCAGTGGGGCAGCCGCTCAGCTACATCCTGGGAAGCGGCTTCGAGGGCGTCGACATTCAGGAGATTGCCGTTGACATCACCTCCATCGATGAAAAGAGGACCGGTCGCCTGGATCGGGTCTGGTCCAACCGGGAATCGGTCAGACCCGGCGAAACCGTCATCCTGTCGGCCGTGCTGCGGACGCCCAATGGCGAGGAAATCGTGGAGAAGATTCCGCTTCCGGTTCCCGATGATATTTCGGGGGGACGCCTGCTGGTCACGGTTGCCGACGGCTCCACCTTGACCGCCGCCGAGAACCAACTGGTGCGGCGGAATTTCGTCCCCCGTGACCTCGACCACCTGATCCGCGCCATCAACAACCTTCGCAAGAATGATCGGGTCTATGTCCGCTTGCAGCGGCCGGAACCTGCTGTGGTGCTCCACGGCGAGGAATTTTCCAGTCTCCCTCCGTCGTTTCGGCAAGTGTTGACCTCGGCCAGAAGCTCCAGCAGCAGCCTGACATTGATGGGGGCCTCGAACCTGTACGAATATGAGCTGCCTTCCAAGTCCTTTGTGATCCAGGGGCGTCGCACCCTGACGCTCAAGGTTGTGGATTGATGGGGAGGGTCGCCGGCGGCTTCCACCAAACCGCTGGACCCTGCCAGAGCGGAAATGGAGTCTGCATGAAACGGAAAACCTGGATGGTCTGCCTGGGCATCCTGCCGCTGCTCTGCTTGCCAACACTGGCCGTCGACCCCCGGTTTTGGACGACCTCTTCCTTCAGCGACTTTTCCAAGGGAAATCTTCGCGGACTCTCCCTGCGCCAGGATGGAACGTTGGCGTTGGCCCGCCAATTCGACTCGGTACTGGAATCGGATCAAGCTCTCATCTGGTCTGCGGTCTATGACGGCAGGCGCCATCTCTACGTGGCGACCGGGCACGACGGGAAGGTCTTCAAGATTGACGACTCCGGCAAGTCGTCGCTCTTCTTCGACTCCGCCGAGCTGGACGTGTTGGCGCTGGCGCTGGACGCTCAGCAGAACCTCTACGCGGCCACCTCTCCCAACGGCAAGGTCTACAAGGTATCTCCCCAAGGGGAAGCCTCGGTCTTTTTCGATCCGGCCGACCGGTTTATCTGGGACCTGGCTTTCGGCTCGGGCGGCGTCCTTTACGTGGCCACCGGAAGCAAGGGAAAGGTGTACAGGGTCAGCCCGGAGGGAGAAGCCCGGGAGCTGTACGACACCGGCCAGACCAACGTGATCTGTCTGGCGGTCGATTCTGAGAATCACCTGTTGGCGGGCAGCGACCCCCGAGGCTATGTCTACCGGATCGCGCCCGACGGCAAAGCCTTCGTGCTGTTCGACACCGGAATGAACGAGGTGCACGATATTCAGGTCAACGCCGACGGGGAGGTCTATCTGATCGCGGTCAACGGTGGTCCCGGGCGCCGGGCGCCGGCTGTCGAGGAGCCCGCCAAATCCGCTGCCGCCGCCGCGGCCGTTACCGTGGGGCTGTCGTTGTCCAGTGTCGGCAAGGCGCAAACCGCCCTGAAGCTGCCCCCGGGTCCGGGGGTGGCGAGTCCGCCTCCCACCGGCCAGCGAAAACTGAAGAGTCGATTGCACCGGATTGGCAAGGACCGCTCGGTGGAGACCCTATGGTCTTCAAACACCGAGACGGCATACGGCTTGTACCTCGACAAGGGAGGAAGCATCCTTTTCTCCAGCGGGGACAAAGGCAAAATTTACTCCCTGTCCCCCAAGAGGGAGCTGACCCTTCTGATCGAGACCACCGAAGAACAGACCACCCGCTTGATCCCTGCCGGTGACGGCCTGGTTGCCTGCACCAGCAATCTCGCCAGGGTCTATCGCCTCAGGAAACGGCTCAATCCTCGCGGCAGCTTCGAGTCCAAGGTCCAGGACTCGACGGTCGTCTCCAGGTGGGGCAGTGTGAGTTGGCAGGCCAAAGTTCCCAAGGGCGCCAAGCTGAAGCTCTACACCCGCAGTGGCAATACCCGGCGCCCCGATGGGACCTGGAGCGACTGGTCCAAAGCCTACACCCGCGCGGAAGGGGAGAAGGTCAAGAGTCCCCCGGCCCGCTACATTCAGTACAAGGCCGTGTTGGAGACCGACACCCAGGCTTCCCCCGAGTTGAGCCGAGTGGTCATTCCCTATCTCCAGCAGAATCTGGCTCCGGAGGTCAAGTCCATCCGGATACTGCCTCAAGGAGTGGCCTTTCTGAAAAGCCAGGCCTTTTCATCCAATCCACGCCCGGTCTCTCCTGCCGACCGGGAAGCCGCGGACATTTCGGGCGCAGCCAAGGCCATTCCCGAGCCTCCCACCACTTCCAGTCGGCCGCGCCGGGCCTTCCAAAGGGGATCCCGGTCCTTCACCTGGAAAGCCTCGGATCCCAACGGCGATAAATTGGCGTTCACCATCCATTACCGGGGTGAAGGCGAGTCGAACTGGAAGCCGCTGGTCCGGGACCACCCCCGCCGGAACTACACGCTGCAATCGGGAGCCCTTCCCGACGGGTCTTATTTGCTCAAGATTGTGGCCAGTGACGCACCCGCCAACCCCTCCTCGAGCGCCAAGTCCGGGGAGTTGGTCAGTGCGCCCTTCATCATCGACAACACGCCTCCGGCGGTTGAGGTGCTGTCCAGGAGGGTTCGAGAGGGTGTTGCGATCGTGCGTTTTCAGGTGGCGGACCGGGTTTCCGGTCTTCGCAGGGCCGATGTTTCAACCGATGGCGGGAAATGGAAGGCCGTCTACTCGACCGATGGCATCGTCGATTCCAGGACGGAGGAGTTCCGGGTCACCACCGAGGCCCTCGATACAGGCGAGCACGTGGTGGCTCTGCGGATTTACGATGCCGCGGGAAACCTGGGCCTGGGAAAGGCCCTGATCCAGGTTCCATAGGCGCCGTCCCTCCCGCCTGGCTGGCGGATTTGGCAGATGCATGTAGTCCTGGTGGAGCCGGAGATTCCTCAGAACACGGGAAACATCGGTCGGCTCTGCGTCCTCACCCAATGTCAGCTGCATCTGGTGGGCCCCCTGGGATTCTCGATCTCGGACTCCCGCTTGAGACGAGCCGGATTGGACTACTGGCCGTCACTGAAGGTGACCCGCCATGCCTCCCTGGAGGAGTTGCAGGAAGCGGCTCCCGGCGCCCGGTTTTACTATGTTTCCACCAAGGCCACCCGGCTCTACACCGAGGTGAGTTACCGCTGGGGGGATTATCTGGTGTTTGGGTGCGAAACCCGGGGATTGCCGCGGGAGTTGATCGAGCAGCAGCCGCAACAGTCTCTCAGGATACCGATGTGGGGCGACAAGGCGCGGAGTCTCAATTTGAGCAACGCCGCCGCCATCGTCGTCTATGAAGCACTGCGGCAGATCAGGAAATTATGAGGAGAAGCGATCCGGTGGGCAGGGAGGTGAGTCAATACTCCTTGACGGTGACCACGATTCCTTCATGGAACTCCACGAAAATCACCTTGTAGGGCCTCTCCCCGTAAATCCACTCCTCCACCACGGTCTCTTCCTTGGTTTCCCACACCCTCCGCAGGGGTTGGCCCATTGAGGCCAGCACCGTGTCCTTGTCCATACCCACAGCCGCCCGCTTGTTCCGGATGGCTTCCTTGAATTCTTCGGGCTGGGTTTCCATGAAGCTCTTGGTCGAGCTTTTTTTGCTGAAATCCAGCACCGTGGAGAGGATGGATTTGACTTCCTCGGGACTCAGGTCGGGAACGAATTCATCGAACTTGATGGTGAGGTAGGAGCCCTTGGGGTTGGAGGCGTCCGAGGGTCTGGCCAGCGGTGTCACCGAGGTTGCCGTACCCGCGTAGATCCGCTCCAGAATACGCCTCTTCAACTTTCTGCCGCCGCCGTTGAGCTCGAAGCGCAATTTCTTCTTGTCGAAGCTGATCTTGGTGATCTGGACTCTGAATGCCGGCGGTGATGAACTGGCCGCTGCGAAGCAGGGACATTTCGTGTTTCTCCCAATCGAACTCGCCGGTGTCGTCCACCGTCAGCCCCTTGCTGTTGATGGGGAGGGAGACTTTCAGGGTGGCGTACTCGCTGGAGAGCTCCCGAACCAGTTCCCGGCGAGCCGGAGTGTCGAGTTGGGAGGGGTCGTCCTTGGCGATAGCGAGTTGGGGCAAAAGGACGAGGGAGACAATACCGATTCCGAAGTGCCTCATCATGTGGACCACCGTGGCTAGCTGGTTCTCATTTGACCGATTATAAAAGAGGTCCGCCGAGCGGTGCAAGTTGCTTCGGCGATTCAGTCAACTCTTCCTTTGAAATCGTTGGCCCACCCGACGTGTCGTGTTTTTGGGGGCCGCGGCTCGCCGGGCGCTGGCCGGCCGTGTACGCAGCGGGCTCAGAAGTTCCACCAGGACCGGAATTGGGTCCGGGCCCTGGCCAGCACGGCCTCAAACAGCTCGGAGCGGTCCGAGGGTTGCATGGGTCCCGGATGGCCGCAGAGCTGGTCCAACACCCGCAGCGCACTCTCTTGCAATCCCTGAAGGTGGTAGCCGCCTTCCAGAACCATGACCATCCTTCCCTCACAGACCGTGTCCGCCAGGATTTTGAGTTGATGGGCGATGGAGGCGAATCCGTCCCGAGTGACGCGCATGCCGGCCAAGGGGTCTTCGAGGTAAGCATCGAAGCCGGCTGACACCAGCATCAATTGGGGCCGGTAGGCCTTGGCAACCGGAAGGACGATGTCCTCGAAGAGCCGGCCGTAGGTGGCATCTCCGGTGCCGGCGGGGAGGGGAAAGTTGAGGGTGAACCCCTGGCCGGAGGCGCTTCCGGTTTCAGGGAAGGCGCCCGTGCCCGGAAAAAGGGGATACTGATGGGTGGAGACGAACAGGACATCTTTGCGGTCGTAAAAGGTCTTTTGAGTGCCATTCCCGTGGTGGACGTCGAAGTCAACCACCAGGACGCGTTGCAACCCGAAGCGTTCAGGGCGTAGGCGGCGCCCAGGGCCACGTTGCTGAAGAGGCAAAAACCCATGGCCCGGTCGGGTTCGGCGTGGTGTCCCGGCGGACGGACAAAGGCAAAGCCATTGTCGATCTCGCCCGACATCAGGGACTCGATCATCTGCAGGACCCCGCCCACCGCATGAATGGCCACCTCATAACTGGCGTCGCATACGGCCGTGTCGGGGTCGAGATAGGTGAAGGGTTTGCCGGCGCTACGCTGAATGTTGCGAATGTAGGCGGCGGGGTGGACCAGGCGGAGTTCGGTCTCGGTGGCCGGTCTCAGGCCAAGGCGCTTGAGGTCTTTGAGGTGAGGGTAGGACTCCAGTCCCTGCCGGATGGAGAGCAGGCGCTCCTTGCTCTCCGGGTGGGCGGGCCCGGTATCGTGCTTCAGAAAGAGTTCGTCCCAGAGAATTCCCGTCTTCATGGAGCCAAGCCACAGCCACGGCGACCGGTGCAGGCAAGCGGTCCCGGAGGGTTCCGGTCGGCCAGGAGATCGCTGCGCTATCGTCCTTCTTGAATCCAGCCGCCGCCCACCACCAGGTCATCCTGGTAGAAAACGACGGCCTGACCGGGGGTCACGGCCCGCTGAGGCTCATCGAAGCGGACCGCCACCGATCCGTCGTCCTGAGCCAGCAGGGTCGCCTCGGCTGCCTGATGCCGGCTGCGAATCTGAGCCTGAACCCGCAGGGGCCGGGTCGCCTTCTCAATGGAGATCCAATTGACCCTGGCGGCGATCAGGCCGGACCGGAGCAGATCGCGGTCAGAGCCCACCACCACCCGATTGCGGCTGGGGTCGGTCTCGAGGACGTAGAGCCGCTCCCCGGTAGCCACTCCCAATCCCTTCCGCTGGCCGACGGTGAAGTGGTGGATTCCGGGGTGCTCCCCCAGCACCTCTCCCTGCCGATTCACGATCGGGCCCGGGCCCGCGCACGCCGAGGGGGTGGAATCCGGCCTCGAATCCTGGTTCGGCCCATTCTGTCCGGCAGCTACCGCTTTTCCTTTTTCCAGATATCGTTCCACAAAGCGCCCGGTGTCTTTTGAGGGAATAAAGCAAATCTCCTGGCTTTCCGGCTTGGCCGCAATCGGCAGGCGATAGGCTTCGGCCATGCGGCGCACCTCGGCCTTGGTGAGCTCACCCAGGGGGAAAAGCATGCGGCTCAACTGGGCTTGGGTGAGGTCGAACAGGAAAAAGGACTGGTCCTTGCTCCGGTCGACGGAGCGGAGCAGCTCGTAGCGGCCGGTCCCGGGGTTGTGGCGGATGCGGGCATAGTGGCCGGTGGCGATCCGGTCGGCGCCAATCTGCGTGGCCCGCGCCAGCAGCCGGTCGAACTTCATGAGCGTGTTGCAGCGGGTACAGGGTATGGGAGTTTCTCCACTGAGGTAGCTCTCCACGAAGGGACGCACCACTTCCTGCTCGAAGGCCCGCTCGAAGTTCACCACGTAAAAGGGAATGTTGAGAAAGCGGGCCACCCGCCGGGCGTCATGGATGTCGTCGAGGGAGCAGCAGGTTCCGGAGTTCTTCCGTTCCCAGGCCTCGTCGTCGCTGGTTTCCCGCCGGGTGTAGTCCCATAGCTGCATGGAGAGACCGACCACCTCCCGGCCCTGATCCTTCAGCAAGGCCGCGGCCGTCGAGCTGTCTACCCCGCCGCTCATGGCAATGACAATTTTCTCTGACATCTGGGTATCCACTCACCAGGGTCCAGTGCCGGACCGAAGTCCGGTCGGCCGAAAAGGATGATGGGGAAGCGGTTGTCCCGGCCCGGAACCTGGTGGATTCAGGAGATCATGGAATAGGCATGTTTTTCGGGAGAGGACATCTCCCGTTGCCGGGCGACCAGATCGGGCAGCAGGGCCAGCACCCGGGCCAGGTCTTCCCGGCTGGTGTCCTTGGACAAGCTGAAGCGGAGGCACTCGAAAGCCTCAGCCGGAGAAAGGCCCATGGCCGTCAGTACGTGGGAGGGCTCGATGGCTCCTGAGGAGCAGGCGGACCCGGTGGAACAGGCCACTCCCGCCAGATCCAGATTGATGATCAACCCCTCTGCCTCGGCCCCGGCAAAGCGCAGGTTGGAGGTGTTGCACAGTCTCGAGGCGGCATGGCCGTTGACCGAGACCTCCGGGACTCGCCGCTGCACTTCCTGCTCGAACCAATCCCTCAATTGCCGAACGCGCTGGCCTTCCCGTCCATGGCCTTCCGGGCCAGTTCGGCAGCGCAACCCAGGCCGACGATCTGCGGCACATTCTCGGTTCCCGCCCGCCGGTTTCTTTCGTGGCCCCCGCCGTGGAACAGGGGCCGCAGGCGCGTTCCCTTCCGCACGAAGAGGGCACCCACCCCCTTGGGGCCATGAAACTTGTGGGCGCTGATGGTGAGCAGGTCGACTCCAAGCTCGGCCGGGTCCAGGGGGATCTTGCCGGCCGCCTGCACGGCATCCGCATGGAATACCACGCCCCGGTCCCTGGCGATGTCGCCGATCTCGCGGACCGGCTGCAAGGCGCCCGTTTCGTTGTTGGCAACCATGATGGAAATCAGCCGGGTGTCCGCCCGAATGGCCCGGGCGACCTGCTCGGGATCCACCACGCCTTCCCGGTTGACGGGGAGGTAGGTGACCTCGAGGCCGCGCTTTTCAAGATACTGGCAGGTGTGGAGCACGGCGTGGTGCTCGATTTGCGAGGTCACCAGGTGCTTGCCGGTTCCCGGGGCCGCCTCCATGATTCCGCGGATGGCCAGGTTGTCGCTTTCGGTGCCGCCGCCGGTAAACACGATTTCGTTGGGCTCCGAGTTCAGCAGGGAAGCCACCTGTTCCCGCGCCAGGTCCAGGGCTGCCTTGGCCTCCTGCCCATACCCGTGAACGCTGGAGGGATTGCCGAAGACCTCCCCGTAATAGGGCAGCATGGCTTCCAGCACCTCCGGGGCCACCCGGGTGGTCGCGTTGTTGTCCAGGTAGATGCGCCGCATGGTTGTGACTCGATCGCCGGGGAAGGCCGTCTCTTGCGACGGTTGCCAATTCGACGATCTTCTCTCGATAGATAGTACTATATCGGAAAGGCTTCTGGCGCTCAAATCCGCCTCCCGTCGAGCCGTCGAGAGTGAACGGCGGCCTTACATGGATTCTTGAGTGGGGCTGCTATGCGGCCACGATGCGTTTGACGTTGATCTGTCGTTCCAAATCACGCGATTGGGCAAGGTCGAACGCCAACTGCATGCCAAGCCATGTTTCGGGAGTCGAGCCGAACGCCTTCGACAGTCGGTAGGCCATTTCGATGGAAACGGATGCCTTTTCATTCACCAGGTTGGAAAGCGTTTGACGCCCGACGCCAAGTCTCTTTGCACATTCCGAGACCGTCAGGCCCAAGGGTTTCAGGCATTCCTCGCGCACGATAGCGCCGGGATGAGCAGGATTTGTCATCGCCGTATCAGACCCTCCTAATCACTTTCCAAGTGTACGGTGACAATTGACAGACGTTAACATGCCTGATGGTCCTTGCTTTCAACGAGTCCAACAACATTGTGGCTTTGGAAATGCGTGATCTCTCCATACGATCCGCAACTTTAACCGTTGTTTTCTGCGATTCGAGACTGAGCCTTTTGCAAAACTCCGCAGGAAGCGGGAATTTTTGTGGTGAGAGGTAAGAGAGGCAAGTCAGTCGCGGGACAAGCCTACTCTCTGTTGCATCATGAAGGTGTCTGATCCACATGATGAACGGAGATCGAACTTGCCCCTATCCTCCGTACATCTCCGTAATGATCCGTCGAAGTCGGCCTGCTTCCTCGGTAGACAACCGGTCCAAACTACGCCCAATCCGCTGCTTGCTGATCGCACGTATCTGGTCGACAGCGATTTCCGCTACCTTTCCCGCACATTCAACTTGTAACCGGCTCCTCCACCTGGGATGCAGTACAGTGGTGAGAGGACATACCACAACGGTATCCAGGAACTGATTCATCTCGTTTTGGCTTATGACCACTACCGGCCGAACCTTGCGGATCTCTCCACCCACCGTGGGATTGAGGTCGGCAAGGTAGATGACGTAGCGTCCAGGGAAAGTTGCTATCATTCGACGCCGTCTGCCACCACCACGTCGAAATCGCTCCAGTCTTCCTTATCGGCCGCCATGGCGCGGTAGGTCTCCTTCCACGACAGCGTATTCCTTTCGCGGCTGTAAAGAAACACTCCCTCCTCAAGCTCTTCCAGGACGAGGGAATCGCTCCATCCATACTTCTGCAAGAGAGCCTTCGGAAGACGGATTCCCTTCGAATTGCCCACCGCGACCAACTTGACGTCTCTGTTGGCTGTCGCCTCGCTGCGTTTCATCGTCGAACTCTCCTCAACCCAATCGACTGAGTAATTACTGTAATTACCCGTGTCGCCCGATGTCAAGCGATTCCCAGATTTCGACAGTGCGTCAGTTCGAAAAGGAGGGAGGGATACTTTGAATCTGGTTCTTTGTTGGATCAGAGAGGGATAGCGATTCGAGTGCAATCCGCCGGTCGATGATTCGGGCGGAAAGATCAACCACGGGCGCTTTCGGACTGCTCCATCGGGCAAGACCCGTGCCGGCCCGGGGTCGTCAGCAGAAACCGACCACTGGCCATTCTGTGTGATCAGAACCGAAAGGCCGTAGGAAGACGGCGGGCTTCGGATTAGCTTGCTGCCACCGGCCAGTCTTCGGGCGAGACCCCCAGCCATCGGGCCTCTTCGCAGATTTGAGCCCAGGTGTTCTCATCCACGGTGATGCCCTCCGCCTGTCTGCGCCGGGCGCTGTGAAACTCGGGTTCGCCGGGAGCCAGGATTTCGCTGAAGCCCTCGGCCAGGCGGCTGGTCTTGACGTGGGCGATCAGGGAGTCCACTTCGTCATAGTAGCGGTCCAGGTCGCAGAAGTTCTCGATACTATAGACGGTCACCAGGACGCCGTTGCTGGACATGCGGCGTTCCCCGGCCGCGCATCCCTGTCCGCTGAGGGCCCCGCCCAGGATCTCCACCATGATGCTGAGCCCGTAGCCCTTGTGGCCTACCGGTCCTCCCAGAGGCAGAATGGCTCCCGGCGGATCGCCCTTGAACTTGTGGGGGTCGGTTGCGGGCCGCCCCTCCGAGTCGATGATCCACCCCTCGGGCAGGCTCTTGCCCTGATTCATGGCGACCCGTATCTTGCCCTCGGCCGCCATGGACGTGGTCATGTCGATGAGGATCGGATCGGCATGGCGGCGCGGCGCCGCGAAGGCCAGGGGGTTGGTGCTGAGCCGCCCGTCGATGCCGCCAAAGGGAGCGATCTGATAGCCCAAGCGGCCCGCGTTGGCGAAAATGGATCCAATCAGGCCCTCCCTGGCGATCTGCAGCGGGTAGGCGCCTATCCGGCCGATGTGGCTGGTGTTGCGCAGGCCGACCGCCGCCATTCCCTGGGTCCTGGCCTTGCTGATGGCCAGACGAGTGGCGAAATTGGCTCCGATCTGCCCCAGTGCTCCATTGGCGTCGACCACGGCCGTGCAGGGATGATCGCTGATGATTTCGGGCGTGGCTTGGGGCTTGAAACGTCCTTCTCTAAGGGCGCGAAGATATTCCGCGTATCGCATCACTCCATGGGAATCGTGGCCAAAGAGATTCGACTCCACGATGTGGTCCACCACGGCGCGGCTGTCTTCTTCTTGACAGCCAGCCGTCTGAAAGAGCTGGTATCCGATATCACGGAGAACTTGTGGGCTGAGTGTCGGCATGGGTTGGGTCTCCGGGCTTCAGGGACAAGAGTGAAAGCCAATTGGCGTCCGGGGAAAATGGAGTCCGGCCAGGTTCCCGGGACCTGGCCTGGCCGGGACGGAGCCCGGGCCGCTGCTGACAACCTGCGGGCCGGAGCCTCTCGGCCGCCTGATTATACACGACAGGCCCGAGCCGCCCTTTCCTTCGGCCCGCCTCCAACCTGGCTCGGGGGGCTTTGATCCGCGGACCGGCGGTGCACCCCGGTCCCCCGTCCTCTCCTGAAAAACATGCCCTTCTCTCCAGGCTCAAGTAGAATAGGGCTGTGAATTTGCAAGAGTAAGTCTCTAAACGAAAAGGATACAACAATGCCAAGATATGCCAGGGACGAGTTTCGCATGCCAGTTGGTCTGGGAAAGATGGTTGCCATAGGAGCGGTGGTGATTGTCGGCCTCATTGTAGTCTCGGGAGCCTTTGGAACGGTAGGCGCCGGGCAGCGCGGCGTTCTGCTGCGATTCGATGCTCCGACCGGGAATATCCTGGATGAGGGTCTCTACTTCAAAATTCCCTTCGTCGAGGACGTGGTCCTGATGTCCACCCAGCTTAACAAGTACACTTCTCCCTCGACCTCCTCAAGCAAGGATCTGCAAGTGGTGACCACCGAAGTCACCTTGAACTACCAGTTGAAGCCCAACGAGGTTGCGGAAGTCTATCGTGCCCTGCGGCGGAATTACGAAAACCTGGTGATTCAGCCCTATATTCAGGAAGCTGTGAAATCGACCACGGCCAACTACAATGCCGAAGAACTCATTACCCAGCGCCCGGCGGTGAAGACTGCCCTGCAGGAGCTGCTGTCCGATCGACTGCAGCCGCGAGGTCTGCAGGTTGTGCAGGTATCGATCACCGATTTCCAGTTTTCAAACGCCTTCCAGCAGGCCATCGAGGCCAAGGTGACGGCCGTCCAGCGGGCACTGGAAGCGGAGAACGCCCTTCGACGGGTCGAGTTTGAAGCCAAGCAGCAGATTGAGCAAGCTCGGGCCGAAGCCAAGGGGCTGGAACTCCAAAAGGCTCAGGTGACCAGCAATTTGTTGGAGTTGCGGCGAATTGAGGTTCAAAAGGAGGCCGTGGGCAAGTGGAATGGAGTGATGCCGGCGGTGGTCACCAGCGGCGGTCCGGTTCCCATGCTGGATGTGTTCAAGGCGGTGCAATAGAGGCCGTCGGGGGCACCTCTAATATTTGGAGTCAGGCCCGGGAGCTGAGGAGGGGGCGTCTGCGAGGTTTGCCTTCAAGCAGCCGGGAGAGGAAATCCCGGACTGCGGCTGGATCGGCCAGCCTGTAGCTGGCGCGGCTCTCTCCGGAACCTACGTGGATGGCAAAGCTCCCGGGGGGCAGGGCCGCGAACAGCTCTTCGTCGGTCCGATCGTCTCCCACGGCCAGGACGGTCCAGTCCTGTTCTCCCGACTTTGCCAGCGTGGGGACGACCATACCCTTGTGGATCCCCCGGGTCCGCACCTCAATCACTTTGTGGCCCAGCACCATTTCGGCCGACAGATCCGGCAAGAGGCCTTCGATTCGATGTTTGAGGTCCTGGGCATGGGCTTTGCCCATCTCGGGGTCGGCCATGCGGTAATGCCAGGCCAGGCCCGCGCTCTTCCGCTCGATCAGAGAGCCCGGTGTCCAGGCGGCGAACTGCTCCAGAATGGGAAGAATGACCTCTTTCCACTGGGAGTTGGCCGGGCTGTTGTGCTGCCACGGCTTTCCCGGTCCCGGGCGAGACCAGAATCCGTGCTCCGCGTGCAGTCCGATGGGCATCCCACCCAGCCAACTCTCCAGAACCTGGGCGGGGCGGCCGCTGACGATGTGAACGGCCGTGTCCGGACGGGCCGCCAGGGCCTTGAGCAGCTTCTTCAATTCGGGGTCGGGAACAGCCAATTGGGGGGAGCTGGCCAGGGGCACCAGGGTGCCGTCGTAATCCAGCAGCAGCAGCAGGTGGTCGGACCGGCCCAGGGTCTCCAGCATTGCCTGCATGCTGGCGTTGGTGGACAGCGCCTCCAGGGGTTCCGCGGTGACTCCGGGCGCCGTTTCGAGCGCCTTGATGAAATTGTCGGACCAGTGGTAGCAGTCGTAGGTCATTACGCGACTGCGCAATACCCGCATACGAGCCCGCCGTTCTTCTTCGGGAAGCGACAGACTGTGCTTGATGGTGGTGGCCACTCCATCGATGTCGTAGGGGTTGACGGACACGGCTTCCCGAAGCTCTTCGGCAGCCCCGGCAAACTCGCTCAGCAACAGGATGCCGTCTTCATCGGTGCGGGTGGCCACAAACTCCTTGGCCACCAGGTTCATTCCGTCCCGCAGGGGCGTGACCAGCATCAGGTCGGCCGAGCGGTAGAGCGCCACCAGCTCGGTTTGCGGCAACGAGCGGTAGAGGTAGTGAATGGGGACCGAGTTTACAGTCGCGTGGGCGCCGTTGATTCGGCCCACCAGCTCATCCAGCTTCTGGCGGTATTGCTCGTAGGTGTCGACCTGGGTCCGAGAGGGAACCACAATCTGAATCATGCGTACCTTGTCTCTCAACCCCGGCTCCCGCTCCAGCAATCGATCCATGGCCAGCATGCGGCGCGGCAGCCCCTTGGTGTAATCGAGGCGGTCCACGCCCAGGATCAGCTTGCGCCCCCCGCACTCCTGTCGAACGGCCTTCACCTTGGCCAGTACCGATTCCCGGTCGGCCAGCCGTCCCAACTCGGCCGCGTCGACGCCGATGGGGAAGACGCCCGTAAGGATCTTCCGTTCCCCGTAGGTCAGCATTTCGCCTTCGGATTCCACACCCAGAACCAGCAACAGGGCCCGCATGAAATGCCGCATGTAGGAATAGGTGTGAAATCCGACCAAGTCGGCTCCCAGGATGCCCTCCAGAATCTGGCTGCGCCAGGGGAGAATCCGGAAGACTTCAGAGGAAGGGAAGGGAATATGCAGGAAGTATCCGATTCTGGCCTGGGGAAGCAGCTGGCGCAGCATGGCTGGCACCAGGGTGAGTTGGTAGTCGTGGACCCAGATCAGGTCGCCGCTTCGGTAGTTCCGGGCGACGACATCGGCAAAACGCTGGTTGACTTCTTGGTAGGTTCGCCAGTGTCGCCAGGCATCCCGCTGAAGCCGGTCTGTCTGATAGTGGAACAGAGGCCAGAGCACGCCATTGGAAAAGGCCTCGTAGTACCGGTTGATCTCGCTCTGGGTCAGGTAGACCGGCACGGCCCGCAGGTCTGCCAGCTCCTTTTCCAGATAGGATCGCTGACCTTCCCGGGGCAAGACCTCGCCGGGCCAACCCACCCACAGGGATTTTCCCGATTGGTGAGGGCCGCGCAGTCCGGTAGCCAAGCCTCCGATCGACTCGCTGACTTGGATCTTGCCCCGCTCCAACTTCACGGTAACCGGCAGTCGGTTGGAGACGATCAGGAGTCTGCTCATGGTTGAGTGGTCGAATCGAGGCCGGCGGTGGAGTGAACTGCCGGAGTGAGAGGGGAACCGCCGATGGAACGGTCAGACCCCCAATTGTATGGGAACCGGCGGCCATCTTCAAGGCGGCTGGAGAGGGAAATAAAGGCTCCAACAGAGATATCCACGAAGGGACACGAAGGACGACGAAGGGCCCCGAAGAAAGACGGTGTTCTTGACCCACTCAATGGGAACGCCTCCTGGGTTTGGATGAAGGAGAACGGGTCGAGGAATCGTCCATCAAGGACAGGGAATGACACCTTACAATTCCCGGCGTTTGGTCTCGGCCTCGAGCGCAAAAAGATTTATTTACATGGATGCACAGGATTAACAGGATGGTTTGGCTAGAGGTTTCAGCGTTTTGAGTCGGGCCATCGCCTTTTCTTCAACCAGGATTTAAAAATTCGCTCCCAAGCCCAAGGGAATCACTTCACACGCGTCCCGTATCATCGAGCGAATCAGCTTCCTGTGTAACAGCATCTCGTCCTGTTTATCCTGTCCATCCTGTGTATCCATGTTCAAAATGTAGTAAACCGGATCAACCGGACATTGGCCTAGTTGCCGATAGGCTGTAAGGATTCGTTGTTTCACTCTCGAATGACTCGCCCCGTCGTGGGGGGCAGGGGCCGGACTTGCCGGTTTCACTCGGGCGAGAGCGGGCGATTGACCAGACCCTCCCCGGTCAATCCGTAGTCCCTCCAACTGGTGCTGGGGGTGAAGCCCAACAGACGGCGGCTCTTCTCCATGGAGATGAAGGGGGATGCCGGTTCCAGGCGGCCATAGCGCAATTCCGCCTTTGGATGATACTTCCGGATCACTTCCGGGGTGGGCAGGACATGGCCGGAATCGGGACCCGAGGCCAGGAACACGTCGTGCTGGACCTGTTCGGAAGCCAGAGCCGCCTCCAACAGTCCCACCAGGTCCCGGGATTCGATGTACTCGTGCAGTCCCTGGATTCCCGAGTCGTCGTCGTAGGGGAAACGGTCTCCATAGGGGCGAAGAAATGCCGTGAAATGGGTGAGGCGAAAGCAGAGGGTGCGCATGCCGAACTTGTCGGTGAAGGCCCGGCAGAGGGATTCGGTGAGGAGCTTGCCGACCCCGTAAGTGTCGTGGGAGGCCGCCGGGTGGTCCTCGTCTATGGGGAGGTATTGGGCTTCGGCGTTGCGGCCGAAGCCGTAGGCCATCAGACTGGAGGCATGCAGGAAGTGGCGCACGCCATGCTCCACGGCCAACTCCAGCGCATGGTAGGTGCCCTGCACATTGATCCGGAACACCTGGTGCAAGGGGGGGATGTCGTAGGGGATGGCCGCCAGGTGGATGACGGCCTCGGCCCCCTGCATGGCATCGGAGAGATCTTTGCGGTCCAGGATGCTGCCGGCGGCGTAGCGGACGTTGTCCAGCCGGGTCGGGGGCGGGGTCCAGTCGAAGGCCGTGACCTGGTGGCGGGCGGCCAAGCCGTCCATCAAGAGATTGCGGCCCACTCGGCCGCTGGAGCCGGTCAACAGAATGCGCACGGTTCTGGATCCCTGAAGGCAGCCCCGCTTTGGGTGGACGTGAGTCCGGGACTTCGTGCAACCGTCGGAGGACTGTCGTACTATTGCTACTGGGCTTGGAGCCGCCAACGGCGGAATGTTAGGGGACGGGCCCGGCAGAGTCAACCACGGAAAGGGTTTCAGGCTGGCCGTTCCGTCGCCGGCCGGCTCCGGAACCGGCAGTCCTCTTCAGAGAGCGCTCCGGCTCGATACAGGGTGACCATGGGAGGGTGAGATGAAGCAGAGGCAAGTCTACATCAATGGGGAAATGGTTCCGGAAGAGGAAGCCAGGATTTCAATTTTCGACAGCGCGGTCCTGATTGGGGATTCCGTGATCGAGACGGCCCGGACCTTCCATCGCAAGTTGTTTCGCTGGCAGGAACACCGGGATCGCCTGCTTCGCTCCATCAAGGCAGCCAGGATGAACTTCGGCCTGACCACCGAAGAGCTGGACCGGGTGACCCAGCAGTTCCTGGAGGACAATCTGCCGACCTTGGAAGACGGCGACGAAGGCGGAGTGGGGCACCTGGTGAGCCGAGGTCGCATGGGGCTGGTGCTGCCGCCCACCGAGTCGACCTTCGTGATGTATTTCTATCCCCTGGCTCCGGGCCTGAAAAAGAAGGCGGTCTACTACGACAAGGGCCTGCACGTGGTGACGCCGCCGACGCGGCACATGCACCCAATGACCATGGATCCCAAGATCAAGTATCGCAGCCGCCTGCACTTCTCCCTGGCCGACGCCGAGGCCCGGCTGGTCGATCCCGAGGCCCTGCCCCTGATGCTGGACCATCAGGGAAACCTGGCCGAGGGTACGGGCTGGAATTTTTTCGTGGTGAATCGAGGAGAAGTGCTGACCCCGACCGAGCGGAACATCCTGCAGGGAGTGAGCCGGCTGACCACCATCGAGCTGGCCCGCGGGCTGGGCCTGACCGTCAGGGAGATGGATCTCCAGCCCTACCACGCGGCCACGGCCGACGAGGCCTTCATGACCTCCACCTCGCTGTGCATGATGCCGGTCACCTGTTTCAACGGGCAGCAGATCGGAGAGGGCAGGCCGGGACCCTGCACCCTCCGGTTGATGGAGCGCTGGAAGGAGTATGTGGACTTCGACTTCGTCGCCCACGCCAGGCGGTGGGCATAGGGCGCCGCAGAGGTCAGCGCCGGCGCTGGCCAATGCAAAACAGGCGCTCGGCCGTCCTGATGAAGATCTGGCCGTCGGAAATGGCCGGAGAGCTGAGACAGTAGTCGTTCAGCGGGTTTTCGGCCAGGATCCGGAAATGGGGCCCGGCCATGACCACGGACGTCAACCCATCCTCGTTGCTCACGTAGATCTTGCCGTCGGCCAATACCGGTGAGGAGCTGTAGGTCCCCGGCTTGAGCCGCTGCCCTCCCCAGACCTCCCTTCCGCTCTTGGCATTCAGGCACCACATCACCCCCTTGTCGCTGACGGAGTAGAAGAAGGTGCCGTCGGAGACCGGCGTGGGGACGTCCGGGCCGTTCTCGAATGACCAGACGCGATGGGTCTGGCTGACGTCTCCGCGGCCGCCCGGTCGAATGGCCATCAACGGCTTCACCCGGGTGGGCACATAGATCAGGCCGCCGGCGACCACCGGCGAGGCAACCACCCGGAAGTAGGGATTGTTGGTGGGATTGAACCCGTTCACCCGCCATAACTCGCGGCCGCTGGCCAGGTCGTGGCCGGTGGCGCTGTCGCCTCCGGTGATCACCAGTTCCAAGCCCTTGGCAGTGGCTGCCAGGGTCGGGGTGGTGTAGGAATCGGGGGATTCCCGAATGGCGTCGGTGGGCCGTTCCACCTTCCAGAGGGTCTTGCCGTTGCTGCCGTCGACTCGCAGGACATAGGAGGGATCGTCGGTCTTCATTCCATGCAGAACCTGGATGAAGAGGTCGCCCTGGTGAAGCAGCGGAGAGGAGGCGTAGCCGTGGTTCAGTCCGAAATTTCCGTAGTCCTTCTGTATGTCGCGCGTCCACAGAAGCTCTCCCTCGAGGGTGAACCCCTTGAGGATGCCGGTCCCGGTCATGACAAAAACCGATTTGCCGTCGGTGACCGGGGAGGGCGAGGACATGTTCTGCTTGCGCATTTTGACGTTCCCCTGTCCCAGGCTCCGCTTCCACTTCAAGGCCCCCCCTTCGCGGTCGACGCACCACAGGTAGAGGTCGGTGCCGTCAGCCACGTTGAGAAAAATGGACTCGCCCCAGACAATGGGGGTGGAACCGCTGAAGTCGGGCAGCGGCAGCTCCCAGGCGATGTTGGTCTGCCTGTCCCAGGAGACGGGCAAGGCTTTCTCCGCACTGATGCCATCCAGCGTGGGCCCTCTCCATTGCGGCCAGTTTCCGGCCTCCGACCGCTGCAGAAGAAAAAAGGCGATGATTAAGGCTGGAAGCGTTCTCCACACCATTGGACTCCTCCGTGTTCCCCCACGAATTTCCCGAAACCCCTAACAGGTTGGTTTTCAGCCCTAAAGGCTCATCCAGGGCCATTTCCCCGGATGGCATGACCGGAATCTTTGCATAAATGCATCCGGTTCTTTGACAGGCCAATGCCCCGATATTACATATTCAGTCGAACGAAGTTGAGAGGTCACATTCACGACCTAAGTACAAAAACCAAACTCAGGAGGTGTCCAAATGTTAGCACTTTCAAGAAGGCTGTTTAACGACTTTCCCTCTTTCGATCGGCACTTCGATCGTTTCTTCAACGATGCCTGGAACCGGGACATCTGCGTTTCGCCGGGACTCAGAGTGTTTCACCCTGAAATCGAAGCCTTCGAGAGAGACGGCCAACATGTCTACCGGCTGGCTCTGCCGGGCGTGGATCCGGCCGACGTCGATCTTTCGGTGGTTGAAGGGAAGCTCACGGTCCAGGTGGAGCGGAAGGAACCGGCCGATGTCAAACAGGACGACTGGCGCGTGAAGGGCTTCTCTTACGGCAGGTATGAGCAGACCCTGCTTTTGCCGAAGGGAACCGACCTGGACAGGATCGCGGCTTCCTTCAACAACGGGGTCCTGGAAATCACGGTTCCCCTGGCTCCGGCCGTCCTGCCGAAGAAGATCGAGGTGAAGGCTTTCAACGGCAGGAAGCTGAAAGCCACGGCCTGAGTCCGCCGGTTGGCAGGCCGGTACCATTGCCTGAAAGGGGTCTGGATTTTCCAGACCCCTTTTTTTCCATAATGAACATGGATGCACAGGATGCACAGGATAAACAGGACGAGAGGTTGCTGCGCGAAAAGCTGGCTCGGGCGATGATCCGGTGCGGACTTGCGGATGCTCAGGATTAAAAGCTAGCCGTTTCCTGAAAAAATCCTGTGCATCCTGTGCATCCATGTAAATTATTCCTGCAAATCACCAGGCGAGGGGGCTCCCCACCGGCTCGACTGCGGGCTTCGCCCTTGTCTTGGCGCCTCCCCCTCAAAAGCAGGGAGTGATTCGCCTGTTGCAAACTTGTGGTGAACCCATGGTGGTCCGGCGGTTGTGAGTGCTCTCCGTCTGTAATAATATCCAGGTGGGACAGCAATGAGTCGCGCAGGGAGGGGCGATGTGGAAGAAAGAGGAACATGAAATTCCCCGTTCGGAGTTTGAGCGGCGGATTGAGAGAGTCCGCGGGTTCGCCAGAGACCGCGGCCTGGCCGGGGTGGTGGTCTACTCTGCGCCCAAGATTCACCAGTGGAATCAGACCGGGCACGTGGGCTATCTCACCAACTGGTCCAACCTGGACCGCATCACCGACACCATGGTGCTGGTCCCCAGCCAGGGGAAGGCGGTGCTGATGGTGGCCGGCGTGGAATTCATGCTGGACCAGATCGAAGAGGTGTCCTGGATCGAGGAGGTGCAACTGGTGAGCTCCCCCGACCCGCGGGCGATCTCGGGCGCCTTCGACCCCAGCGTGGGCGGAGAAGCCGCTGCCCGAGGGGCCCGCAGTTTCGGAGCCGAAATCGCCCGACTTCTGAAGTCCGAAGGCCTCGATGGGCGGCCCGTCGCCATTTCGGGAATGGAAGCCATGCCGGTCACCCTCTATCGCGATCTGGAACGGAATATTCCAGGCGGCATTGCGGAGGCGCCCGACGTGGTGGCAGAGCTCCGACAGTTCAAAACCCCGGAGGAAGCCGCTTTGCTGCGGCGCTCGGCGGCGATTTCCGATGGGAGCTATCAACGAATGGCCGAAGTGCTCAGGTCGGGGATGTGGGGGTACGAACTCTCCGCCGAGATGGACGCCGCCGCCAGGGCCCAGGGCGCCGACTTCGTCTACCACTGCATGCATACGGCCCCCGGGGCTGATTTGAAGGCGGGCAAGCTGTCGGTCAAATGCCACGACTGGCGCCTGAACCGCGGCGACTACATCAACGTCAACGCCTACGTGGTTTACAAGGGCTACTGGATCCAGAGCGACCGGGCGGGGACCATCGGACCGGTCTTGGACAAGTCGGCCGCCCAAATGGTGGAAGCCAACTTGCAGGTGCAAGACGAGGTGCTCCAGGTCATCCGTGCCGGGCTCCGCATCGGTGAATTGATTGAAATCGGCAACCGGGCTGCCGAACGCTTCGGGTATGAGATCCAGGGCGGCAGGATCGGGCATGGTCAAGGCCTGGACTATTCCGAACGACCCTTTCTGCTGGCCGGGAGCCGCGAGGTGCTCCAGCCGGGTCATGTGTTTGTTCTCCACGTCTGTCTGGGAGAACCCGGGGGGACGCTCCTGATCAATCCCATCGCCGATCTCTGTTACCTGACTTCCGACGGAGTCGAAGTCCTCAACAAGTTTCCCAGAGGGTTGTTTCACCTGTGAGTGTTGCAACCGGAACGGGACATCCATTCGACAACATCAACCCCTGAAGGAGGTGCTCATGCAGGTCACGCGCTTGAATCCCCCGTCTTTGCCGAAGCCCCCGGCCGCCTACTCTCAAGTGGTCCGCAAGGGATCGCTGGTGACCACGGCCGGGATGGTGGCTCTGGATGCGGAGGGCAGGGTGGTGGGTGAAGGAGATGTCGCCGCCCAGACGCGACAGGTCATGAAGAACGTTGAAGCCGCCCTGGCAGCCGTGGGAGCTTCCCTGAAGGATGTCATCAAGACCACCATCTTCTTGAGCGACATGGCCCACTACCAGGGAATGAACGCCGTCTTCAACGAGTACTTCCAGGGAAACCCGCCGGCCCGGTCCACCGTCCAGACCGGTCTGGCCCTGCCTTCGCTGATGGTGGAGATCGAGGCCATGGCCCTGGTCGATGACGAGTAGGAAAGCCTCCTGCCGCGGGGAAGGGCAGGCCGGCAATGGCCGCGCGATGCAGGAAGAAACTGGGGGATTTCCGCGACGGCGGAGGGCTGATGCCCCGGGCCGTCCCGAGGATACCGGCTTTTACGGGAAAGGACCGCGATGAACTTTCGCAGCGACAACGAATCGCCGGCGGCGCCCGAAATCTTGGCGGCTCTCCAGTCGGCCAACTCGGGCCCGGCCTACGCCTACGGGGAGGACGGGATCAGTGCTCGGATGAAAAAACGTTTCCGGGAGACTTTCGAGACCGATCTGGAGGTCTTCCCGGTGGCGACGGGTACGGCGGCCAACGCCTTGTCCATCGCACAACTGACCCCCGCTTACGGTTCCGTCTTCTGCCACCAGGAGGCCCATCTCCATTCCGACGAATGCGGGGCGCCAGAGTTCTACACAGGGGGCGCCAAGGTGATTCCGCTGTCCGGGGAACTGGCCAAGATCTCCCCGCGGACCCTCCGAAGCGCTGTGGCCCGGATCGAGGAAATGGGGGTCCATGAAAGTCAGCCCAGCGCCGTCAGCCTCAGTCAGGCGACCGAGCTGGGGACCGTTTACAAGCCGGCCGAGATCCGCGAGATTTCCCGGATCGCCAGCGGCCGGGGTCTGGGCCTGCACATGGACGGCGCCCGGCTTGCCAATGCCGTGCAACGATTGGGCTGCACTCCCGCCGAGCTGACCTGGAAAGCCGGAGTCGACATCCTCTCCTTTGGGGCGACCAAGAACGGAGCCATGGCTGCCGAGGCGGTGGTGGTCTTCAACAGCGACCGAGCCGCGGGCCTGGCCCGCCGCCACAAGCGCGCCGGGCATCTTTTCAGCAAGATGCGTTTCATTTCGGCTCAACTGGAAGCCTATCTCAAGGATGACCTGTGGCTGCAACTGGCGGAGCGGGCCAACCGGGCGGCCGACGCTCTTTCGGCAGGAATTCGCCGGCTTGCCGCGGTGGAGGTCCTCTATCCGGTAGAGGCCAACGAAGTCTTCGTCAAAATGCCGCCGCCATTGGCCGATGCCTTGAATAAGGCGGGCTACGAGTTCCACCGCTGGCCCGGGCACCGGGACCACTTTCGGTTGGTCGCCTCCTTCGCTACCGGGATGGATGAGGTGAACGCCTTTCTGGCCTCGGCCAAGCGGCTGGCGGATGGCCTTAAGGCGGGAGAGCTGGCCAAGGGACGTGACGGGAGCTGAGGGGCGGGTACGGTGCGGGTCCTATGCGGCCGGGCGAATGCCCCCCACCGCATCAGCCATCGCCTTTCGGTTCGGCTTCTGCGCTGGGTGCGCACGGCCTGTTTGAGAACCAACTCTCGGGAGAATGCTACCGCCGCCTACGCGGCTCGGGGGAGGGAGCTATCGTTTCCATGGGCTTACGCCCACGGCTACCTGCTGCCGCCGCTTCGCGGCTCCACTTGAAGCGTGCAGCGCTGGGGACGTTGTTGAATTACTGGAATAACTTTGATCGGCCGCCCTCGAATTGCTTTTGTTCAATAACGTCACCTACGTGCCCATTACAAGTTATTCCAGTAATTCAACAACGTCCCCTACTCCCATACTGGAGCTAAGCCCATGACGAGAAGATGGATCGATGCCTTGCGGGACGCCATAACAAGGCAATGTATCCTTAATGGGTCCAACTATTTCACTAGGCAACAGTTAATCAAGAGGCAGTTGGACCAGATTGTTCAGGAAGTAGATCCGAAGGGTCCTACACCTCATCAGAGTCTGAGCTATTACCTACAGAAATTGCGAGACTTGGGTGAAATCTGTTTTCTGGACAACAAGGGGAATTATAAGAGGATTATTTAGTCCAAAAACGTACTATTCCGAATCTTTTTCCCCTGCCCGACCTTTGGCGGATCCTTCTTGAGTCTTCTCCAACCCCTTAGTGGTCCTTCGTTGTTCTTCGTGTCTCTTCGTGGATAACTCTTTTCAAGCCCGGACCGGTTTCCAGCGAATGGCCCACAGTTCGGACTTGCCCGTGGCCCCTGCCCAGCGCCTTCTGGATTCGAGTTCGTGGGTGATTCCCCCTACCGTGAGAATCCAACCGTCGTCCAGCACCAGGCTTTGGCTGAAACCGCTGGTGCCGTCTCCATAGTAGAGGTAGTAGACCTCGTCCTCCCAGGTTTCGCCCTCGTCGTGGCTGATCATGGCCCGTCCGCTGGACAGGTCGCGCGGATAGCGGTGGTCATAGGCCACCACGAAGGTTCCGTCGGAGAGGCCGACTCCGTAACCATGGCACTGCCCGTGCACGTTGGTCAGCTGCCGGAAGCGGCTCCAGGTCTTTCCTCCGTCGCTGGAGTCCGCCAGGAAGACCGTCTTGTAATAGGCATGGCTGGCCGGATCGACCAGTGGCCACTGGGGTACCACGGCCCCGTGATAGCGGATGACGGCAACCAGCTTGCCCGAGGCCATGGGCGCAATCATGGTCTCGTAGCAGTGGCCTCCCAGGTAACCGATCTCGGTGTTGAATCCGGTCGGTCCACTCCAGGTGCGGCCCCCGTCGGTCGAGCGGTGGACATATTCCGGGTCGATCATGTGGGCCCGGGACTCGACGGGCAGGACCAGGGTGTCATCGGGAAGCCGAGCCAGCGTTCCCGGGATGCGGTGCTCGCATTTGGCCGGGTTCCCGATCTCGGAGAGTTGACTCCAGGTGCGGCCCTGATCGGCTGAGCTCCAGACCAGGATTGCGGAGGGGTCCTTTTCTCCCGCGCTTTGGACGACAACGAAGGTCCCGTCGCTCAGAATTTGAAAGGTGCCGACCATGTTTTCCGGACGCGGGCTGACATCCCAGCTGCGCCCGCCATCCCGGGACCGGCACATCAGAGTATTCTGATTGACGTAGATGGTTCGGTCGGGGGCCATGGCCAGCTCGACCGTCTGCACGTGGCCCTGGGGGTCGTGGGGCAGAAGGGCTTTTTCGGCCGGAACCCGGTTCAGTGCGTCGGCGCGAGCATGGAGAATGTAGGGTCCGGCTTGCATGGCCCGCATCTGCTGGGGAGAAAGGGTGACGCCCCCCAGCCACTCGGTGGACCGGAACCCCTGTTTTCCGTTTCCTTCGGATGACAGCCCGCCCCCTGCACCACTGGTCTGCGGCCCCGCGCAGGCCGCGGCCCAGCCCAACTGGGTTGCGGCGGCTGCCTGAAGCGTTCGCCGAAGAAACTCCCGCCGTTCAACGCTCCTTGCCGTCCCGTGCGTTTTCATTAGCGCCATACTCTTCCTCCCAATTCACGATTTCACCGGCAGGTCGCGGGAACACTCCCAACAAACGCTTACCGGAATTGAATGGTCTTGACGATGCCGGCCGTCCCGAAGTCGGTGTCTTCGGAGGGCTGATACTCAACCGTCACCGGCCTGGCCTCCTGCTCGCCGCAGCTGAGGTCCACCTGGCCGGTGTCCGGACCCGAGACTCTCACCGCGGACGCATCCAGAATGGCGAGCGCCAGGGGCTTCCCCTCGACCAGAAGATGCAGCCGAGCCCGTTCTCCCAGGCAATCCAGCCTGGAGAAAGATCCTTGCACTTCCGCCCGGTGCGGGGCCGTCCGGGAACCGGGTCTGTCCGTCGGGGCCTTCAACGGCCGGTCGGATTCCTCCCGGTGCGGGGCGGAGGCTGCCGTCCCCAGAGTTCCGGCAGCCGCTAGCGGCGGCGGCGCTTCATGCGGGGCATCCTCGCTCCCGACACCGAGCCATTCCATCAGCTCTTCCGCCAAATCCACCTCCTCGGAGGATCGCGCGTACTTGCGGCAGAGGATGGCCGCCTGGCGTGCGGCTTCAAGCCTGCCCATCCGGTGGTAGAGTTGGGCCACTGTCTGATAGTGGGGAACGGCTTCCTCACGGCTGATTTGCTTGACCCGCATCAACTGGGCCAGGGCCATTCCAGGTTTTCCCTCCAGCAGAAGAATAGAGCCCAACAACCGGTGTGCATCATCAAAGTCCGGCCTTAGAGCGATAGCCTTGCGCAAAACCGCCTTGATGACTTCGGGTTCGGCATCGGCCTCCTGCAGCAGCCGCGCGAAGTCGTAATGCAGCCGGGGATTGGCTGCCTCCAGTTCGACGGCCCTGGCGAAATGCCGGCGAGCCGACTCCTCGTCTCCCGAATAACTGGCCAGATAGCCGAGCGCTTCCGGAATCCGCCAGTCCCCGGGGTACCGCCGGGCCAGGTCCCGGTAGATCTCCAGGGCCTCCTCCCGCCTCTTCAGCCCAGCCAGCATGCCGGCCTTGACCAGACTGACTTCTGTCTCGGTGGTCGGCTGGACTTTCGGTTTTTCGACAGACTTGTTCAAGCGAATCTCATAGACCATTGTCGGGAGGCGCTTTTGGACCACATACCGCTTGAAGTCGCTCTCGACCTGATCGAGAGTCTTGCCGTAAACCCATCGAAAAGCCTCTTCGCCCGTCCCGCCGTCAACCCCTTTCAGAAAGTCGGAAAATCGTTGGCTATACGGTTTCGAGAGGCAGAGCATGTGGGTGAGTGCCCAGCTTTGAGCGTAGAAGACCTTGGTGCGGTCGCGCTCATCAAAATGAGGAGACTTGTAATCTACCGACATCAATTCCTTGAGTGCCAGCCACTTCCTGTCCCCGAGGACGCGAGCCGCCTTGCCAAACGCCACCTGCTTTCCTTGAGGTTCAAAGGTGGAATAGAGCTCGGCCAGACCCTCGTTCAACCAGACGGGCAATTCCGCTCCCGAGTGTTTCACCAACAGGTGAACGTACTCGTGAACGGCTGCGTTCTTGGTCTGGCGGCCCGGCGTGCCCATCACGATAAGGTCCCGCTTTGGGCTGGACATATAGAAAGCTGCCGCTGCTTTGAAGGGTCGGTAGGGTTTAAATTCTTTGGGGGAACGAAATCGGATGATGCGGACAGGGGAAGAAGGCACTTTGCCCACGTTGCCGGTCTTGAGGAAAAAATCTCTGACCTGCTCAAAATAGAGAATGGTTCGGCGTCCACTTCTCTCCCCGGCATTGGTGAACAGCTCGAAATGCGGCGATTCGATCCGGATCCAGTCGGGTGCGGCAATCGCAGGGCCGGCGGTAACCGCCAGGATGGAAATAAGAAATAGTCCCTGGATTCTCATGGTGCCATGGCCGCCGGAACGCCGGCTACAGATCCCAACCCAGCGGTTGTCTATTCTCCAGAAGGCCGTCAATCGCGGTCGAGCCGGTATGCACCCTGATCTCGACTTCGTAGAGGCGAGTCTGACCCGGTTCCAGCCACTGGGAGGCCAGGGGATGATTGTCCTGGTCCTTGCCCCAGAGAGAGCCGCTGAAGGGTTCCAGATCCGGAATCGATCTATTGCCCACCGCTCAGATAATCCCACAGCTCGGCCGCCTGACGGGTGAGGTGCGGGACGTCGCTGCCGATGATAAAGCGCTGCCTCGCCAGGCGGCCGGCCTCGGTTCGAATGCGTCGCAGGTAGGCTTCCCGGCTCGAATACCGCTCGGCGATGGAGAGGCGGGGGTCTCCCGTCTGCCGGCGTTCCCGCATGGTCCCGGGGAACGGGATGAAGGACCCCACCATGCTGTAGAGCTCGGCGGGGGAGCCGATGTCGGGGTGCCGGAGGTTCCACCCCGTGTAGGTGGCCAAAGGCACCTGGATGACGGGCAGCCGGATGCCGGCGATCTCGTTGCCGTCCCTGTCCACCTGAGGAACCAGCGGTTTGAAAGCCCCTCCCACCCGGGGCGGCTGCAGGGTAGCGATGCCCCTGGTTCGGAAATCGGGGCCGTAATCCAGGCGGTAGGGCTGCATGATTCTTATGGGAAGCCGGATGCCGGGAATCCTGGGAAAGTTCATCCGGTCCACCGACACCAGCTCTCCCTTGGAGAGGCGGGGATATTGTGAGGGAGGCGGTTGCCTGTCCTCGGCCAACCAGGCCTGCAAGGCCAGCAGCAGCGCCCGCATGGGCCAGCGAAAGTCGTTGGGATTGGGCAGGTTGGCCGTGCTCCTTTTTTGCGGTGGAAAGGAGGCGGGACCGTGTTGGGTGCCGGCGAAGACATAGACCCGGGTGTTTGCGGCCAGCGGGACATCCCGGGAGCCGTCGAGACTGGTGTGAATCAGCGAAGCGGCCCTTCCGTAGTATTCATAGGAAGCGTTGGTGTAGAAGATTTTGGGGGTGGACTCCTGCCGCCGGCTGTGGTCGAGGACCCCCTGGTTGAGTCCGGTCTCGCGGTCCAGCTGCGGAAGGTCGGCAAAGGGATAGATGACGGTGGGATAAAAGGTGTTCATGAAGGAGTGGGCGTCCCGGGAGGGCTGGGCGAACCGGTGGTTGAAGCTGCCCCGGCTGGCGCCGGCCACGTGGGACAGGACGCCGTCGAAGACCGGGCGCCCCCCCTCGTCCTGATTGAACCCGTAATAGAGAAAGGTTCGAAGGAAGCGCCCGCTCTGGGACGTCCCGAAGCCGATGGCCCTCCGGACGGTGGATCCCAGCCCCTGCGCCGAACTGCCGTCCTGGAGCGCTCCGCCATACTTCAAGAAGGCAATGAAGTCGCGGGTAGCCGCCAGGCCCAATCCCACCAGTACCGGATTTTCCGCCGGATAGACCAGCTCATAGATTCGCCCGGGCTCGAAGCCCGAGGACATGAAGACCTGTCCGCGGCTGGCGACCGGCTTCCCGTCTTCCTCCCGGGCCAGGCGCCAGCGGCTGCGCGGGACAATCTGTCTGGGCCCGTCGGTGAGGTCCCTCACCGTCAGCTTCAGATCCGGATCTTCGGGATCGATGGCGGGATAGGCGGGCTCCATATTCCGGTCGGCCAGGGGGAAGCTCCGAACCCGGGTTTCGGGAATGAACTCGGCCCGTACCAGGCCCCGGATGGGCGCGGAGCCCTGCTTGGCCACCGGGGCGTACAGCCTCAAACGCTTGGAATCCCGGGGCACGTCGAACTGCCAGCCAAGCCAGGCCAGGCTGAAGCCGTGGTCCTGCAGCAGCGCGTCTCCGAACTCCGTCGGGGTGGTCAGGTCTCGAGAGGAGGTCGCCCGGCTGAACATTCCCAGCATTCCCTTGCGGCCTCGATTGCAGACCTCATAGAGGACGGTCCCGTTGCCCTTGCCGGGACGAGTGGGCCGGATGAGGAAAAAATCGGAGGAGAAGGCCACCTTGCCTCGCCGGTTGCGAGGCGCCAGGTCGATGTCGCAGATGGTCCGGTTCTGTTCAAGCTGCGGGTCGACTTCGAAGAAGATCTTTCCATGGATTATTTCGTAGGTTCCCGCCGCGGCGAAAGTGCGGCCGTGCAGAACCTCTCGGCGGTCCCGCACCTCCACGCCGACCACCGCGCCAAAGGCAAGCTGTCCCAGAAGCAGCCACAGACCGAGTACGCGTAAAGTCATGCCGTGATCTTAGTACAGCCGCCGGTCTCTTTCCATTGCTTTTGGCTCAGCGCGACGGGAGCGCCGTAAGTGAAGATGAACCACGAATGGACACGAATGAACACAAATAGACAAAAGGGCACATGGACCTGCTTCAACGACAAGCGGCACGCAAATGCTTCTACGATTTCGTTCTCTTGGTGTCACGATGTCATGGGATGAAGCCCACCCGGGAGCGCGGGCGTCCCGCCCGCACAAATCCTGGCACAGCCTTGCCCATCTCCTCCACCCGGGTCGACCGGCAACGGCCCCGTGGCTCTGCTTCGGCCGGGCCCGTGCGGTTCCCCCCGGCAGGGTGGCCGGGTGCCGCATCGCAGGGAAACTGAGCGGCAGGTAAAGGGAGAGCATGCGGGCGGGACGCCCGCGCTCCCGGGTGGTGTCGTCCCGATGGTGCGGTGGCGGGATGTCCGGCGGGTGACTTCTCTGAAAGCCGACCTTCACCCTTTGGAAAACTTCCGTTTGCCTGCAAGCCGCGCCCCCGCCCTGCCGTATTCGCGTCCCCTACCTGCGGAATTTTGCAAAAGGCTCCATTGATAGTCCCCCGGGCCTAAGCCCGGGGCTCCAGCAAGCCGCGAATGCGGCGCCCGCACTTAGCCGTGGGCGTAAGCCCATGGAATAGATGCCCGGCCATCCCCCGAGCCGCGTAGGCGGCGGCAGCAATCTTCCCTGGTGTTCGATCGCAGATAAGGCCGGGCACGCCCAGCACAGTCTGTACTCTGCAGGCACCCAAAAAACCCCGCAAGATGGTGAGGAAAACACTTTTCCAGCCTATGCCCAGCCCCCCGGTGAGAATTGCGGTTTAGTGGCCCTTCGTTGTCCTTCGTGTCCCTTCGTGGATAACTCTTTTTCTCCCCGTGGTCAGTGTCTCAACCGTTTAGGCAAGCTGCTCCCGCGGATCAGGGTTGGACTTTTGGGTAGGGTTGGAGACAATAGGGGTCCCATGATCAAATCCGGATTCCTGCTCCTGTTGCTAACAGCCCTCCTGGCAGGCTGCGCCTCGGACCCGGACCTCCCGGCCTCACCCGATGACCGGATCGCGGCCCTGAAGCAGCGCGTCCAGGAACTTTACCAGCAGGCCCGTGAGTCGGGACAGCAGGTCCCCAATGATGCCCTGGAGTGGGCCCAACAGGATCTGCGCCATATCGGCGACTGGGAGTACAAGATCGTGGACCTGCCGCGGGAAGACCCCGAATCCCGCCAGGCACGGCTCAATGAACTGGGATCTGAGAGGTGGGAAGCATTCTGGATGGAGCCTGCCGGGAACGGTATGCGGGTCTACCTGAAGCGCCGGTCCAAAAGCTGGCTGGAGAAGATCCCCCTATCGGAGTTGCGGCGCCTCTGGCCATCCAGCGGAGGGGGTGCGGAATAGTTGATAGCCGTTCCGCTGAAGAGGGATTTCCGGGGGCGGGGAATAGCGTTGGAGGCGCCCCCGGTAGGCGGGGCCGGGCAGCAGGTTCCCGCGGGACGACGAGCGTTTTCAAGGAGATTCAGCAATGGCAAGATTCTGGTTCGGTATGGGCTGCCTGCTGGCGGGTCTGGCGGTAGCCGCCGGCGCGTTCGGGGCCCATGTCCTCAAGCAGCGCCTTTCCGCCGATCTGCTGGCCGCCTTTGAGACCGGAGTGCGCTATCAGATGTTTCACGCCCTGGCATTGGTGGTGCTGGCCCTGGCGATGGACCGGTGGGGCGGCGTCACCTTGCAGTGGGCCGGTGGGCTCTGGTTGGCCGGCATCCTTCTCTTTTCCGGAAGTCTCTATGCGCTGAGCCTCACCGGAGTTCGAGGCCTGGGGGCTGTCACCCCTCTGGGGGGCCTGTGTTTCCTGCTGGGTTGGGGATTGCTGGTCTGGGAAGCCTGGAGGAAGGTGGCCTGATTCCGCAGCTGGGTCCGGAATACGCCGTTGTCCCTGGAAGGGGCATTGTGGATTTGAAAGGCTGCCACCATGGCAAGAAGCAGTGCCGCCACGGTTGAAGAATACCTGCAGGAGATTCCCGAGGAGCGTGCGGAGGCCCTGCGGGCCGTGCGCCGGGTGGTCCTGGACCATCTGCCGCCGGGCTACGTCGAGACCATGAACTGGGGCATGATCTGCTACGAAGTTCCCCTGGCGCGCTGTCCCGACACCTACAACAAGCAGCCGCTGATGTATGCCGGCCTGGCCTCTCAGAAGCACCATATGGCCGTCTACCTGATGTGCGTCTACAGCCACCAGGGCTCCAGGGAAGGGTTTGAAGCAAAGTTCCGGGCCAGCGGCAAAAAGCTCGATATGGGCAAGTCCTGCGTGCGCTTCAAAACGTTGGAGGACCTGCCCCTGGCGGTCATCGGCGAAACCATCGCCGCAACGTCGGTCGAAGAGTATATTCAGCTGTATCGGGAATCCCGAACGAAGCAGCGAGCTTCCAGGTGACGCCTGGACTGGCCGCGTTCGAGACAGGCGGCCCCTGCCCATCAGCAGTCCCCGGTGGCCGGCGTCGAGATGGATGAGGCCGGTCGCACCCTATCGTCGGGGACGGCGTCCATACGGCCTTGGGTGGGGTACGTTTGACGTATACTTGAACCGTCCAACCTTTTGGAGTTCCAAAGTCGCTGGGTGCCGGGTGTCGGCAAAGGTCGTCCAGTTGAGCACTCCGTTCTCAAACGCTTGCGGAAGGCCGGTGTTCTTCCGATAGGACATCAAGCATGAAGAGGTGCCGGGGGGCATTCATGCCGGGCTTTTAGGGTTTGCGCGGCGATTTTATGGCAGCCATCTCGAACATGAGAAGGACAAGATCAGGTTTGGCGAAGATGAAACTTCGCAGGGTCCAGGGTCTGTAGTCAGCCGAAAACGGGAGACAGGAGGGCTTGTAATGAACGCGCACCGGTACCGATTGTGTCTCACCGGCCTTCACGAGCATGAGGGGCAGATCAAGGCATTGTGTCTAAGGAGCGTTATGGATGCGCTGACAAAGGTAGCTGAGAGCGCCACCCGTTTTCTTGCTACCGGTGAGGGCGGCGGAAGGGGGCGCAGACCCGCATGGCTCCAGGCAAGCATTGACTTCACGATCACCGGACTGAATCCCGGGTCTACGGTTCTTGACATTGAAGCGCCCCATCTTGGTGAGACGGCCCATGAGGAATTTTTTGAGGGAGAGTCTTCGCCTGTACAGCCTAGACTCGACGATACGGCACTCGATCTTGCTGCTTTTGCGATCGAAGAAGTGGAAACCGATAACTCGCACGGAGACCGTTTCGACGGCGCCATCCTTGATGCAATTCTGAACCTCAGCAGAGCCGCCGGATATTCTGGAGTCCACTATGAGCTGGTTCCGCAGGGTTCGGCACGCGGCCGGTTTGCGTTAGGCGAGCACGTTTGTGTACGGCTGAACCAACGATTGAAAAGCATGATAGCTCCGAAGGCATTTGTCGTGAGCGGGTGGCTCGACGAGATCAAGTATGGTGGTAGTGGTGGATTTCGTCTTTGGCTTCCCGAGGGGCGCCACCTTCCTGGACGGCTGCATCCGGAGTTCTTGGCTATTGAGTCTTTGCGGCCCCTTTGGGGAAAACGGATCACCGTTGAGGGAATGGTGCACTTCAAGGCTAACGGACTTCCACGATTCATCAAGGCTCGCCGCGTGAGCCGCTTTGTCGAAGGCGACGGTTGTTTCGAAGAAACGCCGTCGAAAGATATTCCGAGGTCTCAGGGCTTGCCCCCATCCCAGGAAAGCAAGGTGCGTTCAGCAAACTTCATGGATCTTTGGGGTTCGTGGCCTGGAGATGAACCCATCGATGAACTTCTGGCCCAGCTCGATTGAGCCCTTTGTTCTCTATGAGATATTTTCTCCTGGATACCGGCATATTACTCGGGCTCGCGCGGAAAGCACCATGGGTTCGTCACACTTTGGACCGACTGCCCCTGAACGATCAGGAAACCGCTGCTGTTACGTCAGTAATCTGTCAAGGTGAGATTCTTGCGCTTGCAGAGAAATTCGGCTGGGGTGAAGAGAGGCGGGGCCAACTGGAGCAAATCCTGAATCGACTTCCCGTATTCGATATCAATAGACAACTCATCCTAAGCGCATACGCCAGGATCGATTCCTGGACTCACGGGAGGCCTGTGCAATTTTCGGGTCTGACACCTCCACCGCCAAGACCGGCTATCCCTATGAAGCAAAACGATCTCTGGATTGCAGCGACAGCCCATGCAACTAAAGCTACGCTTGTGTCGACGGACACAGACTTCAGTCATTTGGACAACGTGTGGTTCAGTTTTATCCATGTCGATCAAAGCATTCCCTAGAAGTATCCCAACGACAAAGAGCCAAGGGGTGTTGGCGCAGATACAGCCAATGGTGGATCAAGCTCTTGGCGAATCATGAAGTTTCGATAAATCTGAGTTTTGATTTTTAAATGAGAACCCAAGAGATGCGAACCTGTGAATTACGAGGTGATTAAGGATGCTACTGCGATGCTAATTCATGCAGACATTGCCGCGAAACTGAATTTCGCAGCGCACCAGAGTGCGTTTTCCGTCTTGCGTAGCCTCGGCATCGAAAACCCCGACGCCGAACAGCAACTTGAAGAATTGGTTTTGACACTTCGATCAACTCCAGCGTTTATCAGAGAAAAATCTTGGATTGTTGATCGGGTCGCTCCTGGGGAACTTATATCCATCAAAGATCGGGACCTTGCAGTCGACGGCGGATTCCTGTTGGACCTCGCTGAATCCGTGCAAGGCAACCTATTGTTCCGGCTCGAAAAGGACGATGAGGTTCTGACAGAACTAGCAAAGCCGGTCGAATTGCTCGCATACAACGAGTGGGGTGGAGCTGGTTTTATGCCAGAACTGTTGGCGGCGTTTTCGATGCCGAATGACCCAGCAATTGACAAGATCCTTCGGAGCGCCAGCGAGACCCTTCGTCAAGCGGCAAAGCCAGATAAGATCGATGGTTATCAATCCGGTAGCCGCCAGCGCGTTTGGGAAATCGCATCCGCCATCTATTCGGCGATCGCCAACCTTGGCCTGACCTATGCTGCTCCTCCAGCAAGCTTCGAGCGCGACGGCCAGAAAATTCGACTGCCGGGGCAGATTCTTGATGGCCGCGTCGCGACCTGCCTCGACACCGCCATGCTGTTCGCGTCGGCGTTCGAACAGGCAGGACTCAATCCGATCATCGCACTTCCGAAGGGACATGCACTCGCTGGCGTGTGGCTTCAACCCGAGGACCTTTCGAGCATTGTTATTGACGAGGCAGAGACACTCAGAAAACGGATCGATCTAAAAGAGCTTCTGCTTATAGAGACCACGTATGTGACATCTCATCCCGCTCGGAACTTCTCAAATTCTCTCGCCGCGGCTAGAGACTGTATTCGCGACGGGCTCGATAACACGTTTATGGCGGCGGTCGATATCCGGCGGGCGCGGTCCCATCGCATCACGCCACTCAGCCTCAAATCCGGAAAGCCGGCGCACGACGGCGAGAGTCAGATCGTCACGACGGTGCAGCCGCTGGAACTGTCACCAGACCTTCCCGACTTCAACTTTGCCGATCCTGAGGATGAGAGAGCTAATTCTCCAAAGAGTCGCTTGGAACGCTGGCAACGGAAGCTTCTCGATCTTACTTTGCGTAATCCGTTGCTGAATCATCGCGCAACAAAGGGCAGTCTGCAAATCATCTGCCCGGAGCCTAATCGGCTGGAAGACAAACTCGCTGCAGGCAGGCGCATTCGAATCGCTGCCGCTCCCACACTGTCTTCCCAAGAACAGGATGAAGAAATTCATCTACAGAGAGAGGGTGAACTCATTACGCAGGAGTATGCACGCGACGAGCTTGAACGCCACCGCGTTCTCGTCGACCTCACCCAAGATCAGCTGCTGCATCGAGCGGTTGAGATATATCGGAAAGCGCGAACGGCTTTGCAAGAGGGTGGGTCTAACACGCTCTACCTCGCCTTTGGATTCCTACTTTGGAAACGGGGTGATAGGGATGATCGCAGGTTTCGCGCTCCTTTGATCCTATTACCCGTCAGTCTGGAAAGGACCTCCGTCCGAAGCGGATTCAAAATCGTAGGCCACGACGACGAACCACGCTTCAACACAACGCTGCTTGAGATGCTCCGCAGGGATTTCCGAATTGAAATTCCGAGGCTGGATGAAGCTCTGCCCGAAGACGAAAGTGGAATAGATGTCCCAGCAGTTTGGAACAGAGTTCGACTTGCAGTTAAGGAAGCACCCGGATTCGAGGTAGTCGAAGACGTGGTGCTAGGCCACTTTTCATTCGCTAAATATCTCATGTGGAAGGACCTTGTCGACCGGACAGACGCATTGCGAGAGAATGCTGTCGTTCGCCATCTGCTGGATACGCCTAACGATCGGTACGGTTCGAAAGAGGGATTCGTCAATCCACGTCATCTCGACCGTGACTACAAACCGTCCGACCTTCTAACTCCGCTATCGGCGGACTCATCGCAGATGTCTGCAATCGCCACAGCTGACCGGGGTAAGGACTTCGTGATCATCGGTCCGCCGGGTACTGGCAAGAGCCAGACCATCGCAAATCTCATCGCACACCTGCTGGGTACAGGTAAGACCGTCCTTTTCCTATCTGAAAAAACAGCTGCGCTTAACGTAGTCTTCGACCGATTGAAGAAAATCGGTCTTGGCCGTTTCTGCCTTGAGTTGCACTCCAACAAGGCACGTAAGGCGGATGTTCTGAAACAGTTAGGCAAGGCATGGAAACGGGCAGATCTCCAATCGAAAGCGAAATGGCAGCAACGAGCCGAAGACATCCGCGCCCTTCGCGACCGGCTGAACCGTTTAGTCGACCACTTGCACCGGAAACGCAGCAACGGTTTGACGGCTCACTTTGCGATTGGAGTGAAAATTCGGGACATGGAACTTGGGAGCCGCGTCGCATTGTCCTGGCCGACCGCAGGCTATCACGACGAGTCAGCTCTCAAACGGACTGGTGAAGCTGCGGAGAAGCTCTCTGTCCAGGCCAAGGCCATTGGTGATCCCTCTGGAAGCCCGTTCCACCTCATCGAAAAGAGAGAGTGGACTCCAATGTGGCAATCCCAAGTATACGAACGAGCCGGTGCATTGTCCGACGCAGCCGGCAAGGCGGATGCCGCCCGTGACGCCCTTTGCAAAGCAACAGGAATCGACTTGCCTGATCACTCGATGACACGGCTCGAGGCATTTGGAGAACTCGGGAGGCTCTTGCTTGATTCCTACCGGAAACCCACGGCTTTTGCACTAGGCCCAAATGGCCAGGATCGAGTCGAAGCCTTGCATGAAGCCTCCAGACGGTTAAAAGCGTATGCGAACGCACAGGGATCGCTAAGTTGCGACTACGAACCGTTTGCTTGGCGCGCCATCAACGGACAAGACCTGAGGCAAATTTGGGCGCAGGCCGAGACTACGTGGTGGCCGAAGTGCTTTTTTGCGAAGCGCCGAATCATTAAAGAGATGGGCGCATACGGCTGTCGGGGGAACCCGAATCCTGAGAATGACGCACCGTTGCTGGCAAGGCTGCGTCAGGAGGGTGAGGCCATCGACCGTCTGAATAAACGACTATCCGACTTAAACGAGTGGTCCGGGCACACGACTGAACCGGCGACCGCAGAATCTCTACTTCAGCTTGGCGAACGCGCTCGCACTGCTGCCAGTAAACTGGCCGACAGTCCACAGACGCTGGTCGAGATTCGCCGCAGACTTCGGACTTTACTTCACGATGGAAACGATCTTCTTGACCCAGGTGAAAGCGTGGGAGGTCCTGCGATCACCTTTCTGGACGCGCTCGAACAGCTGAAAAAAGCAAGCAGCGAGTTCGAAGAGGTCGCGGGTAATTCCGTACGAAGAGTATTTGCTGCCACTGATCACGCGCTGCCGGACATGCAGCAGGCGGCCGACACCATCCGGACTCGTCACAGCGAGCTCCGTGATTGGTGCGCTTGGCGAAAGCGCAGGGCCGAGGCAATCGATGCTGACCTTCTGCCGCTCGTCGAAGCCGTGGAACAGGGACGAGTTTCACCGGATGGGATAGAGAAAACGTTTGAGTCAGCCTACTGCACGTGGTGGTCAGGGGCAGTTATCGAGGAAGACGAGGTGCTTCGCACCTTCTCCGTTCCAGAGCACGAAGCAGCTATAGAAAAGTTCCGCCGAATGGATGATGAGTTCCAGAAACTTACTGCCGAGTATGTCGCTTCGAAGCTGTCGGGCGCGCTGCCGGATCAGGACGACATCAAGAGAAACTCGCAATGGGGCATATTGAGACGCGAGTTGCAGAAGCAGAGACGGCACAAGCCGGTTCGCAAGCTGCTTGAGGAAGCCCCTGATGTCCTGAGGGCGCTAACACCTTGTTTCATGATGTCGCCGCTTTCGGTGGCGCAGTACTTGCCTGCCGAGCAAGCGCTGTTTGATGTCGTCATTTTTGACGAAGCATCTCAGATCACGGTTTGGGACGCCGTGGGCTCGATCGCCCGCGGAAAGCAAGTCATCGTTGCAGGCGATCCCAAGCAGATGCCCCCGACCAACTTTTTTGCACGTTCCGACGACGACCCGGACGGTGAAATCGACACGGAAGGGGATCTGGAAAGTATTCTGGACGAGATGCTCGGCGCCGGCGTTCCTGACAGAAAGTTGAATCTCCACTATAGGTCGCTCCAAGAAAGTTTGATCGTATTTTCCAATGATCGTTACTACGGCAACAGCCTAATAACCTTTCCGGCTCCGGATGTAGGTGACCGAGCGCTGAGCCTCCGCCACATCGAAGGGTTCTATGCCCGCGGAGGTGCTCGCCATAACGAGGGGGAAGCGAAGGCAATTGTGGACGAAATAGTCGACCGCCTGAGACATGAGGATGAAGAGGTCCGTAAACGTTCGATCGGCGTCGTGACTTTCAACTCCGAACAACAATCCTTGATCGAAGACCTTCTAGACAATGCTCGCTCAACGTACCCCGAGATCGAACAGGCGTTTTCCCAAGAACACATAGCTGAACCCGTGTTCGTGAAGAATCTCGAGACAGTACAGGGTGACGAGCGGGACACTATTCTGTTCAGCGTTACCTACGGACCGGACCGGACCGGGCATCTCACGATGAACTTCGGCCCACTCAATCGACAGGGAGGAGAACGGCGGCTGAATGTAGCTATCACCCGTGCCCGGCGAGAGATGGTCGTTTTCTCCACGTTGCGTTCGGACCAACTGGACCTATCTCGCACGAACTCACGGGCAGTTGCCGACTTGAAGGACTTCCTTGCATATGCCGAGAGTGGACGGTTCGCTATGCCGTCGCGTTTTCCAGGCGACTTCGAGTCGCCGTTTGAGGTCGCAGTCGCTCAAGAACTGAGAATGAGAAATTGGCAAGTCCATCCGCAAGTTGGGGTATCAAGCTACAGAATCGATTTGGGAATCGTGCATCCGAATGCCCCCGGACGCTACCTTGCCGCCATCGAGTGCGATGGAGCCATGTACCATAGCTCCGCCTTTGCCCGAGAGCGAGATAAGATCCGTCAGGCAGTGCTGGAAAATCGCGGCTGGAAGATCTTTCGTGTCTGGTCATCGGATTGGTGGACCAACAAGGAAGGGGCGGTCAAAAAATTGGACGCTGCCCTCCGAGAATTCCTTGAGGAATCTCGCCAGAAAGAGGCCCGGCAAGAGCCCTTGGAAAAGGAGCCTGTCTCCAAGGATTCAGGATCCAGTGGAAGCGGACAGGCAAAGCCGACTGAAGGAGCTGAAGACCAACCCTTCAATGAAGGCTCGAAAGTGACCGAGGCCGGGCCGGCGGTGGACTTGGAACACCCACCAGCTCACCTTCCGCCATATCCTGTGTTTGAGGGTCAAGCTGGCCCGGATCCGCGGAGCGCCAATCTGCTTCAGGTATTGGATGGGCTGTGTCAAATTATTAAGCAAGAAGGGCCGATACTCGCTAAGCGTGCGTACGATGTTTATCTTCGAGGATGCGGGGTTCGCAGAATGGGAGGCGAGCTGAAAAAACTAATGAACAGGGCACTCCAGCGTGCCATCCGACGGGGTCTTGTAGTCACAGAGGATGAGTGGCGTACGGGTGGATTGATTCAGTCGATCGTCAGGACGTCTGGTGCTCGGCCAATTGTAATTCGGGAGCGAGGCCCCCGCAGTTTTGAAGAGATTCCACCCAGCGAGATGCAACTTGTTGCCCGCCAACTGCTCAAGGACCACGAAGAGGAAATCGAACCTGACTCCGAGACCCATCTAAAGGCTGTGCTCGCTTCGTTCGGCTTAAAGCGGCTTACGAAGCAGGTGAGCGAGAAGCTGCTCGAAATCCTGAGAAACCGGTATTCCTATGTGGATGACTCATTGGATGGCAGGTGAGACGGTGGCAGCGCGCTTGAGGGCTTTCGGAGAATTGTTTCGGGGATAGTTGCTTCCGGCGCTTGGCCCGCCGACGTCGAATTGGTCAGTACGCGGTCCTTGACGGCCAGGACGCGGTCGCTTGGATCGTTGATGCGTACGATCTTATAGGAGCGCGAGAGGGGTTGGGATAGATCCCCGAGAAGGGTGGGAGTTATTTGTGACTTGTTGGTGAATTGGAGATTTATTGCCATGATCGAGAAACGCACTGATGCTGCCGGAGACCGGCGCCGCCGGCAACCCAAAGGCCACCGAGCCCTGTGTGCATTGACCGCGGCCGGGCTGCTTGCGGGCCTGACTCTGGTTTCCACCCAGAGCCAGAGAGCGGCGGATGGGAAATTCCGCCTCTCTCCCGAACACATTGCCGCCGTCAACGCCAAGCGGAGAATCGTGGTCAACCATCCGGCGGACGGACTGCTGGCGGCCATCCAGCGCAAGGTCGGCATCGACGATCTGATGACCTACGAGCTGGGGTTCACCGATGAGCCCGGCAGCCAGATTGACGGGCAATGGTGGTGCCTGGACAAGTTGTTTCCCATGAAGGCCCGGCCCATGACCGCCCGGGACAGCCCCCTGGCCAAGGGCCACTACATGGGCGGCAACGTCGAGACCATTTATCGGTGGGCCGATGAGGGAATCAATATCGCCAAGGTGTACCTGGAGGAAACCAAGAAGCGGGGGATCGAGTGCTTCTATTCCTACCGGATCAGCGACGGTACCAGCCACAACGAGTTCGGCAGGGACTTTGCCCAGGCGCACCCCGATTGGGTGGTGAGGGACGAATGGGGAAACGCCAAGTGGAATTTTGCCGTTCCGGAAGCGCGGGCCCGCAAGCTGAGCGTCCTGCGGGAATTGGCCGAGGATTACGACTTCGACGGCCTGGAGGTGGACTTCGCCCGCGGACCGAACAACCTGCCTGCCGGACGGATGTGGGCCAACCGTCGAGCGGTGAGCCAGTTCCTCCGCGACCTGAGGGCCCTCACCCTGAAGGTGGAGCAGCGGCGCGGCCGTCCTTTCCTGCTGGCGGCCAGGATCCCGGACACTCTGGTCGGCTGCCATTTCGACGGTCTGGACGTGGCGACCTGGGTTCGAGACAACCTGGTGGACATCCTGGTCCTGGGAGTGCGGTCCTATGAGCTCGAGATCGAGCGTTTCCGTCATCTGGTTGGGAACAAGCCGATCAAGATTTATGCCACTCTGGACGATCATCACTGCACTGACGGCTACTCCTGGCCGCCCATCGAGGTCATGCGGGGTGTGGCGGCCAACTGGTGGCAGCAGGGCATGGATACCCTGCAGATCTTCAATTGGGGCACCGCCTCCCCGGAAGTCAGGGAGAAGACCGGGATGTTCGTCCACCAGGCCTATTTCGACGACTCCGATCGAATCCAGGTGTACCAGCAGGCTTACAAGGAACTGGGCAGCCCCGAAACCCTTCGATACCTGGACAAGACCTTCGTGGTCCAACGCAGGGGCGGGGGCGGCTCCGGGGGACCCGATGTGCACAAGTGGCATACGCCCCGCTCTGCTTACCAGAACACCAACATGCTGGCCCAGCTGCCGGCGCCGCTAAACAATTCCGGGCGGGTGGACACCCTGGTCCGGCTGCGGGTTGGAGACCCCCTCGCCGACCATGCCGCCCAGATCGGGAATCTGACCCTGGCGCTGCTGCTGTCGGACCCGGCGACCCGTGGATTGCCCGCTGAACAGACCATCCACAGGGCGTCCATCAATCCTTTCTGGAACAACCCCCAGTTGTACACCTCGCCTGCCAGGCGGGGGATCGAGGCCCGCTTGGAAGTGCGGGTGAACGGGGCGCTTCTGGACGGGGGCCTGGTGGACGAGGGGTGGGTGTTCTATCGTCCCGACCCCGATCTGTTTGCCGTGGGAGAGAACCTGGTTGGCATTGTGGTGAAAGGCCGCAAGGCCGGCGATCCGGCCATGACCGTGGAGAAAGTCGAGGTGCGGGTCGATTATCTGCCGCGCCGGCAGGTGGCCGCGGCCGAACCGAACGGAGTCGGCCGGTAGCCGGGTTCAAGCCGGCCGGGTCTTTTCAGGTGGGTCGGGTCAGGGAGGGGACATGAGGGACGACGAGCCGAAGCACCCGGTCAACAGACGCGAATTTCTGGAATCCACCGGGCGCTTTGCGGCAGCGCTGGGTTGGGCCGGCGCCAGTTTAGCTCCGGGGTGTGGTCCCGGGGAGGAGCCGCCGGCTCCTGCGCGGCGGCCGGTTGTCGACACCCACATGCACGTCTGGGCCAACGATCCCGCTCGCTATCCCTTCCCGCACCCCTACATTCCCGGTTTTCAATACGCCGACGTTCCCGCCGAAGGCACCACCGAGATGCTGCTGGAGGACATGGACCGCAACGGCGTGACGCACAGCATCCTGGTGCAGGTGATCTACCACGGCTGGGACAACTCCTACGTGGTGGACAGCCTCAGGGCACACCCGGACCGCTTCCGGGGACATGGGCTCATCGATCCCACCGATCCCGAGGTAGCCGACCGGCTCGAATATTGGGTCAAGGAGCACGGCTTGTCGGGGATGCGGTTCAGCCCCATCTACTACCTCGACGGCAGCAAGGGAGGCGATGGATGGCTCAACCATCCCCACACCGACAAGCTCTGGAAGAGGGCCAGGCAACTGGGCGCGGTCTTCAACTTTTTTATCGCCACCCAACAGCTCCCCAAGCTGGAAGAAATGGTCCGCCGCCATCCGGAAGTGAAGGTTTGCATCGATCATCTCTCCCAGATCGATCTCACGCTTGAAGATCCCACCCCGGAGTTCAAGAAACTGCTGGCCTTCTCCAAGTACCCCAACGTCTGGGTCAAGGTCTCCGAGCTCACCTCGGTTTCCGGGGCGAAGTATCCGTTCCGCGAGGCCCTCTCCTGGGTGCGGAGGGTCTACGAGGAGTTCGGTGCAGACAAGCTGCTGTGGGGGACTGGGCACCCGGGAGCCGCTCGGGCCGCCTACGAACGGCCCAGCCTGGCCGAGGAGCTGGCGCTGGTCAGGGAGGAAATGACTTTTTTCAATCCGGACGATCTGGAGAAAATCCTGGGGCTGAATGCAGCCCGCATCTGGAACCTGTCTTCCTGATCATGAAGGGGCAGGGAAGGACAAAAAGATATCCACGAAGGGGCACGAAGGACCACGAAGGGACACGAAGAAAAACTATTGGGGAAATGGGTTTCTTCGCCACCTGGGGCCGTCGGACGTTGACTGAAACAGCCGAAGCTGCCACTCGGGGATAAACCTTTTAATAAGAGCCTTTTGCAAAATTCGCAGCAGGGCAGGTTGTGTTGCCGGCAAATCTGATATTGTGCTCCTAACTTACTGACAACAAAGACCCGTTGGACGGTAATACCTGGATCTGCAGGCCGGATCAGAGGAATTTTGCAAAAGGCTCAAGAATATGTTTACTGATTGCGAGAACCGATGTGTCCTGTCCTTGGCGAGAAATTCTGGGTAGCCCTGCGAGGAGGTTAAAAAGATGTCGAGGTCCAATCTGTTGAAGAGTGTGGTGGCGCTGGTGGTTCTGTTGGCGGTGGCTCCGCAGGCCTGGGGCCGGGAAAAGGTCCCGGCTACGGAAGCCTGGGCGGCCACCCTGTTCAGTCGTTACAGCGTCAAGGCCGACGTCACCTACCTGGTGGCCAACAACTGGGAGGCCAAGCTGGATGTCTACCGGCCGCGGCAGGCGGCTACGCCGACGCCCACGGTGGTCTATTTTCATGGCGGAGGCTGGGTCGCGGGCAACAAGAATGTGCGCCCGCTGTATTTCCTGCCCTTCCTGGAGATGGGCTGGGCCGTGGTCAACGTGGGATACCGCCTGGCCAGAGTGTCGCTGGCTCCGGCGGCCGTCGAGGATTGCCGCTGTGCCTTGCGCTGGGTCATCGAAAACGCCGACGAATACAACTTCGACACCGACAGGATCGTGCTCACGGGCAGGTCGGCAGGCGGCCACCTTGCCCTGATTACCGGGATGCTTCCGGCGTCCTCGAGTCTCGACCGGCGCTGTCTGGACGGGTCCGACCTCAAAGTGGCCGCCATCGTCAACTGGTTCGGGATCACCGATGTCAATGACCTGTTGGAAGGCGAGAACATGAAGACCTACGCCGTGACCTGGTTGGGCAGCCAGAGCAACCGCCACGAAATCGCCAAGCGGGTATCGCCTCTGAGCTACGTCCGGCCGGGACTGCCGCCGGTGCTGACCATCCACGGGGATGTCGATTCCGCGGTTCCCTACGACCACGCCGTGCGTTTGCACCGGGCATTGACTGAATCCGGAGTCCCCAACGAGCTGGTGACCATTCCGGGAGGGAAGCACGGGGGCTTCAGCCGGGCGGAGCTCCTCAGGATTCATGTCTCCACCCGCGAGTTCCTGAAGAAGCACGGTTTCAGCCGGCAGGGCGGTTCCGCCCCATCGGGCGACTAGCCCTGCATTGCTCACCAATGGTAGGAAACGTCAGCTCTCAATCCACGAAGGGGCAGGAAGGACAAAAAGATATCAATGAGTTTCTTCGCCACCAAGAGGCGGCCGTGGCCCTCAAACTCCAGCGGTTTACTGCTACACTGTGTGCGCATCGTTTCTGCTCCGTGAATCTTGTTAACTTATTTTTTAAGAGTATGTTGAAAGATTCCGAGAACCGATGCGTCCTGCTCTTGGTGAGAAATGCGGGCTAGTTCTGCTGCACCGCCAAGGGCTGCCTAATGTATCTCCATTGGCCGCCCGGCGGTTTTTGCCGCATTCCGGCCGGCCAGACAGCCAACCCCTCGGAGCCATTCACATGGACGGATACAACAGTTTGAGACCGCGAGGCGCCGCCGCCGCGGGAGTATTAGCAGCCTTTTTTTGTGTGGCAGCTCCCTGGTCGATCGAAGTGGCCGCGGCTGATGACGGCGAACGTTTTGTCCTGTCCCCTCAACACCTGTCCAAGATCGAGCGGCGCCGGCGAGTAGTGGTCAATTTCGACGCCATCCACGGGGACCTCAAGTTCGCCAACATTCCCCCCAAGGACCTGGTGAAGCTGAGCTTCACCTTTGCCGACGATCCGGAGAGCCAGATCGACAGTATCTGGTGGAACTGGGGCGAAGGCCACCAGTCGCCCTATCCCAGCAAGGTGATGCCCCTCTACGATCAGGACGGCTACCGGAAGTGGGCGGAGGAGGGCGTCGACATCATGCGGATCTTCCTGGAGGCGACCAAGGAACGGGGTCTGGAGGCCTTCTACTCCTACCGGGTCAACGGCTCGGATAACGATCTGGTCGTGACTCGTGCGATTCCCATGAAGAAACGCCACCCGGAGTGGCTGCTGGCCGCGCCCTGGGCCCCGGACCGCAAGATTTTCTGGGACTTTCGCAACTCCGAGGTCCGCGACTACAAGTTGAGCATTCTTCGCGAGGTGGTCCAAAACTACGATTTCGACGGCATCGAGATCGATTTTGCCCGGGGTCCGATTACGCTGCCCTTGGGCCAGCAGTGGAAGTACCGCCACCATCTCACCGACTTCATGAGTGAGGTCCGGCGCCTGACCCTGCAAGCGGCCGAGCAGCGCGGACGCCCCATCCTGCTGGCTGCCCGGCTGCCGGCCAGCATCGAAGGCTGCCGCATCGACGGCATCGATATCGAGACCTGGACCAGCCGGCAGTTGCTCGACATCATTGTCCTGGGCTGCCGCTCCTACGAGGGAGACGTGGCGGGCTATCGCCGGATTACCGCCGGGACTCCCATCAAGCTGCTGGGGGGCTCGGACGAACACCATACCTCCGACGGCTACGACTGGCCTCCCATCGAGGTGTTGCGCGGTCTCTTCTCCAATTGGTGGCAACAGGGGGTGGACGGGATCTACTGCTTCAACTGGACCTATGCCATGCCGGAGGACGCGGACCGCATCGGCGCGCTGCTGCACGATTCCAAGATGGCCCCGGTGCACCGCCGCCTCTACCGGGAGATCGGCGACCCGGGGACGCTCCGCCGCAAGGACAAAACCTTCGTGGTGCAGCGCCGCGGCGGCGGAGGGAGCGGCGCGCCGGGGACCGTCGGATGGGAAACCCCTCGTTTCTTTCTGAATACCAACATGTTGGCCCAACTGCCGGCCAGGCTGGACCACCGGGGGAAGGCCGATACCTACTTGAGACTATGGGTGGCCGATCCACTGGGCCGGGAGTCCCGAAACATCCGGGACATCAGGCTGCGGCTCATTCTCCACGACGGTGCAGCCGGACCCTACATTGAGAAACTGAACACCTCGGTAATACCCGACCCTCCGGGGCCGAACCGAATCCCCAGAGCCCTGGTTGCCCTCTTCAAGGACATCAACCACCTCTATAACAGCTCGCCGCTGGAAGGCATCCGGAAACGGATCGACGTGAGGATCAACAACCTGCTGCTGGAGGAACCGGTTGTGGAGGATGGATGGCTGGTGTTCCGAGGATTGGATCCGGATATTTTCGCCTTGGGAACCAATCTGGTGGGACTGCGGGTGACCGGTCGATCGCCCAATGCCGGAGCCCCCCTGTTCGTCGAGAAGCTGGAAGTTCAGGTGGACTATCACTAGCCATTCTCACGCCCCCCAGTGAGAAATGCGGGCTGGTGGGATGATCGATGCTAGACTGATCCTATCAGCATCTGCTCCAACTCTCTCTTCGTTGGCAGCCCACAATGTCCCCTCGCGCTGACGACGTCCACCGCCCACCGCGCCGGAACTCGCAGACCAAAAAGGCTACGCCAATCAACAGAACGGAAACGGCGATGAACGTGAAAATGCTTGTAGCCGGTACACTGCTCCTCTCGGCAGGTCTGACGCTCGGACTGTGGGCTCAGCACCTCCCCAAGACTCTCGACCTCGGCCAGGCCGTCGAGATCGCACTCTCGCGCCACGGCGGCCTGGACGCCGCCCGGGCAGCCATCGAAGCCCGCGCCGGCTCGACGCGGCAAGCCGGGTTGTTGCCGAACCCGGTGTTCTCTTTACAGACGGAGAACTGGCGTTTCTACGGCACCCCGGGCTTTTCGGCCTCCCGCAACCTGGATGTGTTCGCCTGGGTGGGCCTCCCGATCGAAACCGCGGGCAAGCGGACGCGCCGCGTCGAGCTTGCCGAGGCCGATGAACGCATCGCGGAGCACAAGCGCCAACGGGTTGCCTGGAGAATTCGCCAGAGCGTCAAGAAGGCCTATTGGGAAGCCCTGGCCGCCGTGAGCGACGTAGAGATGCTGGCGCGCAGCCGCGAAACCCTGCAACGCCTGGAGAACTACCACGAGGTGCAGGTGCGGCAGGGCGCCATGGCTGAGGTGGACCTGATCAAAGTTCGGGTCGAAGCCGGGCGGGCCGCACTGGCCGTCTCCGGCGCCGAGATGGAGGTTGGCCGCGGCAAGATTGCCTTGCTGGAGGCGATGGGGATCCCGGAGTTGAACACCGACTTCGAGGTGCGTCAGCCGGCGACGCGGCCGGTCAACCTGAGCTGGGACGCCGCCCGGGCTACTCGGCAGACGGTGGAGACAGCGTTGGTCCATCGACCGGAGATCCTGATCGGCCGGGCCCACGTGGAGCGCGCCCGCGCAAACGTAGCCTTGCAACGGTCGCTGGCGCGGCCCGACGTGACGCCTTATCTCGGTTACAAGCGGAACAACGCCTTTCACACTCTCATAGGCGGATTTTCGATCTCGTTGCCGGTTCGCGACAAGAACACGGGTAGGATCGAGGCGGCCTTGGCCCAGGTCCGCCGCCGGGAAGCGGACCTGCGGGCAGTGGAAGCGCGCATTGGAGCGGAGGTGGCCGCAGCGCTTGAGACGGTGAGGCGGCGCCAGGAAATATTGCGCTTGATGGAGACCGGCATGCTCGATCGCGCCCGGGAAACCTCTCGGATCGCGCAGGCCGCCTACCAGGAAGGTGGGGTCGAACTGCTGGAGGTGCTCGACGCCCAGCGCGCCCAGAACGAGATCTCTTTGTTCTATTCGCGGTCGGCGCTCGACTATCAATTGAGTTGGGTGGACCTGGAGACCGCCTCGGGAACATCCGATCTGCCGCTATCCTCGGTGGGGACCCAAACGGCGGTGGCGGGTTTTGACACGACGGTCGAGTGACAATGTTTCGGTAGAGGCTGGTGACGATGCAAACCTTGGAACCTGGAATCCGGCGAGTATCCCTGGCGGCGGTGTCGGCGATTCTGCTGATGACCTTGGGTGGATGCTCCCAACCGGCGGCTGAAACGGAGCAAGCCGAACCTGATACTGCTTCCGACCCGAACTTGATACGTCTCGACCAGGAGGCGATGCGAATCGCCAGGATCACGCTCGGTGAGGTGGAAATCAGAAAACTCGAAGAGGATCTGCAGGTATCGGGGCGGGTCACGGTTAACCAGAACGCCACCGCCCGGGTGGGCTCGTTTACTGAAGGCATCGTTGTCGGCTGTTGCGAGTCTGTGGGTAGCGACGTCGAAAAAGGAAAGGTGCTGGCGCGCCTCCACAGCCACGAGATCCATGACGCCGAAGCCTCCTACTGGGAATCCAGGGCCGAGCTGGAACGACGGCAGACGGAACTGCAGTTCGCCGAGAAATTTTACAAGCGGGCTTCCCGCCTTTATGAGTTGAAAGCCGGCTCGCTGCAGAAGATGCAGGAGGCCGAGGCCAAGTTTCGCAGTGCTGAGACGCTGCTCAAAATCGCCAGGGCCGGAGTGGAGCGTGCCGATAACCACCTGCGCTACTTGGGACTTACCCCCGAGGAACTACCGGAAGCGGCCGACGAGCACGCCGCCGAGGGCCAGGGTGCTCACGAAGAGGCGCACTTGATCGAGGTGCGCTCTCCGGTTGCAGGCACCATTGTCGAGCGAACGGTCAGTACGGGCGCCGTGGTGACACCGTCGGATTCGCTCTACGTCATCAGCGACTTGCGGAGCCTGTGGGTCCTGGCTCAGGTCCCCGAGCAGCATCTCTCGTTGCTGCGGAGCGGGCTGACCGTGGAAGTTTCGGTGCGGGCTTACCCTGACAAGACCTTTCCGGCTCGCATCACCACCATCGGCGACGCACTCGATCCGGAGACGCGAACCGTTGAGGTGCGCTGCGAGTTGAAAAACCCCGGCCGGCAGCTCAAGACAGAGATGTTCGCGACGCTCACCATACACACCGGCGGCAGCAGGGAAGCGGTGGTGGCGCCGCTTGAGGCGCTGCAAAATGTGGATGGGGAAGAGGTCCTGTTCGTACCGGAGGGAGAGTATTCCTTTCGGGCACGCCGGGTCCGGGTCGGCCGGCACTCCGGTTCCGTTGTCGAAATCGTGAGCGGGCTGCAGGCGGGCGAAAAGGTGGTGGTCGCCGGCGCCTTCCACCTCAAGTCCGAACTGCTAAAAGCCCAAATGATCGAAGAGTAGCAACCGCCCCGGTTGGTTCGCGGACCCCATCGGTATCTGCAACATGCTCAAGCGCTTCATCGACTACCACCTCGATCACCCCTGGGTTGTTCTGTTGGGCCTGGTGGTGCTGGTCGCGGCCGGCCTCAGCGCTCTTTACCAGACTCCCATCGACGCTTTTCCGGACCTGACCAACAACCAGGTCACGGTCATCACCGAAGCGCCAGGCATGGCGCCGGTGGAGGTCGAGCAACTGGTAACCTTCCCCATCGAGTCGTCCATGATGGGCCTTCCCTACACCGAGGAAGTACGCTCGATTTCCAAGTTGGGCCTTTCGATGGTCACCATCGTTTTTGCCGACAGCGTGGACAATTATTTCGCGCGGCAGCTCGTCAACGAACGGTTGAACGAGGCCCGCGGCCGAATTCCGGCCGGCCTCGAGCCGGCCCTGGGGCCGGTGGCGACGGCCTTCGGCGAGGTGTATCGGTACACGCTCGAAGGGGAAGGCTACAGCCCCATGGAGCTGAAGACGCTCCACGACTGGGAGATCAAATACCAACTGCAGGCCGTGCCGGGCGTGGCCGACATCAACACCTGGGGTGGCCACACGCGGCAGTACGAGATCGAGGTGGATCCTTACCGCCTGCACGCTCACGGGCTGACGCTGCGTGACGTGTTCGAGCGCGTTCGGGAGAACAACGACAACTTTGGCGGCGGATTCGTCGAGCACGCCTCCGAGCAGTACACCGTGCGCGGCCTGGGCCGCGTAGAGAGCGAGCGGGACTTGGGGGCGATCGTCCTGGCGGCCCACCAGGGAACAGCGGTCTACCTGCGTGACGTGGCTGAGGTCAAGATTGGGAAAATGCCGCGGCAAGGGGCGGTCACGCGCGACGGCAAGGGCGAGACCGTCTCGGGCATGGTGATCATGCTCCGAGGCCAGAACAGCAAGACGGTCATCGAGCGCGTCAAACAGGCGCTCGACAAGATTCGCCGTTCCCTTCCCCAGGGCGTGAGCATCGTTCCGTTCTACGACCAGTCGGTGGTTATCGACGGGACGATCCGCACGGTGCGCTACAACCTGCTTCAGGGGGGAGCGCTGGTGGTGGCGATTCTGTTCCTGTTTCTGGGCAACCTTCGCGCGGCGCTGATTGTTGCGGCGGTGATTCCGCTGTCCATGCTGGTCGCGTTCCTGGGAATGCGGTGGTTCGGCATCACCGCCAATCTGATGAGCCTGGGAGCGATCGACTTCGGCGTGATCGTCAATGGCGCCGTGATCATGATCGAAAACTATGTGTGGCGCCTGCGTGCGCGCCCGAATCACCACCTACCGTTGACCAGGGACCAGAGTCTGGGCCTGGTGCGCTCGGCGGCGCACCAGGTTTCCCGGCCCATCCTGATGGGCATCGGCATCATCATCGCCGTTTACGTTCCGATCCTGAGTTTGCAGGGGCTCGAAGGCCGCATGTATCGCCCCATGGCCGTTACTGTGTGCGCGGCTCTGCTGGGGTCGCTGGTGCTGACCCTGGTGGCGGTGCCGGCGGCTTCCCGCCTGTTGCTGGGACGCAGCACCAAAAAAGCCAGGGAGCCTTATATGGACCGCGCGCGGCAGGTCTACGGGCGCATCGTGAACCAGGCGCTGGATCACCGGGTGCTTGTGGTCACCGCGGGCTCGCTGCTCATCGCCGCCGCCCTGGGTTCGCTGCGCTTCATCGGCACCGAATTCATGCCGCGCCTCGACGAGGGGTCCGTGCTGGTTCAGGTGCTTCGGCTTCCGAGCATCTCGCTCTCCAAATCGGTGGACATCGGGCTCGATGTCGAAAGGACGTTGCTGGAGTTCCCCGAGGTGACGGGCGTGGTCAGCACGCTGGGCCGGCCCGACTTGGCCACCGAGGCGATGGGGATCTACGAAAGCGACGGGTTCGTGAACTTGAAGCCGCCTGAGCAATGGAGCACGGCCGACACCAAGGAAGGGCTGACCCAAGCCATGGCGGCGGCACTGTCGAAGATTCCCGGAGTCGTCTACAACTTTACCCAGCCGATGGCGATGCGCCTGGACGAAACCATTTCCGGCGTGCGGGCCGACGTCGCGGTCAAGATCTTCGGCCCCGACGAGCACCTGCTCGACCGCACGGCCGACCAGGTGCTGCGGGTGCTCGGGCGGGTGCGGGGCGCCGCCGATGCGCAGAAGCAGGTCTTTTCCGGCGCGGCCGAGTGGCAGGTTGTGGTGGACCGAGAGGAACTGGCACGTTACGGCCTCAATGTGTCCGACGTGCGTGACCTGGTGCAGACGGCGGTGGGCGGCAAGCCGGTGACGGAAGTCATCGATGGACGCCGCCGCTTTCAAATCGTCGTTCGATTGCCCGAGTCTTATCGCAGGGACCGTGACGCGCTCGGCAGCATTCTGCTGGCAGCGCCGGCAGGGGAGCAGGTTTCACTGGGCCGTGTGGCCGAGATTCGCCGCTCCAGCGGTCCGGAGGTCGTCCATCGCGAAGACAGCCAGCGCCGCATAGTGGTGCAGTGCAATGTCCGCGGGCGCGACGTGGGCAGTTTCGTCGCCGAAGCGCAACGCCGCATTCAAGCGGCTGTGGATCTGCCGACAGGCTATTACATCACCTGGGGCGGCCAGTTCGAGAATCAACAGCGGGCCATGCAGCGGCTGATGTTGGTCCTGCCGGCGGTCCTGCTGGTGATCTTCATGCTGTTGTTCCTCACCTTCCGATCAGCCAAGCAATCGTTGCTGGTGCTGCTCATCGTTCCGTTCGCTAGTGTTGGAGGGATCGCGGCGCTGTGGCTGCGCGAAATGAACCTGAATGTTTCGGCCTCGATCGGGTTTATCGCGGTGTTCGGCGTGGCCGTGCTGGACGGCCTGGTGATGGTCTCGACCAACAACTCCCTGCTGGAAAAGGGCCGTTCCATTCGGGAGGCGGTGGTTGAGGGCGCCGTGACCCGGCTGCGCCCGGTTTTGATGACTTCCGTACTGGCCAGTCTGGGGTTCCTGCCCATGGCGCTGGCGACTTCGATCGGGGCCGAGGTTCAGCGCCCGCTGGCTACCGTGGTGATCGGCGGGCTGATCAGCTCGACGATCCTGACTCTGCTGTTGCTGCCTGCTCTCTACAGTTGGTTCTTGCCCAAGAACAAGGTTTCCCGCCTGGAATAGATCTGCGGAGGGGATGGCCCCCATTGTGAAATGATCCGGGCAGCGGGAACGCTGCAATGGATGTTGCCCGTGGAGCGGGCAGAACAAGGAGATCCGGAATGCACCTGACTCGGCGAACAATAGCAATGGTGGGGCTGGCGGGCTTGGTGGCCGGTTTGGCGGCCTGTCGCATCCCGGGCCCGGATGGCGCCCCCGATTCGGCGCAACCGGCCGTCCAGGCCGGGAATCTGCTGCCCAACGCCAGCTTCGAGTTGCCCTTGGGCGAAGAGCCCCGCCAACCCGGCAACTGGGGAGACATCCTCAATGCCCTCACCATCAACCTGGCCGCCACCAACCAACAGCCCGGAAATTGGCCCCCCCGAAGAGTGGAGGCCGAGGCGGTCGAGGGCAACCATGCGGTCCGGCTCGCCCTGGACCCGGCTGGAGGCGCCTTCCTGGGGCACCTGACCTCCCCGGTGGTCCCGGTCCGGGGCAGCCAGGTCTATACGCTCTCGGCTTATGTCAGGAGCGAAGTTCCATCGGCCTGGCTGAAGCTGTGCTTCTGGACCCGACCCCTGGATTGGAGGGACCCGGACCCGGCGGCTTCCGCCGGTCAATATCTGGCTTTTTCGGGGCCTGACGCCCAAAGTGAAGCCATGGAGGTGTCCCGGGACTGGAAGCGGTACGAGTTCACCTTTGTGGTGGAGCACCTGGTTTCGCAGGGGGTGGCCGATCTGGTGGTTGGCGGCAAGGGTCCGGGCAAGGCCTGGGTGGATGCCGTTCAACTCGAGCCGGGACCGCGGGCTTCCGCGTTCCGGACGCGTTATCCGGTGGAAGCGGTGCTGGCGGGGCGCCGCAAGCCGCCCATGCTCCATTTGGTGGATGAGCCCCTGGAGCTGGTTCTGGCCAGCTACAACAGCAGCGGGTCCCCCTGGAGCGGGGGAATGAGGCTGAATATCGATACCCTGGAGGGGCGAGGCGTCCTGGAAAAGCGCCTGCCGGGGACGGTGCCGGCCGGGTTCCGGGAGCAGAAACTGAGCTATTCCTTCGAACTGGTGGGAGAATTTCAGGCTCGAGTCGGCTCCGGCTCGGGAACGCCGATCGGTTTGGAGGACTACCTGTTCGTGGTCCATCCGGTCATGGACCGGGATCTTCAGGCCGTGACCTTTTCCCGCCGGGGACGGCTCCACCAGCTTCCAGCGGAGCGGGTCTGGATACCCTGGAACGACAACGAGGATTTCTTTGCCGACCCTCAAGCCAACCTGACGGTCACCCGGCAGGGGGCCATCTATGCCGGCCTCAAGGGCGGGGTGGTGGCGGTCACCAGGGACGGAGGGCAGAGTTGGAAACTCATCCATTCCAGCAAGTCGTTGCTGTCGGTGCTTCCCGACGGCGCCTTTCTCAATGCCACTCGCGAGTCGGGCGGACTGAGGATGTACCGCTCCGAAGACGAGGGAAGGAACTGGACACGGTTGGGATTCATCGAGGTGACCGGCTCTCAGGCAGGTCCGGTGACTCAAATGAAGGACGGGACGCTGGTCTGGCCGATCGGCCATCCCCGCCCGGGAGTTCCCCACACGGTCTATGCCTATCGGTCCCGGGACGGCGGCCGGACCTGGTCGGAGGGCTACCCCATTTGCCCGGGGGGAGAGCCCGCCCTCATTCAGCTCGATTCGGGGCGCCTGCTGGCGGTCGCCCGACACAATCCCTCCCGAGCCCCGGGTGAGTGGGAAAAGTTTTACAGAAACGAGGCCTCCTGGCGGCTCTGGCAGTGGGCCACCAGCTACTACGATCACCACCGCAACCGCCTGAGCTCCTACGAAAAGAACCTGCTGATGGCCGACTCCGACGACGGCGGCATCACCTGGAAGAACCCCCGTGCGGTGACGCACCTGCTGGACGAGATGCACGGGTCGGCCGTCCAGCTCCCCGACGGCCGGATCGTCCTGATGTACGTTCACCGCCTGCCGGCGCTGCATGGCGGCGAGCGGGCCAAGGTCAGCCGGGACGGCGGCTATACCTGGGAAGAAGAACTGTACTACCTGAACACCGTGGGGGCTCCCAACTGGGAGGAGGTGTTGACCGCCCTGAAGAACGCCGACGGCGGGGTATTCACCTTTGAGGAAAGTCGCCGGCGCAGCTTCCCGGCAGAGGGACAGACGCTGAAGGGCATGTGGTACATCAACGACCATGTGAGCAAACCCGGGTACTCCGCCAGTTGCGTTCTGCCCCCCGAGTTGGCCGACGGAAAGCCGGGCATGATCCTGTCCATCGTGGGAGAGCGGAAAGGGAAGGATCTCCCGGCCAGGATGCAGGCCATCCGCTGGCGGCCCCTGCCCAGGTAGGTGGAGCCGGGATTTGCCGGGAGGGGAGAAAGACAAAGATCATCCACGAAGGGGTTGGAGAAAGCTTGTTTGAAACAAAAGAAAAAGAGTTATCCACGAAGGGCCACTAAGAACGACGAAGGGCCACTAAGGCGTTGAGGTTAACCGCGACGGGATACCAAGGTCACGAAAGGATTATCGATTTCCGCTTGTTTCACCCTTGGATGATCCGCCCCGTCGTGGGGGGCGGGGACCCGGCTCGCGGGCAAACGGGAGTTACCCAAAGGGGACAGGCCGGCTTTCAGAGAAGTGGCCCGCCGGATACCCCCCACCTCACCATCGGGACGCCCCACCTGGGAGCGCGGGCGTCCCGCCCGCATGCTGTCCCTTCGGTTGCCGCTCAGTTTCCCTGCGATGTTGCAGCCGACCGCCCTGCCGGCGGGAACCGCATGGGCCCGGCTGAAGCAGAGGCAGGGCGCCGCTGCCGGTTGATTCCGGTGGAGGAGATGGCCGAAGCTGCGGGAGGATTTGTGCGGGCGGGACGCCCGCGCTCCCGGGTGGGCTTCCTCCCATGACAGGGTCACACCAACGGGACAAAAGTGCAGAAGCATTTTGGCGCCAGTTGTCGTCGAAGGAGGTCCATCAGTCCTCGTGCCTATTCGTGTTCATTGGTGGTTCGTCTTCATTGACGAACGGCTGTTTTCCCTCTGAGTGATGCGCACCGTCGTGGTGGCGGGGGCGGGACTTGTCTGAAACAACCCTGTTTCACCCTCGGATGATCTGCCCGGCAGGGCAGGGGCCCCACTTACCTGAAACAAAAGAAAAAGAGTTATCCACGAAGGGCCACTAAGAACGACGAAGGGCCACTAAGGCGTTGAGGTTAACCGCGACGGGATACCAAGGTCACGAAAGGATTATCGATTTCCGATTGTTTCACCCTTGGATGATCCGCCCCGTCGTGGGGGGCGGGGACCCGGCTCGCGGGCAAACGGGAGTTACCCAAAGGGGACAGGCCGGCTTTCAGAGAAGTGGCCCGCCGGATACCCCCCACCTCACCATCGGGACGCCCCACCCGGGAGCGCGGGCGTCCCGCCCGCATGCTGTCCCTTCGGTTGCCGCTCAGTTTCCCTGCGATGTCGCAGCCGACCGCCCTGCCGGCGGGAACCGCATGGGCCCGGCCGAAGCAGAGGCAGGGCGCCGCTGCCGGTTGATTCCGGTGGAGGAGATGGGTGAAGCTGCGGGAGGATTTGTGCGGGCGGGACGCCCGCGCTCCCGGGGGGGGCTTCCTCCCATGACAGGGTCACACCAACGGGACAAAAGTGCAGAAGCATTTTGGCGCCAGTTGTCGTTGAAGCAGGTCCATCAGTCCTCGTGCCTATTCGTGTTCATTGGTGGTTCGTCTTCATTAACGAACGGCTGTTTTTCCTCGAATGATCCGCGCGGTAGGGCAGGGGCCCAGTTAAGCACGTAACCGGCGTTAACCAGGACAGGAGATAGGCAGGAGGGCAGGCCCATGGGAGTCTTGTCGGGCTACAGGATCGTGGAATTCGCGGGCATCGGACCGGCGCCGATGGGGGCCATGCTGCTGTCGGACATGGGGGCCGAGGTGCTGCGTATCGATCGCGTGGAGGAGTCCCACCTGGGGATACGCATGGAGCACCGCTACAACCTGCTGTGCCGGGGCCGGCGCTCGGTGGCCATCGACCTGAAACATCCCGACGGCCGGGAGGCGGCGCTCAAGCTCGTTGCTCGAAGCCACGCCTTGATCGAGGGATTCCGTCCCGGGGTGATGGAACGTTTGGGGTTGGGACCGGACGTCTGCCTGGCTCGCAATCCCCGACTCGTCTACGGGCGGGTGACCGGGTGGGGGCAGGACGGGCCTCTGGCGCAGGCCGCCGGCCACGATATCAACTATATCGCCTTGACCGGGGTCCTTCACGGGATCGGCGGCCGGGAGGGGCCGCCGGTGCCGCCCCTCAACCTGGTGGGGGACTTCGGCGGCGGCGGGGTCTACCTGGCATTGGGCCTGGTAGCCGGGCTGCTGGAGGCGCAGACATCGGGAAAAGGGCAGGTGATCGACGCCTCCATGGTCGATGGCGCGGCTTCCCAGATGACTTTCCTCTACGGCCTGCGGGCGGCCGGGCAGTGGACCGATGGCCGAGCCGAAAACACCCTGGACGGCGGCGCCCCCAACTACCGGGCTTACGAAACCCTGGACGGGAAGTACATCGCCATCGGCCCGGTGGAGCCCAAGTTCTGGGCCGGGCTGCTGAGACGGATTGGAGCCGAGGAGGAAGATCTGCACAGGTTGGAGGATCGATCCCGGTGGCCGCGCATGTCCGAGCGCCTGGCCGAAATCTTTCGCACCCGGACCCGGGAAGAGTGGCGGCGCCTGCTGGAGGGAAGCGACACCTGCTTCGCCCCGGTCCTCGACATGGCCGAGGCTCCGAAGCATCCCCACAACCGGGAGAGGCGGACCTTCGTGGAGGTGGAGGGCGTGGTGCAGCCGGCGCCGGCGCCGCGCTTCAGCCGCACCCCCAGCCGGATCCAGCGCCCCCCGGCCAAGCCCGGCGAGCACACCCGGGCTGCCTTGAAGGACTGGGGCTTCAGCGAGGCCGAGCTGGAACGGTTGCAGGGAGAGGGCGTGATCGGCCGCAGGAAGGCGGAGCCGCGGTGAGGTCTGGAGTCGCCCGCCGGCGGGTTCCAGGCGATCCGAAACGCTTTCAACTCTGCCGGAAGGATTTTCCCCGGAAAAGGGCTTCCGCCCCCAGGTCCTCCTCGATCCGCAGGAGTTGATTGTACTTGGCGATCCGGTCGGTTCGGCTGGCCGAGCCCGTCTTGATCTGTCCGGTGTTCAACCCCACCGCCAGATCGGCGATGAAGGTGTCCTCGGTTTCTCCGGAGCGATGTGAGATGACGGCCGAATAGTGGTGGGTCCTGGCCAGTTCGACGGCTTCGATGGTTTCGGTCAAGGTCCCGATCTGGTTGACCTTGACCAGGATGGAGTTGGCTACCTGGCTCCGGATGCCTTTCTCCAATCTCCGGGTGTTGGTGACGAAAAGATCGTCCCCGACCAGTTGCACTTTGGCTCCCAGTCTGCGGGTGAGCAGGGCCCATCCCTCCCAGTCGTCTTCGGCCAGGCCGTCTTCAATGGAAGCGATGGGATACTGGCGCACCCAGTTCTCGTAGAATTCCACCATTTGTTCGGCGCTCTTCTTGGATCCGTCCGACTTCCTGAAGCAGTAGCGCCCCCCCTCGTAAAATTCGCTGGAGGCCGGATCCAGGGCGATCAGCAGATCCTCGCCCGGGCTGAATCCGGCCTGGGCGGCAGCCTCCAGGATGACTTCGATGGCTTCCTCGTTGCTCTTGAGGTTGGGGGCAAATCCGCCCTCGTCGCCGACGGCCGTGCTGTATCCCCGCTTTGAAAGCACTCTCTTCAGGTGGTGAAAGACCTCGGCGCCCATGCGCAGGCTGTCGCTGAACCGGGAGGCTCCCACGGGCATGACCATGAACTCCTGGAAGTCGACGTTGTTGTCGGCATGGGAGCCGCCGTTGAGGATGTTCATCATGGGTACGGGGAGCAATCGGGCATTGACGCCGCCCAGATAGCGGTAGAGCGGCTCTCCGCAGGCTTGGGCCGCGGCCCGGGCCACGGCCAGCGACACCGCCAGCAGGGCGTTGGCGCCGAGGGCTGCCTTGTTGGGCGTCCCGTCCAACTGCAGCATCAGGTGGTCGACCTCAACCTGCCGGCAGGCGTCCAGGCCTTGCAGCGCGCCGGCAATGCTTTCATTGACGTTGGCCACGGCCTGCTGCACGCCTTTGCCCAGATAGCGCCGGGGGTCGCCGTCCCTCAGCTCTACGGCTTCGTGCTCACCAGTGGAGGCCCCCGAAGGAACGGCCGCGGTTCCGGTGGCTCCGCCTTCCAGGACCACCGTGGCCTCAACCGTGGGGTTTCCCCGCGAGTCCAGAATCTCCCTGGCCTTTACCTCGGTTATGGATGTCATGGACCTCTCTTCCGGCGGGTGTGTCGTGCCCCGTGCGCCATCGGCAGCGCTTGAGGCCCGGCGAGCTGTGCAGCGATCTTATCGGAAAAAAAGTCCCGGAGTTCCGGGGCCGCTTCCGCGGTGCATTCTAACTCAGGGCGTTGCCTCCATGAAACCTCCGGATAGGTCGAGGGTCCAATCACTCCCCCCTTGAGGGGGAAAAGTGATGTCATGAGATGCCGACTCTCCCTCAAGGGGGGGAGTGATTCCGGTACAGACCGCAAACATCCTTTACATAATAAACCGCAAACATGGTTTACACATTGATAGGGTATGGGCCGAGGAGGACAAGCCGATGCCCTGGAAAGAGACGTGTACCATGGACCAACGCATGCTGTTTATTGTCGACTATCTCAGTGGTCGCTACACCAAGAAAGGCCTGTGCAGACACTACGGAATCAGCCGGCCCACCGGCGACAAGTGGATCGACCGCTATCGGATCCACGGACCGGAGGGACTCGATGATCTCTCGCGAAGACCCGGTTGCCATCCCGACACGACGGCACCGGAGATGGTTGAGCGGATCATCGAGACGAAGCTGGCGCACCAGAGCTTTGGACCCAAGAAGGTGATGGATCGACTTCGTGCCCTGGAACCGGACGAGGTCTGGCCGGCTGATAGCACGGCCGGGAAGATCCTCAAGCGAAACCATCTGGTGCGGGAAAGACGCCAGCGTCGGCGCGTTCCCCCGGATCCGCGGGCCTTGGTCCACTGCAACGCTCCGGCACAGAGCTGGAGCGCCGACTTCAAGGGCGACGTACCCCTGGCCAACGGGAAGCGCTGCTACCCGCTGACCCTCACCGACAACCACAGCCGCTTCATCCTGCAGTGCCGGGCCCTGAGCCACCCCACCACCGATGCCGTCAAGCCTTGGTTTGAGTGGGTGTTTCGGGAATACGGCCTGCCTGAGACGCTACGCACCGACAACGGCCCGCCCTTTGCCTCGGTGGCTGCCGGCGGCCTGAGCCAGTTGTCGAAGTGGTGGATTCGCCTGGGCATTCGCCCCGAGCGCATCCGCCCTGCCAAGCCCAGTGAAAACGGTCGCCATGAACGCATGCATCGCTCGTTGAAAGAGGCCGTGATGCGTCCGCCTGCCCGCACGCTTTCAGCCCAGCAGCGGCGCTTCGATGCCTTCGTGGAAGAGTTCAACTGGCAGCGTTCCCATGAAGCCCTGGGGCGTCTGACACCCGCAAGCGTGCACCAGCCCTCGCCGCGTCCCTATCCGGACCGCTTGCCGGAGGTGGAATACCCGAGCGGTGTCACCGTGCGGCGGGTCCGTCGCACCGGCGAGTTCAAGTGGCGGGGCCGTCTGATCTATCTCTCCACCGTGCTGGCCAAGGAGACGATTGCTCTGGTTCCCTGTGACAATGACCGTTGGGAGATTCGCTACAGCTCTCATCCTCTGGGCGTGTTCGACCAGCGTACCCAGAAAATCATCCCTGCTCAGCAGTGGCATCAGCGAGAATGAACCTGGGCGTTGTCCTTCGGTCGGGCTCCGCCCTCCCTCCGGACAACGCCCGCTCATTGCCCATCGACCCCCTTGGAGGTATGCTTAGCCCCACTTAAAGAAAACTAACCGTGTAAACCATGTTTGCGGTTTATTGTGTAAACCATGTATGGATTGCACATCCCGCCGTGATGTTTGAGGGCGGCTTTGGCGGCGGGTTCAACCCGCGATCAGTTTCTTCGTGCCCCTTCGTGGATATCTTTTTTCCCTGCTTGTCGGTCTGAGACACGGCCTCGCCGGGTTTGCGCCGGTTCCGGAGGATGGGATAAGATCCGACCGTCGAAGGTGCGGCGCAATCATGCCCTGAAACACTTTCTATTTGCAGGAGTCAGACATGGCTATTCCGATGGATCAAATCACCAGCATGCCGGCATTTTCTCCCTACTATCCCCCGCCGCCGGTGCGCTACCGCAACGCGCGCTTTCAGTTCGTGTTCTTCCGGGCCGATCCCGCCGCCGTGGACCGCGTGCTCCCCGCCTGCCTGGAGCCGGCTGAGGACGGCTACTGCGTGGCCATCGGCATCACCGTGCCCTGGGCCTCCAGCTACGGGGCCTTCGATGAAAGCGTGCTTACGGTCAAGTGCACCTTCAAGGGGGAAACGGGGTTTTTTGCCCCGGTGGCCTTTCTGAATTCCCGTTCCAGCATCCCGGCCGGACGGGAAATCTACGGCACGCCCAAGGTGTTTGCGGAATTCGAGTGCGGCATGGATGAACGGGTGGCTTTCACCGATACCCGCCTGGCAGGGGCCTCTGTGCTGGCCATTCGTTCCACCTTTCACCGGGAAGCCCAAGCGGAAGAGCTGCCCAACCTCACTCCCTCCTGGCGTCTCAAGGCCATTCCCCGGGTGGACGGCCGCGGAGCCGACGTGCTCCAACTGATCGATGGCGCCAAGGTGACCTCAGACGTCGATGTCCATGTCTGCCGGGCCGGGGACGGAGTGATCCAGTGCGATCCCTCGCCCATTTACAACCTGGCCGATTTCACGCCGCGGGAGTACTACGGCGCCTACTACCTGGAACAGGACTACACCGAGGGGTACGGGGAGGTGGTGCACGACTTCCTCAATCCCGCCTGAAGCCGGACCGATTCCAAGCCAGGTTTGAAGGACTTGAGGTGCGGCCCGATTCCCGAGAGCCGTTCGGTTGGATGGGTCCGGAAGGGCAGGGAAGCCGAAGCCGCGGGCCGAGCGGGGAGGGGAGACTGCGACAGCCTGGCCTTTACGGGATGGAGGCCCTGCTGGCCGGGCAGGCCGAATAACTGACATGGAACCTGTGACGTTGGCGGTGGTGGGGGCCGGACTGGTTGGCAGTAAACACGCCCGGTTGATTGCCGAGCAGCCGGAATGCTATCTGGTCGGGGTCTGCGATCCGGATTCCGGCCGCCGCTCGGTGGCAGAAGAGCTCGCGGCGCCCTTCTACCGGGACCTTTCCGATCTGCTGGAGGAGCAGCAGCCCGAGGGGGCCATTGTGGCCACGCCCAACGGAACCCACCTGGCCGTTGCCGAGGTTTGCGCCGGGAGGGGCGTGGCTCTCCTGATCGAGAAGCCCATTGCCGACACCCTCTCCGCCGCCCGCAGAATAGTGGAGGTGGCCGCTGCAGCCGGCTGCCAGGTTCTGGTGGGCCACCACCGGCGGCACAATCCGTTGATTGGGGAAGCCCGCTCCCTGGTTCAAGGCGGCGCGTTGGGGCGGCTGGTTGCGGTGTCGATGATGTGGGCCCTGTTGAAGCCGACGGATTATTTCCAGGTGGGTTGGCGCAGCCGCCGTCCCCAGGGCGGACCCCTCCTGATCAATCTCATTCATGAGCTGGACATTCTGCGTTACATCTGCGGTGAGATCCGCCAGGTGTATGCCCAATCGGCCTCCGTGGCGCGCGGACTGGAGGTCGAGGACACCTTGAGCATTACGCTTTCTTTCGACGGCGGAGCCCTGGGCTCCATCATCGCCTCGGACGCCACCCCCTCGCCCTGGTCCTACGAAATCGCCAGCGGAGAGAACCCCTACTATTTTCATACCAGCCAAAACTGTTATCATTTTCTGGGCTCTGAGGGAGCCTTGGCCTTTCCCAGGATGGAGCTGTGGCGCTATGGGGACCCGGCCCGCGCCGGCTGGCAACACCCCCTGAGCCGGACTCGCCGCCAGGTGGAAGCGGCGGACCCGCTCGACCTGCAACTGAAGCACTTTTGCCGGGTGGTCCGAGGCCAGCAATCCCCGCTGGTGGATGGAGCCGACGGCGCCCGCACCCTGGCGGTCGCGCTGGCGGTCCAGGAATCGATCGACCGAAGGGCTCCCGTCCTGCTGGCTGAACACATCGCCTCCGACGGCGTGTGTCCCGACGCAGCGCAGGGGCCGGAGGACAGTCCTCGCGGACCGGAATCATGCAACTGAGCCCGAGCCAGATCGAGCAGTTCAATGACCGCGGCTACCTGTTCTTTCCGCAGTTGCTGGACAGCCGGGAGGTGGCCGCGCTGCAGCAGGTGATGCCGGAAATCCTCAGCCGCCCGGGACCGGAGGTCGTCGCCGAAAAGGACAACCCCCAGGCCGCCCGGCTGGTTTTCGGCGCCCACCTCTACTCCGAACCCTTCCGGCGGCTGTCTCTGTTGCCGCGGTTGTTGGGTCCGGCGCAACAGTTGTTGAACGAAGAGGTCTACCTGCATCAGAGCCGCATCAATCCCAAGCCGGGACTGGCGGGCGGGGCCTCCTGGGATTGGCACCAGGACTACAGCGCCTGGCACGTGGTGGACGGCATGCCGGAGCCTCGCTGCCTGATGGTGTCCGTGTTCATCGACGATTGCACCCCGGTCAACTCGCCCCTGCTGGTGGTGCCGGGTTCCCATCGGGACGGGTTTCTGGACTCGGTTCAGCTTCACCGGGACGCCAAGGGGTATTCCCTCTACCACATCGATGAGCCCACCCTGCGCCGGCTGGCGGAGGAGAACGGGATCGAGCCCCTGATCGGTCCGGCGGGATCGGTCTGCTTCTGCCACAGCATCGTCGTCCATGGATCGGCCAACAATGTCTCGCCCTGGCGGCGGGCCATCATGTATCTGATTTACAATGCCGTCAGCAACGCCTGCACCGACACCGGCCGCCCCTGGTTCCAGAACCAGCGGGATTTCACGCCCTTGCGGCCCATCGAGGACGACAGCCTCAGGCGGGGGTGCTGACCGGGCGTTCGGAGCTGCTCCGACTCCGTTCGGGGCCGTTCGGAACCCCGGACCCGGAAGCGGCGGCATCCGGGGACCCGGTTCCGACCCGACCCGGCGGCTGCTCAATGACCTGGAGGAGAAAATGAATCGAAGGAAGTTCCTTTCCCATTCGGCGGTGGCCCTTTCCGCCGGACCCTCGGTCCTGGGCGCCGCTCGTTCCCCCGCTAACCGCCCGCCCTGCAACTACCGCATCGTCTACAACGACGACGGCCACACCATGCAACGGGTGTCGGGAATCAAGGAGTTGCTGGAGAAAGGGGTGGACCGCTTTATCGGGACCCAGGTGGATGCCCTGTTCTGGAGCGTTGGTGAAGCCGACGTCTTCTACTTCAGGACCAGGACTGCCGAGAGATACGGCGAGAATGTGAAGCGGTTCCAGAGTGCCGGGGGCCTTCGGTTCATCAAGGGTCTGGAGAGCGTTCTCAAGGAGCGGGAGGACTACTTTCAGGCCATGGCCGATCGCTGCCGCCAGATCGGCATCCAGTTCTTCGTGACCGTGCGGATGAATGACGCCCACGACAGTCCCAAGGGTTGGAACGCCGTCGATCTCTACAGTCAATACAAGAAGGCTCACCCGGAACTGCTGCTGGGAGAGGCCGTCCATCCCAGTTTTGCCACCGGATTCGATTTCGCCTATGAGCAGGTACGGCAAAACAAGTACAAGGTCATCGAAGAGATCGTCCAGGACTACGATCTGGATGGCATCGAGCTGGATTTCCTGCGCCATCCGGCGTTTTTCAAGCCCGAGGAGGCCTATCGCAACCGCCATCTGATTACCCAACTGGTCCGCAGGGTGCGAGCCCTGGTGGACCGGACCTCGAAAAGTCGAGGCAAACCCTTCCGGCTGGCCGCCAGGGTCCCCTTCACCTTCAACCTTGCCTTCAAGCTTGGATTTGACGTCCCCACCTGGATCAAGGAGGACCTGCTGGACGTGGTGACGGCGGGAACGCCCCGCGGCCATGAATCCGACTTGTCCATGCAGGAGTACGTGGAAGCCGTTCGCGGCCGCAACCTCACCCTGCTGGGACAGATCGGCTTGTTTCATCCCGCCGAGCAGACGCGGGCCACTGCCTTGAACTACTGGAAACAGGGCGTGGATGGGATCTATCTCTTCAATTGGTACGCCCCCCTGTGGGACACGAAGCTCTGGCGCAAGTCACTGGTGGAGATCGGAGACCCCGGCCTGTTGAAGCACCGCAACAAGCGCTACCTCATCGATGAGCAGGTCGCCTCCCTGTGGCGGCGGTCCCACCCCAGGGCCCAACTTCCGCTGAAAGTCCAGCAGGAAAACGTGGGAGGCCCTACCGGGGTCAGATTTTTTGTTGGAGATGACGTGCCGGGAGCCGCCGCCGAGGGCAAGTCGGTGAAGGCCAAGCTGGTCATGCGTCTGGAGCAGGTCTTGGATGACGACGATCTTCAGTTCCGGTTGAACGGCACGCCCCTTTCCAGAGAAAAGGAAGACGTCCAGCTTGAGCCGACGCTCTTCGGCAGTCGATACTGGCTCCACCTTCCGTTCCGGGCAGATCTCCTCAAGAGCGGATTCAACCAGTTGGAGCTGGTTCTGAAAAAGCGCAATCCTCGCCTGGCGGTACCCCTGGTCCTGGCGCAGATGAGCGTGGAGATCGACTACGGGAGCAGGGCATAGATTGCCAGGGGTCGAGGGCATTGACATGGTCAAGGACAACGGAAACTACGCCGAGCAGTTTCGGGAGCAGGGCTACCTGGTGGTGGACGGCTTGCTTTCAGCCGGAGAAGTGCAGCAGGTGCGGCAGCGGACCGAGGATCTGATTAGCGGCGCCGTTCCAGGATATCCGGTGGAGGATATCGAGCTGGAGCCTGGCGCCGAGAGGGTGGAGCTGGCAACGGTGCGCAAGCTGAACCGCCCCGCGGCCAACGATCCGGTGTTTCTGGCTCACGCCGGCAACCCCCGGGTTCTGGCCATCGTGGAGTCCATCCTCGGTCCCGACATCAAGCTCTACAACAGCCAGTGTTTCATGAAACCGCCCGGGGGCGTCGAGAAACCCTACCACCAGGACTCGGCCTACTTCGCCATCGAGCCCATGGACCTGGTGACCTGCTGGACGGCGCTGGACGACGTGACCCTGGAGAAGGGACCGATGTATGTGATTCCGGGAAGCCACCGGCAGGGCGTTCTGGATCACAGTCAGCCCTGGGTGGTGCGGGACCGGCGGGACAAGCAGGTGCCCGACGAGGCCATGGACCTCAACCGGGAAACCCCCCTGCTCATGCCGGCGGGCGGTTGCTCCTTTCACCACAGCCTACTGCTGCATCGATCCACGCCCAACCGTTCCCACAGCTCGCGGCGCGGCCTGGCCATCCACTACATGTCGGCCCGGTCCCGCTGGACCGACGACAGCCGACCCCAGCCAAGCTATGTCCTCCTGCAGGGGAAGGAATTCCCCGGCTGCGTGTAAGGCATTCCAACCCTTGGAGATCGGAATGCACCGGGTCTGTCGTCCCCTTCTGGAGATGGCATGAGTTTGCAAAGGCGTGACATCTTCAGGTTGGGTCTGGGGGGTATGGCTGCCCTGGGGGCCGGTTCCTGCCGGGCCATTCCCACCTCGCGTCCGACTGGCGACACTCTCCTTCTGGCCATCGACGACCATTGGTTGCCGTTCAGGCACTGCCTCTGCTACTACACAACGGTGTGCTCAACGTGGCCGACGAGACGCTCATCTATCACGGCCGCTGCCGCATCGGCATGGGCTGCGGCCCGGCAAGCCGGCGCGTGCCCCCTTGAGGAGCAAGAGTGATGGGAGGAGGCGCCACCCGGGAGCGCGGGCGTCCCGCCCGCATGCTATCCCGTTGCGTGCTGCTCAGTTTCCCTGCGATGCGGCACCCGGCCACCCTGCCGGCGGGAACGGCATGGGCTCGGCCGAAGCAGGGTCCTGGCGTCGTTGCCGGTCGAGCCGGGTGGAGGAGATGGCCGAGGCTGTGCCAAGAATTGTGCGGGCGGGACGCCCGCGCTCCCGGGTGGGCTTCCTCCCATGACGTCGTCGCAGCAAAGGAGGTCCATCGGTCTTTGTGTTTATTCGTGGTTCGTCTTCAATAACGATCGGCAGTTTCTTCTTCGAATGATCTGCCCGGCAGGGCAGGGGCGGCACTTACCTCTACAATCCTTTGCCCGCATTTCTCACCGGGCGGCGCGCAGACCCTTCCAGGTGCTGTAGCACATCCCTAACAGCACCAGCGCGAACGGGAAGCCGGTCATGACCGCGGCGGTCTGCAGCGCCACCAGTCCGCCGCTGACGAGCAGAGTGATGGCGACGACCCCTTCGAACGCACACCAGAAGATGCGCTGGGCGACCGGCGCGTCGAGCTTGCCTCCGGCGGTGATGGTGTCGATGACGAGCGAACCGGAATCGGACGAGGTGACGAAGAAGATGACTACCAGGACGATGCCGATAATCGAGGTGACGCCGGCGAACGGCAACGCCTCCAGCATCCTGAACAGGGCCAGCTCCGGTTGCTGGGCCTGCACCGCCTCGACCACCGCGGTATCCCCGCCATCGAGATAGTTCGATATTGCGGTCGCCCCGAAGACGTTCATCCAGAGCGCGGACACCAGCATCGGGACGACCAGCATGCAGCCCACAAGTTGGCGCACCGTGCGGCCGCGCGAGACCCGGGCGATGAACATGCCGACGAAGGGCGACCAGGAGAGCCACCACGCCCAGAAGAAGGTGGTCCATCCGTGCATGAAATCGAAGTCGTTGCGACCCACCCAGTTGCTGAGCGGTCCGATCACCGCGAGATAGTGGCCGAGGCTGGCGACGAACCCGGCCAACAGGTCGAGAGTCGGCCCCACCGCCAGCACGAACGCGAGCAGCAGCAGGGCCAGCAGCAGGTTGGCCTGGCTCAGGCGTTTGACGCCCCTGTCCATCCCGGCGACCACCGACCCCATCGCGATGAAGGTGATGACAGCGATGATCAGCACCTTGGTGGTGTTGGTGGCCGGCACGCCGAACACATGGGACAGCCCCGCCGCCGTCTGCTCTGCGCCCAGGCCGAGCGAGGTGGCCAGTCCGAAGAGGGCGGCGAACACCGCCAGGACGTCGATCAGGTGGCCGAACCGGCCCCAGACCGCCTTGCCCAGAACAGGGTAGAACGCCGACCGAAGCGTCAGCGGCAGACCGAGGTTGTAGGCGGCGAAGGCGAGCGCCAGGGCGACGACCGCGAACATCGCCCACGGGTGCACGCCCCAGTGAAAGATGGCGGAGGCGATTGCCAGCCTTTGCGCAGCGGCGGTGTCGGCGGCGTCGACGCCGAGCGGAGGATTCCGGAAATGGGCAATCGGCTCCGCCACCCCGAAGAACATCAGGCCGATGCCGATCCCGGCCGCGAACAGCATGGCGAACCACGACCAGGCGGAGTAGTCGGGCCTGGCATCCCGACCGCCAAGGCGGACGCGACCGAGAGGAGTCACCACCAGCAGCAGGCAGAACAGGACGAAGAGGTTGCCCGCGCCCAGGAACACCCAGTCGAACGTCGAAGTAAGCCAGGCGTACAGCGCGTTAAAAGCGGCGCCGGCGTCGTCCCGGAACGCCAGCACGCCGACGACAAATCCGATGATGGTAAGGCTGGCCACGGCGAAGACCGGGTTGTGAACGTCGAGCCCGAGGAACTGTATGTTGTCCCGGCCGATCCGGTAGTCGGTCTGTGTGTCGATAGTGGCCATGTGGGATCTGAACCGTACCGGGGTTCCCGGAGACCTTACCCGTTGAATCCGGCCGCCGGGACTGGAGTGCCCGTCGGCAATAAACCCGCTGCTCGCAATCGATCCCTAGTCGAGGGACAGGGCCATCCCGCGCTGAACCCCCCAACGTCGGGGCAACCCTTGTGGTTGCCCGGTTGTTCCCGTTCGCCCGGTCAGCGCCGCGTAGGGGGCGCCCACAAGGGATGCCCCTACCATCCTACATGGAATGTGGGCGTGATTCGGGTGCCTCGACATATCTGTCACCCTGAATTCGGTAGCGTGGGATAGTCCTGGCCGAGGGATCGGTCTTCACGAAATTCACATCCAGCTCGGCTTATTGCGCAATTGTGGGCTTCCCCCAAGACTGATAAAGTTAGGTCTGTTGCTTCACCCAGCAAGCGTTGAAGGGAACGGTCCGCTTCCAAAGCGATCTGTTTGAGCTGTAAAGAGACGCCGGGGTCAAAGGTTCCAATGAGGACTTTTCCCCACGACGGCTCGGCGATTGGACCTGCCCCCCGAAAAACGGTCCACTTCGAGAGTGGGTTTCAGGTAAAAGGAACCGGAAGGGCTCACCATGAATCGGAAGCGATTCAGTGAAGAATAGATCATCGGGATTCTGAAGGAATCCGAAGCGGGAGGCAAGAACCAGCAGATTTGCCTGAAGCATGGGGTCAGGTAAGGGAGTGCCGCAAATGCTGATTACCATCGCCAGCTTCGACCACCCCATACACGCCAACCTGGCCAAGACCCGGTTGGAAGTAGAGGGAATCGACTGCGTACTGATCGATGAACATATCACCGGCATGAATTGGTTATGGGTTCCAGCCATTGGCGGCGTGCGCCTCCAGGTGAGGGAATCGGATGCTGAGAGAGCCATGGAGATTCTTGAAGGCGAGCCCGACGAGGAAGATGGGGTGGATGAGGATTAGAAGGCATTTTTTGCTACGCCGACGCACTCTGGAGAATAGCGCAGGCACCGAGCGGAACGCTCCGGGCTGAGGCATTCAGGCCGGGTCTGAAATAAGTGTCGCCCCCGCCCTGCCGGGCGGATCATACGAGAGTGAAACAATCGGGAATCGATAGCCCTTTCGCGGCCTTGGTACCCCGTCGCGGTAAGCCTCAACGCCTTAGTGGCCCTTCGTCGTTCTTCGTGGCCCTTCGTGGATAACTCTTTTTTCTTTTGTTTCAGGAAATAGGACGTCGATTCCCACAGGGTTCGACGAAACCCAAGGAAGGACAGCACAAATATGGAAATCGCATTGATGGCGGCAAGCATGCTGGAGAGATCCTGGGAGCAGATGCTGGACTCCTGCAAGAAGCACGGCATCCGATTGGTCGAGGCCTGCGCCGGCGGGCACATTCCCAAGGTCCACTACGACCCGATCAAGCTGGCATCCTCCCCGGCCGCCTTCGAAACCTTCAAGCGCAGCCTGGATGAGCGTGAGATGCGGATCTGTTCCTTTGGCTGCCATGGAAATCCGATTCACCCCAAGCCGGCCATCGCCGAGGGCGCCCATGCCGACCTGGTGGCCACCTGCAAGCTGGCCGGCCGCCTGGACGTTCACCACATCAGTCTGCTGGCCGGCACCCCCGCCGGCGGTCCCGAGGACAAGACGCCCAACTGGATCATCAACTCGGCCTTCGTCATGTGGAAGGATGCCTACCGCTGGCAGTGGGAGGAGAGAATCATCCCCTACTGGAAGAAGGCCGCCGCCATCGCCGACGACTACGGGGTCAAGCTGTGCATCGAGCCCCACACCGGCGATTGCGTCTACAATACCCAGACCTTCCTGCGGCTTCGCCGGGAAGTCGGACCCACCATCGGCATGAACCTGGACCCCTCCCACCTGTGGTGGCAGGGCATCGATCCCATCGTTTTCGTCGAGACCATCGGCGAGGCCATCTACACCTGCCACGTGAAAGACGTGGCTCTGGACCAGCGGATGGCCGCCCGCGACGGCCTGGTCTCCAGCGCCTACTACGACGAGTGGGATCAGCGGTCCTGGAGCTATCGCACGCTGGGTTACGGCCACGACGAGTTCTTCTGGCGCAGCTTCATCGTCAGCCTGCGCCGGGCCGGCTACGACGGCCCCCTCGGCATCGAGTGCGAGGAGCCCTACCTCACCGTGGACGACTCGCTGGCCAAGGCCGTGGAGCTCCTGAAATACGTCCTGCCCAACCAACCGATGCCGTCCGGCAACTGGATGGACGCCTACCAGTTGGACGACTACGAGAAGAATCTGGGCGGATAGGGGCTGCCGTGCTGTCGAACCTGGTTCTCACCACCGAGCCTTTTGCAAAATTCGTAGTCGGGCAGGACATTGGGGTGGCAACGGTAATATTCCGCAGGCTCTGGACGGATCTGCACTTGGCCGGCCATGGATTTCCCCCCGGGAGCGCGGGCGTCCCGCCCGCACAAGACCTGGCAGGGTGGTGGCGATTGGCTTCACAGGGTTGGTCGGTACGCCTGTCCACCGGCGCCGGGGCAGCGTCTTTACAGGAATGCGGGCAGAACGCCCGCGCTCCCAGCGCTCCGAGCGATCAAAACCCTTCCCCACAAAAAATCCCGCTACCTGACCAATCCGGCAAAAGGCTCGACCAACTACCAGAAGACTTCAGAAGTCCAGCCTGACGGAAATGGGACAGTGGTCGGAAAGACGTTTGCGCCAATGGTAATAATTCCTCTCGCTATAGGTTAATTCTTCGAACGAATGGGGCTTCACGGCTTTCTCGGCGATCGGTCCCACAATAATGTGATCGATGAATTCCGAGAACCTGCTGTTCCAACATTTGGGCTTCCGGCCGGCGTTGACCCTGTATATCGGCTTTGGAATTCCATCGGCGATGAAATGCCAGAGATCATCGCGCCTCTGATCCATGCGTCGATTGAAGTCACCCAGTAGAACAAAGGCCCGCCCCCGCTCCAAACGCCGGTCGATCCATGACTCGAGCGGCCTCACCTGGGACTTGAGTTCGAGGCAACTCCTGGTCCGAGGGCGGTCCAGATCCCGGTCATGGCAGCCGGACTTCAGGTGTACCGACATCACATCGATCTTCTTGCCACCCACCTCCAACTCGATCACCGTGCCGTAGCGCAATCCCCATTTCGTGCTCAGGTCTCGATAATCGGGCAGGCGCCGGTATCGGATCCCTTTGCGAATGGCGAAGCCGGTGCGCTGCTGGGTGTCGTAACGGTGCGATAATTCAATGCTGTACTGCTGCAGAGGAAATACCTTCCGGACAAAGCCCGCATCGACTTCCTGCAAGGCGATGACCTCCGCGTCCAGGTCGTTGGCGTATTGGGCCAACCTGGCGTAGTCGTTGGCCTTGCGTCTGTGATGATTCGGGTCCTCCGAGGTGAGCCAGTATATGTTCCAGGATGCAATCTTGATCTCTGCCGCGCTGGCGCTGACCGAAAACGCCTTGACCAGGAACACCAGCAGGACCGATACCGTTATGTATCTCACGAGTTTTTTGTCGGGCATGGCGCCTGAAGAACGGCCGTTTAAGATCCGGTCTGTGAGCGGCCGAAGTTCGGCTACTGTGTCATCTTGGCGTAAACCTGCCTATAATGAGTTCTCTTTTCAGCTTTCGTCAAAAAATTGGAGTCGGCCATGCACTTTTCCAACTCTTCCGCAAGAAGTTCTGAAACCGAGTCCGGCTTTCTCACCCGCCGCGGCTTTTTTGCCGGTCTTGGCGGAGCCCTTCTCTTGAACGGCTGGAAGCCGGTGTGGGCTGCCAAAAAGCAGGCCGAATCCCGGCATGGCTCTATCCGGATCACCGACATCGAGGTCCACAACATCACCGAGGAGTTCGTGGACTGGATCGCCTACGAGCTCAACCACTTCTACGGACCCTGGAAACGGACCGTCTACGTAGTGCACACCGACGCCGGGCTGATCGGATTGGGTGAGAGCGGAAGCCCGGAGCCTGAGGAGACGATTGAAAAATACATCGGCACCAGTCCCTTCGATTGGGTGGGGGACGAGAACTCTCTCGGATTGGGGACGGCCATGTACGACCTGATGGGCAAGGCGGCGGGAGTCCCCGTCTACAAGCTCTTCGGTCAGCGATACCGCCGCTGGGTGCCGGTGGCCTCCTGGACGGTCTCGACCCATCCCAAGCGCATGGCCCAGGCCGTCGAGCGCTTCTCGGCCATGGGCTACACCTGGATGAAGTACCACCTCTCGCCCTTCGAGAACGTGATGGATCAGATGGACGCCATGCAGGAAGTGGCCCCCGAGGGGTTCCGCATCCACCACGACATCACCATGCACGGCACCAACGACCACATGTTCGAGCTGCTGGAGAAGATCTCGAAATACCGCATCGCCGGCTGTTTCGAGGATCCTCTGCAGGAACGGGACATCGAAGGCTACGCCGAGCTGCGCAAGCGCTGCCGGCTGCCGATCATCTACCACCACACCCCGCTGGGAGCGACCTTCGAGGTGCTGAGGCGGGCGGCCGATGCCTACATGCTGGGACACCAGAAGATCGGAGCGGCCCGGCGGCGGGCCGGCCTGTTCGCGGCCGCCAACATTCCTTTCATGTTGCAGAACGTCGGCGGCAACATCACCCGAGCCATGACCGCCCACATGCAGTCGGCCTTCAAGACGGCCAGCTTCCACTTCGTCAACACTTCGGAAAGCAAGAAATCAGACGTGGTCCACGAGCGCATCGATCCGGTGAACGGGTTTGTCCGCGTGCCGGAACAGCCCGGACTGGGGGTGACCCTGGACCGGGCGGAGCTGGAGCGGCTGGAAAAGCTGCAACTGCCCGAGCCGCCCAAATGGATCATCAAGACCCGCTTCGCCAACGGCGCCCGCATGTACAACATCCACGATCCTGAGCAATCCCTGTTCATGGTGCGCCCCGACCGCTGGCGCCTGATCCCCATGAGCTACGACTCCCCCCTCACCACCGAGTACTGGGACGACGACGGCTCGGAAGAGTACCGCAAGATGTTCGCCAGGATCAAAAAGGAAGGCATTGCGCTGCTGCAGCCGTGAGGGTGGTGCCGGGTTCACGGCCGACGGCGCGGGTCACTACCGTTCGGCGGCATAGTTCCTTTACACCCCCGCGATCCGGGCTGACCGCGCGTCCTCCAGGGTACGTGTTAAGCGTTCTTCGAGGATGGCATTGGGTCCTCGAGCACGTAATAAATTCCCTGTCTACGCGGCTGAAGGACTAAGGGGTTCAAACGACCCAAGGCGCCAGCCCGGGGTTTCGAGTCGAGCCGCGCACGCGGCGGCAGCACTTAGCCGTGGGCGTAAGCCCATGGAAAAGATGCTAAAATCCCCGAGCCGCGTAGGCGGCGACAGCATGGTGCTCCGCCCCCAATATGCAATACGCCAAGGGAAGCGAATAGGGGACGTTGTTGAATTACTGGAATAACTGGTAGAGAGCACGTAGGAGATGTTATTGAATCAAAGCAATTCAGCAGCGGCTGATCGAAGTTATTCCAGTAATTCAACAACGTCCCCAGCGCTACACCGGTGCTGCACGACGAATTTTGCAAAAGGCTCAACGGAAAGATTCACTACTTGCCAAGGAATTTCTTTCATCGACTGTTTGTTTTTTGTTGAGATTCAACAGTTCTATGTTTTTCGCGTTGCCCCCATTGTTTTCGACTATCCAGTCCCACCAATTTTCGAGGAAAGTGATTCTAAAAGTCAGACGGGGTATGGAATTCCGGTAGTCTGCTGCTACTTGCTCCTGTAACAATTCAGTCTGCGTACCGAGTTGTTTCCGTGTAAGCGTTAGTTCTTCGCGCTGAAGGCGGAGTTCTTTGGACTGTAGGAGATACCCGTATACCAACCAACCGAAAGCCAGGGGTGTGAAAACGCCTGCGAGGAAGTCTCCCAATTCGTTGAGGTCACCTGTCCTTAAGAGCTGCCAAGCATCGTTACCACGAAGAAAGCCAATGGCGGCGATGTAGACAATGCTCACGGCAATCATCACGAAAATGCCAGCATGCTTCATTCACTTCCCCTTCTCGACCTGACCAGACCGAGGTTTTTGTACCAGTAGATGTGAGGCATATTACATTAACACTGCAGGAGACGCCGCGACGGGGGCACCGCGGTTTCACGCGGCCTGTTCGTCCTCGGCGCTTCTCTCCGATCCTTTCCCTGGCTTCCCACCAACGCGCCCGCTTGATCTCGGGCGCCGAAATCTCCACTGCCCTCACTGCTCCTCCTATGGTGACTGTGCGGCCTGCAGCCTCCCAAACGTGCCTACCCGTACCATCTTTCCTCTCGGGCCCTTGGTTGCCTCCTGTCGCTCGCCTGACGCACGGGCCGCCTGGCCGGCGCAAGCCGGCTGCCAGAACGCTGACGCTCGCCCTTCGGGCCGTCTGTCATTGACTTGCCCATGCCGGCTGTCTGCGCGGCCCTGCACCGGGCTCGGCTTCGTCCTCCCGTCGTCGGGTTTGGCCGTCGCCGCCGGTCTTGGGTGAGCGGCGACGCTCACAAACCCTTAAACGTTCAGGAGGACACAAGAAATGGCTAACCAAAAACCCCACGACGAAGTTCGGATCGGTACTGTCAAGGCAGCGATTTGGCAGAACGAGGTTGCAGGCAAGTTCGGCCCCCGCCCTGCCGTGCGGATCATTCGAGAGTGAAACAATCGGAAATCGACTATCCTTCGCGACCTTGGCATCCCGTAGCGGTTAACCTCAACGCCTTAGTGGCCCTTCGTCGTTCTTCGTGGCCCTTCGTGGATAAGTCTTTTTCTTTTTGTCTTTTTTCGTTTGTTTCAGACAAGACGCGCTACAGCGTCACCTTCTCGCGGATCTACCGCGATGCGGAGGGTCAGTGGAAGACGGCGCAGAGCTTCGGGCGCAACGACCTGTTGGTTCTGGCCAAGGTGGCGGATCGGGCTCACTCGCGCATCTTCGAGCTGCAGCGGACCGAGGAGGAGACCGAACAGGCTGCGTGAAACCGCAGCGCCCTGGCGGCGGGGGCGCCCCGCCGCCAGGGTCTTACCTCTTACGTTGCCCTGTCTTGCTCAGGGACGGCATTGGAGGTCTTGGTGAAGGAACGGATGGGCGCTACCCGGCCTGATCGTGTCTTGCAAGCCGGATCGGCACCCAAACAACGCTCACAGTTGCCCTGCGCTGCGTTTTCCCGGGCTCGGTTGTGGCCACTTGAAGACCGCCGGCCGGATTGGCAACACAACCCGGCTCGACTCGGCGGCGTCAGTTCTTAATAGTAAAGGAGGAATCCTCATGAGCGATCAAGACGCGTACCAGCGGATCCTGGCGTCGTTGTCCGACGCCATGCTCGACGATAGCCACTGGCCGGCCACCTCGGCCCTGATCGACGAGGCCTGCGGCCTGACGGGCAATGCTGTCCTGGTCGGCGAAGGCCCGAAGGACGACATGCGGGTCCTCACCGTCGGGTTCTACTCCCGGGGACAGCGACACGAAGAGCTGGAGCGAGAGTACCTCGAGGTCTACCATCCCATCGACGAACGTGTGCCGCGGGTGCGGCGACTGCCCGACAGCCGTCTGGTGCACGTCACCGACCTGTACACGGCCGAGGAGTTGAAGAGCTCACCGACCTACAACGAGATAATGCGCCGGGGCAAACACCAGAACAGCTTGAACGTGCGCCTGGAGGTGTCGGACGGTGCCCACATCACTTGGGCCCTCGGCGATCCGGCGGCGTCGGATGGCTGGGGGTCTTCCGAGATCGCAATGATCAGGACACTGCTCCCCCACATCCGGCAATTCATCCGCGTCCGGCAGACGCTGGTGCGCGCCGAGGCGCGGCACACGAGTGTGGCCGCCCTGCTCGACAGCCCCCGGATCGGCGTCCTCCACCTGGACCGGCGCGGGCGGATCCTGGAGGTCAACGACCGCGCCCGCACGATCCTGCGGCAGGGCGACGGCTTGTCGGAGGGGGACGGGGTGCTGCGGGCGCGGGAGGCCGCCGACCGGCTCCGCCTCGAGAGGCTGGTGGCCTCGGCGCTGCCGGCCTCGGAGGCCGTCGCGGCCGGCGGGTCGATGCTGCTCGGCCGCGGGTCCGGTTCACCGCCGCTGGTGGTGCACGTCAAACCCGTGGCTGTGCCGCAACCGGACTACGGAGCGCGGCATACCGCGGCGATGGTCCTGATTATCGAGCCGGGGAGGGGGCACCGGATCGACCCCGGCCTGGTGGCCGGGGCCCTGGGGCTGACGCCGATGGAGGCCCGGGTGGCGGTCTGGCTGGCCCAAGGCAAGAGCGTGCGCGAGATGGCCGAGGCCACGGGGCACACCGAAGGCTCGATCTATTGGCACCTGAAGCAGATCTACCAGAAGCAGCCGGTCTCCCGGCAGGCGGACCTGGTGCGGCTGGTGCTGTCGATCACCGAGTTCGGATAACCGCAGGACTGCCGGCATCCTCACAGGGCGGAGGGGTTGCCGGCCGCTCTCTCTTCCCACCGAGCCTACCAATTTTGGCAGGGACCGGGCGGTGCGATGGCGCCGGATGGACTCCCGGGCCCTGCCGCCCCCCTCTTCTTCCCGAATCTACCAATTTGGCAGGGACCGGGCGGCGCGATTGCGCTAGAAATACTCCCAGGCCCTACCCCCGGCACCCGACCATCGGCGCGGATTCCGCCAGCGCGGTCCGCGCCACGGACGCGGCGCCGATAGGGATCCCCCCGGCCGGCGGGCGGTGCGGGTCAGCGGGGGCAACTGGTGCGGGCCAGTGGGGGCAACTGGAGCCTCGACGATGGCGGCGGGACCCCCATCGCGATCCACGACGGGGAGATCCACGGCGTGACGGGGCCGGGACGGGAAAACGGGGAGAAAGGGCCGATGTTGGGGTTAAATGGCCTGAAATTCGGGCAAAAACGGTCGAATCGGGGGTTTTTACTCGCGATAACTGGAATTATCGCGAGCAAAAATCATTTCCGCACCGATTCCGCACTGCGCCAGCGTATCGCGGGTTAGGACGCCCTGGCGGTCACGATCGATTGCAACCTGCTGCAATCACTTCGTTTATCCGGAAAGGCGTTGTCTCCACCGACGAAAACGAAGTCCGGGCACAATGCACCAACCGAAGGAATTTTACCAAAAAATGCCGCAATTTTGCGACCGATAACTACCGCGAGGTATGAGGGGCCGATTGGGGGGGCGCGGGCGAGCCTCCCCCCCGGCCCGGCCTGGCCGGGTCTCACGGCCCGAGGTCCTCGGGGCGGGTCTTTTTCAGCGCTGCTGGCGCTCGGCCAGCTGGGCTGCGCCGCTGCGGCGGGCCAGCAACCGTTCCCCGTAGCGTTGGACCATGCGCGTCGTCTTCCAGCGGCCGGACTGCAGGATGGCCGGCAGCTCGATGCCGCAGGCGATCATGTCCTGAACCGGCCCGACGCGGGTGCTGTGCCCGGCCAGGGCGTCGACGACGTCGTCGGGAAGCCCGGCCTTCCGCGCCATCCTCTTGTAGATCCGCGGCACCTGGCTCGGGTCGAGCTTCCCCCGCACCGCGCCGTCCTTCCGGACCGAACGGAACAGCAACCCCCCGCCGAGGCCGCCGGCCTCGAGCCATGCCCGGACCAGCCTGACGGTGTCCCGCGCCAGGTAGAGCATCGCGCCTCGCTGGTCCGGATCGGTCTTGCCCGCCCGCACCAGCAGGGTTGCGGACTCGTCGATATCCTCCAATAAATCAGACACTTCCAGAGACACCAGCTCGGACCGCCGCAACAGGGAGTCGTAGGCCACCCCCAGCAGCGCGCGGTTGCGGACGTCGATCAGCCGGTCTGCGGCCACCTCCAGCAACCGTTTCCGCATGGGCCAGGTCAGCCCCAGGACCTGCGCCTGGCGGCGCCCCCGGCGCCGGTGCATCCGTTGCAGGGCGAACCGGACCGGGGCGCTCTCCAGCGGATTGGTTTGCCCGAGCGTCTTGTGCAGGGTGGCGATGCTCGAGACGTAGCGGCGCACCGTCGAGGGGGCCTTGAGGCGGGCCATCTCGTCGATGAAGGCGACGACGGTGGCGGTGGCGGCGGGCACCGCCTCGAGGCCCTCCCGCCGGCACCAGAACTCGAAAATCTCCACGTCCGCCCTCAGCGCGCGTTCGGTGTTGCGGCTGAAGGCCCCCCGGGCCGCTTCGAAGCAGGCGGCCAGCCGGTCCCCCGCCCCGGCGGCGTGTTCAACGCCTCCAAGACGCTCGAAATCGCCTCTCCTCTCTGAAATCAGCATCGGGCGGCCTCCGGTTCGGTTGAAAAAGACCGCCGATTTTTGCTCGCGATAATTCCAGTTATCGCGAGTAAAAAACAAGAGGCTGACGATGCTCTTTCTCAGGAACGGCCATGGGCAGACGGCGTGGCGCCGCCGGGCAAGGGCGTGGCTGCGCCGGAGCGCGGCCGGCGCGAGCCTCCCGCCCGAGTTTTCCGCCGCGCCCGCCCGGCAGCGCCTCCCCGAAACCTCTCTCCCCCGAAGGCGGGATCGCCGGCGCGGGCGTGCGCGCGTCCTCTTTTTCCCATCCATGACGGCTCGGAACCGGAAACCGAACGGTTTCGGCAAAAAAAAGCAAAAAAATTGAGCCTTTTGCAAAATTCGCAGGAAACGGGAGATTTTAGGGTGAGAGGTACGGTGAGCTTCAACCAGGAGGTGGCGGTGACGGGCACGCCGCAGCTCGAGCTCGACTTCGACGGCTCTGCAAAGGCGGCCAACTGCGCCGCCCATGCCACGGACTCGTCCAAGCTGGTGTGCCGCCGCACGGTGGCCGAAAACGACGCGGCCCCGAACGGCATCACCCTGACTCATTGGGAGGCACATTATGCGAGCACTTCGACACCCGAGCAGATCGACAGCACTCGACCTTCCATCTCGACCGGCCCGCTCCGCGCGCGTCGGCGCTTCCCGCGACCCGGCCAGCCTCCTGACGTGGGTTGTCCCGCGCCTAGGCCAGCGCACTCGAACTCCCGGGGGATCTACGAGGGTCCGGACTTCATTGGGGTGGAGCCAGACAGTGTGCCATACGCCGCCATCCTCAGAGGCGACCCGCTGAGATACGGGGGGAGCCAAAGCTCGAACACCAACCCGACGAGGTTTATTCGGGATGCTAGGAGTCTGCGCCGCAGGCTAGAGGGCCTTCGGGTTGATGCGCTCCCCCACCCCGGCCGATCCCGCCTCCTGGTCAGGCCGGGACAACTTCGTCTTCACAGGCTGCCAGTTTGACGGGACGGAGAGTCGCTGGGTGACAAGTGCACTCCATGAACTACACCGCAGCAGCGAAGCGACCCTTGACCTTGCTGCGGGTGTCGGCGGGTGTGATCCGATCCGCCGCCGCCCTCGCCGCGCTGCTCGCCGCCGCCCCCGCCGCCCTGGCCCAGACCGATGTCTGGTCCGCCACCCTCACCGCCCGGGAGCATCTGTCCGGCGTGAGGGTCCTCTACGTCGGCTTCGAAGACATCTCCTCTGACACCGCCGGCAGCCTCTCCGACGGCACCGCGCACGCCACCAGGCCGCGGGGCGCCAGCGTCGTGCAATACGGGGAGCCGAACTCAGTCGGCGGCGACCCCCTGGACGGTTCAGGCGGCTTTGGCAACAACAGCTCCAAGCCGCTCTACGCCCTCTCCTTCGTCTCCGTGGTCTCCTCGGAGGTCACCGTCCCGGAAAACTGGGCCCTGATCCCCTCTGGCCTCGAGCTGGGCGACTCCTTCCGGCTGCTGTTCGCCACCAAGGGCACCCGCGACGCCACGGCCGTCGGTATCGGACCATACAACCAGTTCGTCCAGGCGCAGGCCGCCGCCGGCCACGCCGACATCCAGGCCTACGGCTCCGAGTTCAACGTCGTCGCGAGCACCAGCAGCACCGACGCCCGCGACAACACGGAAACCACCTACACGGACGCCGACAAGGGCGTCCCCATCTACTGGCTCGACGGGGCCAAGGTCGCCGACGACTACGAGGGCTTCTACGACGGGGGCTGGGACGACGAGGCCAACCCCAAGGACCAGAACGGCGACGCGCGCTCACTTGACCAGAGTTCTGAACGTCCCTTCACGGGGTCCACCAGCGACGGGACGGTGGCCGCCGGTCGCGCTCTGGGCAGTATTACCGTGCGGGTCGGGGAACCGAACGACAGGGGCAGCGGCAGCTTCCCGCTTGACGGCAACACCAACGAAAGTCGCGCAGACAGGCGCCCCTTCTACGCCCTTTCCCCCGTCTTCGTGGTGGCGCCTGTCTCCGTCTCCCGGCACTGGAGCCTGCTCCCGTCAGGCCTCGTGATCGGCGACAGCTTCCGCCTGCTGTTCGCCACCTCCGGCGTGCGCAACGCCACCTCCACCGACATCGCCGACTACAACTCCTTCGTGCAGACCGCCGCCGCCGCCGGCCACACCGACATCCAGGCCTACAGCTCCCTGTTCACCGTCGTCGGCAGCACCGCTGCCGTCGACGCCCGCGACAACACGGAAACCACCTACACGGACGCCGACAAGGGCGTCCCCATCTACTGGCTCAACGGCAACCAGGTCGCCGACGACTACGAGGACTTCTACGACGGCTCCTGGGCCGACGAGGTCGGCTCCAAGGACGAGTCCGGCAGCGATCGCCAACTCTCCGGCACTGCGCATCACCCCTTCACCGGCAGCCAACATGACGGGACGGCGGCTGTAATAAGCAGTTTCTCATCCGCTCTGGGCACGACTTCCAGTGCTTCTCTAGTAACTCTCGGGCGTATCAACTCCGCCAACTCGAACCACGGCCCGATCGGCAGCAACTCCGCGGTCGGCAAGACGGCTCTTCGTCCGTTCTACGCCCTTTCGGGCCTCTTCCGGGTGGCCAACAGGGCGCCGGCGTTCGAGGACGATCTCTTGGTGTTGCGGCGCGTGTTCGAGAACACGGCCGCGGGCGAGAACGTGGGCGCCCCCGTCGCGGCCAACGACCCCGACGGCGGGGACACGCTGACCTACAGCCTGGGGGGGACCGACGCGGCCTCGTTCGACATCGTGACGACCAGCGGGCAGATCCAGACCAAGGCGGGCGTGACCTACGACTACGAGACGAAGCCTGTCTACTCCGTGACAGTGAGCGTCAGCGACAGCCTCGCCACCGCCACCGTCACGGTACTCATCGAGCTCAGGGACGTGGCCGAGCCGCCGGCCGCGCCGGCCGCGCCCGCGGTGACGGCGACCGTGGGCACGACCGACAGCCTCTCCGTGAGCTGGCAGGCGCCGGTCAACCCCGGCCCGGCCATCACCGACTATGACGTGCGATACAGCGTGAACCTCAGCGGATCCTGGATCGCCCACAACCACACCGGGACCGGCCTGTCCGCCGGCATCAGCGGCCTGGCCGCCAGCACGGCCTACGAGGTGCAGGTGCGGGCGACGAGCCCGGATGGCACCGGCGAATGGTCGGAGTCGGGCAAAGCCTTCACGGGCAGCCCGCCGACGGAAGTCCCCGGGGACTGGCCCCTCATTCCCGCCGGCCTCACCGCCGGCGAGAGTTTCCGGCTCCTGTTCATTCCGTCAATCGGCAGAACCGCCAGATCCTCGGAGATCTTCAGCTACAACAGCTCCGTGCAGACCGCCGCCGCCGCCGGCCATGCGGACATCCAGGCCTACAGCCACACCTTCCGGATGCTCGGCAGCACCGAAGCGGTCGATGCCAGGGACAACACCGCCACGACGGGCCCGGGCGTGCCCATCTACTGGCTCGGCGGCGCCAAGGTCGCCGACGACTACGCGGACTTCTACGACGGGAGCTGGGACGAGGAGGCCAGCGGACGACGGGCGACCGGAGATGCGGTTGCCCTCACCAACACCTGGCGGGTCTGGACGGGGAGCGATCATGACGGGACGGAATTGCTCGCTGCCGACAACTCCAGCCGCGCCCTGGGCAATGCCGGCGGCAGAGTTGTGGCGGTCGGCAGGCCCAATAGCACTACCGCTGGCCACGGCCCGCTATCCGGTACCGCGTCAAACAGAAACAACGGCATAGCCATCTATGCCCTGTCGGGCGTGTTCAGGGTCGCCCTGGAGGCCACGGTCCCGCGGAACTGGGCCCTCATCCCGGAGGGCCTGTCCGCCGGCGACAAGTTCCGGCTGCTGTTCGCCACCTCGACCACCCGCAACGCCGCCTCCACCGCCATCGCCGACTACAACTCCTTCGTGCAGGCCCGCGCCGCCGCCGGCCATTCCGCCATGCAGGGCTACAGCGCCGGGTTCCGCGTCGTCGCCAGCACCGCCGCCGTGGACGCCCGCGACAACACCGAGACCACCTACACCAATTCCGACAGGGGCCCGCCGATCTACTGGCTCGGCGGCGCCAAGGTCGCCGACGACTACGGGGCCTTCTACGACGGGGCATGGGACGACGAGGCCGGCTCCAAGGACGAGTCCGGCACCGCCCGCCCGCTCTCAGGCGACGCGAACCTGCCCTTCACCGGCAGCAAAAACGACGGCACCGAGGACTTCGAGTCCGGCAGTTCCGTGGGGCTGGGCGAGACTGAATTCGGCGTCAGGATCGGAAAGCCGAACGATGCCGGTCTCGGCGCCACCCCCTTCTCCAGCCGGTCCACAGGATCCACGACCTCGGAGAGACCGTTCTACGCCCTCTCCCCCGTCTTCACCGTCGGCGAGGGGGTCGGGGTCCCGGCGGACTGGTCCCTCAAACCCGCCGACGTGGCCGCCGGCAACAGTTTCCGGCTCCTGTTCGTCACCCACACCGGCCACGCCCCGACCTCCACCGACATCGCCGACTACAACACTTACATCCAGAGCCAAGCCAACGCGGGCAGCGCCCTCGCGGCCATACGGCCCTACAGCTCCGGGTTCCGCGTGGTCGGCAGCACCGCCGCCGTGGACGCCCGCGACAACTCCAACACGAGGGGCACGGGCGTGCCCATCTACTGGCTCAACGGCAGCAAGGTCGCCGACGACTACGCGGACTTCTACGACGGCTCCTGGGACGACGAGGCCAATGCCAGGCGACGCGACGGCAACAGAACCTCCCCCAACTACGTCTTCACCGGCAGCGCGCACAACGGGACGGAGGCGTTCGGCAGCGGCACGTCGCTGGCGTTCGGCCGGAGCTCGGTCCGTCTCGGACAGCTCAATACCGGCTCGGCCGGCCCCCTGACTTCGGTGGGCGTGATCGCCAGGACCGCTACAGCCTTTCCCTACTACGCGCTCTCCGCAGTGTTCACGGCCGAGACGCTGGTAGCCGCCGGCACCAACACGGCGCCGGCGTTCACCGACATCGCCCCCGCGGCTCGCAGCGTGGCCGAGAACTCGGCCGCCGGGAGGAACGTGGGCCTCCCCGTCGCGGCCACCGACGGCAACGGGGACTCGCTGACCTACAGCCTGGGGGGGGCGGACGCGGCCTCGTTCGAGATCGTGTCGACGAGCGGGCAGATCCGGACGAAGGCGGGAGTGACCTACGACTACGAGACCAAGTCGAGCTACTCCGTGCTGGTGAGCGTCACCGACAACACCTACACCGACAGCATCGCCGTGACCATCACCCTGACGGACGTGCTCGAGCGGCCGGCAAAGCCGGACGCGCCGGTCGTCTCCGCGTCTCCCGGCACGACCGACACCCTGTCGGTGAGCTGGACGGCGCCGGAAGACTTCGGCAAGTCAATCCTGGACTACGACCTGCGCTACCGCGAGGGCGGCAGCGTAGCCTGGATCGACTTCGACCACACCGGGGCCGGCCTGGCCGCCACCATCACCGGCCTGTCCGCCGGCACGGCCTACGAGGTGCAGGTGCGGGCGACGAACGAGGATGGGGCCGGCGACTGGTCGGACTCGGGCCGGGCCGCGACGGGCATCCCGCTGGAGGTCTCCCAGGACTGGAGCCTCCTCCCCGCAGGCCTGACGGCCGGCGACCGGTTCCGGCTGCTGTTCGCCACCTCCACCACCCGCGACGGCACCGACTCCGACATCGCCGACTACAACAGCTTCGTGCAGACCGCGGCCGCCGCCGGCCATGCCGACATCCGGGTCTACAGCTCCGGCTTCACCGTCGTCGCCAGCACCGCCACCGTCGACGCCCGCGACAACACCCGCACCACCTACGCCGACGACGACCTGGGCGTGCCCATCTACTGGCTCGGCGGCAACAAGGTCGCCGACCAATACAAGGACTTCTACGACGGGACTTGGGACGACGAGACCGGCTCCAAGGACGAGTCCGGCGACGCCCGCTCGCTCTCGGGCGGTTTGGATCTCCCCTTCACCGGTAGCGACGACGACGGGACAGGGGACCGCTTGACCGCAGGCGTTTGCTGCGACCTGGGCAGCAGCTCCGTCAGGGTCGGAATACCGGGTCTGCCCTCGTCCGTTAACAATCCCCTCTCCAGCGCCGCCGGCCGAAGCAGCTCCGACTCCCGGCCGTTCTACGCCCTCTCCCCCGTCTTCGTGGTCGGCCCGGGGATCACCGTTCCGGCGAACTGGGCCCTGATCCCCGACGGCCTCGAAGCCGGCGACAGGTTCCGGCTGCTGTTCGCCACCTCCACCTCCGCCACCCCCACCGAAAACCGCGACGCCTCCTCCACCGACATCGCCGACTACAACAGCTTCGTCCAGGGCCGCGCCGCCGCCGGCCACGCCGCCATCCAGGCCTACAGCGCCGGCTTCCGCGTCGTCGCCAGCACCGCCGACACCGCCGCCCGCGACAACACCGCTTCCAGGTTCGACGCCATGAGCGCGGACAAGGGCCCGCCCATCTACTGGCTGGGCGGCAACCAGGTCGCCGACGACTACCAGGACTTCTACGACGGGTCGTGGGACGACGAGGCCAACTCCACCGACGAGTCCGGCAGCGCTCGCCCGCTTTCCGCCATCGAGGACCGGCCCTTCACCGGCAGCGATAACGACGGGACACAGCGCTTCTTCGGTAATGTGCTGGGCACGAATAACGTCACCGTCGGAAGGCCGAGTGACTCCGGTTCAGCAAACCATCCCCTCAGCAGCAACAACATCAGGAGCAACACCGAGTCCCAGCCGTTCTACGCCCTCTCAGCCGTCTTCGTGGTCGGCTCGGAGACCTCCGTGCCGTCGAACTGGGGCCTCATCCCCACCGGCCTGACCACCGGCGACAGGTTCCGGCTGCTGTTCATTCCGTCAACCGACAGAAATGCCAGTTCCTCGGAGATCGAGGTGTACAACACCTGGGTTCAGGCACAGGCCGCGGCCGGCCATGTCGACATCCGGAACTACAGCGACTCCTTCCGCATGGTCGGCAGCACCGATGCGGTCAGTGCCAGGGACAACACCGCCATGAGTGGCACGGGCGTGCCCATCTACTGGCTGAACGGCGCCAAGCTCGCCGACGACTACACGGACTTCTACGACGGGGACTGGGACGAGGAGGCCACGGGACGAAGCGAGACCGGAGCGGCGGTGACCCTCACCAGCAGTTCGCAGATCTGGACGGGGAGCGCTCAAGACGGCACGAAATCGATCAACCGCACCCTGGGCAATGCCGACAATAGCTGGGTGCGGGTCGGAAGGCCGAACAGTTCCGACAGTTCCCACGGACCGATCGCCGGTAACACGAGAGCCAGAACCAGCAGTACAGGCGTCTATGCCCTCTCGGGCGTGTTCGCGGTCGGCACGCAGGTCGTCGTCCAAACGGCGCCGGTGTTCACCGACACCGCGCCCGCAGAGCGGAGCGTGCCCGAGAACACCGCCGCGGGGGAGGACGTGGGTGCGGCGGTGGCGGCGACCGACGACAACACGGACGACAGGCTGACCTACAGCCTGGGGGGCACCGACGCGGCCTCGTTCGAGATCGATTCGGTCAGCGGGCAGATCCGGACAAAGGCCGGAGTGACCTACGACCACGAGGCCAAGTCGAGCTACTCCGTGACGGTGAGCGTCACGGACGGCAGAGAAACCGTGACCATCACCGTGAACATCACCGTCACGGACGTGGACGAGCCGCCGGACGCGCCGGACGCGCCGGGCGTCTTCGCGCCGGCCGGCACGGGCGACACCCTGGACGTGAGCTGGACGGCCCCGGACAATGCCGGCCGCCCGGACATCACCGACTACGACCTGCAGTACAGCGTGGACGGCAGCGGGACCTGGATCGACTTCGACCACACCGGCACCGCCCTGGTCGCCACCATCACCGGCCTGGACGCCCGCACGGCCTACGAGGTGCAGGTGCGGGCGACGAACGCCGACGGCGCCGGCGGTTGGTCGGACTCGGGCCGTGCGACGACGCCCATGCCCACCACTGTGGTCCCCGCCAACTGGCCACTCATCCCCGACGGCCTCGCCGCCGGCGACACGTTCCGGCTGCTGTTCGGCACCTCCACCACCCGCGACGCCACCGCCACCGGCATCGCCGACTACAACAGCTTCGTGCAGACCGCCGCCGACGACGGCCATTCCGCCATCCAGGCCTACAGCGCCGGCTTCCGCGTCGTCGGCAGCACCGCCGCCACCGACGCCCGCGACAACACCGCCTCCACGTTCGACGCCATGAGCGACGACAAGGGCCCGCCCATCTACTGGCTGGGCGGCAACAAGGTCGCCGACGACTACCAGGGCTTCTACGACGGGGAATGGGACGACGAGGCCAACTCCACCGACGAGTCCGGCGACGCCCGCTCGCTCTCCAGCAGCTCGGACTGGCCCTGGACCGGCAGCAACAGCAACGGGACAAAGCGAGTTGTTGTCGGCACCTCCTGGGCGCTGGGCGCGCGCTATGTCACCGTCGGAAAGCCGGATGACGCCGCTAACGGAGCCCTGGCCCTCAGCGGCGGCTCAAACCAGAACAACGTTCAAGAACGGCCGTTCTACGCCCTCTCCGCGGTCTTCATGGTCGGCTCGGACACCTCCGTCGCGTCGAACTGGAGCCTCGTCCCCACCGGCCTGACCACCGGCGACAGGTTCCGGCTGCTGTTCCTCTCCTCCACCACCACGGATGCCGGATCCTCCGACATCGCCGACTACAACAGCTTCGTGCAGACCGCCGCCGCGGCCGGCCATGCGGACATCCAGGACTACAGCGACTCCTTCCGCATGGTCGGCAGCACCGAAACGGTCGATGCCAGGGACAACACGGCGACGAACTACACCACCGGGTCCAGGGGAGTCCCGATCTACTGGCTGAACGGCGCCAAGCTCGCCGACGACTACCCGGACTTCTACGACGGGTCCTGGGACGAGGAGGGCGCGGGACGAAGCGAGACCGGAGCGGAGGTGACCCTCACCAACAGTTTGCAGATCTGGACGGGGAGCACCGACGACGGCACGAAATCGTTCGCTGGCAACAACGACAGCCGCGCCCTGGGCAATGCCGGCGGACACTGGGTGCGGGTCGGCAGGCCCACTCACGGTTCCTACGGCCCGATAGAGGGCACCATCGCACGCAGAAACGAAACCAAGGGCGTCTATGCCCTGTCGGTTGTGTTCGAGGTCGGCACGCAGGCCGCGGCAGTGAACGCCGTGCCGGTGTTCACCGACACCGCGCCGGTGACCCGTAGCGTGGCCGAGAACACCGCCGCGGGGCAGAACGTGGGCGCCGCGGTGGCGGCCACCGACACCGACGCCAGCGACACCCTGACCTACAGCCTGGGGGGCACCGACGCGGCGGAGTTCGACATCGTGTCGACCTCCGGGCAGATCCGGACCAAGTCGGCCCTCGACCACGAGACCAAGGCGAGCTACTCGGTGGAGGTCAGCGTCACCGACAGCACCGACACCGTCACCATCGCCGTGACCATCACCGTCACCGACGTGAACGAGCCGCCGACGAAGCCGCCCGCGCCCGCGGTGGCGCCGGGCGTGGGCGGAAGCCGCACCCTGTCCGTCACCTGGAGGGCATCGTCGGATAACGGGGGCCCGCCGGTGGGCGGTTACCGGCTGCGGTACCGCAAGGCTGCCGCCGCGGCCTGGACCTCCTGGCCTCTCCTTGCCGTCCATCCGCTTACGAGCTTGACGATCACCGGACTGGACCCGGCCACCGCGTACGACATGCAGGTCCAGGCGTATAACGACGAGGCAAACAGCGCTTGGTCGGACGCCGGCACGGGCACCACGGCAGCGCCCCCCCCTGCCGGCTACCCGCTCGTCTCCAACCTCTCCGAAAGCGCGCTTAGCGGCGTCGGGGTCCGGGACTCCCGGCAGCTCGCCACCGCCTTCACCACCGGCTCCCATCCCGGCGGCTACGTGATCAACAGCGTCTCCCTCGAACTGGCCAGGCCCCCAAACCGTCCGGCAGCTTCCGCCATCGCCGTGACCATCCGCGCCGACAGCTCCGGCAGTCCCGGCGACACCCTGATCACTCTCACCCAGCCGGCCGGCACCGTGGGAGTCAGCGCTGACGCGCTGACGGTCGCCTTCGCTGCCCCCGCCGGCTCCACCCTCGCTGCCGAAACCACCTACTTCGTGGTCGCGGCCCCGGATACGGGCAGCCTCACTGTCTCGAAAGCAGAGGGCGACAGCGACGCCTCCGACTTCGGATGGTCCATCGCCGACGGCTCCCGCTACGCCTCCACCGGCTCCGACTGGGCCGACAGGACCTACTCCATGTCGATGAGGGTCGACGGCCTCCCCGCCCCGGCCGTTCTCCCTCCCGACTCCGCCCTGATCCCCGACGGCCTCGAACCCGGCGACAAGTTCCGGCTGCTGTTCGCCACCTCCACCTCCGCCACCGCCTCCGAAAACCGCGACGCCAGCTCCACCGACATCGCCGACTACAACGCCTTCGTGCAGGGCCGCGCCGCCGCCGGCCACGCCGACATCCAGGCCTACGGCTCCCTGTTCCGCGTCGTCGGCAGCACCGCCGCCGTGGACGCCCGCGACAACACCGCGACCACCACCACCGGCGACGACCAGGGCCTGCCCATCTACTGGCTCGGCGGCGCCAGGGCCGCCGACGACTACGCCGACTTCTACGACGGGGACTGGGACGACGAGGCCAACCCCAAGGACGAGTCCGGCAGCGCCCACACGCTCTCGGGCACTACGACCTGGCCCTTCACCGGCAGCAACCACAACGGCACCGCCCACAGCTCGAATTTTCTGGGCGCGGCTTTTGTGAGTCTCGGGTTACCGAGCTCGTCCGCCACGGGCGACGGCCCCCTGACCAGCAACCCTGGCGGGTCTACTGTGACCCAGGCCAAGACCAATGCCCGTCCGTTCTACGCCCTCTCCCCGGTCTTCGTGGTGGGCTCGGAGGTCACGGTCCCGTCCAACTGGGCCCTCAAGCCCGACGGCCTCAGCACCGGCGACGCCTTCCGCCTGCTGTTCGCCACCTCCAACAGCCGCCAAGCGAACACCACCAGCATCGGCCCCTACAACACCCACGTCCAGAACCGCGCCGCCGCCGGCCACGCCGCCATCCAGGACTACAGCGCCTTTTTCCGCGTCGTCGGCAGCACCGCCGACACCGACGCTCGCGACAACACCGGGACCACCCACACCGACGACGACCTGGGCGTGCCCATCTACTGGCTCGGCGGCAACAAGGTCGCCGACCAGTACAAGGACTTCTACGACGGGTCCTGGGACGACGAGGCCAACGCCAGGGACGAGTCCGGCGACGCCCGCGACCTATACGACTTCAACACAGGCGACTTCCCCTGGACGGGCAGCAAGAATGACGGTACGGAGGCCTTCTCATCCACCAACGCATCGCAGGCCCTGGGCAGCCAATTTGTCAGGGCCGGAGTACCGAACAGCGACGACTCCGGGGATGATCCCCTCAGCTCCTCCCAGAACTTCGGCAGTTCCAGTTTCGGCGCGCTCTACGCGCTCTCGCCCGTCTTCCGAGTCGGCTCGGAGGTCGTCGCCGTCGCTAACAGCGCGCCGGTGTTCACCGACACCACCACGCCCGTGGCCCGCAGCGTGGCCGAGAACACGGATGCGGGCGAGAACGTGGGCGACCCCGTCGCCGCCACCGACACCGACACCACCGACACCCTGACCTACAGCCTCGGGGGCACCGACGCGGCGGAGTTCGACATCGTGACGACCAGCGGGCAGATCCGGACCAAGGCGGCCCTCGACCACGAGACCAAGGCGAGCTACTCGGTGGACGTGAGCGTCACCGACGACACCGACACCGACACCGTCGCCGTGACCATCAGCGTCACCGACGTGAACGAGCCGCCGACGAAGCCGGCCGCGCCCGTGGTGGCGCCGTACGTGGGCGGAAGCCGCACCCTGCTCGTCACCTGGACGGCATCGTCGGATAACGGGGGCCCGCCGGTGGGCGGTTACGGGCTGCGGTACCGCAAGGCTGCCGCCGCGGACTGGACCCATTGGACTGTGTTTGCCCACCATCCGAATACGAGCTTGACGATAACCGGGCTGGACGCGGCCACCGCGTACGACGTGCAGGTCCAGGCGTATAACGCCGAGGCATTCAGCGCTTGGTCGGACGCCGGCACGGCCACCACGGCAGCGCCCCCCCCTGCCGGCTACCCGCTCGTCTCCAACCTCTCCGAAAGCGCGCCTGCCGGCATCGGGATCCGGGACTCCCGGCAGCTCGCCACCGCCTTCACCACCGGCGCCCATCCCGGCGGCTACGTGATCAACAGCGTCTCCCTCGGCCTGAGCAGGCCCGCAAACCGTCCGGCAAATTCCGCCATCGCCGTGACCATCCGCGCCGACAGCTCCGGCAGTCCCGGCGACACCCTGATCACTCTCACCCAGCCGACCGGCACCGTGGATTTTCAAGCCGTGACGGTCGCCTTCGCTGCCCCCGCCGGCTCCACCCTCGCTGCCGAAACCACCTACTTCGTGGTCGCGGCCCCGGATACGGGCAGCCTCACTGTCTCGAGAGCAGAGGGCGACAGCGACGCCTCCGACTTCGGATGGTCCATCGCCGACGGCTCCCGCTACGCCTCCACCGGCTCCGACTGGGCCGACAGGACCTACTCCATGTCGATGAGGGTCGACGGCCTCCCCGCCCCGGCCGTTCTCCCTCCCGACTCCGCCCTGATCCCCGACGGCCTCGAACCCGGAGACCGGTTCCGGCTGCTGTTCGCCACCTCCACCTCCGCCACCGCCAGTGAAAACCGCGACGCCAGCTCCACCGACATCGCCGACTACAACAGCTTCGTCCAGGGCCGCGCCGCCGCCGGCCACGCCGACATCCAGGCCTACGGCTCCCTGTTCCGCGTCGTCGCCAGCACCGCCGACGACGACGCCCGCGACAACACCGCCACCACCACCACCGGCGACGACACGGGCCTGCCCATCTACTGGCTCGGCGGCGCCAGGGTCGCCGACGACTACGAGGCCTTCTACGACGGGGACTGGGACGACGAGGCCAACCCCAAGGACGAGTCCGGCAGCGCCCGCCCGCTCCTCTTGCCCGCGGACCGGCCGTTCACCGGCAGCGACCACGACGGCACCGAGTTCCTTACCAATAATGGCGATTCCACCGCGCTGGGCGCCACCTCCGTGCGAGTCGGGTGGCCGGGCGCTGGCGCTGGCCACGGCCCCCTCTCAGCCTCCAGCAATAGGGCCAACACCGAGATCCGTCCCTTCTACGCCCTCTCCCCCGTCTTCGAGGTGGGCTCGGAGATCACCGTCCCGTCCAACTGGGGCCTCAACCCCACCGGCCTCACCACCGGCGCCACGTTCCGCCTGCTGTTCCTCTCCTCCACCACCCGCGACGCCACCAAGACCGACATCGCCGACTACAACAGCTTCGTGCAGACCGCCGCCGCCGCCGGCCATACGGACATCCGGGCCTACAGCGCCTTTTTCCGCGCCGTCGCCAGCACCGCCGACGACGACGCCCGCGACAACACTGCAACCATCTACGGCGACGACAAGGGCGTCCCCATCTACTGGCTCAATGGCGCCAAGGTCGCCGACGAGTACGCGGACTTCTACGACGGGACCTGGGACGACGAGGCCAACCCCAAGGACGAGTCCGGCAGCGCCCGCGACACCTCCGGCGCCACCGACGACCCGTGGACCGGCAGCAACGACAACGGCACCGAGAAAACCCAGGTCCCCCTCGGCACCTTCGGCCTGGGCTCCACGGGCCTCGGCGGCGTGGAAATCGGGCTCCTCAACTCCGACACCTCAGGTGAGAACCCCCTGAGCGGCGGGGGTGGCATCAGGACCACCTCCCGCCCCCTCTACGCGCTCTCCCCCGTCTTCGTGGTCGGCTCGGAGGTCGTGTCGGTGAACGCCGTGCCGGTGTTCACCGACACCACCACGCCGGTGCCCCGCAGCGTGGCCGAGAACACGGATGCGGGCGAGAACGTGGGCGCCCCCGTCGCCGCCACCGACACCGACACCGGCGACGCCCTGACCTACAGCCTGGGGGGCGACGACGCGGCGTCGTTCGACATCGTGACGACGAGCGCGCAGATCCGGACCAAGTCGGCCCTCGACCACGAGACCAGGGACAGCTACTCGGTGGAGGTCAGCGTCACCGACGGCACCGACACCGTCACCATCGCCGTGACCATCACGGTGACGGACGTGGCCGAGGCGCCGGAGACGCCGGCGGCGCCGACGGTGATGGCGACCGCCGGGAGCACCACGAGCCTGGACGTGGCCTGGACGGCGCCGGGGCTGAACGGGGGGCCGGCGCTGACCGGCTACAAGCTGCGCTACCGCAAGGGCAGCAGCGGGAGCTGGACGGAGCGCTCCGGGACGGAGACGGGGACGAGCGCGACGATCGGGTCGCTGGACGCGAACAGCAGCTACCAGGTGCAGGTGCAGGCGCTGAACGGAGAGACGCCCAGCGCCTGGTCGCCCTCGGGCCGGGCCGCGACGCACGCCCCCGAGACCGTGGTCCCCGCCGACTGGGCCCTGATCCCCACCGGCTTCGCCGCCGGCGACAAGTTCCGGCTGCTGTTCGCCACCTCGACCACGCACAACGCCGTCTCCGCCGACATCAGCGTCTACAACACCTTCGTGCAGACGGCCGCCGCCGCCGGCCACGCCGCCATCCAGGACTACGGCGCCGGCTTCCGCGTCGTCGGCAGCACCGCCGCCGTCGACGCCCGCGACAACACCGCCTCCACCGGCACGGGCCACCCCATCCACTGGCTCGGCGGCAACAAGGTCGCCGACAACTACGCGGACTTCTACGACGGGACCTGGGACGACGAGATCAACTCCACCAACGAGTCCGGCAGCGGCCGCTCGATCTCCAGTGGTTCGGACCGCCCCTACACGGGCAGCAAGCACGACGGCACCGAATTCTTCTCTGGTACTAACGACAGTTGGGCGCTGGGCCAGAGTGGCAGTGGCATCGCCGTTGTCATCGCACAACCGAATGACACCACCGCGGGATCGGGTCCGCTCTCAAGCAATAGTGGCGACCAGAACGTTTCAAATAAACGTCCGTTCTACGCCCTCTCCCAGGTCTTCGTGGTCGACCCGGAGATCACCGTACCGTCGAACTGGGCCCTGATCCCCTCCGGCCTTGGCACCGGCGACCGGTTCCGGCTGCTGTTCATCCCGTCCACCACGACGAATGCCAGCTCCGACGACATCGCCACCTACAACACCCTGGTGCAGACCGCCGCCGCGGCCGGCCACGCCGCCATCCAGGACTACAGCGACTCCTTCCGGGTCGTCGGCAGCACCGAAGCGGTCGATGCCGTCGACAACACCGCCACCACCGGCACCGGCCACCCCATCTACTGGCTGGACGGCGCCAAGGTGGCCGACGACTACGCGGAGTTCTACGGCGGCTCGTGGGACGAGGAGGCCACCGGACGCCGGGCGAGCGGAGCGTCGGTCACCATCTCCAGCAGCTGGGAGCTCTGGACGGGCAGCGCCCAGGACGGCACGGCAGCGGTCGCCAACGACAACTCCAGCCGCGCCCTGGGCAATGCCGGCGGAAACTGGGTGCAGGTCGGAAGGCCCAATCACGGCACCCACGGCCCGCTGTCCGGCAACACGAAAGTCCGAACCCAAAGCAAGGGCGTCTATGCCCTCTCGGGCGTGTTCGTGGTCGGCGCGGAGGCCGCGGTAGTGAACGCCGCGCCGACGTTCGCCAACAACATGGAGACCCGCAGCGTGGCGGAGAACACGGGCGCGGGGGAGAACGTGGGGGCGGTGGTGGCGGCGAGCGACACGGACGTGGGGGACGCGCTGAGCTACAGCCTGGAGGGGACGGACGCGGCGGAGTTCGACATCGTCTCGACCAGCGGGCAGATCCAGACCAAGTCGGCCCTCGACCACGAAACCAAGGGCAGCTACTCGGTGACGGTGAAGGCGGACGACAGCAACGGCGGCACCGCCACGGTGCCGGTGACGATCACGGTGACGGACGTGGCGGAGGCGCCGGAGACGCCGGCGGCGCCGACGGTGACGGCGACCGCGGGGAGCACCACCAGCCTGGACGTGGCATGGACGGCGCCGGGGCGCAACGGGGGGCCGGAGCTGACCGGCTACAAGCTGCGCTACCGCAAGGGCAGCGGGAGCTGGACGGAGCCGGCCGGGACGGAGACGGGCACGAGCGCGATGATCGGGTCGCTGGACGCCAACAGCAGCTACCAGGTGCAGGTGCGGGCGCTGAACGGGGAGACGCCCAGCGCCTGGTCGCCCTCGGGGACGGGCTCGACGAGGGAGAACGCCGCGCCGACGTTCGCCAACAACATGGAGACCCGCAGCGTGGCGGAGAACACGGGCGCGGGGGAGAACGTGGGGGCGGTGGTGACGGCGAGCGACACGGACGTGGGGGACACGCTGAGCTACAGCCTGGAGGGGACGGACGCGGCGGAGTTCGACATCGTCTCGACGAGCGGGCAGATCCGGACCAAGTCGGCGCTCGACCACGAGACCGACGCCAGCTACTCGGTGACGGTGAAGGCGGACGACAGCAACGGCGGCAGCGCCACGGTGCCGGTGACGATCACGGTGACGGACGTGGCGGAGGCGCCGGAGACGCCGGCGGCGCCGTCCGTGACGGCGACCTCCGGGAGCACCACCAGCCTGGACGTGGCATGGACGGCCCCGGGGCTGAACGGGGGCCCGGCGCTGACCGGCTACGCGCTGCAGTACCGCAAGGGCAGCACCGGCAGCTGGACCAGCTTCAGCCACAGCGGCACCGGCACCAGCGCGACGATCGGATCGCTGGACGTGCACAGCGAGTACCAGGTGCAGGTGCGGGCGCTGAACGGGGAGACGCCCAGCGCCTGGTCGCCCGCGGGAACGGGCAGCACGGGGAACAGCCTGCCGGTGTTCGGCGGCACCCCGCCGTTGGCGCGCAGCGTGGCGGAGAACACGGCGGCGGGGCAGAACGTGGGGGCGGTGGTGGCGGCTACCGACGACGACACCGGGGACGCGCTGAGCTACAGCCTGGAGGGGACCGACGCGGCGGAGTTCGACATCGTCTCGACCAGCGGGCAGATCCGGACCAAGTCGGCCCTCGACCACGAGACCGACGCCAGCTACTCGGTGACGGTGAAGGCGGAGGACGGCCACGGCGGCAGCGCGACGGTCGCGGTGGCGATCACGGTGACGGACGTGGCGGAGGCGCCGGAGACGCCGGCGGCGCCGACGGTGACGGCGACCGCGGGGAGCACCACGAGCCTGGACGTGGCCTGGACGGCGCCGGGGCGCAACGGGGGTCCGGAGCTGACCGGCTACAAGCTGCGCTACCGCAAGGGCAGCGGGAGCTGGACGGAGCCGGCCGGGACGGAGACGGGCACGAGCGCGATGATCGGGTCGCTGGACGCCAACAGCAGCTACCAGGTGCAGGTGCGGGCGCTGAACGGGGAGACGCCCAGCGCCTGGTCGCCCTCGGGGACGGGCTCGACGAGGGAGAACGCCGCGCCGACGTTTGCGAACAACATGGAGACCCGCAGCGTGGCGGAGAACACGGGCGCGGGGGAGAACGTGGGCGCGGTGGTGACGGCGAGCGACACGGACGTGGGGGACACGCTGAGCTACAGCCTGGAGGGGACGGACGCGGCGGAGTTCGACATCGTCTCGACGAGCGGGCAGATCCGGACCAAGGCGGCGCTCGACCACGAGGCCGATTCGAGCTACTCGGTGACGGTGAAGGCGGACGACGGCAACGGCGGCAGCGCCACGGTGCCGGTGACGATCACGGTGACGGACGTGGCGGAGCAGCCGGAGACGCCGGCGGCGCCGACGGTGGCGGCGACGGCGAACACGACCACGAGCCTGGACGTGGGCTGGACGGCCCCGGGGCTGAACGGGGGCCCGGCGCTGACGGGCTACGCGCTGCAGTACCGCAAGGGCAGCACCGGCAGCTGGACCAGCTTCAGCCACAGCGGCACCGGCACCAGCGCGATGATCGCGTCGCTGGATGCGTCCAGCGAATACCAGGTGCAGGTGCGGGCGCTGAACGGGGAGACCCCCAGCGACTGGTCGCCCCACGGGACGGGCACGACCGGGACGCCCAACAGCGCGCCGACGTTCGCCAACAACATGGAGACCCGCAGCGTGGCGGAGAACACGGGCGCGGGGGAGAACGTGGGGGCGGTGGTGACGGCGAGCGACACGGACGTGGGGGACACGCTGAGCTACAGCCTGGAGGGGACGGACGCGGCGGAGTTCGACATCGTCTCGACGAGCGGGCAGATCCAGACCAAGTCGGCGCTCGACCACGAGACCGACGCCAGCTACTCGGTGACGGTGAAGGCGGACGACAGCAACGGCGGCAGCGCCACGGTGCCGGTGACGATCACGGTGACGGACGTGGCGGAGGCGCCGGAGACGCCGGCGGCGCCGTCCGTGACGGCGACCTCCGGGAGCACCACCAGCCTGGACGTGGCATGGACGGCCCCGGGGCTGAACGGGGGCCCGGCGCTGACCGGCTACGCGCTGCAGTACCGCAAGGGCAGCACCGGCAGCTGGACCAGCTTCAGCCACAGCGGCACCGGCACCAGCGCGACGATCGGATCGCTGGACGTGCACAGCGAGTACCAGGTGCAGGTGCGGGCGCTGAACGGGGAGACGCCCAGCGCCTGGTCGCCCGCGGGAACGGGCAGCACGGGGAACAGCCTGCCGGAGTTCGGCGGCACCCCGCCGTTGGCGCGCAGCGTGGCGGAGAACACGGCGGCGGGGCAGAACGTGGGGGCGGTGGTGGCGGCTACCGACGACGACACCGGGGACGCGCTGAGCTACAGCCTGGAGGGGACGGACGCGGCGGAGTTCGACATCGTCTCGACCAGCGGGCAGATCCGGACCAAGTCGGCGCTCGACCACGAGACCGACGCCAGCTACTCGGTGACGGTGAAGGCGGAGGACAGCCACGGCGGCAGCGCCACGGTGCCGGTGACGATCACGGTGACGGACGTGGCGGAGCAGCCGGAGACGCCGGCGGCGCCGTCCGTGACGGCGACCTCCGGGAGCACCACCAGCCTGGACGTGGCCTGGACGGCGCCGGGGCGCAACGGGGGGCCGGAGCTGACGGGCTACGCGCTGCAGTACCGCAAGGGCAGCACTGGCAGCTGGACCAGCTTCAGCCACAGCGGCACCGGCACCAGCACGATGATCGCGTCGCTGGATGCGTCCAGCGAATACCAGGTGCAGGTGCGGGCGCTGAACGGGGAGACCCCCAGCGCCTGGTCGCCCTCGGGGACGGGCTCGACGAGCGCGAACGCCGCGCTGACGGTCGGCATGGCGAGCGGCACCGATCCTCCGGTGTCGGGGCCGTTCACGGTGAGGATCAGCTTCTCCGAGGAGGTAACGGGCTTTACCCGGAACGAAATCGAGACCGAACAGGTTGCCGAGCAAGACCCTGCCTGCAGGGACAGCCAGGGCAACGCCGTACCCTGCGACCCGGTGATAGGGGTGTTGCAGACGGTCGACGACCGGGTCTTCAGCACTACGGTAACTCCGGGAACCAACGGGGTGGAGAACAACTACACACTGAGGCTCAGGGTGCCTGCCGACACGGTGAGCTCGTCCGCAAGTGGCCAGCTCAACGAGGAAGCGATGTTGGAGGTGCGGGTGGCGCCGCCGGGAGTGACGGTGGATATCTCATCGATCGGCCTGAGGGCCGGCGGCGGGAATGGAACGGTACGGTTGAGCTGGAGCAGCCCGTCGGATAACAGAGGCTCGCCGATCATCCGCTACGAACACCGGTTTGCGGCCGTGGGGGAGGAGTTTGGGGCCTGGGAGAACATGGCGGCTGGAACGCGCGGGGTGACGGTGGAAGGCCTGATCAACGGCCGGGAGTATGTCTTCGAGGTGCGGGCGGTCAATGCCCTGGGGAAGGGTGGAGCTGAGACGGTGCAGGCCGTGCCGGTGGCTGGTGGCGGTGGAGGCGGCGGCGGTGGAGGCGGCGGCGGTGGAGGCGGCGGAGGCGGTGGTGGCGGAGGAATACTGTTTCCTCCGGAGGCCCCGGCAGCCCTGATGGCGATGGCCGGAGACGGGGCGGTGCGGCTGGCGTGGAGTCCGCCCGAAAGCGACGGGGGCACCCCTATCCTGCGCTATGAGTACCGTTTGAAGGAGGGCCTGGGAGAGTTCGGCGAGTGGACCCCGATCGAAGACAGCGCCCCCGGCGAGGTCAACGCCTCGGCGTACACAGTCGGGGAGCTTGACAACGGGACGGTCTATGCCTTTGAGCTGCGTGCGGTCAACCTGGTGGACGAGGGACCGGAGACGGAGGCGGTGGAGGTGGTGATGTTGCTGGACCGGGCCTACTGGTCGAACTTCCTGGCGGAAGATCTCCAAGGGAGTGAGGCCGGCCTGGAGCACACCCCGTTTGGGGGGACCCCGCGGAGTCTGAGGCTGCGGTTTGGAGCGGGGCTGCGCTTTGAGGAGAGCGAGCTGGACGGGGAGGGAGAAGTGACGGCGACCCGCATGGGCAGCTACCCTGCCGACGCTTCCGCCCCCGCCTCCGGATTAGGGGAGGGAGAAGTGACGGCGACCCGCATGGGCAGCTACGGGTACCGCTACACCAGCCGGACGACGGGGGAGTTGAGGCTGGACTACGACGGAGGGGAAGCGTGCGAGCTGCGGATGACCTTCAGGGGAGTGGGAACGGGCAGCTACAGCTATCGCTGCGGCGGGCGGTTGAGGGGACAGGGGAGCTTCCGCTTGACGGGACTGAACCGGGGTCCGGAGATCACCGGCGCGGGGCAGTTCGAGGTGGTGGAGAACCAGGCGAGGGTGGGGCAGCTGGAGGCGGCGGATCCGGACGAGGGGGACGAGGTCACGGGATACGGGATCGCGGGGGGAGCCGACGGGGCGCTGTTTGCGGTGGATGAGGAGACGGGGGAGCTGAGCTTCCGGGAGGCGCCGGACTATGAGACTCCGGGGGATGTGGAGAGCGCGGAACCGGAGAGCGGAGCCGGGGACAACGAGTACATGGTGATGGTCGAGGTGCGGAGTGGAGCGGGAGAGAGGGAGCGGAAGGGGCAGAGGGCGATCCGGGTGGGGGTGAGTGACGAGGAGGAACCGCCGGAGATCACCAGCACCGGTCCGTTCGAGGTCATGGAGAACGCCACAACGGTAGTGCAGCTGGAGGCGGTGGACCCGGACGAGGGGGACGAGGTCACGGGGTACGGGATCGCGGGGGGAGCCGACGGGGCGCTGTTTGCGGTGGATGAGGAGACGGGGGAGCTGAGCTTCCGGGAGGCGCCGGACTATGAGACTCCGGGGGATGTGGAGAGCGCGGAACCGGAGAGCGGAGCCGGGGACAACGAGTACGTGGTGGTGGTCGAGGTGCGGAGCGGAGAGGGAGAGAGGGAGCGGAAGGGGGAGAGGGCGATCCGGGTGCGGGTGAGTGATGAGGAGGAACCTCCGGAGATCACCAGCACCGGTCCGTTCGAGGTCATGGAGAACGCCACAACGGTAGTGCAGCTGGAGGCGGTGGACCCGGACGAGGGGGACGAGGTCACGGGGTACGGGATCGCGGGGGGAGCCGACGGGGCGCTGTTTGCGGTGGATGAGGAGACGGGGGAGCTGAGCTTCCGGGAGGCGCCGGACTATGAGACTCCGGGGGATGTGGAGAGCGCGGAACCGGAGAGCGGAGCGGGGGACAACGAGTACGTGGTGGTGGTCGAGGTGCGGAGTGGAGAGGGAGAGAGAGAGCGGAAGGGGGAGAGAGCGATCCGGGTGGGGGTGAGTGATGAGGAGGAACCTCCGGAGATCACCAGCACCGGTCCGTTCGAGGTCATGGAGAACGCCACAACGGTAGTGCAGCTGGAGGCGGCGGACCCGGACGAGGGGGACGAGGTCACGGGGTACGGGATCGCGGGGGGAGCCGACGGGGCGCTGTTTGCGGTGGATGAGGAGACGGGGGAGCTGAGCTTCCGGGAGGCGCCGGACTATGAGACTCCGGGGGATGTGGAGAGCGCGGAACCGGAGAGCGGAGCGGGGGACAACGAATACATCGTGGTGGTCGAGGCAAGCAGCGGTGAGGGGGAGAGGGAGCGGAAGGGGCAGAGGGCGATCCGGGTGGGGGTGAGTGACGAGGAGGAACCGCCGGAGGCGCCGGCAGCGCCGGCGGTGACCCCGGAGGGCAGCAGCAGCTTGAAGGTGAGCTGGACGGAGCCTGAGAACCGAGGCCCGGCGATCACCGACTATGAAGTGCGCTACCGGGAGGAGGCGGAGGAAGGCTACAGCGATGGGGGGCACGAAGGGACGGGTCTGATGGTGACGCTGTCGGGGCTGGAGGAGGGGACGGACTATGAGGTGCAGGTGAGGGCGGTCAACGAGGAGGGGATGAGTGAGTGGTCGGAGCCGGGGGAAGGGAGGACCGACAGGGAGGAGGCCGACCCGGACGATCCCTCGGACTTCACCGAAGAGGACCTGGAGGGAAGGCGTCTGACCTTGCGGCTAACGGATGAGGAGGGGGCTGCCGGAAGCCTTGAGCTGCGGTTTGGAGAAGGCAATCGGTTCGAGCAGGCCGAGTCGGCCGGCACCTACACCTATGAGTGGACGGGCCCCGGCATGGGAACGCTGGGGCTGGACTACGATGACGGAAGTTCCTGTGAAGTTTCACTTACCTTCACCGGGACTGGAGTGGGCACGTTCAGTTACGACTGTGGCGACGGAAACCCGGCCGAGGGGAGCTTCCGGTTGACGACGGGGTCTCTGTTCATCCCGGTGATTCTCTCTTCGGCGGGCCGGAACAACTCCTTTTTTACCTCGGAGATGACCCTGACCAACCGTGGGGAGCAAGACGTAAGCCTCTACTACACCTACACGGCTGAACGGGGAGGAGGAAGCGGGACAGCATCGGAGGTTCTCCCTGCAGGCAGGCAGAGGGTCAAATCTAACGCCCTGGGCTATTTGATTGGCCTGGGGGTGCCGATTCCGGAGTCGGGGAACCGGATAGGGACGCTGAGGGTGGAGGTTCCGCTGGGATCCGAGGTGGAGGCAGTGGTGCGGACGACGACGGTGGTGCCTGACGGGCGGGCGGGACTGGCCTACCTGGGAGTGGCGGAGGAGGAGGGCTTTACCGAGGCGGTCTATCTGTGCGGACTGCGGCAGAACAGCCGGGACCGCTCCAACCTGGCCTTGCAGAACATGGGAGCGCCGGAAGAGGGGGCGATCACGTTGAGAGCTACGGTGTATTCGGGAGAGGCGGGGGATGCGACCGCCCGGGTGCTGGAAGACATTACGCTTGAGCCGGGAGGATTTCATCAGTACTCGCCGGTGCTGGGAGTGCTGGAGAGTGGGGACGGCGATCGCCAGGGCTACGTCAAGGTGGAGAGGGTGGAGGGGACCGCACTCTTCTACGCCTACGGAGTGATCAACGACCAGGTGAACTCGGACGGGTCGTTTGTCTTCCCGGTGACGGCGAGTTCGCTGGAGGGGAAGAAGGGGCAGACCCTGCCGGTAATCGTGGAGACGGGCGAGTTCAGGAGCGAACTGACGGTGACCAACTTCTCGGAGGAGCCCAGCACGCTCGATTTCGAGTTTGTGGCCGAGGGGATCGAGTCCGATGACAAGACGGCCGGCTTCAGCATGACCCTGGAAGCCGGCCAGCAGGAGATCATAGCCGACGTGGTGGAGGAACTGCGCCGCGAGGGGGTGGCGGGGCTGGGCACGACACGGGGCTTCTACGCGGGACCGCTGTTCATCGTGGCGGGAGACGGGGACATGAGCGGGATCGTGGTTGGGGCCAGGACGGGCTCTCAAGGAGGAGGCGGGCAATACAGCGTCTTCTATAACGCGGTGCCGGAAGGTGAGGCCTTCAGCCGGGAGGCCTGGGTGTACGGGCTGCAGCAGAACGAGGAGAACCGGAGCAACCTGGCGCTGGTCAACACCGGGGAGGTGAACGGGAGCGCCAGCGTCTTTCATATCGAGATCTACGATGGGGAGACGGGCATGCTGGAAGAGACGGTGGTGACCAAGCCGATTCCCGCCCGGAGCTGGCATCAGATCAACGGGATACTGCTCAGAGCCGGTCCGGAGACCCGGCAGGGGTATATCCGCATCGAGAAGGTGTCGGGGGAGAACCCCTTCCTGGCCTACGGAGTGGTCAACGACGGCGGGGCGCCGGGCGAGCGGAGCGGAGATGGGGCCTACCTGCCGGCTCGGGAGTAGACGCCGCAGGAGAGAGTAGGGGACGTTGTTGAATTACTGGAATAACTACGATCAGCCGCTCCTGAATTGCTTTGATTCAATCACGTCACCTACGCGCTCTTTACAAGTTATTCCAGCAATTCAACAACGTCCCCAGCGCTGCATTCCTGCGGCTTCGCCGGGAAGTCGGGCCCACCATCGGCATGAACCTGGACCCCTCCCACCTGTGGTGGCAGGGCATCGATCCCATTGTTTTTGTCGAGACCATCGGCGAGGCCATCTACACCTGCCACGTGAAGGACGTCGCACTGGACCGGCGGTTGGCCGAACGCGACGGCCTGGCTTCCAGCGCCTACTACGATGAGTGGGATCAGCGGTCCTGGGGCTATCGCACGTTGGGCTACGGCCACGACGAGCACTTCTGGCGCAGTTTCATCGTCAGCCTGCGCCGTGCCGGCTACGACGGCCCCCTCGGCATCGAGTGCGAGGAGCCCTACCTCACCGTGGACGACTCGCTGGCCAAGGCCGTGGAGCTCCTGAAATACGTCCTGCCCAACGAACCGATGCCCTCGGGCAACTGGATGGACGCCTACCAGTTGGACGACTACGAAAAGAATCTGGGGGGTTAGAGGAAGGAATAATCCTGCCGAAGGTCTCTGGAGTTCTTCCTCAGAAAGCGAGCCGTATGGAAATGGGACAGTGATCGGAAAGACGTTTGCGCCAATGGTAATAATTCCTCTCGCTATAGGTAAATTCTTCGAATGAATGGGGCTTCACGGCTTTCTCGGCGATCGGTCCGACGATGATGTGATCGATGAATTCCGGGAACCTGCCGTCCCAACATTTGGGCTTCTGGCCGGCGTTGACCCTGTATATCGGCTTTGGAATTCCATTGGCAATGAAATGCCAAAGATCATCACGCCACAGATCCATGCGTCGATTGAAGTCACCCAAAAGAACAAAGGCCCGCCCCCGCTCCAAACGTCGGTCGATCCATGACTCGAGCGGCCTCACCTGGGACTTGAGTTCGCGGCAACTCCTGGTCCCGGGGCGGTCCAGATCCCGGTCATGGCAGCCGGACTTCAGGTGTACCGACATCACATCGATCTTCTTGCCACCCACCTCCAACTCGATCACCGTGCCGTAGCGCAATCCCCATTTCGTGCTCAGCTCTCGATAATCGGGGAGGCGCCGATATCGGATACCCTTGCGAATCGCGAAGCCGGTGCGTTGCTGGGCGTCGTAACGGCGCGATAATTCAATACTGTACTGCTGCAGAGGAAATACCTTCCGGACAAAGCCCGCATCGACTTCCTGCAAGGCGATGACCTCCGCGTCCAGGTCGTTGGCGTATTGGGCCAACCTGGCGTAGTCGTTGGCCTTGCGTCTGTGATGATTCGGGTCCTCCGAGGTGAGCCAGTATATGTTCCAGGATGCAATCTTGATTTCCGCCGCGTTGGCGCCGACCGAAAACGCCTTGACCAGGAACACCAGCAGGACCGATGCCGTTATGTATCTCACAAGTTTTTTGTCGGGCATGGTGCCTGAAGAATGGCCGTTTTAAGCCTGATCTGTGAGCAGCCGGAATTCAGCCACCATGTCATCTTGGCGTAAACCTGCCTATAATGAGTTCTCTTTTCAGCTTTCGTCAAAAAATTGGAGTCGGCCATGCACTTTTCCAACTCTTCCGCAAGAAGTTCTGAAACCGAGTCCGGCTTTCTCACCCGCCGCGGCTTTTTTGGCGCCCTTGGCGGAGCCCTTCTCTTGAACGGATGGAAGCCGGTGTGGGCAGCCAGGAAGCAGGCCGAAGCCCAGCATGGACCCATCCGGATCACCGACATCGAGGTCCACAACATCACCGAGGAGTTCGTGGACTGGATCGCCTATGAGCTCAACCACTTCTACGGACCCTGGAAACGGACCGTCTACGTAGTGCACACCGACGCCGGGCTGATCGGATTGGGTGAGAGCGGAAGCCCGGAGCCTGAGGAGACGATTGAAAAATACATCGGCACCAGTCCCTTCGATTGGGTGGGGGACGAGAACTCTCTCGGATTGGGGACGGCCATGTACGACCTGATGGGCAAGGCGGCGGGAGTCCCCGTCTACAAGCTCTTCGGTCAGCGATACCGCCGCTGGGTGCCGGTGGCCTCCTGGACGGTCTCGACCCATCCCAAGCGCATGGCCCAGGCCGTCGAGCGCTTCTCGGCCATGGGCTACACCTGGATGAAGTACCACCTCTCGCCCTTCGAGAACGTGATGGATCAGATGGACGCCATGCAGGCGGTGGCCCCCGAGGGGTTCCGCATCCACCACGACATCACCATGCACGGCACCAACGACCACATGTTCGAGCTGCTGGAGAAGATCTCGAAATACCGCATCGCCGGCTGTTTCGAGGATCCTCTGCAGGAACGGGACATCGAAGGCTACGCCGAGCTGCGCAAGCGCTGCCGGCTGCCGATCATCTACCACCACACCCCGCTGGGAGCGACCTTCGAAGTGCTAAGGCGGGCGGCCGATGCCTACATGCTGGGACACCAGAAGATCGGAGCGGCCCGGCGGCGGGCCGGCCTGTTCGCGGCCGCCAACATTCCTTTCATGTTGCAGAATGTCGGCGGCAACATCACACGATCCATGACCGCCCACATGCAGTCGGCCTTCAAGACGGCCAGCTTCCACTTCGTCAACACCTCCGAAAGCAAGAAGTCGGATGTGGTCAAGGAGCGGCTCGATCCGGTGAACGGATTTGTCAAAGTTCCGGAACGGCCCGGATTGGGGGTAACCCTGGACCGGGCGGAACTGGAGCGGCTGGAAAAGCTGCAACTGCCCGAGCAGGACAAGTGGATCATCAAGACCCGCTTCGCCAACGGCGCCCGCATGTACAACATCCACGATCCCGAGCGGTCCCTCTTCATGGTGCGCCCCGATCGCTGGCGCCTGATCCCCATGAGCTACGACGCCCCCCTCACCACCGAATACTGGGACGACGACGGCTCGGAACAGTACCGCAAGATGTTCGCCCGGATCGAGAAGGAAGGCGTGGTGCTGATCAAGCCGTGAGGGCCGGTCCAGAGTACGCGGCCATACGACTCCAACCGTCAAAGTCTGGCCGAATAAATCCTTGCGGTGAGGTTGCATTTCACACGCAAGGGGGCCTCCTGGCTGAATTTGGTCGAATCTTGGTTCATCCTCCTGACCGAAATTTCAGTACGTTGTAGCCCCTTCGATTCGGTCCGCGCACTGACCCAACACATCCGTAACAACATCGACCGCTGGAATCGCGGCCCGACACGTTTCGTGTCGACTCAACACTCGGCCGACATGATTGGCAAGGCCGTTCCCCCTGACCGGTAACACGACCTGCAGGACAGAACACTAGTGGCAAATATCAAATTTAAGTGATACGCTTTCAATTATGGACTTTTCTGGATTACGTAAACGAAACGGGGACCAACCCCGTCAATAGCTGGTATGAGGACCTTTCCCCTTCCGCTCAAGTGCAATTCGACACGCTGCTGAAGGATGCCTGTAAAGTTGAGGATCCGCGCAATTGGGTCTGTTTCAAGAGATTTTTGCAGGGGAAAAAGTATAAGAGCGAAAAGATCTGGGAACTGGCCTTCGTTGCGGACAGGCGGCAACACCGAATTCTAGGGAAGTTTGGAACGAAGAGGAGGCAGGCGATCCTATTGTGCGGTTGTTATCACAAACAGCAGGTCTATGTGCCAGCGAAAGCGATAGACACAGCATACAAGAGGAGCAAGGCCCTTTCAGAGGGGAAAGGAAGTCTCTATGAGCGAAAGATCAGAGAGGATATCTAAGTTACTAGAAGATCAAGCTTTCCACGTAGCCTATTTACTGTCCAAGCTGACCGTAAATATTGCGTCTCAGACTAGGGCGTTGCGTCGTCGCCGAAAGATGACCCAAAAGGATCTTGAAAGCGCAACTGGCATGCGTCAGTCGAGGATCTCTGCTATCGAGACTCCTGGCGCAACCAATCCGAGTATCGACACATTGGCTCGACTTGCGGCGGCATACAAGGTCGGAATGATCGTCAAGTATGCCCCAATGAGCGAAGTGGTACGGTGGGAAAACAGGTTCAATCAAGACAACTTTGATGTGATTGAGCTCGAAGAGGACGACGAGTTCCTGAATCCATCTCACAAAGAGGTCGAGACTGGATCAACAGGACCATATCTGGTTGTAAATCATGTTGATAGTGAAGAAATCCAAAACGTGTTAACTGGGGGACATATAAATGGCAAGGGGCAGCAAGGGAGCTACAACCTCCGAACAAAGACGAACGGGGCCGCTCAACAAGCAGTTGGCGTTTGATCCGGTCAAACCCCATCCCGTGGTGTATTCGGACTACGTCAACGTCCAGGTGAACATTTCTGGTTTCAAGATGACCTTCTGTACTAATTGGTCCACGAAGCCCGGCACGTTAGAAGTACACCCTCATGTCACCGTAGGAATGTCGGCTGAACATGCCGTAATGTTCCACCACTTGCTGGGTCAAATAATCGACACTTACATAGATACCCATGGCAAGCTCCGAGGTGTTGAAAGGCAGAAAATAGCGATCCCCGAGGAAGTCCTCCAGCAGGTTGAGGCTACTAAGAAAAGTCAGCAAGAATAGAAGAAGTAGTTCGTTACCGCTCAATCCGACACTTTCCTAGAACACTACCAATTTTGTTGATTTTGCTACATTCTTTTCATGAGCGAAACACGGTCTCAAGTCTGCCTGGACTCAATGGGAAAAACTGATGTTGTCGCACCTATCTCCCGTTTGATTCTCATGTCGCAAGGTTGGTAACGATGCCGGCATCCTTGCCAAGCACCCGACGCTCAAGGAAAGTAAACGTTGTGGCGCGTCGAAGGTCTTCTCGGTGTTGAGTAAGGACGCTGACTGCCGCTGGCTCCCCGCTGGCGAAGGGGCTCACAGTTCGGGGATGTACAGTGATATTAATCAGCTGGCAGGGGAACCTGTCAGGGAATTGCTGTCACGGTACAGCAATATGAATTTCTTCAACTTTATCAAACATCCTCTCGTAGGCACCCCATACGGTTCCGCGCTGGATTTGTGCATTGTCCTGGCCATCGTTTGCTGGGTGCTCTCCATCCTGACGAGAGAGTATTCCTGGGTGGATCGGCTGTGGTCGGTTGTTCCGGCGGTGTACTGCCTGATCGTTGCTGTGGATCTGGAGTTTCAGTCGGCGCGGGTCAATATCATGACCGTGTTGGCGACATTCTGGGGGATACGATTGACGTTCAACTACGCCCTGATTTGCCTGATCTTGTCTGCGAGATGAATTCACGTTGCGCATGGCTTGGTATTGGATTGATGAGGTCGAAAATCTGATCTTCTGGATTGTGCGCGCTGTACTGCCGCGATTGGTTTCAATCGACAGCTTCGCTTGACCCTTGTGGAATTCTAGAAAATCGATTGGGCGTGCCTGATATAATCCAGGCCATGAGCATCAAGGTCGAGTACAGAAATGGGGTCTTCAAGCCCCTGGCCGAAGTGAGCAATGCCGTTCCGGGAAAGATGTACCAAGTCTTTTCAGAAGATGAGTTGAGGCGGCTAGCCGAGGACCTGCCGTGGCTGAAGGGCTTGGAGCGTAGCTTCGAGTTCTGGGAGAATGAGGAGGATGCCGTCTACGACAGGTTATAGACAGGGCGACATCGTTCTGGTTTCCTTCCCCTTCACCGACCTCACCTCCTCCAAGAGACGGCCTGCACTGATCATTTCCCCCGATTCATTCAACGCTGCCGGGGAGGATCTCGTGCTGGCGGCGATAACCTCACACATCACACATGACCCCAGTGCGGTCCAACTCGCCGGCGCCGACTATTCAGAAGGCCGACTTCCCAAGAAATCGATCATCAAGACGACAAAGCTGTTCACGATTCACTCCTCACTCATCGTAAAGAAGGTCTGCGCGCTCACGAGAGAGAAAACGGAAGAAACCCTTACCTCCGTGCGGGAATTCTTTTCATGAGCGAGGGGCGGCATCGGGTTGACCGGCTGAAAGACTCCCGTCACGCCAACATGCAAGAGTTGTGGTTCAGTGCGGCGGACGGCGTATAGACGGAACTTCATCCGGAACCAACAGGGAACAATCAAGATAAGGTATTGAAACAGAGGCCTTTGGTGGGCTTCCATGGGCGGCTTGGTGTGGGATTATGTTTACATGTATATAGTCGGTTTGTATGCTCTTTCTCCCTTGACACAAGATGTTGTGTCTTGTATTCTGTTTCCATGTCCTATCACCTGGAATCCATCCCTAACCGCAACAGCCGACCTACCCTCCTCATCCGTGAGGCCTGGCGCGAAGGCAAACGCATCCGCAAGAAGACCCGCGCCAACCTCACCGGCATGCCCGAGCCGCTGGTCAACGGCATCGGCGCCCTGCTGAAGGGCGGCATCGCGCTGGAGAGCGTCGAGGACGCCTTCACCATCCGCAGGGCTCTGCCCCACGGCCACGTGGCGGCCGGGCTGGGAACGCTGCGCCGTCTGGGGCTGGTGCGTCTGCTGCATCGCCACCCTGGTCGGGAGCGGGATCTTGCCATCGCCGCCATCCTGGCCCGTCTCCTCGACCCGGGCTCGAAGCTGGCCGCCGCTCGGCATCTCTCCCCGGACACGGCCGCCTCCAGCCTGGGCGCCGTGTTGGGCTTGGGGCCGGTCACCGGCAATGAACTGCTGGGCATGCTCGACTGGCTGCTCCGACGCCAGAGACATATCGAGAAGAGCCTGGCCCATCGGCATCTGGGCGAGGCCACCCTGATCCTCTATGACGTCACCTCCAGCTTCCTGGAGGGAGGGTGTTGTCCACTGGCGGCGTTCGGTCACAACCGGGACGGCAAGAAAGGCAAGAAGCAGATCGTGTTCGGACTGCTGTGCACCGAAGAGGGCTGTCCAGTGGCGGTGGAGGTGTTTGCGGGCAACCGGGGGGACCCGACGACGCTGGGGGCGCAGATTGCCAAGATCCGGGATCGGTTCGGGGTGGGTCGGGTGGCGTTGGTGGGGGACCGGGGCATGATCACCACGGCCCGGATCCGTGAGGAACTGGAGCCGGCGACTCTGGACTGGATCTCGGCCTTGAAAGCCACCGACATCCGCAAGTTGTTGAGGCAGCAAGGTCCAGACGGGGGCGAGCCGGCCCCGTTGTGTCCCGAGGCCCTGGTCCCGGACCAGGTGGCCGAGATCGTCAGCCCGGAGTTTCCGGGCGAACGCCTGCTGGTGTGCCTCAACCCCCGCCTGCGGCAGCAACGGGCGCGCAAGCGGGAAGCGCTGCTGGAGGCCACCGAGGAGATCCTCGAAACGATTGCCCGGGGCCTGCGCCACCGCGGCAGGGATTGGATCAACCGACGGGTCGGTCGCGAGGCCAACCGCCGCAAGGTCGAGAAACACTTCGATATCACCGTCACCGACGACGCTCTCCGTTGGTCTCGCAACCGGGAAAAAATCGCGGCCGAGGCCCGCCTGGATGGGCTCTACGTCATCCGCACCAGCCTCGATGCTGACACGATGGGCCCCGGTGAGGTCGTCGAGGCCTACAAGAGCCTGTCCCGGGTCGAGCGGGCCTTCCGCTCGCTCAAGACCACCCGGCTCCAGGTGCGGCCGGTGTATGTCTATAACGCCGACCGGGTCCGAGCCCACGTGTTCCTGTGCATGCTCGGCTATTATGTCGAATGGCACCTGCGGCAGCGACTGGCTCCCCTGTTGTTCGAGGACGACGACCGCCAGCAGGCGCGGGCCAAACGAACCTCGCCGGTCCAGCCGGCCCGGGTCTCGGACCGCGCCAAAGCCAAGGCCGACACCAAGACCACTGCCGAAGGGTTTCCCGTCCACAGTCTCAAGACCCTGTTGGCCGACCTCGCCACCCTGACCCTCAACCAGGTGACCTTGCCGACCAACCCCGACCAGGGGTTCCTTATGATCGCCCAGCCCACCCCGCTGCAACGCAAGGCCTTTGAACTGCTGGAGATCGAGCCGGCCAAAATTGTTCCCAGTACGATGCCAGTTTGAATCCGTCTATCTCACGGGTGTCATTGAAGTATTGTTGATTTTGACAGATGAAGTTCGGTATAGAGAGTGGCCTTCGCCTTTGACACGAAGCGGGAGGCGATCCTGCTGGTTGCAGGGAACGAGTCAGGGAGTAGTGAAAAGCGGTTCTACCGCAGGCTGGTCCGCAAGACCGATGAGTGTTTCGCGGCCCATCTCGCCCGTTTGAAGAAGAAGGGAAAGAAATCATGGCTGTGAACGTAGAAGAGAAAATCAGGAAGCTGAGCATCGCTCAGCGCAAGACGGTGGAGGTGCGCGCCGCGGAGTTGATTGCAGAGGAAATGACGCTACGCGAGCTTCGCAAGGCCCGCAAGCTCACGCAGGTAAACTTCGCGAGTCGGCTTGGAATCACGCAGGATGGCGTCTCGCGGGCGGATTGAATAGCAGAGCGACCTCTTACTGTCCACACGGCGGGAAATGGTGCAAGTGGGCTTAGCTGGTCGTACCCTGCCTCCCAGGCACCTTGGCTACCGAACGGGATTCGACCGCGACATCAATGTTTCTCCACCATCAAACGGAGAGAGAACCGATGTAGTACCTGTAGGTACTAGCTCCCTTGTCCTCAAGAAAGTCCACGCTGTAAGTTGAACTTGCGACATAAATGTGGACCCAATTGGTGACGCATTCGAAGTAGATAGTGCCGGCAGAATTCTGGGTAATTGTGTTGTAGTACTGATAATAGTTCAGGTCCCTGGACGGAGCCTCGCCAATCACTACAATCTTGGGACCCATTTGCCCAAGAATCGATGCAGGAATCCTGCCGCTGCTCCGGCCATGGTGTGGTGCGAACAAAATGTCAACCTCAGGCCAAGAAATCTCATCTGCGATCTTTTCCATGAACTCCGTCTCAAGATCTCCAAACCAAGCCATCGTCACACCGTTGTTGAGAGAATAGGTAATCACGGGAGAGATGTTGTTAGGACTCTTGCCATCGGCCGCGTCCTGGAGCGCCTGTTTGAAGTCCTCGTTAGAGGTCAGGGGCCAGTGGACACTGATCCCTGAACCGTGGCGCTCCTCATTACTCTGGTTCATCCACAGTCTGGTACATCCTTTATAGATGAAAAAGGCCTTGTCACCGTCCCGTAGCTTTTTGTAGCGTTTGAAGTCGTCGGTTTCGTCCTCCTTTCTCGCATTGTTCTTCACCGCGTAAAAGTTCAATATCTCAGTGTGGTTGTCCAAGGCCGACAGGCCCATGAGGTGGTCTTGGTCCGGATGTGTGGAAATAAACCGAGTGATTGTCTTGCCTTTGCGTTGCTTGTCGATCTCCCCCAACAACCAGTCTTGGTCGTCGTCCGAAATGCTGCAGTCAATGATCGTGCAGTTATCCGAATAATGTCGGATTGAAAACATATCGCCGTTCCCGACGGAATAACAATGCACAATGCTCACGCAACCCTCTCTCTATTATTCTCGTAGTTAGGTATCCGCAGTACTTGGACGCCGTCGCGCCAAAATCGGCACAGTCTAATCAATTCGATGTGTTCCCTGCACTTTCGAGTAAGTCGCACGCCGCCAGCAGTTGCCGCGCGTAGGTATCAGCTGCCGCTCGCACCCATTTGGCCCGGATGAGTACCACGAGCGCCAGCGTGTGCACAGCTGTAATCGACAGACTTGCCCACCACTCCGGAGAGAGGGTCTCAATCGTGCTGGAAAACTGACCCGTCCAAGAGCCAAGAGCCACGCCGACCACAAGAAATAGTGCGATGGCGTCCGCACCCAATCCAATCGGCTTCAGGCCTAACAGATTTCGACGAAACCCATAGTTGACGTTTTCCGCAAACAACAACTCGAACCGCGCTCGGTCTCTCGTCTGCTCAAGCAACCATCGGTTCGCGCTCTCATATCCCGCATACGCACTCTCCGGATTCTCCCGCTCGTCCTCGGCGGACGCCAACGTCAAGCCGGGCACAGACTTGGTCAGAAACGCCCGGTAACGTTCCTTGGTTAGCTTGTCCAATCGACCATCCGCGTGTCGTAGCATAGCCGCGGAGGGCGTCCCACCCCAAGATTGGAATAGCCGCTCCTCTAGCCCCTTGCCTAAATCTCGGCCAATCTGGATCAGCCATATGGACGCTCCGCTATATACCAGAACGCCGCCAATCGAGCCCCAGATCGATCCGAGTTGAGGAATCAAAAGGACAACCGACGCGACAAGCGGCAAGCCGCAAAGCAAGCAAGGCCTGAGCCGTGCCTTGCGGTCGTACGGATCCAGAACGGGCTTAAACCAATCGGACATTGAGTCTTCCTCGTCTACGTCTCTGGTTACGAAATGCCAGCGTCTGACGCCATCCGCCTATACTTTTTCTGATAGACGTCAAGATAATCTTTGTCCTGGCATATGCAAATTCCCCTAGGGTCCTTTGCCGCCGGATACACTTGAAACTGTTCCTGTGGTTTGAGTACGTCATACTGTGTGACAACGCTGCCCGAACAGCCACTTAGCCCCATTCTTACACCAGCAGCAGCCAACAGCACTCCGGCAAGTGCTGACTGGTGGGCCAAAGGAACATGGACCTCGTTAGTTGGCGCCCCTATCTGACCCAATGGAATCACAGCACCGCCGCAAAAGCCTTCCGTGTATAGGTCCCTCAACGGGCGGCCCTCAAACGGCAAGAGCTTTTCGAGCGGCGTTTCTCGCGCAGTAGCTATCCCCTCGAGCAAGTCCCTCGGAGTACCATCATTCCCATGAAGCAGCAGTCGAACCTGCATTAACCTATCAGGGACACCAAACGACTCCGCCATGATCTCATCTTCGTTCTTTGTCCTACCTTTGGGTAGATATAGACAGTTGACACAAGCACCTTTCAGGAAGTCATGCCAGGAAACACCTAAGTCGCCCGGCTGAGTCCACGCGTTAGCTATCCGACGGGGCAAGGAAGACTGGGCAGCGCGACGATCCCTTGCAGAATCGAGCGCCAACAGAAGCGTATCGACTTTGTGATGCTCATCTCTCAGAAATTCGGCAACCGTACATTCGTGTGCTTTAGCATCTAGCGTTCCACCAAATTTGCCGGCTACAAATCGGGCCTTTGGCTGTCTTTCGTCGTCACGTTCAGCCAAGACGTAACGCTGCAGATTACCCAAGTCGATCGACTCATCGTCAACAATTTCAATAGATCCTTTCACCCTAGTACGAGCCAACGCCCATGCGGCCGCATTGCCAATAGCTCCGGCGCCAGCAACAACGATGCTGCCCACGTTCCGGTCAATATCCTCTACATCGCTGGTCAGTGCGCCAACGTAGGGAACCGAAAATTCGGCATCTCGGCCCAGCTTCGCTTCCGGCAAAAATATGTGCCTGAACAATTCGGCCGCTGTCAAACACGCGGCCAATCCGGCCCCAAACGGATTGCTGCTATCCCCACAGTCCTGAGGATGGCATCTGGACAAAGTAGCCGTCCAGCCGCGAGACCCCGCAAAAATGCGTGGAAGGCGGCTTTCCGTTACACGTGTCGAACCAACGACCACCTCTACTGTCGGCTGACCCGCCAAGTCTATCCGTGGGTTAATTCGGGATGCCAGGTCCTTAGCTTCATCGGCAAGCTGGCTCTCTCGCTCGCTCTGAAACGCAATTGACGGGTATAACCGTGCTAACAGGCGAACCAGAAGGTCGACGATCGCACGACCTTCCTGGCCGTCGGCGTCATGCCCGATCGTTACACCAATACACACATCGCCCAATAACGACTCTAGCCGCTGTTCGTCCAGGCCTGATATCGCTTGCGAAATAGCAACAGCGTTCCGTTGAAAATAGTCTGGAATCGCCACAGGTCAGTCTTCCATATGCAGGATGTGCCGAGCGTCACTATCCGACAACGCCGTCCACCCCGTGCTCGACAAACGGTAAAGGGCGGTGTTGTGCCCTCGAACTCCGTAACGGCAAAACTCCGGCACCACAAGAGACAAACCGCCGCGTGTCGTAACCATGGGGTAAGTGTCGTCGGTTTCTGAGTGATAGGCTTCCCTGGGATGTGAATGCACTTGTATAGCAAGCCGTTCGCAATTCTCGTACAGCCATAAATTTAGTCGGTGAAGCTCGTCCGCCTCAACCCGAACACATAGCCCACTGGACAGCCGATAGGCGTTCTGTGTTGGGACATGCATTGTTCTAACTATTAAGCGTTCGTCCCGGACTATCCCGCTCCAAAGTACGAATCGCTCGTTACCATCAAGGCCCGCTTCACGTAACTGTCGATCCGACATATCGCATATGTCAGCCGGAACAAAAAACTCTCGGATTGACTCGAATGTATTCATTCTGGAGGAACCCCAAAATTGAATTGGACTCTCGGCACCATCTGCACACCAAAACCGGCAATCGTTTCTAGACCATACTTTGAGATTATCTCGACAAGCCGGATAAGACGCCCGGCACCAGACGCTCGATGCAATTCCCAATGGTCGCCACTGTGAGCAGGGTGGTCATGATATTCTCGGACACCGGCTATGCACAGGAAAGGAATCGCGTCTGGACTATGAGCTTGCATGAGAGGCTGCACCTGTAACTCCATCGGGGCGGCACCGGGCGAATTCCTCTCGGGCAGCCGTCGCAGCAATGGCGTCGGCAACTGGGATAGTTTGTAAGGTTCACAGGTCAGTGGATGGACCAGCCGAACAGATGGTGGTACCGCGTCATAGTTCGAGTAGTCGAATGAAACACCGAACAAGATCGTGATCGGTTGTGTCTTGGCGGTTGCCAGAATCACGAGCGCGTGGGGAAATCGAGCGTGCGCCAGAAACCAACCCCGGTGTCTGTATTCATCTGCCTGTGAGCGAAATTCTCGAATTTCTCTGTTGAACTTCCTTAGAGATACAGCCGGGTCTGCAAACTGCGCTTCAGACATAGTTGCCTCCAACTCCGGCCTTTAAGTTCAGGAACAATTTCGCACCTTTCGTAATGCCCGACTCAACGATCTTTTTCCCGGTATCTATGATCTGGCCAGAGGCATCCCTCAATTCCCAATTCTGGATCGGTTGGCCGGAATTGCCCGATTCATTCAGTGCCATTTCCACGGCCTCCCCGATTTCTGCATATTGGTCGATCTTGACCGGAACCGGCTGTCCATTCACAACAATTGTGAATTCGATCTGCTTATCGCTCATAGTGGTCTCCTTATTCATGGTTTACAGGATGTACACAAGACATAGTGGATATTATGCATGTCCTCGACGACGATGTCAACGGCCAGATTGAAGCGGGCATACGACATTTTTTGTCATGAGCGAACACTGACGTCTCATGCGGCGGACCGCTGTCAGTCCTGCCTGGCATGTCTCGAACGAGCCGTTCATCCGGCGTAGCGAATCCAGAGCGCCCGGTTGGCGCCGCCCACTGACCAGTTCAGGCCGCTGCACTTCATGCGTCGGCGGACCAGGGTCTTGCGTTATCTGGACGCGCCACGGCCAGATCGCGAGGCCTTGGGGCGAGATGCTCATGACGCGACTGCCGGCGTCTCGGCGATGTAGCCCGACGTTTGCCTGCATTCGGCGACGCCAAGCCCGTATTGGCTCGACAGCTTCCAGTGCCTAGTCGACGACGACGCCGTTGAGCAACCGGTACAGTTTCGTCGCCTATAGCGCGACAATGCCGAGGCGCGTCCCTTTGATTAGACGTAATCGGGAAATCCCTTGGCTGCGTAATAAGTCAACGCAATTTGAAAACGCTAGGTACCCGCCGCCGACAGCGGCGCCGCGCCTCCGCATCGTCGCCATCCATCCCGTCGCCGGCTCGATTGGCTTCGCCCCGTAGCTCACCGCCATTCCCACCAGTCCCGTCCTCTCTCGAATCAGTGATCGCTTTTCTGAAGATCCATCCTACTGTCGACTGAAGCGCTCTTCCTGGACACGTTCGTGCTGAGGTTTCGACCGTGTTCGTCACTGGCCCGGGAGCAGATGACATGGTTCGCCATTTCAGCTAAGATTTGGGCGCAGGATCGTGTGCAAACCCGCTCTAAACGTGAACTCAATGCGCCCCATGGTTGGATCGTGCAACGCTGACTGAGGCGACGGCGCGTCGAACTTCATGTGCTAGACCCCGGGTCTTCAAACAAAGGGTTGTTGAAACAGGGGAGAACTACACGTGTCCGATGCGATTCAATTCGAGGTCAAGTTCGTTCCTGCGGGTACCGGGTCTGTGGTTTGGGATGATCCGTACGCTGACCAGCTTATCCGCCGATTTATGCCCCCGGACCGTCGACATGGTCCGATGCTCGGTGTTCTCCATATGGGCGAGGTTCGCCCAACGCCAGGCGTCCTACGCAATATGGTTGTGACCGTCGGTGAGGATGTAAAAGCCGGTCGATACGGCGATTTCACTCTGTTCATTTGTAGTGAGGACGAGGACACTCGAAGTGTAATCGGCGATATTGCCACATCGAAAAATGTTGCGATGTTCGTATGCTCCTCTTCGAATGACCTTAGTCAGGCAGAACCCGTTGGAGTGCTCACGGCAAGGGATCATGAAACTTTGCGTCTAGTGTCGGAAGCCGGTGGGACTGTTACCGCATTGGGTTTTGCTGATCGGGTCGGTATCGAAAAAACGGCAGCAGGAAATCGCCTAGTTTCGCTCAACAAAAAGGGATATCTACAGCGTGTTGAGCGGCCACATCCTGCAGGAGATTTTTTTGTTGACCCTCGCTCAGTACATTTGCCATAGCTAATTTCTGAGCAGCTTATCCTTGATCCTTTGAAAGGCGCCGGGGGGGAACGCGGCCGGTTGGGAAATCATCCGGCGCATCGGCTCGGCGCGTCGGCGGAATCTAACGCGGCACGAAGACCGTGTAGTATTTCGGATGGTCCTATGGCTGCATGGCGTGCCGGGACACCATCGAAGTGCACGGTCCTTGCTGTATGTCTCTCCTTTTTGTTTAGTGAGTAACCCAGCTACAGTATTACGAAGCCACTGAACGAGGAGACTCCGGCATGAATTACTACCTACACAGAATCTCGCATCACGCCGAGTTGGCGTATCCGCTGCTGGAGCGTGGCATCCTCTCGATTGGATGGTCTGATTTCGCGACACGTGAATTCGTCAGCAGCCAGCAGGCGAAGGGATGGGAGGATGTCCCGCAGGCCATTGATTCCGAACCGGGGTGGGAGCACATGCGGTCTCGGTTTGGCCTTCAGCGGTTCCTGAAGATGAACGTGGGCGATCATGTCGTCGTCCCGAGTTGGGGAACCTTCCATGTGTACGAGGTCGTATCGGATGAACGGCTGATTGCTGACGACCTTGACCTACGCGACCTCAAAACTTGGGACGGCCATGGTGTCCGAAGGGGAGAAGGTCAGCTTTATGAGGACAGGGATCGCCACCGGCAACGGCAAATCGACCTCGGGTTCTTCCGGCAGGTCAGACAGGTCGCAAAAGACATCCCTCGATCTGGCTACGCTGACAATGCGTTGAGCTCCCGGTTGAGGGTGCGCCAGACGAATGTCGAGATTAACGACATTCGAGAAAATGTCGAGCAAGCATTAGCTGCATGGAAAAATGAAAAGCCAATCGATCTAGCCAGTGAGGTCATGAAGAAATGCGCTGACGAGGTTCTGAACCTGATCAAAGAGAAACTTGATCAGGGCAGGCTGGAGAAGTTAATCAAACGGTACTTTGAGCGAATTGGCGCCTCCTCGGCGGTCATTCCAGCCAAGAATGAGAGAGACAAGAAAGGCGATGCGGACATCGTGGCGACTTTTGAGCCAATCAGTACAATCATCTATGTTCAGGCTAAACACCACGTCGGAATCACGGATGACTGGGCGGTCGAGCAGATCAACGGCTATGTGAAGAACAAAGAAGAACTCAGTGGAGAGACCGGCGACACGAGGATTCCTTGGGTTATTTCAACGGCCCTTGACTTCTCTACCGACTGCAAGGCCAAGGCGGAACGGCATCAGGTACGCCTTGTAAATGGCAAGGAGCTGGCTACCAGAATTCTGGAGGCCGGCATGGCGGGACTTGTCCTCTAATCCAGTGAAATATCCACTTGGGCGCGCTGGGCGCTGCGAGAACTATGGCTGAAGTCTCATCCGTGGCTATTTCGGAAAGTTCTTCCGCATGATTTTTGTGTCGGCCTTGTATTCCTGATCTACCATGAAGACTTTGGTGTCAGCCTGATAGTCGTACCGTACCAACGCTCCAGGACTGATGATCTGCGCGTTCTTCTCTTGGTAGGCTTGATCGACGAAATACACTTTCCTATCAGCTTGATACTCATATTTCACGATGAAGACCTTTGCTTTTGCAGCCATCTGACCTCCTATTTCCTGTCTGCCCAACGGTTCGCTATTGTACTTCGGCGCTCGCTCGCATGTCTTCGGCCGTGCGTCGTTAAGATACCGTAACAAACTACTCCTCTCGGGCTCTGCACGCAGTGAACGAGCGGGCTGACACTCTCCTCGCCACGTTACAGATCAGGTCCACCACGGTCACGGCTGCACACTCTGCCCTTGATCAGTCTCGGTATTCTACCCCCGATGACCTATCCCCCGAAAAACGGTCCACTTCGAGGGTTAGGATTCTAGTAAAAAGAGCCAGGAGTCCTCACCATGAAGCGGAAGTGATTCAGTGAATAGAAGATCATCGGGATTCTGAAGGAATCCGAAACGGGAGGCAAGAACCAGGAGATCTGCCGCTTTGGTCGCTGAGCCTGGCCTGGAGCATCCGGGAGTCCTGGCATGCGAGAATCTTTCAGATGTTCTGGTGAGTATCGCGGAAAGCCGCGGCGGCTGCAGCCTTCAAACTCCAGCGGTTTGGTGTTACACTGTTCGGGCATCGGTTCTCCTTGCTGAATCTCTTTAACTTCTTTGATAAGAGTGTTGTGCCAGATTCCGAGAGCTGATGCTGCCTGGCATTTGTAAGAAATCCTGGCTTAGCCCGTGTGTCCCTCCTGGACTATCCTACGGGTGTCTCCCCAGTTTCTGAGGTGTATCTAGGGATGAAGATTTCAACGGTATTGGACCACATCGATAGTGGACATATTGCGCTCCCGGAATTCCAACGCGGTTACGTTTGGAACCGCGATCAAGTGCGGGGCTTGTTCGACTCTCTCTATCGCCGGCACCCAGTTGGGGGACTTCTGGTTTGGGCCACGGAGGCGAATACGGCGGATCATCGCGGCGACGGTCCGATCGCCGCGGGTATCGTCAAACTACTGCTTGACGGGCAACAGCGAATAACGTCGCTCTATGGCACCGTACGGGGTAAGCCGCCCAAGTTTTTCGACGGCAATCGCCAAGCGTTCGCTGGACTACGGTTTCACCTTGACACTGAGACCTTTGCCTTCTATCAGCCGATCAAAATGCAGGACGATCCTCTGTGGATCGACGTGACGGAGCTGATGCAGGCGGGCACTCAAGGACTGGGTAGCTTCGCTGCCAAGCTTTCCGAGAACCCCGAACATACAGCTCAGATCGGCGAGTTCATTGGGCGCCTTAGCACACTCCTAAGCATCACCGAAGTCGACCTACACGTTGAAGAAGTCACGGGAACAGACAAGACGCTTGATGTCGTTGTCGACATCTTCAACCGCGTGAACAGTGGCGGTACCAAGCTGTCCAAGGGCGATCTGGCCTTGGCAAAGATCTGCGCCGAATGGCCGGAAGCCCGAGACTCCATGAAAGTCAAGCTCCGGGGATGGGGCGGGGCAGGGTATCGTTTCAACCTGGACTGGCTGCTTCGGTCGGTGAACACTGTCCTGACCGGCGAGGCCAAGTTCAGCTATCTCCACGACAAGGGGGCAGATGACATCCGCAAGGGTCTGGAACGGGCCGCAAAACACATTGATACATCGTTGAACCTGATTGCTGGACGGCTTGGCCTGGACCACGACCGAGTTCTCTTCGGCCGCTTTGGTGTGCCGGTCATGGTTCGCTACCTGGACAAGAAGAATTGTCCGCTGGACGCGAAAGAGCAAGATAGGCTGCTCTTCTGGTTCGCACAGGCCGGTATGTGGGGTCGCTTCTCAGGGTCGACTGAAACAGCCATCGACGAGGCTCTCGCTGCCCTCGAAGGGCCGCAGGGCGGCCTGGATGCGCTGATTGAGAAATTGCGGCTTTGGCACGGGAGCTTGGGGGTTGAGCCGAGCCACTTCACCGGGTGGAGCCTCGGTGCGAGGTTCTATCCAGTGCTCTACATGCTGACGCGTATGGGTGAAGCGCGGGACTGGGGCACTGGATTGCCGTTGAAGGCAAACCTGCTCGGCAAGATGAGCCGCCTTCAGGTGCATCACATCTTCCCGAAATCTCAGCTTTACAAGCGCGGATACAAGAAGCCGAAAGTGAATGCGCTCGCGAACTATTGTTTCCTGACCAAGGACACCAACCTGAACATCAGCGACCGGCTGCCAGAGGAGTACTTCACCGAAGTGGAGAGAAAGCACCCAGGTGCTCTCGAATCTCAATGGATTCCCATGGACCCGACGCTATGGAAGATCGAACGATATCTCGACTTCCTCGAAGCCCGCAAGGCGCTACTCGCTACGGAAGCCAACTGCCGCTTTAAGGAGCTGTTGCCCGCCGATACATCCTGGTTTGCCGGTCCCACGGCTGTTCCGGTTGCGTCGGTAGAAGCCCCTGTGGGAGGGATCACGAGCGAAGCCGAAGAGCTGGAGTTAGAAACTGTCAACGATTGGTTGGTGGAGCAGGGCCTGGCGAGTGGCCAGATCGCTTATGACTACTCCGATCCCAATACAGGGGAGCAGAAAGCCGTGTTCGACCTGGCTTGGCAGGAAGGGCTCCAACCCGGCTTGACGGAGCCCGTCGCGGTGCTGCTCAATGAATCTCCGGAGGTGCTTGTGCTCGCAAGTGCCGCAGGCTTCCGCTGCTTTACGACCGTTACGGTGTTCCGCGCCTACGTTGAAGCCGAGATTCTGAAACTCGAAGTGGCTTAACGAATGCCGGCGCGCCGGCAAAGGCCGTTTTGTTGCACACGCCCTCTGCCGGATGTGCACCTGCCGATCGGCACACAACGTCAATGATCGTTGCGCAGAACACGTTGCCGACAAACGTTAATTTCGGATTGGACCCGACGTGAATCACAGCAAGATTGTCAGCTTCATCTGGGGGGTGGCGGACCTGATTCGCGACACCTTCAAGCGCGGGAAGTACCAGGACGTGATTCTGCCGCTGACCGTGCTGCGTAGGCTCGACTGCGTGCTGGCCCCCAGCAAGCTGCAGGTGATGGAGGTCCAGGCCCGGTACCAGGACAAGATCGAAAACCCCAAGGGGCTGCTTCAGACCGCCTCCGCATTTGCCTTCTACAACACGTCCCGCTACGACTTCGCCAAGCTGCTGGCCGACGCTCCCCACATCGCGCAGAATCTGCGCAACTACATCGCCGGGTTCAGCCCCAACATGCGCGAGGTGCTGGAGAAGTTCGACTTCGACAACACCATCGCCAAGCTCGACGAGGCGGGTTTGCTGTTCCAGGTGATGCAGCGGTTCGGCGATCCGAAGGTGAATCTCCACCCGGACGCGATCGACAACTTCACCATGGGCACCATCTTCGAGGAGCTCATCCGAAAGTTCAACGAGGCGCTGAAAGAGAACCCCGGCGAGCACTTCACCCCCCGCGACGTGGTCCATCTCATGGTCGACCTGCTGCTGGCCGGCGACCAGGAACGGCTACGCACCAAGGGGGTGGTGCTCAGCGTCTACGACCCCTGCTGCGGCTCGGGCGGTATGCTCACCATCGCCAAAGAGCACGTCACCGTCGGAGAGAGGCGCGAGGGCGAACCCCTTGGCAACGCCGTGAACCCTGACGCCGGTATCCACCTGTTCGGCCAGGAGGTGAACCCGGAGACCTTCGCCGTTTGCAAGTCCGACCTCTTCATGAAGTCGAAAGACAGCCGCGACGCGGATGAGATCCTCTTCGGGAGCACGCTCTCGAACGACCGGCATGACGACACCAACTTCGACTACATGATCGCCAATCCGCCCTACGGCAAGGACTGGAAGCGGGACCAGGAGGCGGTGCGGGACGAGCACGACCGGGGCGCCGCCGGCCGTTTCGGACCGGGGTTGCCGCGGATCAGCGACGGCCAGCTCCTGTTCCTGCTGCACATGCTGGCACACGCCAAGGACCCGACCGGGGGCGGGTCGCGGATCGCCATCATCATGAACGGCTCGCCGCTCTTCACCGGCGACGCCGGCAGCGGCGAGAGCGAGATTCGCCGCTGGATTCTCGAAAACGACTGGCTGGAAGCGCTGATCGCCCTGCCCGAGCAGCTCTTCTACAACACCGGCATCGCCACCTACGTCTGGGTGCTCACCAACCGGAAACGGCCCGAGCGGCGCGGTAAGGTCCAGCTCATCGACGCCACCGCATTCTGGATCCTGCTGCGCAAGAGCCTGGGCGCCAAGCGCCGCCAGGTCCCGTTCGAGCGCAAGCAGGACATTCTGCGGCTGCTGGCCCACTTCGAGGACGGCGCAACCCGCAGGGTGGTCCAGGACGGGGAGGAGCGCGAGGTCGTCGTCAGCCGTGTCTACCCCACCACCCACTTCGGCTTCCGCAAGATCACGGTCGAACGGCCGCTCAGGCTCGATTTCCAGGCGAGCCCCGAGCGGATCGCCCGACTCGGCGACGAGCGCGCTTTCGTCAACCTGGCGGTATCTCGCAGGAAGGGGCCTGCCAAGGCCGCGGACGAGGCGGCGGGCCGGGAGCAACAGGCCACGATCCGAGCTGTGCTCCGGAATCTGCCAGGCCAACTCTTTCTGGATCGGGCCGTCTTCGAGAACGAGCTTACCCGGGCGGCTCAGCGGGCGAAGCTCAAGCTGGCCGCGCCCGTCAGGAAGGCTATTCTGTCCGCGCTGTCGGAGCGCAACGAAAAGGCGGAGATCTGCCGGGACCGGGAGGGCTGCCCCGAGCCCGATCCGGAGCTGCGCGACACGGAGAACGTGCCCCTTCTGGCGGACGTTGAGTCGTTCTTCGAGCGCGAGGTGAAGCCACATGTCCCCGACGCCTGGATCGATACCGCCCGCCGGGATCCACAGGACGGGAAGGTCGGTCTGGTGGGCTACGAGATCAATTTCAACCGCTATTTCTACCAGTACCGCCCGCCCCGGCCCCTGGAGGAGATCGAATCCGACATCCAGCAGGTGGAGAAGGATATCCTGGCCATGCTAAGGGAAGTGGCAGGATGATGTCTTTAATTGTAGGCAATTAAGAATAATTGCCTACATATTTATGCGATTCAATTTATACTGGAAGCGTGGCTCACCTGAATCGCAAACAACCAACCGCATCTGCCGACAATTCAAGGAGCCGGCTGGGCGCCGTTGACCTAGAGGGTCTCGGCGCGAAGACCTTTTTTTGCCCGAGCGACGCGGCAGACCTGGGAGTCGACTCACGCGGACTGCGGCGCCTGGTAGACGATGGATCCGTCGAGCGGGTGGCCCGCGGTCTCTACCGCCTTGCCGACGCCGAACCGACCGAGCACTACTCCCTCGCCGCCGTCTGCACGCGGGTCCCGCGCGCTATCATTTGCCTGCTGTCCGCCCTGAGCGTCCATGGCCTCGGCACCCAGCTCCCAAGGCAGGTCTGGATCGCCATCCCGCACAAGGCCCGCACACCCCGCCTTCCCGAGCTACCGGTCAAGGTGGTTCGCTTCTCCGGAGCATCGCTGCGCTACGGGGTCGGGAGCGCTGCCTTCGAGGGGGTTCCCGCCCGCATCACGAGTCCGGCCCGCACCGTCGTGGACTGCTTCCGCTTCCGGCGGCTGGTCGGCAAGGACGTGGCGCTGGAGGCTCTAAGGGACTCCCTGCGTGAGCGCAAGGCGAGCCCCGACGAGATCTGGCGCGCGGCTGAGGTCTGCCGTGCCAAGTCGCTGGTCGGCCCGGCGCTGGAGGTGCTATGCGGATGATGGCAGCGAAGAACTGTGCTTTTGCATGGGGCCGCTCTGCTACAGCTTGATCGAGGAGGATCCGTTCACGTACGCCTGGCTCGCCAGCGGATCTTGGCGACCATGGGTTCAGGTTCGGACGGAAGGCGAAGGAAAATGACTGAGGCCATCGAACGGATCGAGAAGGCGCAGCCGCGGCGCTTCCGCCGATACCCGGAGTACAAGGACTCTGGCATCGAGTGGCTGGGCGAGATTCCAGCGCATTGGAGTGCTAAGAGGCTGAAGTTCGTAGTACCTGCAAGAATCAGCAAATTGGACACTAAACCGGACAATGTGGCCTATGTAGGTCTCGAGCACATCCAATCTTGGACTGGGCGGCTATTGCTGGAAACCCAACCTGAGAGTGTCGATAGTGTTGTGTCCTCGTTCGTCCGAGGGGATGTCCTGTTTGGGAAGCTACGTCCTTATCTCGCCAAGGCAGCACGACCTGACTTCGATGGCGTTTGTACGAGTGAGATCCTCCCTCTTCGACCAACTCCTGAGTGTTTCCAAAGCTACGTGATGTATTGCCTGTTGAATGCGCCTTATATTCACTGGCTCGATTCAATGACCTACGGGACCAAGATGCCTCGTGTCAGTCCCGACCAAGTCGGAAGTAGCCGCACCCCGCTGCCTCCAGAGTTCGAGCAACGCACCATCGCAGCGTTTCTCGACCGCGAGACGGCGAAGATCGATGGGTTGGTGGCGAGGAAGGAGCGGCTGATCGAGCTGCTTCAGGAGAAGCGCGCCGCCCTCATCACACGCGCCGTCACCCGGGGCCTGGACCCCAACGTTCCCATGAAGGACTCCGGCGTTGAGTGGCTGGGCGAGATCCCGGCGCATTGGGAGGTGAAGCGACTTCGGCACCTGACACCAACAGACCGTCGGATTATGTATGGGATCGTTCTTCCTGGGCCAAACGTGGACGTGGGCGTTCCGATTGTGAAAGGCGGTGACGTAAGCCCAACACGTCTCAAACTGGGTTCCCTTAACAAGACCACGTTCGAAATCGAATCACGCTACGTTCGATCCCGACTTCAAGGGGGTGATTTGGTCTATGCAATCCGAGGGAGTATCGGCGAAGTTGAGATGGTGCCGGATGAGCTAGAAGGAGCCAACCTCACTCAAGATGCGGCGCGCGTAGCCTATACGAAAGCAACAAATGGAAGCTGGTTGTTGTATGCACTTCGCTCTACGGTCGTGTTCGGCCAAATGGAAGCGGGTGCCCTCGGGGCAACAATCAAAGGAATCAACATTCGCGACCTGAAGAGAGTTCTTGTTCCAGTCCCGCCCGAGTCGGAGCAGATTGAGATTGCAAATTTCCTAAATGCAGAAGCCGGTCAATTCGAGAAACTGTCTTCCAAGATTCTCGCGGCCGTCCACCACCTCAAGGAATTCCGCACCGCCCTGATCTCCGCGGCCGTCACCGGCAAGATCGACGTCCGGGAGGAAGCGCCATGAGTCCCGAGATCTCCGAGCGCGCCTTCGAGGAGGCGATCGAGTGTGCGCTGCTGCGGCACGGGCCCGACGCCTGCCTGGGCGATGCAACGGGGGTGCGGGAGTCGGGGCCGGTCTATGGCGAGGACCCAGCGCCTGGCGGCTACCTCAGGCGGCAGCCGGAGGACTATGACCGTGGGCTCTGCCTGATTCCGAGCGACGTGGTCGACTTCCTGCTGGCTACCCAGCCGAGGGAGTGGGAGAGGCTGAAGCAGCACCACGGTTCTGAGGTGAAGCCGCGCTTTCTGGGCCGGCTCTCCCGCGAGATTGGGCGGCGGGGCGCGCTCGACGTGCTGCGCCACGGCATCAAGGACATGGGCTGCAAGTTCCGGCTGGCCTACTTCCGGCCGGCGAGCGGGCTGAACGAGGAGTTGCAGCGCCTGCACGCGGCCAACCTCTTCGCAGAGGTGCGCCAACTGCGCTACAGCGAGCAAGGCGAGCACAGCCTGGACTTCGTAATCTTCCTGAACGGTATCCCCATCTTCACGGCAGAGCTCAAGAACCCGCTCAACGGCCAGGACGTGGAGGACGCCATCCGGCAGTACCGGCAAGACCGCGACCCCAGGGCGCCTCTCTTCGCCTACGGGCGCTGCCTGGCCCACTTCGCCGTGGACCCGGAGCTGGTGTTTGTGACCACCCGGTTGGCAGGGCCCGCCACCCGATTTCTGCCCTTTAACCGAGGGCGCTTCGGGGGCGCGGGGAATCCACCGGTCCCACCCACCCGTCCGGGCTTTCCAACCGATTACCTGTGGGAGCAAATCTGGGCCCGGGACAGCCTGCTCGACCTCATCCGCCAGTTCATCCACGAGGTCGAAGCGGAGAACGACCGCGGGCGCAAGACCGGCCGGCGCTACCTGATCTTTCCGCGCTACCAGCAACTCGACTGCGTGCGCCGCCTTGTGGGCCATGCGCGCAACCACGGCCCCGGCCAACGCTACCTGATCCAGCACTCGGCTGGCAGCGGCAAGAGCTTCACCATCGCCTGGCTGGCCCACCAGCTCTCGGTGCTGCACGACCGCCAGGACCGGCGCGTCTTCGACTCGGTCGTCGTCGTGACCGACCGGCGTGTGCTCGACCGCCAGCTCCAGCAGACCATCCGGCAGTTCGAGCAGACCCTGGGCGTGGTGGAGAACATCGACCAGACCTCGCGCCAGCTCCGCGAGGCCCTGGAAGCCGGACGGACGATCATCGTCACCACCCTGCAGAAGTTTCCCGTCATCGCCGAGCAGATCGGCCGGCTTCCCGGCCAGCGCTTCGCCGTGATCGTGGACGAGGCGCACTCGTCGCAGTCCGGCGAGAGCACCAGGAGCCTGAAGGCGGTGCTGGCGGCGGGGAGCCTGGAGGAGGCCGAGAAGGAGGAAGCTGGCGCCGGGACCCCGGAAGAGGAAGTGGAGGATCGCGTCCTGGAAGCGATCCGCAGCCGCGGACGGCAGCCGAACCTCTCGACCTTCGCCTTTACGGCGACCCCGAAGCCCAAGACGCTCGAGCTCTTTGGCCAGCGGCGGTCCGACGGGAAGTTCGAGCCCTTCCACCGCTACAGCATGCGCCAGGCCATCGAGGAGGGCTTTATCCTGGACGTGCTGGCCAACTACACCACCTACAAGGCCTATTGGCGGCTGCTGAAGAAGATCGAGGACGACCCGCGCTACGACAAACGCAAGGCGGAGTATCTGCTCAAGTCCTTTGTCGAACTGCACCCACACGCCGTCCGCGAGAAGATCGCCCTCTGCGTGGAGCACTTCGCGGCGCAGGCCGCGGGCGATATGGACGGACGGGCCAAGGCCATGCTGGTGACGCGCTCGCGCCTGCACGCGGTGCGCTCCAAGCTCATGCTGGACCGCTATCTGGCGGAAAAGGGCCATCCCTGGAAGGCGCTGGTGGCTTTCTCGGGCACGGTCAAGGACGGCGGCCAGTCCTACACCGAGTCCGGCATGAACTCGGCCGGGCACGAGCGAGTCATCGGTGAGCGGCAGACGGCGGCCGAATTCGAGAAGCCCGAGTGCCGCTTCCTGGTGGTTGCCAACAAGTTCCAGACCGGTTTCGACCAGCCGCTGCTCCACACGATGTACGTGGACAAGAAACTGGGTGGCGTGAACGCGGTCCAGACGCTGTCGCGCCTGAACCGCACCCACCCCGGCAAGCAGGGCGTGATGGTGCTGGATTTCGCCAACGAAGCCGAGGAGATCCGGAAGGCCTTCGAGCCCTACTACGAGACCGCCCTGCTCTCGGAGGAAACCGACCCCAACCTCCTCTATGAGGTCCAGGGCAGGCTGCTCGGCTTCGGCGTGTTCATGGAAGACGACGTCGAGGCCTTTGCGCGGGTGTATTTCAACCCCAGGGCGGGCCAGGACCGTCTCTACGCGGCGCTGGAAGCGGCGCGCCGGCGTTTCGACGATCTCGCCTCGGAGGAGGGGGGCGACTTCCGCGGCCAACTGAGCGACTACGTACGCCTTTATGCCTTCCTCTCCCAAGTGCTGACCTTCGCCGACCCCGACCTCGAAAAGCTCTATGTCTTCGCCCGGCACCTCCGCCGCCTGCTGCCCGCCGGCCCGGATGAGCTGCCGCGCGAGGTCCAGAAGAACATCGACATGGAGTCCTTCCGCATCCAGCGGACCAGCCGCGGCCGGATCGCGCTGGAACGGCAGGCTCGGCCGCTGGAACCCGCCGGGAGCAAGCCGCCCGGCGGCCTCGGCGAGCAGGCGTTGGAGGCGCTCTCGCGCATCATCGAGGCGCTGAACGAGCGCTTCGGCCTGAACCTCGGCCCCGAGCACCGTGTCACGCTGGAGCACCTGCGCTCCGCCCTCGACCAGGACGCCGGCCTCGACGCCAGCGCCCGTGTGAACACGCGCGAGAACGTGCGACTGACCTTCGACCCCAAGCTCGAGGACAAGATCCAGGAGATCGTCGAGACCAACTTTGACTTGTACAAGCGCATCACCGACGACCCCGACTTCGGCCGGGCGCTCAAGAACTTCCTCTTCGACGACTACATCCGGCGGCACCGGCGGGCCGAGGAGCTGCTGAAGCTGCAGGAGTCGAAGACGCTGGAGTTCAAGTCGAGCCTGCGCTGGAACCTGCGGGAGGACCGCAAGGACGACAAGACCATCACCCATGCGGCGCTCAAGACCATTGCGGCCTTCCTGAACACCGAGGGCGGCGACCTCTTGATCGGGGTGGACGACGACCGCAAGGTGCTCGGCATCGAGCACGACCGCCTGGAAAGCGAAGACAAGTTCATGCGCCACTTGGCCCAGGCGGCGCGCAACGGCCTCGGTGACCGCGCCGGCACCTGCATTGATCCCAAGACCCAGATCGTCCAGGGCAAGACCGTCTGCCTGGTGAGCTGCCAGCGGAGCCCCGAGCCGGTCTACCTGCGTTGGAAGGGCCTGGAAAAGACCGCTGACGGCGATCTCTACGTCCGCAGCGGCCCGGGCACGGTACGACTGGGCGGGGAGGATGCCCGGAAGTACGTCGCCACCGGATTCGGCTCGAAGTGATTGCCGCCACCTACCGGGAGCGGCAACTGTCAGGGAATTACCCTATCTGTACAGGAATATGAATTTCCTCAACTTTATCAATCATCCACTCGTAGGCAACCCATACGGAATCGCGCTGGATTTGTGCATAGTCCTGGCCATCGTCTGCTGGGCGCTCTCAATCCTGACGAGGGAGTATTCCTGGACGGACCGACTGTGGTCGATTGTCCCGGCGGTTTACTGCCTGATCGTTGCTGTTGATCTGGAGTTTCAATCGGCTCGGGTCAATATCATGACCGTGTTGGCGACATTGTGGGGGATACGATTGACGTTCAACTACGCACTGAAGGGAGGGTACTGGATCGGCGGCGAAGACTATCGGTGGATCTATCTCAGATTACGTTTTTGCCATATCCGCATCAGCTCAGTTCTGGCACTGGACGGGTCTGGGCAGCGTTCTGTTGATATTGCTTTTTCAAGCCTCTACACGACTGGGAGAGGAGATATCGAGCGAAAAATACCCCGCCTACAGCAAGTACCAAGCCACGGTACCAAGATTCATTCCATTTACGAGACTGGGCTGTATACGAGAACAATAACGTCGTTCCTTCGATTCTTTCCAGGTTTCAAGGAACTTCTTGCGACCCCGGATGTCCTCTGACGCCGGAGTCAGGATGGCTGTTTCCACCCTTCGCGGCGGATCGTCTCCCGGATATGTGCAAGATGATGCCGTCCGTGCCATGCGTAGGAACCAATGGTTTCTGGCAGGTTTACAAGGCCGGATTCGGGGTGAATGAACGTCCTTTCGAGGTCCTGCCGGGTCAGGGATCGTAAGAGGGCCACCCAGCGTTGATGAAGCCCCTCCAACAGATCCAGAGATGCCGAGACCGGAGTCATCGAGTAGTCCGCCAGTTCCGCCCACCGGTCCTCGAAATAAGGCTTGATCTCGGGCCGGTCCTCGGTCAGGGCCCATTTGAAGCGGATGAAACTGTTGATGTGACTGTCCGGCAAATGGTGAATCACCTGCCGGACCGTCCAGCCCCCGGGACGATAGGGCGTGTCAAGTTGTGTATCGGTTAATCCCCTGACGGTTCTCCTGAGGTCGCCAGGCAGGGCTTCGATGTCGTTGATCCACCTCCCGATCTGATCCCGGTCTATCCGGGATGGAGGTTCAAAGCGGCCAATCGGATACCGCAGATTCTCCAGATCGTCAGACATTTCGACTCCTGGTGATCTCCAAAAAGTAGCGCCTTATCAGGGCCTCCGTCAGCCTGGGAGTCACACCGGAAACAACACACTAGACCAGAGACCGAAGACCCCGGTGTTGGGGAAACACTAAATTTGTAAGTACTGAGCTTGTACAGCCCTAGGTTGGGACTTTGTGGATTAGTTCACATCTTGGTTTTATTTTGCGATGCTCTCGCTTCAATTGCGTCCAGAACCAATTTTCGGCAATCCAATAGAGCTGACAGCCTACTACTGGCATTGTGCACCGCGGCAAACTTATTTGGGGGGCATGGTCCATGCGATGCAAGTGTGTATGATTTGACGAGTGGTCTTCCGCTGGCGGCACTGCAACCAATCAGAAGAGTGCAAGGGGCTCGTCGGCCTGAGTACTCGGGATTGATTCTTTGCAATCGCTCGTTTCTAGTTCGCGGTCGATCTCAGGCAGTGACTGTGGATTGAAGCGACTAACCACTTCAAGAAGATCAGGAGCCTGCCGTAGTGTAAAGAAGGACTTTGTTGGTGCCACATAGAGAACTAAGGGCCTGCTACGGCGTATAAGCCCAACTGCGTTCATGAGCGTGCCGCGACTTTTACCGTCCCACAACATTAGACCGTAATCGGCCTCCTCAGTCATCGCACGGTCTTTCGCGCGATAAAACTCGAAGTCTCTCCGTGCTGGATTTTCCGCCCGTATTGTGCGCGTCGGCCAATTCCCGAGGTTGTTTCGGCAGGTACCTTCTGTGCAAAAAATGATGACCCTCTTGTAACCCTTCTGGCTTAGATACTGCTGCACAGCCTTGTCTGCGCCATTCGCGTCGCCAACCATGACAGTAAAGCCTCGGTGGATGATGTTGTCTATCCGATGCCTAGCATCCTTGCTGAGGCGCGGGAGACGTCGTGATCCAGCGATAAAGACCCTTGTTTGCTCGTTCATTTTCTTTACCTTGTTCGAGTCAAGACTAGCGCGTAAACAGATGCTGCTTCACCGTTCTCCAGCAGCACGCTCGCAGCTCGTCGTAGGGTGGAGCCGGAATCGATCAGGTCGTCGATCAGCAAGATGGACTTACCAGCTACGTCCGTCTTGCCGGACTGGATAGCGTCTTCTAAAGCTGAGGGCCTTTCCCAAATGGGAATGTTCTTCATTTGATCGGTCCTCTTGACCTTTACGACAGCGCGTTCTGGGACGCTTAAGTTCAGATATGCTCCAAGTGCACGTGCGATCTCAACTACAGGCTGAGACTTTCGATAAAGCGAAGGCGGCGCCGGCACAATACATTCGATGGGTGGATTCCACGATTTTACAAACTCCCCAGCAGTTTCCACAATCTTCCCAAAAGCTGTCCGGTCCCCTCGGTACTTCAGGCGGTAGAGCAGTTCACCTAGCTCGGTCCGTTTCGTTTCGAACGGATGGTACGGATCTCCGGTTGGAGTACTGCTGATACTGTGGAAATCAAGCACGTATCCATCGTTCCACGGCCCCGTAATGAGCCTCATCGGACTTGTCTCTGACATAACGAACTGAGTCTAGCATGATGTGCGGTCCCGCTTATAGAGCGGTTTCAACCCCTGCCAAAGGCCTTTCGAAATGGTATTCCGTCAAGCCACGGAATGCCAGACGAAGATGCCCTTGATGACAAGCTGAACGAGAATTGGGGCGAGCCGAACTACTCGCAAATGGACCAAGACGCATTCAATGACGGAGTTCTGATTCCGCTTGATTCCAATCGGGATTCTGGGAAAACGTTTGCGCTTTGCCTGATATAATCTGGACCATGAGCATCAAGGCCGAGTACAGGAACGGGGTCTTCAAGCCCTTGGCGGAAGTGAGCAACGCCGTTCCGGGTATGATCTACCAAGTCTTCTCAGAGGGTGAGCTGAGGCGGCTCGCCGAGGACCTGCCGTGGCTAAAGGGCTCGGAGCGGAGCTTTGAGTTCTGGGAGAATGGGGCGGATGCCGTCTACGACAAGTTATAGACAGGGCGACATCGTTCCGGTTTCCTTCCCCTTCACCGATATCACCTCTTCCAAGAGACGGCCTGTGCTGATCATTTCCCCTGATTCATTCAACGCTGCCGGTGGGGACCTCGTGCCCGCTGACGGCCCAATCGGAGCGAGACATCCATGATTTCTGGCAAAAAGATCTTGGTGGCCGGTGTTGGCCTTCTGCTTCTGAGCGGACCTGCCAGCGCTGAGGGATTGCGCTCCCTGCCGGGGATCGACCGGCGGGCCACCAGGATACGCCACCTGCACCTGCCTTATTCGTTCGAGCCCTTTCTCATCCAAGAGGGCTGGTTGCGGCGGGCCGGCGATCTGCGGCGGCAGATAGAGGTCAGCGCCGGGTTGTGGCCGCCGGTGGAGAAGAGCCCTCTCAAGGCGAGGATCTTCGGGAAGGTTTCCAAGGGGGACTATTCCATCGAGAAGGTCTTCTTTGAAAGCTACCCGGGCTTTTACGTCACCGGGAATCTCTACCGTCCGCTGGGGAAGCAAGGCCCCTTTCCCGGAATCCTGACTCCCCATGGCCATTGGGCCTACGGGCGGCTGGAAAATCAGTCCCTCGCCTCGATGCCGGGCCTCGCGATCAACCTGGCCCGCCAGGGCCACGTGGTTTTTGCCTACGACATGCTGGCCTACAACGACAGCCGCCAGGTCAAGGACCACCGCCGTCCCCTGGACCCGAGCTTCAGCCTGTGGGGCATCGGTCGGCTGGGGATTCAGCTCTGGGACAGCATTCGCTCGGTGGATTTCCTGCAGTCGCTGCCCGACGTGGACCCCGGCCGGATTGGCTGCACCGGGGCTTCGGGAGGGGGGACCCAGACCTTCCTGCTGACCGCGGTCGACGATCGGATCAAGGTCTCGGCCCCGGTCAACATGATCTCCCACTACATGCAGGGCGGCTGCATCTGCGAGAACCAGGCCAACCTCAGGCTCGACACCAACAACATGGAGATCGCGGCCCTGATGGCTCCCCGGCCGCTGCTGATGGTCTCGGCCTCGGGAGACTGGACCCGGGAGACCCCTCGGGTGGAATTCCCGGCGGTCCAGAGCATCTATCGCCTCCTGGGCGCCGGCCACAAGGTGCAGACCATGCAGACCATGGCCGAGCACAACTTCAATCGGGAGAGCCGGGAGGCTGTCTATGCCTGGTTCGGCCGTTGGCTGCTGGGGGAGACCGACGCCAGCCAGTTTGCCGAGAAGCGCTTTCGCCTGGGGAGTCCCTCGGAGATGCTGGTCTTCTTCGGTCGAGAGTTTCCCCCCTCCGCGGTTACCGAGGAGGAGATGCTGGCCTCTCTGAAGGACAGCTACCGGCGGCAGATCGACGAGCTCCGTCCCAGGGACTCCGAGAGTCTTTCCCGGTTCAGGAAACTTATGTCCCCGGCTCTGCAGCACGCCTTGGCCGTTGACTCTCCCTCTCCCGGCGAAGTGCTGGCTGTTCCCGTTCCTTCTCCCAAGCCGGGTGGGAGGCAGAAGTTCCACATCGGCCGGGTGGGACGGGGGGACCGGGTGCCGGCGGTTCTATGGTTCCCAAGGGGAAAACGCAGGAATCTGAAGGCCACGCTGCTGGTTCACCCCGAGGGCAAGGAGGCGCTGGAGGAACCGGGCGCATCCTGGGTTCAGCCGCTTCTGGCCCGGGGACACCTGGTGATGTCCATCGACGCCTTCAACACGGGCGCGGCCAAGGCCAGGCGGGACATGAGCGATCCGTTCTTCACCACCTACAACCGGACCGACGATTCCAATCGGATTCAGGACATTCTGACGGCGGTCGTCTACCTTGAAAGCCGGCCGGATGTGGCCCGGGTGAATCTGGCGGGCGTGGGCAAGGGGGGGCTGTGGTGCCTGCTGGCTCGGGCGCTTGCACCCCAGCTCCACCGCACCCTGGTGGACGTGTCCCGTTTCTCAAGCGAGGAGGACCGGGCCTATCTGGAGCACCTCAACGTTCCGGTGCTGAGACGGGCGGGAGACTTCAAGACCGCCTCCATGCTGGCGCCGGCCACCCGGCTGTTGATCCACGACACGGGCGAGACCTTCGATACCGGTTGGTTTCGGCAGGCCTATGAGCTGGCCGGCAAGACAGACCTGTTGGAGATTGAGCCGGGCAAACTTTCTCGGGAACAAGTCGTTTCCTGGCTGACCCGAAAGGGTCCTTGAGGCCGGTCGAATCTTGGATTCGGGCCAGGCATGCGGAGGAAGCGCTCAGTCGGGGGTGAGTCGGCCGGCCGGTTGCGCCGGAGCCCCTGGATTGTTCTGAACCTGAACCGGAGTCCCAAGCCATGGAGCACCACTTCACGCCTACCCGATACCACACCACCCTGGGACCGCACCCGCCGGTATTGCGGGTGGGCGACGGCGATACCCTGGTGACCACGACGGTGGACGCGTGGGGGGTCGACCACCGGCGCGAGCAGGTGACGCCCAGAAGCAACCCTCAGACCGGGCCCTTCTACGTTGAGGGGGCCGAGCCCGGCGATACCCTGGCGGTGGATCTGGAGGAGATCCGGCCTAACCGCAGCTACGGGTTTTGTCAGTCGGCGGTGGCGGCCAACGTGGTGGACCCCGATTACGTGCGCCAGTTGCCCCAGGCGCCCCTGGCGGAGTGGGAGGTGGACGGAGAGAAGGGGACCGCCACCCTGGTCGGCCCGGAATCCAGGCTGGGGCGGCTGGTCATTCCGCTGGAGCCCATGTTGGGGTGCTTCGGCGTGGCGGCCGAGGGCGGGCAAGCCATCTCCACCGCAACCTCCGCCGAGCACGGCGGAAACATGGACTACCGGGGCTTTGTGGCGGGGACCAGGGTCTATTTCCCGGTCTTCGAGCCGGGGGCGCTGTTTTTTCTGGGAGACGGACACGCCGTGCAGGGAGACGGCGAAATCGTGGGCACCGGGATCGAGATTTCCATGGACGTCCGCGTCACCCTGAGGGTTCTCAAGGGCAAGTCGATCGGGTGGCCGCGGGGCGAAAACAGCGAGTGGATCTTTTCCGTCGGGAACGCCCGGCCGCTGGATCAGGCCACCCAGCACGCCACCACCGAGATGCTCCGCTGGCTGCAGCAGGACTACGGCCTGGACGCCCTGGGCGCCAATCTGCTCTTGGCCCAGTGCGTCCGCTACCAGCTGGGAAACATCTTCGATCCGGCCTATACCATGGTCTGCAAAGTGAACAAGAGTTTGCTTAGCGGACGGTGAGCGGGTCTGAAATCAAGCACCGGGGGTGATTGCTGTCGCCGCCTACGCGGCTCGGGGATAGAGCTATCGGTTTCCATGGGCTCACGCCCACGGCTAAGTGCGGGCGCCGCCTTCGCGGCTTGCCTCGAACCCCCGGGCTGGCGCCCGGGATGATCTCACGCTGCCAAATTCAGGGGGACATGTACATCGAGGAGCCCGAATTCCATGTGGGACAGTCCTGCACCAAACCGTAGGGGCGTCCCTTGTGGGCGCCCAATCCGGGGATAACCGGGCGAACGCGAACAGCGGGCAACCACAAGGGTTGCCCCTACGGTGAGGGGCAGCGTGGGATAGTCCCGGGCTGGCGCCCGGGGGACTATTTTCTTAAGAAAACTCCTCTACCTGCTGCACTTGCTGCACTCGCCTCACGAGTGCAGCCCCCGCTGAGAAATGCGGGTTAAGCCCCTGTGGGGATCGACCTGTCCGAAGGGAGGCATGCCCATGAGACTGATTTCAAGGCGCACCTTTGCCAAGAACACGGCCCTGCTGGCCGGGGCGGGGCTGTTGCCGTTCCAGGCGGGCTGCCGCAGGAAAGCCGCCAGCTCCCTGATCGAGGGCGTTCAAATCGGTGTCCAGAGCTACAGCTTTCGGGACCGCTCCTTCGAGGATGCCATCGATGCCATGGTCAGCGTGGGGATCGACAGTTGCGAGCTCTGGCAGGGACATCTGGAGCCCAGGGGTCTGGAACCCGCCGAGCTCCGCCGGTGGCGGCTGGAGACCCCGCTCAGTTTCTTCGAGAATGCGGCCCGCAAGCTGGACCGGGCCGGCATCCGGCTCAACGCCTACAACTACAGCTTTCGCAAGACAATGAGTCCCGAGGAAATCGATCGGGGCTTCCTTATCGCCCGGGCCCTGGGCACCGAGGTGATCACTGCCTCGACACGGCCCAGCTTGGCGCCCCTGATCGATTCCTTCGCCAGCAGGCACCGGATCAGGGTCGGCATGCACAACCACGCCCACGGCGGCAAGGAAGATGTCTTCGACGGTCCTCAGGATTTTGCCGCGGCCATGGAGGGGGCTTCTTCCTTTATTTGCGTCAATCTGGACATCGGTCACTTCGTGGCCGCCGGGTTCGATCCGGTGGACTACATCGACCGGCACCACCAACGGATTGTCACCTTGCACCTCAAGGATCGGAAGAAGGGGCTGGGCCCCCGATCGCCGGTGTTGAAGTTCGGGACCGGGGACACGCCCATCGGGGAGGTGTTGCGGCAACTGAAGGCAGGGAAGTACCCGATTCCAGCCAACATCGAGCACGAGATCAAGGGTCAGCCCTCGCTGGAAGGCGTCAGGGAGTCGCTGGAATACTGCCGGCAGGCCCTGGCGTGACGGAGGGATGTCAACTACTGGGTCCTCTCCCGTACCCTAACCATCGTTCTTCTCCACAGGCGGTGAGACCGGCGGTCCCTGAGACGAAAAATTGCGGGCTAGGCAAGAAACCGGATCAGGGCAAACGTCAAGGTGGCGTTGGCAACAACAATGCCGATGGCGACCTTGAGCATGTCGGCCTTCAATTCGGCAATATCTGTCTTGGTGGCAACAGTATCGCTAAAGGCCTCGGCCATGGAGTCAACAATCGCGTCGGCGTGGGTTTCGGAGATGCCGGCAGCCTTCAGGTTGCGAACGGCGCGCCGCGTGTCGAAAGCGATGGTGGACATAGTGACTTCCTTATCCTAGAGACTAACATACTTTCTTCCCCTTCAAGTCCCGGACTCGGGGAATATCCTCTGCCCCTTGTAGCCTCTCAGCCCGCAGGAGCCGGCGGTCCGGAATCCGTTCTTCTTGAGTAAGGCCGCGGCACGCGCGGCTCGGCCACCGCCGTTTCAGGCGGTGACGATCAGCCTGTCTTTGGGCAGCTCGTCCAGACGCTGCTCCAGCTGGCCGATGGGAATATTGACGTAGCCCTCCAGAGTTCCCAGCTCTTTTAGCTCCGAGGGCTCCCGGACGTCCAGCAGCAGTGCTTCCTCCTGCATGAGCCTGTCCAGGTCGGCGGCGGCAATACGCGGGGGCTTGTCGTTTTCGGCCGCGCCGGCGGCTCCGCCCGCGGGGCCCTCCTGCTGGCAGCTGGCGGCGGCAAAGGCCAGGAAGGGCAGGGCTACCCAGCTTGATATCTGTTTTTTCATGTGACCTCCAGGTTCGATAGTGTTGTTGCAGAAACTCGGTCGGAGTGGATTCAGGGTTTGACGATGGTCCCGTCCTTGCGCCGCAGGTTGCCCCAGTGCAGGTCGAAGCTGGGATCGTCCTTGATGGGGAAGCGGGCCGCCAGCTTCTCGTCCAGGTCGACCCCTATGCCGGGCGCTTCGTTGATGTAGACGTAGCCTCCCCTTTCTTGCGGGCTTCCGGGGAAGACGTCCCGCTCCGACTGGGTGAGGCCGTGAAACTCCTGGATGCCGAAGTTGTTGACGACCAGACCCAGATGGATATTGGCGGCGTGCCCCACCGGCGAAGTGTCGCCGGGGCCGTGCCAGGCGGTCCGTACCCGGAAAAACTCGCATAAATGGGCCAGCTTGAAGGCCATGCTGATGCCGCCGATCTGGGAAATGTGGACACGGATGAAATCGATCAGCCGCTGGCTGATGATGTCCAGCCATTCGTTGGGGTTGTTGAACAGCTCGCCCATGGCGATGGGGGTGCTGCTTCGCTGGCGCAGATGCTTGAAGTATCCGACGTCTTCCGGGGAGAGCGGATCTTCCAGGAAGAACATCCGGACGGGTTCCAGGTCCTTGGCCAACTGGATGGCCACAATGGGGGGCAGCAGCTCATGGACGTCGGTCAGCAGCTCGACCTGTTCGCCGAACCGTTCGCGCAGCTTCCCGAAGAACCGGGGAAGCGCCCGGGCGAAGGGAGCCGCCTCCCAGTGGCGTATCCGCTGGTTGGCCGGTCGGGCCGCGTTCTCCGGGCCGAGGGGAGGAGAGGCGTCCGGCACCACCGGCTCGCAGCGAATGTGCCGATAGCCCTGCTCCAGCAACTGCTGGAACGAATCGGCAAGCTCTTCGAAGGTCCGGCCGCCGGCCGACCTGTAGGTGTCGACCGCTCGGCGGCTTTTGCCTCCCAGCAGTTGGTAGACGGGCAGGCCGGTCCATTTCCCCAGGATGTCCCACAAAGCCGAGTCGACCCCGCCGAGGGCGTTGTTCAGGACCGGTCCGTTGCGCCAGTAGGAACTGAAGAAGGAGGACTGCCAGATGTCCTCGATATCCCAGGGACTCTTGCCCACCAGAAACTGCTTCAGATAGACATCCACGGCTGTCTGCACGGTGCGAATCCGCTGGGTGAAGGTGGCGCAGCCCAGGCCGTACAACTCGGGTTCGCTGGTCGAGACCTTGACTACGGCCAGCCGGCGTCCGGCGGGCGCCGTGAGGATGCACTTGACATCGGTGATCTTGATGGGCGGCAGTCCGGAACGCTGCTGTGGAGCCGCCAGCAGGGAGGCTCCGGTGGAAGATGGCCCCAAGGAACCCATTCCGGCGGCCAGGACCCCCAGGGGACCGGCTTGCAGCAGATGGCGGCGTTTCATGATTCGATTCCTCCAGGAGGGATGGGGGCGGCCTCCGCGGCAGCCACCCGAGAGCCAACCCTGTTTGTGTGGAATACCAAAAGATCGACTCTATCCTATCATGGCCATCCGGGATTCTCGTGATGAGAAGAAGCAGGCGTGGTCAGGGGCGCGGCGCCTTTGGTAAACGGAAAATGTGGTGATCGAGGACTGGAATGCTGAAT